>NZ_PVLQ01000023.1 GCF_002980595.1 Malikia granosa
GACTTGTGTTAGCGGCTGTTACTGTGCCGGCCAGAGCCAGGATACGCTGGCCTGGGTGCAGAATGTCGACAGCAAGACCGCCCGCTGCGCTGACCAGACACATGCCCGACGCCTTCAACTTTTCCGCCTCGCCGTTCGACTGCCTGACGCCCGATGAGCGCCGCCTGGTGCGCCACAGCGTGGACCTGGGCTACTACCGCGAGGGCGATACCCTGCTGGCCCCCGGCATGACGCCGACCCATCTGTTCGTGCTGATCAAGGGCCATGTCGCGCAATGGGACGGCGAGGAGCTGGTCGCGACCTTCGGGCCGGACGACTGCTTCGATGGCCGCGCCTTGCTGGCGGGCAAGGTCAGCGACCGCTTCGTCGCGACCGAGGAAGTGATCGCCTACGAGCTCAGGCAGCAGGCGGTCACCGAGCTGATCGCATCCAATGCCAGCTTCGGCGCGCTGCTGTTTGCCGACCTGGGCCAGCGCCTGGGCGCGCTGTCGCAGCGCCAGGACCAGCACCAGCTGCAGGCGCTCACGCTGGCGCGGGTGGACGAGGCCTATCTGCGGCCGGCGCGCGAGGTCGATGCCGGGACCGACATCGTCTCGGTCGCGCGCATCCTGAACCAGGAGCAGAGCAACAATGTGCTGGTGCGCGACGCAAGTGGCGCTGCGCCGCGGCTCGGCATCTTCACCGTGGCCAGGCTGGCGCAAGCCATCCTGGACGGGCGGCCGCTGGATCAGCTGCCGGTCGGCGAACTGGCCGACTACCCGCTGCTGACGGTGCAGCGCTCGGACCAGATCGGCGACGCGATGACGCTGATGCTGAGCCACCGCGCGCACCGGGTGGTGGTGCTCGACGGCGAGCGCATCATCGGCGTGCTCGAGGCGCTCGACCTGTTCAGCTTCCTGTCCAACCATTCGCACCTGATCAGCGTGCAGATCGAGCAGGCACAGGACCTGGACGCCCTGAGCCAGGCCGCCGCGCAAATCACGCGCATGATCACGCTGATGCAGCGCAGCGGCATGCGGGTGACGCTGATCGCGCGGCTGGTGCAGCAGCTCAATGCGCAGCTGTTCGAGCGCGCCTGGCAGATGATCGCACCGGCCGAGCTGGTGGCCAACAGCTGCCTGTTCGTGATGGGCAGCGAGGGCCGCGGCGAGCAGCTGCTCAAGACCGACCAGGACAACGGCCTGATCCTCCGCGACGGCTACCTGCCGCCGGCCGACCTGGGCGCCATCTGCGAGCGCTTCTCGCAGGCGCTGGCAAACTTTGGCTACCCCGAATGCCCGGGCCGCATCATGGTCAGCAACCCGGACTGGCGCGCACCGCTGGCCGATTTCTCGCGCCAGCTGCGCGAGTGGCTGATCCTGCCCGACCCCGACAGCCTGATGAAGCTGGCGATCTTCATGGATGCGCACGCGGTCTGCGGCGACACCGGATTGCTGCAGCAGGCGCGCGAGGCGGTGCTGGCGCTGGCGCCGGACAACCAGCTGGTGCTGGGCCGCTTCGCCGCGGCGATCACGGCCTTCGGCGAGAGCCAGGGCTGGTGGAACAAGCTGTTCTCGCTCGGCGAGGCCGATGCCGCGCTCGACCTCAAGAAGGAAGGCATCTTCCCGCTGGTGCATGGCATCCGCAGCCTGGCGCTGGCGCGCCGGCTGGCCGAGACCGGCACCGCCGCCCGCATCGCGGCACTGGTGGCCGACGGCACGCTGGAGCACAAGATGGGCGCGGAACTGAACGACTGCCTGAGCTTCTTCATGGGACTCAAGCTCAAGGCCGGCCTGGCCGAGCAGGACAGCGGGCGCGCGGTCACCGGCCGCATCGATCCGGCCAGACTCAGCCCGCTCGAGCGCGACCTGCTCAAAGACACGCTGGCCGCGGTCAAGCGCTTCAAGGCGCTGCTGCGGCTGCGCTTCCACCTGGATGCGATGTGATGGAGCACCCGCTGTTTCCCTACCGCCTGGCCGGCGCGCTGCGGCGCGAATGGCGGCTGCGCCACCTCAGCGATGCCCGCTACGGCTTCCTGTTCGATCCTGCGCCAGAAAACGAATGGGTCTCGCTGGCCTGCGCGACCACCGGCTACGACCAGCAAAGCGACCGGGTGCTGTCGCTGTGCGCGCTGCGCGTCTGCGGCAACCGTGTCGTGAGCAGTGACCGGCTCGAGCTGCTGCTGCGTCCCGACGGCCCGGTGCCCGCCGACGCCCTGCGCCGGCACCGGCTGCGCGAACAGGACCTGGCCCAGGGCTTGCCGGCGACAAAGGCGGCCGAGGCGCTGCTGCATTTCGTCGGCAGCCGGCCGCTGCTGGGCTACTACCTGGAATTCGACATCGCGCTGCTCGAGCCTGTCGTCAAGCCGCTGATCGGCATCGGCTTGCCGCAGGAGGCGGTCGAGGTCTCGGCGCTCTACTACGACTGGCGCTTGCGCCAGCTGCCGCCCTACCAGCAGGATGGCGTCCACATCGACCTGCGCTATGCCTCGATGCTGCAGGCGCTCGGCCTGCCCGAGCGCGAGTCGCCCGATCCGCTCGACCGTGCGGTGCTGACGGCGCTGGCCTTCATCAAGCTGCGCGAACTGGCGACAGGCTGAAGCGCCCGCCAGCGCGGCTCAATCCTGGCGCAGCGGCGCCGGCGCGCGCTCGACCTGCATGCGCGCCGCGGCGAGGACCGCCAGCAGGAACACCGCCGCCAGCAGCAGGAAGGCCTGCGAGTAGGCGGCCTGCAACCCGGCAGCGGCCGTCCCGTAGACCGACTCACGCCACTGCACGAAGACCGCGACCACCGCGATCCCGACCACGCCGCCGAGCTGGCGGGCGTAGCTGGTGACGACCGCCGCCTGACCCAGCTGGCGTGCCGCGACATGGCGCAGCGCCGCGAGATTGAGCGCTGGCAGGATCAGCCCGAGCCCGATGCGCCCGACCACCGTCGCGGCGATGATCTCGGCGTAGCTGATGCGACCCGCCTCGAGCGCGAACGCGACGAAGGAGGCACCAAAGGCGAGCAATCCGGCCAGCGTCACCTGCTTCGGGGGATAGCGGTCGGCCAGGCGGCCCGCCAGCGGCAGCGTCAGTACCAGCGCGAAGCCCGACGGCAGCAGCGCCAGGCCGGCTGCAGCGGCCTGGTAGGACAGCACGTTCTGCAGGAAGACCGGGACCAGATAGGTCGAGGCATAGAGGCCGAAGCCGTAGCAGAAGGAGACCAGGCTGCCCATCGCGAAGGTGCGATCGCCAAACAGCCCGAGCTGGATCAAGGGCGCGTCAAGCCTGCGCGCATGGCGGCAGAACAGCAGCAAGGCCGCCAGCGCCAGGCCGAGCTGGCCCAGCGTCCAGGGCGACAGCAGGCCGCTGTGCTGCAGGCTGGCAACCCCCTCGACCAGGGCGATGGTCGCCAGCGACAGCCAGCCCAGGCCGATCCAGTCGAAGCGCCGCGAGGCGAGCTCGCGCGGCAGCGGCAACAGGTAGAGCGCCGCGCCGCCGGCCAGCAGGCCGAACGGCAGGCCGAGCAGGAAGATCGCCTCCCAGCCGAAGCGCTCGAGCAGCAGGCCGCCGAGCGCCGGCGAGATGGCCGGCGTCAGCGCGATGCTGAAGGTCAGCAGCCCCGAGGCGCGGCCCTGGACCTCGCGCGGGAACAGGCGCAGCAGCGCCAGCATGGCGATCGGCTGCAGCACGCCCGCGGCCAGTCCCTGGATGACGCGCGCGAGCACCACCAGCGCGAAGCTGGGCGCGAAAAAGCCGAAGACGCTTGCCGCCATCAGCGTGAGCTGCGCGAGCAGGAAGACGCGGCGCAAGCCCACCCGCTCGAGTAGCCAGGAGGTCGGCAGCATGCCGACCGCCATCGCCGCCATGAAGCCCGTCATCGCCCATTGGACCTGGTCCTGGCCGATGCCGAAATGGCGGGTCATCGCCGGCACCGCGACGTTGAAGCTCGAGGTGCACAGCACGCCGGCCACCGTCCCGAGGCCGATGACCGCCAGCACGATCCAGGGATAGGCCGCGCCGTGGCGCTGGGACAGCTTGTCGTAGGTGGCGGGGTGGGGACGGAGTGGCATGTGTTCAGTCGCGCCGGCAGCCGCAGGCAAGGCTGGCGGCACCGGCTGTGCACGGGGCCTGCCAGTATGACAGCGCCACTCGGCGCGCAGCGCGCGCGCAAGAAAAAACCGGACCCCTGGGGTCCGGTTTTGCGACAGGCACGAGCGGGTGGCCCCGCCCGGTAGGGATCAGTGACCCGATGCGCCCGAGGCACCCAGGCCGGTCTCGGAGCGGACCTTCTGCACCGCGTAGGCGGCGCGCTCGTTGGCGGCGTCCTGGCTGCGGTCGAGGATCGAGAACAGCCAGATACCGACGAAGCCGATGGTCATCGAGAACAGGGCCGGCGAGCTGTACGGGAACCAGGCCGAACCCTTGGGGTTGCCCAGCGTGGCTTCCCAGACCGAGGGCGACACGACGGTCAGCGCAACCGAGGAGATCAGGCCCAGGAAGCCGCCGATCACGGCGCCCTTGGTAGTGCAGTCCTTCCACAGCACGCTCATGAAGAGCACCGGGAAGTTGGCCGAGGCGGCGATCGCGAAGGCCAGCGAGACCATGAAGGCAATGTTCTGCTTCTCGAAGGCAATGCCCAGGGTCACGGCCAGCACGCCGAGTGCCAGGGTGGTGATGCGCGAGACCTTCAGCTCGGAAGCGCTGTCGGCCTTGCCCTTCTTGAACACGGTGGCGTAGAGGTCGTGCGAGACGGCAGAGGCACCCGACAGGGTCAGGCCAGCCACCACGGCCAGGATGGTCGCGAAGGCCACGGCAGAGATGAAGCCGTAGAACACGTTGCCACCGACGGTCTTGGCGACCAGCACGGCGGCCATGTTGGCGGTACCGGCACCACCCAGGATGATGCCCTTGGCGACGTCAGCCATCTCGGGGTTGGTCAGCACCAGGGTGATGGCGCCGAAGCCGATGATGAAGATCAGCACGTAGAAGTAGCCGATCCAGGTGGTGGCCCAGAACACCGACTTGCGGGCTTCCTTGGCGTCCGGCACGGTGAAGAAGCGCATCAGGATGTGCGGCAGGCCGGCGGTACCGAACATCAGCGCCATGCCGAAGCTGATGGCGGAGATCGGGTCCTTGATGAAGCCGCCCGGGCCCATGATGGACAGGCCGGCAGCAGCAGCCTCTTCCGGCGTCTTGCCGGCGTTGGCAGCGATCGCGGTCTTGACCTCGACGCCCTTGGCGAACAGCGCCTCGGGCGAGAAGCCGTACTGCGCCATCACCATGATGGCCATGAAGGTCACGCCCGACAGCAGCAGCACGGCCTTGATGATCTGCACCCAGGTGGTCGCAGTCATGCCGCCGAACAGCACGTAGATCATCATCAGCGCGCCAACGATCACCACCGCCATCCAGTATTCGAGGCCGAACAGCAGCTTGATCAGCTGGCCGGCACCCACCATCTGGGCGATCAGGTAGAAGGCGACCACGACCAGGGTGCCCGAGGCCGCGAAGGCGCGGATCGGGGTCTGCTTGAAGCGGTAGCCGGCCACGTCGGCAAAGGTGAACTTGCCCAGGTTGCGCAGGCGCTCGGCCATCAGGAAGGTGATGACGGGCCAGCCGACCAGGAAGCCGATCGAGTAGATCAGGCCGTCGTAGCCGTTGGCCATCACGGCCGCCGAGATACCGAGGAAGGAAGCGGCCGACATGTAGTCGCCCGCGATCGCCAGGCCGTTCTGGAAGCCGGTGATGCCGCCACCGCCGGTGTAGAAGTCAGCCGCCGACTTGGTCTTGGCGGCAGCCCATTTCGTGATGTAGAGCGTGCCACACACGAAGATGCCGAACATGACGATGGCGGTCCAGTTGGTCGCCTGCTTGGCGGCCTCGCCGACATCGCCACCGGCGGCGTGGGCAGCGCCGGCGACCGCGAGGGCCAGCAGCGTGCCGAGGAATGCGCTGAGATTCTTCTTCATTTTGCAGCGTCCTTGAGGATTTGCTTGGTCAGCTCGTCGAACTCGCCGTTGGCGCGACGCACGTAGATGCCGGTGATCACGATCGTGAACACGATCACGGCCATGCCGATCGGAATGCCGATCGTGGTCACGCCAGCGCCCAGGGGCTGGGCCAGGAAGGGCTTGTTGAACGCGATCAGCGCGATGTAACCGTAGTACACGATCAGCATCAGGATGGACAGCAACACGCCGAAGCTGTTGCGCTTGCTTTGGAGTTCCTGATACTTGGGATTCTTCAGGATCTTGTCGACTACCGGATCACTCATGGATGTCTCCTCTCATGGTGTGGATGGGGCCAGGCATTAATGTGAGAAATTCACATGCATCCCATTCTCAAGCCGGGTCTGACGGTCTCCTTACGAAAGCGTCCAGATCGATCCGACGCGCGGGTTTACCCTAGACGGGAATTACCCTGCCCCCGTCAGGACAGGAGCGGCCAGTCCAGGCAATGCCAGCCGCCAAAGGCGGGCGCAGCGGCCGGCCAGTCGGTGGCCAGCAGGGGCTGGGCATCGGGGCGGGCATGCAGCAGGCTGGCGGCGCGGATCACGCCGGCATGGGTGAAGCAGACCAGGTCCTGGCTGCCGGGGCCTGGCGTGGCGGCGCTCGAATGAGCCGCCAGGTGGTCGCGCAGCGCCTGTCCGACCCGCGCGAGCAGTTCGCCCACGCTCTCGCGCCCGCCGAAGCGGTGCGAATGGAAGTCGTCGGTCCAGGCATCGAACTCGGCCCGGTCTATGGCGTCCCAGCGCTCGAGCTCGAAGCGGCCGAAATCCATCTCGTTGAGGCGCGGGTCAGCGACCGGCGGCGCGAGCTCGGGACGCAGCGCGTGCAGGGCAAGCGCGAGCTGCTGGGCGCGCTGCAGCCCGGACATCACCAGAGCAGCGCCTAGCGGCAGCACGGCGGCCAGCTCGCGGGCGGCGCGCTCGGTATCGGCCGCATCGGCCGGCAGGTCGCTGGCGCCGTAGCAAAGGCCGGGCTCGACCAGCGGGCGGGCGTGGCGCACCAGCCAGAGGCGGCGCGTGCCGTCCGTGCGGCTCATGTCACCGATGCCGCTCATGCAGCCACTCCCGTGCCCGCCGCAATCGCCAGGCCGAGGTAGAAGGCGATCTCGCCGACCTGCTGGGTGGCACCCAGGCCATCGCCGGTGAAGCCCTGCAGCCGGCGCCTGAGCAGGCGCCGCATCCAGAGCGCTGACAGCGCGGTTGCCAGCAGGGCCGCGCCCCAGACCGGATCGGTGCGCCAGCCGAGCAGCAGCGCCATCGCCCCACCCCACCAGAGGGTTCCGGTGAGCAAGGCGCCAGCGCTGATCGCATCGGCCAGCGGCTTGGACTTGGAGCGCGGCGTGTCGCCGACATGGGGCAGGGTCGCGATCACGAACAGCGGCGCCAGCCGCGAGCTGACATGGGCGCCGAACAGCGCGGCGACAGCCAGCGCGCCATCGACCTGGGCCAGCGTCGCGAGCAGCGCGGCCTTCAGGCCGAAGGCCAGCACCAGCGCCACCGAACCGAAGGAGCCGATGCGCGAGTCCTTCATGATCTCGAGCGCGCGCTCGCGGTCGTAGCTGCCGCCCAGGCCGTCGGCCAGGTCGGCCAGGCCGTCCTCGTGGAAGGCGCCGGTCAGCCAGCAGCTCCAGGCCGTGCTGGCCAGGGCAGCGACCCAGGGCGCGGCCGGCACCAATGGCAAGGCCGACAGCAGCAGGCCGAACAGCGCCGCCGCCAACGCGCCGATCAGCGCGCCGATGGCCGGCATGTGGGCGGCGCTCGCGCGCAACATGGCCGGGCTGTAGCCGACCCAGGCCGCCAGCCGGCCCGTGACCGGAATCCGGGTGAAGAACTGCAGCGCCAGCAGCCAGTGGCGCACGGACAGCAATAGGCGCTGCATCATCCCTGGCCCCGTCAGGCCGCGCCGTCCCGGGTCGAGACCCCGGCCGACTCGAAGCTGGCCATCTCGCGCAGGAGGGCGCAGGCCGAGGCCAGCAGCGGCCAGGCCAGCGCGGCGCCCGAGCCCTCGCCCAGGCGCAGGCCGAGGTCGAGCAGCGGCCGGGCGTCGAGCTGGGCCAGCATCAGGCTGTGGCCGCGCTCGCCGGAGCGGTGCGCGAATACGCAGCGCTGCAGCACCGCCGGCGCCAGGCGCGAGGCGACCAGCACCGCCGCGCAGGTGATGAAGCCATCGACCAGGATCACGCGCCGCTCGGCGGCAGCCTGCAGCACGGCACCGACCATGGTCGCGATCTCGAAGCCGCCCATCGCGGCCAGCACTTCCAGCGGCTCGGTCACGTCCGCGTGGCGCAGCAGCACCTCGCGCAGCACATCGGTCTTGCGCGCGATGCCGGGCTGGTCCAGGCCGGTGCCGGCGCCGGTGCAGTCGGCAATGTCGAGTCGCCCCAGGCGGGCCAGGATCAGCGAGGCCGGCGAGGTATTGCCGATGCCCATCTCGCCCAGCAGCAGGGCGTTGCCTGGCAGACCCTTGACCAGCTCGATGCCATGGTTGAGCGCCTGCTCGCATTGGGCGGATGTCATGGCTGGCTCGCTCGAGCAGTCGGCGGTACCATGGGCCACCTTGCGGATCTGCAGGCCCGGGCGCGGCGCGAAGTCGTGCGCGACGCCGCAATCGACCACCGTCATGCCGATGCCATGCTGGCGCGCCAGCACGGTGACGGCGGCGCCACCGGCCAGGAAGTTCTCGACCATCTGCCAGGTCACGTCGCTCGGATAGGCCGAGACGCCGCGCCGGGTCAGGCCGTGGTCGCCCGCGAACACCACCATCTGCGGCGCGCTGAGTGCGGGCGACTCGCTGCCCAGGATCAGTCCGATGCGCAGCGCCAGCGCCTCGATCGCGCCGAGCGAGCCCAGCGGCTTGGTCTTGTGGTCGATCTTGTGCTGCAACGACTGGGCCAGCGCCTCGTCGTGCAGGCTGTCGATCCGTGGCAGGGTGAAAGTCATGGTGTTTCCTATTGGGGTCAGAGACCGATTTTTCTGGCCGGCTACTGAAGCGCCGGCTTCAGGCGATCAGCGCGTCGAGCACGCCAGGAGCGACATGGCGCTCGAGATAATCCGCCAGGCCGTCGAACACGGCATCGAGCGTCGGCGCCGCGGCACCAAACAGCGCCTGCAGCACGGCCGGGTCCTCGAACAGGCCGTGCAGATAGCAGCCCAGCACGTTGCCGCGCGGGTTCTGCCAGGCCAGGCCGGGCAACACCTCGCGCGCCAGGTCGCCTGCGGCGGCCATGGCCGGATGCTGCGCGGTCTGGCCGTGGTGGATCTCGTAGCCCTGCACCGCCACGCCCGACAGGGCCGACCAGGCGCCCGCCAGCTCGCCAAAGCAGGCCTGGGTGCGCCGGACGGTCTTGTCGGGATCGAACTGGGTCACCAGCGGCAGCAGGCCGAGACCGGGTGCATTGCCGTCGACGCCATGGGTATCGATCAGCGCCTCGCCCAGCATCTGCAGGCCGCCGCAGATGCCCAGCACCGCACCGCCCTGCTCCGCGTGGTCGGCAATCGCGCGGTCCAGGCCCTGGGCCCGCAGCCAGGCCAGGTCCGAGCTGGTGTGCTTGGAGCCCGGCAGCACGATCCAGTCGGCACCAGCCAGATCGGCCGGGCTGCGCGCCCAGACCAGGCGCAGGCCGGGGATGTTCTTCAGCGGCTGGAACTCGTCGAGGTTGCTCAGGCGCGGATAGGCCACGACGGCAACGCTGCGCGAGACCGCACCGGAACTGCGGCTGCGGTCGTCGAACACGCCGTCCTCCTCGGGCAGGCCATGCTGCCACCACATCGGCAAGGTGGCCACGGTCGGCACGCCGGTCAGCTGCTCGAGCTGCTCGGGCGCGGGCGCCAGCAGCGAGGCGTCGCCGCGGAACTTGTTGAGCACGAAGCCCTTGATGCGCGCGCGGTCGGCCTCGGGCAACAGCGCCCAGGTGCCGTAGAGATGGGCGAAGGCGCCGCCGCGGTCGATGTCGGTCACCAGCAGGCAGGAAGCATCGGCCGCGCGCGCCACGCGCAGGTTGACGATGTCGCTGGCCATCAGGTTGATCTCGGCCGGCGAGCCAGCGCCCTCGATCACGACCACGTCGTGATCGGCGCGCAGCTCGTCGAGCGCCTGCTCGATCCGGGGCCAGACCTTTTCCGAGCGGCCGCGCCACGGCATGGCGCTCAGTTCGGCATCGACCTGGCCCAGCAGCACGACCTGGCTGCGGGTGTCGGCTTCGGGCTTGAGCAGCAGCGGGTTCATGCGCACCTCGGGCTCGGCGCGCGCGGCCAGGGCCTGGAAATACTGCGCCGAGCCGATCTCGCCCGCACCGGCCGGCGAGGCCACGACGCGCGCGTTGTTGCTCATGTTCTGCGCCTTGAACGGCGCCACCTTGAGGCCCTGGCGCGCATAGTGGCGGCACAGCGCGGTGGCGAGCCAGCTCTTGCCGGCGCCGCTCGAGGTGCCGAGCACCATCACGCATTTGGCCCGCTGGGGTCCTGGATTGGCTTGAGGATTCATGTCTGATGGCGGATGTGGGTCCAGGCCTGCGCCAGCGCGTCCTGCGCCGCGGGCGCAAGCACGCCAAGGCGCACGCAGCCGGGCAGGCCGAATGAGGTTGCGTCGCGCAGCTTGATGCCGGATGCGCGCAGTTGGGCCAGCTCGACCCCGAGGTCTGAATTGTCGAAGCCATCGGGACGGGCGACGAAGTAATTGGCATCGCTGGGCCGGGTCTGCCAGCCCAGTGTATGACAGAGCTCGAGCTGCCGGCCTTTCCAGGCGCGCAAGGTATCGAGGCTGGCGGCCAGCCAATCCTGCACCGCAGGCTGGGTCCAGGCCTGCAGCATGGCCACGCCATGGGCGCCGACCGGCCAGGAAGATGCCAGCGCCTGCAGGGCCAAGGCCTGCGCGCCTGCGGCACGCGGCGCGATCACATAGGCTGCGCGCACCCCGGTCAGGCCCAGCGCCTTGTTCGGCGTCCAGAGCTGCCAGACCCGGTCCAGTTGCTCGGCGTCCAGTGCCAGCCGGCCTGACAGGCGCAGCGGCCGATAGGCGCCATCGAGCACCAACATCTGTTCGGGGCGCAAGCCCTGGACCTGCTGCGCCAGGCCCTGATGGGACTGGCCGAGCGGACTCGAGGGGTCGCAGGCCCAGAGCAGGTCCGCCTCGGAGGGGTTTCTGACAGCCTGCAAGCCCCAGGCGCGGGCGGCCTGGGCATAGTCGACATAGTGGAAAGGCGGCAGCAGGACGGTGGCTGGCCGCTGGCATTGCCGCAGCCGATCCTGGGACGGCGCGGCTGCGGACTGGGCGGCCAGCGCGCTGATGCGGAAGATGAATTCGCTCGCGCTGCCGGCCAGCAGCAATCGCTCGGGATCCACCTGGTGAAAGCCGGCCAGGGCCTCGCGCAGCGCCTGGTAGGTCGGATCGGGATAGCAGCTCGGGTCGGCCGCCTGGACCGCCGCCAGCGCGGTCGGACAGGGGCCGCAGGCGTTGCTGTTGGTCGAAAAATCGAAGCGCGGCATGCCCAAGGCGTCCGGGCCACCGTGCAGCCGGGTGGAGTCAGCCATGCCCGCCTCCGCTGGCTGGCCACGCATCCGGCAGTCCCGTCCACAACTGCATCCAGAATTGCGTAAGTAACACGAACAAAGAAATCAGCACCAGCAGGCCGAGCGCCCGCCCTGCCAGCGCACAGGCCTGCCCGGTGTCCCGCGGCCCGGGCGCCCGCCCCTGCGCATTGAGCGTGTAGACCCCCGGCTTGCCGAGCCGGATGCCGAGCGACAGCGCCAGTGCCCCCATCGGCCAGCCGCCATTGGGCGAAGGCGTGCGGGCCGCCTCGCGCCTGAGCCTGGTCGGCGACAGGCCACCCGCAGCCAGCGCCAGCAGCAGCGCGCTCAGGCGCGCCGGCAGCCAGGACAGCAGGTCGTCGGCATGCGCCGCCCATTTGCCGGCCCATTCCCAGTGCCTCCCGCCGCGCTCGCCGCGGTAGCCCCACATCGCATCAGCCGTGTTGGCGAAGCGGTAGAGCGCCGCACCCGGCAGCCCCGCGACGGCAAACCAGAACAGCGGCGCGATGACCGAATCGCTCAGGTTCTCGGCCAGCGACTCGAGCGCGGTCTCGCGCACCTGCGACTCGCTCAAGGCGGAGGTGTCGCGGCTGCAGAGCCAGCTCAGGCGCTCGCGGCCCTGCGCCAGCGAGACCGACAGCGCCGCCTCGACCGCCTGCACCTCGCTCTTGAGCATGGCCCAGGCCAGCAGCGGCTTGAGCAACAGCCCGAGGCAGATCGCCGCCGCCCAGAGCGGCAGCTGCAACAGCAGGGATTGCATGGCAGCGGCCACTGTGAATACGACTGCACCACCCGCACACCAGGCCAGCGCGCCGCGAACGAAGGCGGCCAGATCAGCGGTTGCAAGGGGATGGATGGCATGAACCGCGCCCTGGTCAGGGCTCTGGCGCTCAGCCTGGCTGGCAGACGGCTTGGCGGCTTGAACTGCCAGGCTGACGCTTGCCAGCGGCGCGATGCGCTGCCCGGCCCAGCCCAGGTAGTTGCCGATCCAGACCACCGGATGCCAGCGGACCGGCGGCTCGCCGAGCCAGCGGTCGACCACCAGCGCCAGCAGCAGGGCCGGTGCCAGGATCATCCAATCGAGTTGGCCCAGCATCATGCGGGCTGGCCCTGCCCGCTCGAGCCAGCCGCTGGCGACACGGCCAGGTCAGCCGGTGTTGACGAAGCCAGCGGATCGACAGGATCGAACAGTGCGCTGGCCTGGCCCCAGCGCTGGTCGAACACCAGCTCGCCCAGGGGCTGGCGCCTGGCCCAGCCTTGCTGCTGCAGCATGGGCTGCTCGTAGAACTCGTGCACCGGACCGAGGCAGAGCAAGGCGATCGGCTCGGCACCGGGTGGCAGGCCCAGCAGCGCAGCCACTTCGGCCGGGTCGAACAGCGAGACCCAGCCCATGCCCAGCCCCTCGGCGCGCGCGGCCAGCCACAGGTTCTGGATCGCGCAGCTGGCCGAGGCCAGGTCCATCTGCGGCAGGGTGCGGCGGCCGAAGACATGGCGCTCGCGCCCGTCGGCCAGGCAGACTGCCAGCAGCTCGGCGGCGTCGAGCAGGCCCTCGACCTTGAGCCGCATGAACTCGTCGGCACGCTGGCCCAGCGCGCGCGCGGTCTCGAGGCGCTCGCGCTCGACCGCCGCGTGCAGCTGCTCACGCAGCGAGCGGTCCTGCACCCGGATGAAGCGCCAGGGCTGCATGAAGCCGACGCTGGGTGCGTGGTGCGCCGCCGTCAGCAGTCGGCGCAAGGTTTCTGGATCGACCGAACCGCCCGAAAAATGACGCATGTCGCGCCGCTCGAGGATGGCGCGGTAGACGGCCGCGCGCGCCTCGGGTGCAAAGGCCTGCTGGGACCAGGCCGCAGCGGCATCAGTCCTATCAGTCACATCAGCGACGGCGGCATCGGCTGCCCCGGCGGTGGCCCCGACAGCAGCAGCGCCAACAGCAACAGCGGGCGACGGGAGCTTGCTCATCGAGTATCAGTCCTCGATGCCGCGCTGGGCCGGAATGCCGGCCTGGAAGGCATGCTTGACCATTTTCATCTCGGTCACGGTGTCGGCCAGCGCGACGATCTCCTCCGGACAACGGCGGCCGGTCAGGCAGACATGGACCTGCTTGGGCCGGCTGTTCAGGGTATCGACCACGTCCTGCAGCGGCAGCCAGCCGTAGATCAGCGGATAGGTGATCTCGTCGAGCACGACCAGGAACAGCTCGCCCGACAGGATCGCGGCCTTGGCCTTCTCCCAGCCGTCGCGCGCGAGCTGGGCCGAGCGCTCAAGGTCCTGGCTCTTCCAGGAAAAGCCATCGCCCAGGCCTTCGATGGGCAAGCCGAGCTGCTCGAACATGCGGTGCTCGCCAAAGCGGGCCGACGGCACCTTCATGAACTGGAAGATGCGCACCGGCTTGCCGCGGCCATGCGCGCGCAGTGCCAGGCCGAAGGCCGCGGTGCTCTTGCCCTTGCCGTCGCCGGTGTTGACGATGACCAGGCCGCGGCGCTCGCCTTCGGCCTTCTCGTAGGGCTTGGTGGTCGGGGGGGTCTCGATCTGCATAGTAAATCCTCTGTTCATGTGACCGGTAGCGCCACCCACTGCCCGGCCAGGGCGTGGATGGCGATCCGGTGCTCGAAAACCTGTTCCAGCGCGCGCTGCGTCGCCGGATCGGCGCAGGCGCCATGGTGGGCGATGCGGCCCTGCTGCATGACCACCAGATCGTCGGCATGCAACGCGATCGAGATCTCGTGCAGCACGCTGACCACGCTGCGGCCGGCCGCGACGAGCTCGCGCACCAGCAGCAGCCAGTCGGCCTGATGCGGCGGATCGAGGTTGGCCAGCGGCTCGTCCATCAGCAACACCTGGGCCTCGACCGCGAGCGCGCGCGCCAGCAGCACGCGCTGGCGTTCGCCGCCCGAGAGCGCGCCGAGCGGGCGCTCGCGCCAGTCCCAGGCCTGGGTCTGGCGCAGCGCCCGCTCGACCGCCGCCCGGTCGGCCGGGCTGGCCGGCGCCAGCCAGGACTGGTGCGGCAGCCGGCCCAGCATCGCGACATCGTGGACCGTCAGGTCGTCGGCGGCCGACTGGTTCTGGCCCAGCCAGGACAGCGCGCGCGCGCGCTGCTGGCGCGGCCAGTGCTGCAGCTGGCGCCCGAGCAGCTCGACCTGGCCGCTGCAGGGCAGCAGGCCGCCGATCGCGCGCAGCAGGGTCGACTTGCCGGCGCCGTTGGGACCGACGACGGCGGTCCAGCAACCGGCGCGCAGCTCGAGGTCGATCTGGTGCAGCACCTCGGCCCCGCCCAGGCTCGCGCCCAGGCCGCGGATCAGGTAGGCCGGCGCGCTCACAGCAGGCCTCCGGCATTGAGTCCGCTGGTGCGGCGGTGCATCAGCCACAGCAGATAGCCGCCGCCGAGCGCGGCCGTGACCACGCCGACGGGCAGCTCCTGGGGCGCAATGACCCAGCGCGCCAGCAGGTCGGCGCTGGCCAGCAGCAGGCCGCCCATCAGGCTGGCCAGCCACATCAGCAGCCGATGCGGCACCTTGACGATGGCGCGCACCAGATGCGGCGCCGCCAGGCCGACGAAGGCGATCAGGCCGGTCTGCGCGACCGCGGTACCGGTGGCCAGCGCCAGCAGCGCGACCAGCGCCGCGCGCAGCGGCGCCAGCGGCAGACCCAGGCTGTGCGCCGTGGCCTCGCCCAGGCTCAGGCCGTCGAGCACGCGCGCCAGCGCCGCCGCCAGCGCCATGCACAGGCACCAGCAGGCGAACATCAGGCCCCAGGCGGTCCAGCCGACGAAGCTGGTCGTGCCGAGCATGAAGGCTTGCATCGCCTGCAGCGACTCGGGCGAGAACAGCAGCACCAGCGAGGTCATGGCGCCCAACACCACGCCGACGATGACGCCGGCCAGCAGCAGGCGCAAGGTGTGGCCGACGCCGCGCGCCAGCGCCAGCGTCAGCAGCACCGCCAGCACCGCACCGGCAAAGGCCGCGCCGGTCAGGCCCAGCCGGACCCAGATGCTGCCCGACAGCATGCTGAAAGTGGCCCCGTTCATCATGCTGCCGCCGACCATGCCGGCGCCGCCGCCGACGGCGGCCAGCGCGATCGCCACCCCGAGCGAGGCGCCCGAGGCGCTGCCGAGCAGGTAGGGGTCGGCCAGCGGGTTGCGGAACAGGCCCTGGGCGAGCGCGCCCGCCAGACCCAGCAGGCTGCCGGCGGCCCAGGCGCCCAGGGTGCGCGGCAGCCGGATTTCCCAGACGATCTGCAGCGCCATCGCGCGCTCGGCCGGATCGGCATGGTCGTCGAGCAGCGGGCGCAGCAGGTTCTCGAAGCCGGCGCTGCCGATGCAGGTGCCCAGCGCGGCCAGCAGCAGCCCGAGCAGCAACAGGCACCAGCCCAGCAACGCCGCCTGGCGCAACCTCACGCCTTGCCCCCGGCCGTCCTGGCCGATACCTTGGCCGGTGACGGATCAGGCTTGGCAGCGCCGGGCGCCTTCTCGGCCAGGCAGCGCGCCATCAGGCGCGCGCCTTCGGCCATGCGCGGCCCGGGTCGCACCAGCAGATCGGACTCGGCAACCGGGAAGATGCAGACCCGGCCCTCGCGCACGGCCCGGATGCCCTGCCAGCCCGGGCGTTGCAGCAGGCCCTCGGCATTGCGCTCGCCGATCATGATCAGGTCCGGATTGGCGCGCACGATGTACTCGGGGTTGAGCTTGGGGAAAGGCCCGAGGCTGGCCGGCAGGATGTTCTTCGCCCCCAGGCGCGCCAGGGTCTCGCCGATGAAGCTGGACTCGCCAGCGCCATAGGGGCCGCGGTTGACCTCGAAATAGACCCGGACCTGGCGCACGCTGGCGGGCAACGATTGCGCGGCGGCCGAGACGCCGGCATCGATCTGGCGCCAGATCTTCTGCGCGTCTGTCACGCCCAGCACCTGGCCAATCTTGCCGAGCACGCGCTGCACGTCGGCATGGGTCTTGGGCTCGAGCGCCAGCACCGGAATGCCCAGGGCGACCAGCCGCTCGGCCGCGCGCGAGGAAGTCGCGGCCAGCACCAGGTCGGGCCGCAGGGCGACGATGGCCTCGATGTTCGGGTCGAGCCCGCCGCCGACGCGCGGCAGCTGCTTGACGCTCTCGGGCCAATTCGAATAGCGGTCGACGCCGACCAGGCGCTGGCATTGGTCGAGCTGGCAGACCATCTCGGTCAGCGAAGGCAGCAGGCTCACGATGCGCTGCGGCGTCCTGGCCAGCGTGACCGGACGGCCCCGGTCGTCGGGCAGGGTCAGGGACCAGGCCGATGCCGAGGCCCACAGGGAACAACCCGCCAGCAGCAGGGTCAGCCAACGCTTCATGCTTCGTCCTTCAGGGTCAGCGGCAGGCCGGCAGCCATCAGCGTGGCGCGCGAGCAGACAGCGGCCACCGCCTGGTTGAGCCGGCCCAGCATGTCGACGAAGGCCCTCACCTCGCGCCCGAGCGGGATCACGCCCAGGCCGATCTCGTTGCCGACCAGCACCAGCGGGCCAGGCGCGGCAGCTATCGATTGCGTAAGTTTCATAATTGAACTTTCGACGGCCTCGGCCGGCAGGCCGCTGCCCTCGGCGGGCATCATCAGATGGGTCAGCCACAGGGTCAGGCAATCGACCACCAGCAGATGCTCGGGGCGGCTGTGCTCGGCCAGGCATTCGGGCAGGCGCAGCGCCTCCTCGAGCGTGGCAAGTCCCGGCACCCGCCGGGCGCGATCAAGCTGGTGACGCTCGATGCGCGCGCGCATCTCCTCGTCCCAGGGCTGGGCGGTCGCGATCAGCGTCGCGCGATGCCCGGGCGCAGCCTGCAGCCAGGCGCGCGCCAGCAGCTCGGCCCGGCGCGACTTGCCGCTCTTCTGCCCACCCAGGATCAGTTCACTGCGCGCGAGCTTCAGCACGATGCCCCCTGCGCCAGGAACAGGCTCGCCGCCGCCTCGGGGCTGGACGGAAACCAGGGATGGAAATAGCTGGCCTGGATCGACCCCAGGCAATAGACCGACTCGCCCTTGTCGGGCGCGGGCGCGGTGGCGGGACGCGCGGTGCGCGCGACCACCGCAACCTCGGAGGCCGCGGTCGAATAGTGGAAGGTGTGGCCGCGCAAGGTACCGGCCGGCAGCTCGAGCTGCTGCGGCCCGAGCGCCGCCAGGCGCTGCTGCATCGTGACGCGTCCCGGCAGCAGGCCCCACATCGGGTGCTCGATGTCCTGCTGGTCGACGATGGCATCGAACAAGGCCATCATGCCGCCGCATTCGGCCCAGACCGGCTTGTCCGCCGCGACATGGGCACGCAGGCTGTCGCGCAGACCTGAGTTGGCGCCCAGGCGCTCGGCATGCAGCTCGGGGTAGCCGCCCGGCAGCCAGAGCGCGTCGCAGGGCGGCAGTGCGCTGTCAAGCAACGGCGAGAAAAAGACCAGCTCGGCGCCGAGCGCACGCAGGGTGTCGAGATTGGCCTGGTAGATGAAGCAGAACGCCGCATCGCGCGCGACCGCGATCCGCTGTCCCGCCAGCAAAGGCGGCACCGACTCGCGCGCCGGCGGAGGCATGAAATCGACCGTCCAGCGCTGCAGCGCGGCCGCATCCATCCGGCCCAGCGGCGTGGCCGCCAGGGCATCGGCCGCGGCATCGAGCCGTTGTAACCCATCCTCGAGCTCGGTCGCCACCGTCAGACCCAGGTGGCGCTCGGGCAGGACCAGCGCCGGGTTGCGCAGCAGCGCGCCCAGCCAGTGCTCGGGCGCCACGCCCTGCTCCAGCATCCGGGCATGGCCCTCGCTCGCGACCCGGTTGGCCAGCGCGCCGGCCCAGGGCAGGCCGGGCCGGTAATGCTGCAGCCCGAAGGCCAGCGCGCCGAAGGTGCCGGCCATGGCCGAGGCGTCGATCACCGCCAGCACCGGCAAGCCCAGGTGCTGCGCCAGGTCGGCCGCGCTGGGCTGGCCATCGAACAGCCCCATCACGCCCTCGACGATGATCAGGTCGGACTCCTGCGCCGCCGCGTGGAGCCGGGCCCGCACATCGGCCTCGCCGGTCAGCCAGAGGTCGATCTGGTAAACGGGATGGCCGCTGGCGAGCTGGTGCCAGAACGGGTCGAGGAAGTCCGGACCGCACTTGAAGACCCGCACCCGCCGTCCCTGGCGCGCGTGCAGGCGCGCCAACGCCGAGGTGATGGTGGTCTTGCCCTGGCCGGAGGCCGGGGCGGCGACCAGGATGGCGGGACAGCGGACGGCGGCCGAGGCGCTGGCAGTCATTTACAACAGGCTTTCAGCGTCACTGCGGCGACCATTTCAGGCCGAGATAGAGCTGGCGCCCCGGCGTGTAGTAGCCGTTGGCCAGCTGATAGTCCTTGTCGGTCAGGTTGTCGATGCGGGCCTGCAGCGTGAAGTCGCGCGCGAGCTCGGTGCTGGCATGCAGGTTGAGCCGGCCGTAGCCGCCCAGGGCAATCTTGTTGTCCTTGTCGTCGTAGCGCTTGCCCGACAGCTGCAGTTCGGCGCCCAGCTGCCAGCGCTCCAGGCGGGTATCGGCCGCCAGCTTGAGCTGCTGGCGCGCGCGACGCGCGAGCAGCTTGCCGCTGTCGAGGTCGCGCGGATTCTGCCAGTCGAACGAGGCGCTCAGGTTGAAGCCGGCGACCGACTGGGCGCCCGACAGCGTCAGGCCCTCGAGCCGGGCCCGCTTGGTATTGCCGTAGCAGCCCGGGTACTTGCCGCTGCCGTTGACACAGCTGCCCGGTCCGCTGACATAGTTGATCAGGTCATCGATCTGGTTGCGGTAGAGCACGACGCCGAAGCGGGTCGATTGCAGCGCATAGTTCAGGCCGAACTCGACGTTGCGCGCCGTCTCGGGACGCAGGCTCGGGTCGCCATAGATGCTGAAGCGCTGGAACAGGGTCGGCGCGCGGAAGGCATTGCCCGCCGAGACGCTGGCACGCCAGTTCGGCGCGAAGGCATAGGCATAGGACGCGCTGCCGGTGTCCTGGCCGCCGAACTCGCTGTCCTCGTCATGGCGCAGATTGAGCTGCAGCGTGTGCGCCTGGTGCCGCAGGCCGTAGCCCAGCGCCAGCGCATCCTGCGAACGGTCGGTCAGCACCGGCGTGGTGCTGCCGTTGTTGAGCCGGTCTTCGCGCCGCTCGAGCGCGGCCGTCAGCAACTGGCCGCCGATGCGGTATTCGTTCTGCCACAGGTAGCTACGCACCTGGGTATCGGTCAGATAGGGCGAAGGCTGGGTCTCGTAGCGGTCCTTGCCCTCGCTGAAGCCGACCCGGGTCGAATAGGCCTGGCTCCACTGCGACTGCCAGTTCAGGCCGATGCTCTGCAGGTGATGCAGGTTGTGATCGTCGGTGGTCTTGCTGGCGTCGTAGCGCGAGTCGGACCAGCTGTCGAGCATATTGGCCTCGACGCGCTGCTCGGGCGACAGCTGCAGGCCCAGGCGCGCATTGGCCGAGCGGTTCAGGTAGCCGTCGCGGTCCGGGTTGCTGCCGGCCTTGGCATTGAAGCCCGCGCTGGTCTCGCGCGTCAGGCCGAAGGAGTAGTCGAGGCCCTGTTGTGCGCCACTGAAGCCGGCGTCGAGCTTGGCGGTGCGATCGCTGCCCAGGCCCAGGCCGAGATAGGGGGTGAAAGGGCCCTCGCCCTTGCGGGTGAAGATCTGCACCACGCCCGCGATCGCATCCGAGCCATAGATAGCGCCGGCCGGACCGCGCAGCACCTCGATGCGGTCGATCTGCGCCAGCGGGATCACCTCCCAGGGCGCGCCGCCGGTGGACTGGGAGTCGATGCGCACGCCGTCGAGGTAGACCGCGGTGAAGCGGGTATCGGCGCCGCGCAGGAAGACGCTGGTCGTGCTGGCGCTGCCGCCGTTGCGCGAGAACTCGACCCCCGGCAGGCGCGCGAGCAGATCGGCCAGGCCGGTCGCGCCGCTGCGCTCGATCTGCTCGCGGTCGATCAGGCTGACATCGGCGACGACATCGGTCAGCGGCTGGGCGACGCGCGCCGCGGTCACGACGACTGGAGCGAGCTGGGATTGCGCAAAGACGGGAAATGCCGCGGCCAGCGCCAGGTTGAGCACGGCCAGGCGTGCAGGGGAACTGCTGAACTTCATGGAATGGAACGGAAACGGATGCCCTCACCGCCTTCCCCGACGGTGCCTGAGCGTGACAGCCGCGCCTAGGCGCGACCACTTCGTTGGCCGGTATCCGGGCTGGCGGAGACAACCTTCATCGCCTTCCCAGGCGCACGAAGCGCCCAGTGGCTGGGAGATGAAAGCGGAGCCGGAAGGCTCGTCCGCTTACCGTTGCGGGGGCAGCGCTGGTTAAGAATCTGCCATGCGGCCGACTCCCCCCAGCTTCCCGTTGAACTGCCGCGCATGAACTGTGCAGCGAGCACCAACATGCAACATTCTACCCAGCTTGCACAGTCCGGACCTAAAATCGAAGCATGTCCTCTCAGACCCAGATAGACCAGATCGCAGACCGCGTCGAGCGGCTGCTGCTGCGCCATGCCGAACTGCAGTTGCGCAATCGCGAGCTCGAACGCGAGCTCGAGCAGCTCGGGCAGGAGCGCGACGCGCTGCGCCAGCGCCTGCAGCTCGCCACCGGGCGACTGGATGCCCTGCTTGAACAACTGCCGCTTCCCGTGGGAGACGAAGAATGAGCCAGCGCAACGCCAGTCAGAAGCTCGAGGTCCAGATCATGGGACAGAGCTACACCCTGTCCTGCCCCGAGGGGGGAGCGGCCGCCCTGCAAGACGCCGTCGACAAGGTCGATGCCACCATGTGCGCGATCCGCGACGCCGGCCGCATCAAGTCGCGCGACCGCATCGCCGTGCTGGCCTGCCTCAACATCGCCCACGAGCTCGGCCAGGGCCAGGCCGAGGCCAGCCACCAGCAACGCCTCGGCAGCCTGCTCGAGCGGCTCGACCAGGCCCTGGCGAGCAACGACAGCCCGGAGCCGGCGACGCGCTGAAGACCGGCACACCAAGGCCGGTTTTGCCCTTACAATGGGGCTGTCTGCTGCCATGGTCGGGCTTTATATTTCCTTGAACCAATGCTCTCTGAGCCCGGGCTTGGTACATTGCGCAGCTGGTGCGAGCGTCTCGCGTCAGATGAACCCGAAGCTGCGTTGCCCTCGCCCCCCTGAACCCCTCCGTTCAGGATGACGGTCCGGCTTGGCAGCAGACACCCTCATTTTCGGCCTGTGCGCCCAGCCCAGCGGCCTGCCTGCCCCTCCCTCTGCCCCAGACCTGGACCGCACCGATGACGTGCGGCTTGGCCTGCCATTGGCCAATCGGTCTTGCAGGCCTGCCACCCTGGTGCAGCCGCCGCTCGAAGCGCCATTGCCAGGGCAAAAAATCCCGGATTTGCCCCGGGTCGGCTAGGAAAAGCCCTGCTTTGCGTTTAGCATTCCACCACTCGCTCGCAGCCCTGCTGCCCGCGGAAACAGAATCAACCTCCACAAGGATTTGCTCTATGGCAACTGCAAAGAAAGCCCCCACCCAGACAGCTGTTGCTGCGCCCGCCGCCAAGCGCACCCCGAACGCCGCGTTCATGAAGGCCATGACGCCCAGCGCCGCGCTCGCAGCCATCGTGGGTGCTGCTGCCCTGCCGCGCACCGAAGTCACCAAGAAGGTCTGGGAATACATCAAGAAGCACGACCTGCAAGACAGCGCCAACCGTCGCAACATCAATGCCGACGCCAAGCTCAAGCCGATCTTCAAGAAGGATCAGGTCTCGATGTTCGAGATGACCAAGCTGATCAACGAGCACCTGTCCTGAGCAGCTCGCGATTCAAGCAAGAAACCGACCCCAGGGTCGGTTTTTTCATGCCTGTCGCTATCCGCTGCTGCTGCCGCGGCGCGCGGGGCCGCCTGGCTCAGGCCCGCGCCAGCGTGCGCCGCCCCACCCCGAGCGCCACGAATACCGCGAGAAGGAGCACCAGGCCGGCAGCCGCCAGCGTGGCCTCGTAATGACCATGGTCCATCAGGGTACCGAACAGCAGCGGCGACAGCGCCAGGCCGGCATCCAGGCCCGAATAGACGGTGCCGTAGATGCGGCCGGTCGCGCCAGGCGGAGTTGCGCGCTTGATCATCATGTCGCGGCTCGGGCCGCCGATGCCGACCGCCGCTCCGGTCGCGGCCAGGGCCACCATGGTGCCGGTCGCGCCGAGCCAGCCGCTGGCACACAACAGCAGCAGCAAGGCACCGCCGCTCATGCAAACCGCCACGACCTGCTCGCTGCGCCTGGCGCGCGCGGCGATGAAGCCGCCGGCCAGCATGCCGGCGGCACCGCACAGCATGTAGGCCGTCAGCGTGGTCGAGGCCGCCTGCAGGCTCACGCCATGCAGCGCGCGCAGGATCGAGACCGAGAAGGTGTGCACCACGGCCAGCGTCATGGTGGTCAGCAGGAAGAAGGCAAAGCACCACCAGACCACGGGCAGGCGCAGGAAATCGAACTCGCCCTCGACGGCCGGCCTGCCGTCAGCCCTGCGGGCGCCCCGGCCCACCGGAGCAGCCGGCCTCGGGGCGGCCGCCACCGTCGCCAGGTGCTGGCGTTGCCAGACCAGCAGCGCCAGCACCACCGCGTACAGCAGCAAGGCGGCCAGGCAGGCCAGGCGCCAGTTGCTCGAGGCCGCCACACCGACCAGCAGGGCCGAGCTCAGCGCCCAGCCCAGGTTGCCCGACAAGCCGTGCATGCTGTAGGCGTGGCCGAGGCGCGGCGCCGACACGCGCTGGTTCAGGATCGAGAAATCGACCGGGTGGAAGGGGGCATTGCCCAGGCCGGCGAGCAGCGCCGACAGCAGCAGGCCGGCATAGCCCTGGGCCAGCGCCGCCGACAGGGCTGCGCCCATGAACAGCACGATCGAGCCAAACAGCACCGGGCGCGCGCCGACCCGGTCGACGACAAAGCCCGACAGGGCCTGGCCCAGCCCCGAGACGGCGAAGAACAGCGTCATCAGCCCGCCGAGCTCGGAAAACGACAGGCCGAAGTCGCGCTGCAGGAAGGGAAACAGGCCCGGCAGCAGCAGGTGGGAGAAATGCGACATCGCGTGCGCGAGCCCGACCAGGGCCATGACGGTCGCGTCGGTGCGCCAGATCAGCGCCTCGGAGGCGCCGGATTGAAGGGGTTGACTCATGCCAGCGATATTAAGGCCGCACGACAGGAGGGACCGGCGTGGAGGGCCGATCTGCCGGCACAATATCGGCCATGAACATCGTGATACTAGACGACTACCAGGACGCCGTCCGCAAGCTGCAATGCGCCAGCAAACTGGAGCCCTATACCGTCAAGGTGTTCACCAACACCGTCAAGGGGGTGGGACAGCTCGCGGTGCGGCTGCGCGACGCCGACATCCTGGTGCTGATCCGTGACCGCACGCCGATCAGCCGCCAGCTGGTCGAGAAGCTGCCGCGCCTGAAGCTGATCGCGCAGACCGGGCGGATCGGCAACCATATCGACCTGGCGGCCTGCACCGAGCATGGGGTGGCGGTCGCCGAGGGCCTGGGCTCGCCGATCGCGCCGGCCGAGCTGACCTGGGCGCTGATCCTGGCCGCGATGCGCCGCATTCCGCAGTACGTGGCCAACCTCAAGCATGGCGCCTGGCAGCAGTCGGGACTCCGGTCAGCGTCGATGCCGAGCAACTTCGGCCTCGGCCAGGTGCTGGCCGGCAAGACGCTGGGCATCTGGAGCTATGGCCGCATCGGCCGCATCGTGGCGGGCTATGGCCGCGCCTTCGGCATGCGGGTGCTGGTCTGGGGCAGCGAATCGGCGCGCCAGCATGCCCGGGCCGATGGCTACGAGACCGCCGACTCCAAGGCCCAGCTGTTCGCCACCTGCGACGTGCTGAGCCTGCACCTGCGCCTGGGCGAGCAGACCCAGGGCTGCATCTCGCTGGAAGACCTGTCGCTGATGAAGCCGACCGCGCTGCTGGTCAACACCTCGCGCGCCGAGCTGCTGCAGCCCGATGTGCTGGTCGCGGCGCTCAACCGCGGCCGGCCTGGCATGGCCGCGGTCGATGTGTTCGAATCCGAGCCCATCCTGCAGGGCCATGCGCTGCTGCGGCTCGAGAACTGCGTCTGCACGCCGCATATCGGCTATGTCGAGCGCGACAGCTACGAGACCTATTTCACTGCCGCCTTCGACAATGTGGTCAACTTCCTGCACGGCCAGCCGAGCCAGATCGTCAACCCCGGCGCGCTGACGCTGCGTCGTTGACCCCTCCCCGGGGCGGGCCGGGCCGGGCCAGCCGCCCGCAAGCGCTCAGTCGTTGGTCGAGGCCCTGACCTCGGCCAGCGAGGTCAGTCCGGCCAGCACCTTCTCGATGCCGTCCTGGCGCAGCGAGCGCATGCCCTCGCTCAAGGCCAGGGCCAGGATCTCGGCCGGCCGCGCGCGCTTTTGCACCAGCTGACGCACGCCCGGGGTCGCGATCAGCAGCTCGTGCAAGGCCAGCCGCCCCATGTAGCCGGTACTGCCGCAATGGTCGCAGCCGGGGGCGTGATAGTCCTGCAGCATGCCGCCCTTGGCATGGCGTTGCCGCCATTGCTCGTGCAGGGCCTGGGTGTCGCGCAGTTCATGGCCCGGCGGCAAGGCGCGCTGGTAGTCCTCGGTGATCTCGCGCAGGCGCGGTGCCAGCATCGGACGCGATTGCCGGCAGCTGGTGCACAGCTTGCGCACCAGGCGCTGCGCCAGGATGCCTTGCAGCGAGTCGGCAAAGGAAAAACTGTCGACCCCGAGGTCGTTGAGCCGCACGATGGTGTCGGCGGCCGAGTTGGTGTGCAGGGTCGACAGCACCAGGTGGCCGGTCAGCGAGGCCTCGATCGCCATCTCGGCGGTCTCGGGGTCGCGCACCTCGCCGACCATGATCACGTCCGGATCGGCGCGCAGCAGCGAGCGCAGCGCCGCGGCAAAGGTCCAGCCGATGCGCGGATGGACCTGGATCTGGCGCAGGCCATGCTGGGTGATCTCGACCGGGTCCTCGGCGGTCCAGATCTTGCGGTTGGGTCGGTTGAGCCGCTGCAGCAGCGAGTGCAGCGTGGTGGTCTTGCCCGAGCCGGTCGGCCCGACGCAGAGGAACAGGCCGTTGGGGCGCTCGATGAGCTGCTGCAGCTGCTCGAGCTTGTCGGGCGCGAGCTCGAGTGCCTCGAGCGGCACCACCCGGAAGGCGGTCAGCAGACGCATCACGATGTCCTCGAGCCCATGCGCGGTCGGGATCGTGGCCACGCGCAGCTCCAGCGGCAGGCCACCGTACTTGGCGAAGGCGATCTTGCCGTCCTGGGGCTTGCGCCGCTCGGAGATGTCGAGCTCGGACATGATCTTGATGCGGGCGATCAGCGCGTTGCGGTAGCTCGGCGGCAGCTCCAGGTAGGGGCGCAGCTCGCCGTCGATGCGAAAGCGGATCGCCACCTTCTCGCGCCCGGGATAGGGCTCGATGTGGATGTCGGAGGCGCGCTGGTGATAGGCCTCGGTGATCATCGAGTTGATCAGCCGCACCAGGGTGTTGTCCGACTGCTCGAGCGGCTTTTCCTCCTGCTCGGGCTTGCTGTCGCCGCCGGTCAGCTCTGCCGCGAGCATCCAGGCATCCTGCTCGGAGGCAGCCAGCGGGGCGGCTGGTCGCTCGCGCTCGGCGCGCGGCGCCGACTCCTGCAGCGCCAGCTGGTCGGCCATGCCGATGCCGCGATAGGCCTTGGCGATCTGGGCCGGCAAATCGGTGCTGGTCGTGACCACCGGCCTGACCTTGCGCTGGCTGGTGAACTCGAGCTCCTCGAGGATGCGGAACTGCAGCGGATCGGCCATCGCCACCACCAGGGTGGATTGCCACTCCATCAGCGGCAGGACCCGCAGGCGGGAGGCCGTGGCAGCCGGCACCCGGCGCAGCGCGGCGGTATCGATCGGAAAGCGCTTGAGGTCGACGAAGGGATAGCCCATCTTGGTCACCAGCGCGAGCTGCAGGTCGGCGGTGGTGACCAGGCCCATGTCGAGCAGGATCTGGCCCAGCGGCATGCCCTTGGTCAGGGACTGGCGGTGCAGGGCCTCGGAGAGCTGCTCGGGCGTGATCTTGGCCAGGCCCAGCAAGGCCTCGCCGATCGGCATCGGCTTGAGCCGTGACTGCCACTCGAGCGCGGCGCGCAGGTCCTCGCTGCTGGCACGCACCGCATTGACCAGACTGACTGGCAGGGTATCAGGCGGCAAGCGGTCTCCTGGCTCGGACGAGGCCGATGGCACGAGGGTCGGCAGGCTTGGCGTCATGGTGCAGGCGAATGCCGGAAATGGCGCTTAGATGTGGATGAACCATTGAATCACATTCTTGGCAATGAAGCCCAGCATGCCAAAGGACAGCACGAGAAACAGCACGAAGGTGCCGAACTTGCCGGCCTTGGACTCGCGTGCCAGGTTGAACACGATGAACAGCATGAAGATGATGAAGGCGGCGACGCCGAAGGTCAGGCCGAACTCGGCGATCTGGTCCTCGGTCAGGCCGAACAATGAGTTGTCCATCTTCAGCGCCCCTTCGCAGCCTGGGCCGCCACGGCGCTGAGGTCGCGGTAGGCGTGCCAGCTCGCGTGACCGAGCAGCGGCACCAGCACCAGCAGGCCGAGCAGGAAGCTCAGCAGGCCCACGATGACCAGGCCGGCGATCAGGCTGGCCCAGAAGGCCAGCACCAGCGGCTGGTCGGCCACCGCGCGCCAGCTCGCGCGCACGGCGTCCGACATCGAGCAGTCGCCATCCAGCAGCATCGGCAGGGTCATGACGCTGGAGGCAAAGATGGGCGCGGCCAGCAGGCCACCGAGCAGCATCCAGAGCTCGAACAGGAAGGGCGACTCCGACAGCACGACATGGCGCAGGAAGTCGACCACGGTGTCGATCGGCGCCGGCGCGAGCAGGACCAGCAGGCTGGCCGAGGTCAGGACCCAGCAGGTGCCGGCCAGGCCCAGCCAGAGGCCGAAGCTGACCAGGCGCGGGTCGCGGCCACGCCAGAGCGCGACCAGCTCGGACAGGCTCATGAGCCGGTCGCGCTCGAGCTCGCGGCTGACCGCATACAGGCCGGTGGCCAGCACCGGCGCGACCAGCAGGAAGCCGGAGAAGGCACCCACCAGCAGGCCGAAATGGTGCTCGGCCAGCAGATAGAGCAAGGCGCCAAACAGGCTGACGCCCAGGCCGTGGAGCAGGCCCGGCAAGGGGTGGCGCACGAAATCGCGCCAGCCCCGGCCAAGCCAGAACAAGGGAGAGGCCAGTGTCACGCGGGACACCGGTGACACGCGGGCAAGCTTGTCGTTCATCGGATGGTTGATTGTGAGGGTGACAGCCCCGATTGGATCACAGGCCCGAGGCCTGGACGAGGCTGCGGGTATAGGACATGCGCGGGGAGCGCAGCACCGACTCGGCATCGCCCTGCTCCACCAGCTGGCCCGCCCTGAGCACCGTGACCTGGTGCGCCATGGCCCAGACCACCGCCAGGTCGTGGGTGATCAGCAGATAGCTCAGGCCGCGCTCGCGCTGCAGGCGCAGCAGCAGCGCGATCACCTGCTGCTGCACCGTGACGTCGAGCGCGCTGGTCGGCTCGTCGAGCACGATCAGCTGCGGCTCGATGACCAGCGCGCGCGCGATCGCGATGCGCTGGCGCTGGCCACCCGAGAACTCGTGCGGATAGCGCTGCAGCCAGGCCTGCTCCTCGGCCGGCGCCAGCCCGGCCAGCAGGCCGACCTCGCGCAGGGCGGCGAGCACGCGCAGCAGGCGCTGCTCGCGCGACAGGCCCGGCTCGTGCACCTGCAGGCCCTCGGCGACGACCTGCTCGAGCGTCAGGCGCGGCGACAGCGAGGCATAGGGGTCCTGGAACACGACCTGCACCCGCCGGCGCAGCCGACGCTGCTGCGCCCGCGGCAACTCGAGCCAGTCCTGGCCCAGCACACGCAAGCGGCCCTGGTGCGGCAGCAGGCCCAGCGCCGCCAGCGCCAGCGTGGTCTTGCCCGAACCCGATTCGCCGACCACGCCCAGGGTCTGGCCGGCCGGCAGCTGCAGATCGACGCCTTCGAGCGCCGCATGGCGACCACGCCGGAACCAGCCGCGCCAGCCGGGCAGCGCCACCGGGTAGGACACCTGCAGCGCCTCCGCCTCGAGGCAGGCCGGCTGGCCGGCCAGAGTCGCTTGGGTCGCGGGATCGAGCGGCGCCAGCTCGCGCCTGGGCAGGCTGTCCAGCAAGGTCCGGGTATAGGCCTGGCGCGGGGCGGCAAAGACCGCCTCGACCGTGCCCTGCTCGACCACGAGGCCATCCTTCATCACCAGCACCCGGTCGGCAAAGCGCCGCACCAGGTTCAGGTCATGGGTGATGATCAGCACCGCCAGCCCCAGGCGCAGCCGCATCTCGTCGAGCAGGGCCAGCATCTGCAGCCGCAAGCTGGCGTCGAGCGCTGTGGTCGGCTCGTCGGCCACCAGCAGCCGCGGCTCGCTGGCCAGCGCCATCGCGATCAGCGCGCGCTGGCGCTGGCCGCCGCTGAGCTGGTGCGGATAGGCGCGTGCCTGGGCCAGCGGATCGGGCAGGCCGACCGACGCCAGCAATTCCAGCACGCGCGCCCCCCCCGCCGCCCCGACCAGCCCGCGGTGCAGCTGCAGCACTTCGGCGATCTGCTGGCCCAGGGTCAGCAGCGGGTTGAGCGCACTCATCGGCTCCTGGAACACATAGGCGACCGCGCTGCCGCGCAGCCGGCGCAGCTCGGGCTCGGCCAGCGTCAGCAGCTCGCGCCCCTGCAGCCGGACCGATCCCGCCAGGCGGGCCTGCGGCAGCAGGCGCAGCAGGCTCAGCGCCGAGACCGTCTTGCCCGACCCTGACTCGCCGACGATGGCCAGCTTCTCTCCCGGCTGCAGGCTGAAGTCGATGCCGTGCACCACCTCGCGCCCGCCCAGGCTGACGCGCAGGCCCTGCACCTCGAGCAGGGGCGGCTGCGCGGCCAGCCCCGCATCCGCTGTCAGCGCTTGATCCTCCATGGCAGGCGCTTTCATGGCCGGGCCCTGCGCGGATCGAGCGCGTCGCGCAAGGCGTCGCCCATGAAGGTCAACAGCAGCAGCGTGGTCACGAGCAGCACGAAGGTAGAGAGCGTGATCCACCAGGCATCAAGATTGGCCTTGCCCTGGGCCAGCAGCTCGCCCAGCGAAGGCGTGCCCGGCGGCACCCCGAGGCCCAGGAAGTCGAGCGAGGTCAACGCCAGGATGGCCGCGCTCATGCGGAACGGCAGGAAGGTCACGACTGGAGTCAGGCTGTTGGGCAGCAGATGGCGCCAGATCAGCGGCCAGGGCCCGAGCCCGAGCGCACGCGCCGCGCGCACATAGTCGAGCTGGCGGTTGCGCAGGAACTCGGCCCGCACATAGTCGCTCAGGCCCATCCAGCCGAACAGGCTCAGCAGCAACAGCAGCAAGCCCACGCTGGGCTCGAACAGCGCCGAGAAGATGATCAGCAGATAGAGCTCGGGCAACGCGCTCCAGACCTCGATCAGGCGCTGCAGCAGCAGATCGGTGCCGCCGCCGAAATAGCCCTGGATCGCGCCGGCCACCAGCCCGAGCAGCACGCCGGAGGCGGTCAGCGCGAGCGCGAACAGCACCGAGAGCCGAAAGCCGTACAGCAGGCGCGCGAACAGGTCGCGGCCGCGGTCGTCGGTGCCGAGCCAGTTCTCGGCCGAGGGCGGCGCCGGATGCGGCTCGCGCGCGAAGTAGTTGATGGTGCCATGGTGATAACGGTTCGGCGCGCGCAGCACCCAGTTGCCCGGCTGCCCGAGCTGGCGCTCGATGAAGGGGTCGAGGTAGTCGGTCGGGGTGTCGAAGTCGCCGCCGAAGCGGGTCTCGGGCAGGTCCTGCAGCACCGGCACATACCACTGCCCCTGGTAGCGCAGCAGCAGCGGCCGGTCGTTCGAGATCAGCTCGGCGCCCAGGCTCAACACAAACAGCAGCGAAAACAGCCACAGGCTGAACCAGCCCAGGCGATGGGCACGGAAACGGCGCCAGGCCAGGCGCCAGGGGCCGGCCGGCGCAGCGCCATCGGCAGCCAGTTGATCAGTCGAACTTGACACGCGGGTCCACCCACAGATAGCAGAGGTCGCTCACCAGCTTGGTCAACAGACCGATCAGCGTGAACAGATACAGCGTGCCGAGCACGACGGGGTAGTCGCGCCGCAGCACGCTCTCGTAGCTCAGCAGCCCGAGGCCGTCGAGCGAGAACAGGGTCTCGATCAGCAGCGAGCCGGTGAAGAAGGCGCCGACGAAGGCGGCCGGAAAGCCGGTCACGATCGGGATCAGCGCGTTGCGCAGCACATGGCGGGTCAGCAGCTGGCGCTCGCCCAGTCCCTTGGCGCGCGCGGTCAGCACATACTGCTTGCCGATCTCTTCCAGCATGGCGTTGCGCGTCAGCAGGGTCGTGACCGCGAAGGCACCCAGCACGCTGGCCGTCACCGGCAGCGTGACATGCCACAGGTAGTCGACTACCCTGGCGCCCCAGCCGAGCGTTTCCCAGTTGGCCGAGGTCAGCCCGCGCAGCGGAAACCACTGCAGCTGGCCGCCAAACACCACCAGCAACAGCACGCCGAGCACGAAGCCCGGAATCGCGTAGCCGGCCAGCACCAGGATCGAGGTCACGGTATCGAAGCGGCTGCCGGCGCGCACCGCCTTGGCAATGCCCAGCGGCACCGACACCGAATAGGTCAGCAGGAAGGTCCACAGCCCGAGGCTGATCGAGACCGGCAGCTTGGAGCGCACCAGGGACCAGACATCCTGCTGGTGATAGAAGCTCTGTCCCAGGTCGAAGCGGGCGAACTGGCCCAGCATGCGCAGGAAGCGCTCGGGCGCCGGCTTGTCGAAGCCGTACAGGCGCTCGATCTCGGCGATGCGCTCGGCGTCCACCCCCTGGCGCCCGCGGTAGCCGGCGCCCGCCACGGCAGCGCCTTCGCCGCCGCTGTCGCGGCCCTGCAGCTGGGCGACCATCTGCTCGACCGGACCGCCCGGCACGAACTGGATCACGACGAAGGTCAGCAGCAGCACGCCGAACAGGGTCGGCACCATCAGCAGCAGCCGCTTGATGAGGTAGTTCAACATGGCAGGAAATCCCGTGGCCGCTCAGCGCCCGGCCCGGTTGGCCGGACTGGCCCACCAGGTCGAGAGCACCCAGGCCTCGGGCTGATAGTAGCGCGGCAGCCGACCCGGCCGCTCGAAGCGACCCGCGCGCCAGGCGATGCGGTGCACGCTGCCATACCAGTGCGGCAGCGCATAGTGGCCGTGGCGCAGCACGCGGTCGAGCGCGCGCAGCGCCGCGACCAGCTCCGGGCGCCGGCGCGCGGCCACGGCGCGCTCGATCAGCGCGTCGACCACCGGGTCGCGCACCCCCATCAGGTTGGACGAGCCCTCGATGCCGGCCGCGCGCGAGCCGAAGCGCTCGAGCAGCTCGGCGCCGGGCGCCTCGCTGCCGACGGTCCGGCTGCTGATCAGCTCGAAGTCGAACTGGTCCAGGCGCTTTTGCAGCAGCGCGAAATCGACCACCTTGTGCCGGGCCGCGATGCCGAGCTTCTCGAGGTTCCTGGCAAAAGGCGTGAAGACCCGCCCCAGCGCGCCGCTGCTGTCGACGAACTCGATCGTGAACGGCTCGCCGCGCACGTTGCGCAAGGCGCCGTCGCGGTAGGTCCAGCCGGCCTGCGCCAGCAGGTCGCGCGCGCGCCGCAGGTGGTCGCGCAGCATCTGGCCCGAATCCGGGTCCAGGCTGGTCACGGGCGGCAGCGGCACCGGCTGCTCGAAGACGGCCGCCGGCAGCCGGCTGCGCCAGGGTGCCAGCAGCGCGAGCTCGTCGGCGCCCGGCAGGCCGCGGGCCTCGAAGTCGCTGGCGACGAAATAGCCGCGCACCCGGGTATAGGCATTGAAGAACAGCTGGCGGTTCATCCACTCGAAGTCCAGCGCCAGGCCGATCGCCTCGCGCACGCGCGGGTCGCTGAACTTCGGCAAACGGCTGTTGAACAAGAAGCCCTGGAAGTCGCCCGCATTGCCATGCACGAGCTCCTCCTTGACCAGCAGGCCGCGCTCGAAGGGCCGGCCCTGGTAGGCCCTGGCCCATTCGCGCGCGATGAAGGCCTGGATGTAGTCGAACTCGCCAGCCTTGAAGGCCTCGAGCTGGGCCGTGCTGTCCTGGTAGAGCCGGTAGGTGATGCGGTCGAAGTTGTACATGCCGCGGCGCACATTGAGGTCGGCCGCCCACCAGTTCGGATCGCGCCGGTAGCTGACATCGCGCCCGAAGCCCCGGCTCTCGAGCCGGTAGGGACCGGAGCCGATCGGCGGCTCGGCGACGATGCGGTCGAGCGGCTGACGCTGCCCGTCCAGCAGGCCCCATTGGCGGCTGAACACCGGCAGGCTGCCCGCGATCAGCGGCAGCTCGGCGCTGGCGCGCGCGAAATCGAAGCGCAGCAGGCGCTCGCCGAGCACCGTGGCGCGCCGCACATCGGCGAAATAGCTGCGGAACTGCGGCGCGGCCTGCGGACCGGTCAGGCTGTCGAAGGAATGCTTGACATCGGCGGCCAGCACCGGGTCGCCATTGTGGAAGCGCGCTTTCGGGTGGAGCCTGAAGGTCGCCGACAGGCCGTCGGCGGCCACGCTGACATCGTCGGCCAGCAGGCCGTAGCCGGCGTTGGGCTCGTCGAGCGAGCCGGTCAACAGGGTCTCGAGCAGCAACGCGTTGAGGCCGGGCGGCGCCGTCCCCTTGAGCGTGAAGGGATTGAACTTGTCGAACTGGCTCACGCGGGTGGGCGGCACCAGCGCGATCTCGCCGCCCTTGGGCGCGTTCGGCTCGACATAGTCGAAATGGGCAAAGCCGGCCGGGTACTTGAGCTCGCCGAACTGGGCCCAGCCATGGGCCGCCAGCACCGGCAGGCAGGCGCACAGGAGCAAACTCGACAGCCCCAGCCGCAAGAGGGGTAAACGCATGAGACAATTCTGCCCAAGATTTTCTGGAGATTGACTCATGGGTTTTCTCGCTGGCAAGAAATTGCTGATCACTGGTCTGCTGTCCAACCGTTCCATTGCCTATGGCATCGCCAAGGCCTGCCACGCGCAAGGCGCCGAGCTGGCCTTCAGCTACGTCGGTGAGCGCTTCAAGGACCGCATCTGCGAGTTCGCGGCCGAATTCGACTCCAAGCTGGTGTTCGACTGCGACGTCGGCAGCGACGAGCAGATCGAAAAGATGTTCAAGGACCTGTCGGCCCACTGGCCGACCTTCGACGGCTTCGTGCACAGCATCGGCTTCGCGCCGCGCGAGGCGATCGCGGGCGACTTCCTCGACGGCCTGAGCCGCGAGGCGTTCCGGATCGCGCACGACATCAGCGCCTACAGCTTCCCCGGCATGGCCAAGGCCGCCAAGCCCTACCTGAACGACAAGTCCGCGCTGCTGACGCTGACCTACCTGGGCGCGGTGCGCACCATCCCGCACTACAACACCATGGGCCTGGCCAAGGCCAGCCTGGAAGCCAGCGTGCGCTACCTGGCCGAGGCCCTGGGCACCCTGCCCGACGGCCGCAGCATCCGCGTCAACGGCATCAGCGCCGGCCCGGTCAAGACCCTGGCGGCCAGCGGCATCAAGGACTTCGGCAAGCTGCTCGGCATGGGCGCGGCGGCCGCACCGTTGCGCCGCAACGTCACGATCGAGGAGGTCGGCAACGTCGCCGCCTTCCTGCTGTCGGACCTGGCCTCGGGCATGACCGCCGAGATCTCCTATGTCGATTGCGGCTTCAGCTCGACCGCCGGCGTCAGCCGCGACAGCGCACAGATCGCCTGATCGGCCGCTGCGCTTCTTCGGGCAGGCAGCGGTCAAGCTGCCCGCCTGAAACGGCCAGCCAGCCACCGGCAGCAAAAAACCCGCCAAGGCGGGTTTTTTTCATGGCTGGAGCGGGGAGCCCGTCAGGCCTGCGAGGCCTTCTTGAGGATCACGTAGAGCTCGTCCTTGAGCGCGAGCTTTTCCTTCTTCAGGTTCTCGATCTCGACCTGGGTGCCAGGAGCGACATGCGACTCCATGTTCTTGATCTGCTGGTCGATCTCGTTGTGCTTGTCGAACAGGCGCGAGAAATGGTGGTCGCTGGTCTTGAGCTGGGTGATCAGTTCGCGGTATTCGGGAAACATGTTGACTCCTGGTAAAAGCTGCATTTTTACGCCGTCCGGCGGACGGCGTATTGATCTAGTTCAAGAAAGCCGCACGCAGTCGGCGAAATAGCGCTTCTTGCCATCATCGCCCTCCTCGACCACCAAGCCGTGGATGTCGGTCTCGAAGCCCGGGCAGCGCTCGTTGAACTCGCGCGAGAACTTCAGGTAGTCGACGATCTTCTGGTTGAACACCTCGCCCGGGATCAAGAGCGGGATGCCCGGCGGGTAAGGCGTGACCAGGCCGACCGTGATGCGGCCCGCCAGGTCATCGATCGCCACCCGGTCGGTGTTCTTGCGCGCGATCTGGGCGAAGGCGTCGGTCGGCGTCATCGCCGGCTCGAGCTCGCTCAGGTACATGTCGGTGGTCAGGCGCGCGATGTCGTACTTGGCATACATCTCGTGCACATACTGGCACAGGTCGCGCAGGCCCATCTTCTCGTAGCGGCGGTGCTTCTGGCAGAACTCGGGCAGGATGCGCCACATCGGCTGGTTGCGGTCGTAGTCGTCCTTGAACTGCTGCAGCGCGGTCAGCAGCGTGTTCCAGCGGCCCTTGGTGATGCCGATGGTGAACATCACGAAGAAGCTGTAGAGGCCGGTCTTCTCGACCACCACGCCGTGCTCGGCCAGGAACTTGGTCACGATGCTGGCCGGGATGCCGGTGGCGGCAAAGTCGCCGTTCATGTTCAGGCCCGGCGTGACGATGGTCGCCTTGATCGGATCGAGCATGTTGAAGCCGGGCGCCATGTCGCCAAAGCCGTGCCAGGCCTCCTCGCCATCGACCGGCTGCACGCCCTCGCTGTCGGTGCGCTTGAGCACCCAGTCGCGCGCCTCGCCGATGCCCTCATCGGCCAGCTCGTCCGGACCCCAGACCTGGAACCACCAGTCGTCGGCGCCGAACTCCTCGTCGACCTTGCGCATCGCGCGGCGGAAGTCGAGCGCCTCGGCAATGCTCTCCTCGACCAGCGCGGTGCCGCCCGGGGGCTCCATCATCGCCGCGGCCACGTCGCAGCTCGCGATGATGCTGTACTGCGGGCTGGTGCTGGTGTGCATCAGGTAGGACTCGTTGAACAGGTTGCGGTCGAGCTTGGTGTTCTGCGACTCCTGCACCAGCACATGGCTGGCCTGGCTGATGCCGGCGAGCAGCTTGTGGATCGACTGGGTCGAATAGACCATGGTGTTCTGCGGACGCGCGCGCTTGCGCCCCATGGCGTGGAAGGAGCCATAGAAGGGATGGAAGGCCGCGTGCGGCAGCCAGGCCTCGTCGAAATGCAGGTTCTCGACATAGCCGTCGATCATGCCCTTGATGGTCTCGGTGTTGTAGAGCACGCCATCGTAGGTCGACTGGGTCAGGGTCAGGATGCGCGGCTTGACGGTCTCGGCATCGACGCCCTTGAGCAGCGGGTTGGCGCGGATCTTGGCCTTGATCGCCTCGGGGTCGAACTCGCTTTGCTGGATCGGACCGATGATGCCCCAGTGGTTGCGCGTCGGCTTCAGGAACACGGGAATGGCCCCGGTCATGATGATCGCGTGCAGGTTGGACTTGTGGCAGTTGCGGTCGACCACCACCACGTCGCCAGGCGCGACCGTGTGGTGCCAGACCATCTTGTTCGAGGTCGAGGTGCCGTTGGTGACGAAGAAGCAGTGGTCGGCGTTGAAGATGCGCGCCGCGTTGCGCTCGCTCTCGCCGATGGCGCCGTTGTGGTCGAGCAACTGGCCGAGTTCCTCGACCGCGTTGCAGACGTCGGCGCGCAGCATGTTCTCGCCGAAGAACTGGTGGAACATCTGGCCCACTGGCGACTTCAGGAAGGCCACGCCACCCGAGTGGCCCGGGCAATGCCAGGAGTAGGAGCCGTCCTCGGCGTAGTCGAGCAGCGCCTTAAAGAACGGTGGCTGGATGCCCTCGAGGTAGGACTTGGCCTCGCGGATGATGTGCTTGGACATGAACTCCGGCGTGTCCTCGTGCATGTGGATGAAGCCATGCAGTTCGCGCAGGATGTCGTTGGGCAGGTGGCGGCTGGTCTTGGTCTCGCCGTAGATATAGATCGGCACGTCCAGGTTCTTGCGCCGCACCTCCTGGATGAAGGCGCGCAGGTTCAGCACCGCCGGGTCGAGATCCGGGCCGGGCGTGAACTCCTCGTCGTCGATCGACAGGATGAAGGCGCTGGCGCGGCTTTGCTGCTGGGCGAACTGGCTCAGGTCGCCGTAGCTGGTCACACCGAGCACCTCGAAGCCCTCGGCCTCGATCGCCTGTGCCAGCGAGCGGATGCTCAGGCCGGAGGCGTTCTCCGAACGGTAGTCTTCGTCAATAATGACAATCGGGAAGCGGAATTTCATGGGGCGTATATATACCGATGGGCGCCAAATGGATAAGTGCACCGGTCTGCGGTGGCACAGCTTGCCCGCGACGAGGCCCCGCCCCATCGCGTGATGGCGCCAAGTGTAAGGAAATTCAATGACAGTCAAGCAGCGCATGGGCCGTTTCCTCTCAAATTCAGTCTCCCCAGCCGGAGAGGCCGGGCCGCCGCCGCTCCAGGCCAAGGTCGCGGCATGAGCGATTCAACCCTCTGGTGGCTGCTGACCGCCGCCGCGGTGGCGCTGGAGCTGCTCAGCGGCAGCTTCTACCTGCTGATGCTCGGCATAGGGCTGGCGGCAGGCGCGCTGGCCGCCCATCTGGGCGCCGGACTGGCCTGGCAGCTGACGGCTGCGGCGCTGATCGGCGGTGGCGCGGTGCTGCTCTGGAGCCGGCGCGCCCGCCCGGCCCCGGGCACCGAGGACAGCGCGGCGAGCGCCGACCTCAACCTCGACATCGGCCAGCTGGTCCGGGTCGAGCGCTGGAATGCCGACGCCAGCGCGACCGTCAGGCACCGGGGCGCCGAATGGATGGTCGAGCTCGCCGAGGCCGAGTCGGCTGCCGGCACCGACTCAACCCCGCCAGCCCCCGGCCGCTACCGCATCGTGGCCGTGCGCGGCAGCCACCTGATCGTGCAAGCCCTACCCCACTAGAAAGCCCGTCATGGAAATCGCCTTCGCCCTGTTCGTCCTCGCCGTCATCTTCACGATCAAGTCGATCAAGATCGTTCCGCAACAGAATGCCTGGGTCAAGGAGCGGCTCGGAAAGTACGCCGGCACGCTGGCGCCGGGGCTCAACTTCGTGCTGCCCTTCATCGACGAGGTGACCTACAAGCACAGCCTGAAGGAAATCCCGCTCGACGTGCCGAGCCAGATCTGCATCACCAAGGACAACACCCAGCTGCAGGTCGACGGCATCCTGTATTTCCAGGTCACCGACCCGATGCGCGCGAGCTACGGCAGCTCCAACTACGTGATGGCGATCACGCAGCTGGCACAGACCACGCTGCGCAGCGTGATCGGCAAGCTCGAGCTCGACAAGACCTTCGAGGAGCGCGAGATCATCAACGCCCAGGTGGTGGCTGCGATCGATGAGGCCGCGCTCAACTGGGGCGTCAAGGTGCTGCGCTACGAGATCAAGGACCTGACGCCGCCGGCCGAGATCCTGCATGCGATGCAGGCCCAGATCACCGCCGAGCGCGAGAAGCGCGCGCTGATCGCTGCGTCGGAAGGCCGGCAGCAGGAGCAGATCAACATCGCCACCGGCGAGCGCCAGGCCTCGATCGCGCGCTCGGAAGGCGACAAGCAGGCCGCGATCAACAAGGCCGAGGGCGAGGCCGCCGCGATCCTGGCGGTGGCCAATGCCTCGGCCCAGGCGCTCGAGCGCATCGCGGCAGCGCTGCAGGCGCCGGGCGGCGAGCAGGCGGTGCAGCTCAAGGTCGCCGAGCAGGCAGTGGCTGCCTACAGCCGCGTCGCCGCCGAGGCCACCACCACGCTGGTGGTGCCTGGCAACATGAACGAGGTCGCCGGCCTGGTCGCCTCGGCCATGCAGCTGATCAAGTCGAGCAAGGCTTGAAAAAATTTGCCCATCCTTGAAAAGGCCCGGATTTTGTGTCTACAATACGAGTCTTCACGGAGAGGTGGATGAGCGGTTTAAGTCGCACGCCTGGAAAGCGTGTGTGGGCTAATCCCCACCGCGGGTTCGAATCCCGCCCTCTCCGCCAGATAGCATATAAGCCGTTGATTTGATGGGATTCCCCTTAGAATCAACGGCTTATTTCTTTGTTTTTCTACACAAAGGTGCTACACAACATGTCGAAAAGGGATTCGGTGTCCATCAAGGAGCCGGACATGCCCCCACTTCCCACAGGCCTGGTACGCAACAACAAAAACGGCCGCTACTACCATCGCCGCAGAATCCCGGAGGATCTGCTCCAGGCCGATGGCAAGAAGGAACACCTCAAGTCTCTCAAGACCTCCGACTACCGAGTCGCTGTAGAGCGCTTCCACGTTGCCGATGCAAAGCTACAGGCTGACTGGCGCAAGCTCCGGCAACGCAAAGCAGACTTCTTTGCGGCGCGGCATGTCCAGGCAGCCACAGTGCTCAGGGAGTTGACCGCCGAAGACATCGACCGGATCGCCCAGCATGTCGAGGCAGCGGCTCTGGCAGGCGACGAGAAGCGGCGCGAGACTGGCACCTACGACATCTCCGAGATTGCAGACTACCAACAAGCCTACAACGATGTCCTGCCTGAAATGAAGGCGGCCGTGGCGGTTGGTGACATCGAGGTGTTGGGGCCTATGCTCAGGCAATTTCTGTACCTGCACCGTTACGACGAGCAACTGGGTGACAGTGACTTCAGACGACTGGCCATAGCCTACGGCAGGGCCGTCATCCGGACCAACGAGAAGCTGTTACGTCGCTACGAAGGTGAGGACGTGCCTACGCCCAAGACTGCCTGCCTGGAACAGCACCTACTGTCAGAGGTCATCAAAGACTACATCGACAAATACCAAGCCGACAAGTTTGAAGCCATGTACAAAAAGGTCTGTGCAGTACTCCCGATGTTCCAAGAGGTGGTGGGTAACAAGCCCATACACACGCTGAGGCAAACTGACATCAACCGCTTTTTTGAGGTCGTCAACAAGCTGCCGCCACGCTGGAAGGATGTCGCCCGGCAGAAAAAACTGACGGTTCTTGAGGTAGCGAACCTAGGGTTAGGAGAGATGGCGCCAGCGACCTTTGAAGGTACATATAAAGCCGTGATCACCCCATTCCTAAGCACGGCACGAACAAACTGGCAGGACAAAGGCTTCCCGACAACGCTGACTACGGAGATGATCCGCTACACCGGCAGCCGCGAAGAAGGCGAAGGGCATCAGCGAGCTTTTCTTCCTCAAGAGCTGGAACGCCTCTTCCAAGGACCAGAGATGGCGGGCTTTGCGAAGCAGCCAGATGAACTGCACATGTTCTGGCTGCCGCATGTGGGACTCCATACCGGTGCCCGGGTCAACGAGCTATGCCAGTTGAACCCCATGGTTGACATTCTCAAGGATGAGAGATCTGGCATCTGGTACTTGAACATCACCCCACAGTCTGAAGCCGCCGACAGTGTCAAAAAGACAGTCAAAACGAAATCTTCACGACGTAAGGTGCCTATTCACAGCCAGTTGATCAAGATGGGATTTCTGGACTATGTGGACGAACTTAAAAAGCAGGGAATAAAGCTACTGTTTCCCGGTTTCTCGCCTGGCAAAGGACGGGCAGCAACCGAGGCTGAGAAATGGTTCCGGCAGTTCTTACGTGATATAGGCCTGCGCGATGACACACACGGTGCAAAGATCGTGGGTATGCATGCATTCCGCTCAACACTCCTGAGCCGTGCAGCAAATTTAGGGGTCGTGAATGCAGAGTCTATAACTGGCCACGCCCAAAGCATGACTAACTTGGCCCAAGCACAGGACTCGATTGTCGCCGGGGAGGTATCAGCGGTGGTCAAAAAGTATCAAGGCGAGCTCGACGTCGATGTCAAGAGCGCGATCCTAGAACGCATCGTATTCCCCAACTTGGAATTTTTCACCCCCGTCCGCTTATCTTCAACAGGCCGTTAAAACCATTCTTCTACTTATTCGGCATAACGTGACCAACCTGCCGGACTTACTTGTAAACCTTGTGCAGGGCCGCGAGGATGTCGGTAGAGGGGCGTCTGCACCGTGATGCCCAGCAGCGACATGACGCGACTGACCGAGGACAGGGACATGGTATGACCAAACTGGGGCCGGATGAGCTCTCGCAGGATCGACAGCGTCCACGATCCGACCGCCAAGCTGTGCCCCACAATGGGGTCTTGTCAGTCACCGCCTCAGCCAGAGACTGCATCTGAGGCGCGTTGAGCTTCGTAGGGCGCCCCGGAATTGGCTTGGGCTTTAGCGCTGGCTCTCGCAAGGTCAAGCTTGCGAGAGCCAGTCTTTTTTCGGTGGTCATGCCTCGATTCTACGGAAGTAACTTTACCTCCGGAAACTTTAGTAAAACCAAGGCATCAATCAGGCATCGAACGACCTACTCATATCGACAGATTACGTTTAATAATAACTAAAAATTCGGATCAACACATTACATCAAGAAAATTTCAATCTTTATGCTGACTATCCAGAGCTTTAGATTATGACTTTAGCATGGTTGCGGTTGTCACCAATACAACCACATAACCATGGATTGAATGCGACCACATATCATACCTCACAACACGTGCTTGTGATGGTACTTTTGGTGATTTCAGTTTTTCAAGTGCGTTTGTTAGCAGGGTCTTGAAATCTGACTCCTTGCACCGAAGCCCCGAGAGTCGGTATAAATAACTAAGAGGAAGCTCTCTAGGATTTTTGTGTGAAGCAAAAAAGGAAGCAAGCCAGCCGACAAGGTCTTGCATTTTCAACACCTCATGCGGAAATCGCCACCATGATTGCCTACCAAAAAGCTCTGCAACCTCCTGACCTATCCTAAACTGAATTTTCTTAGGTCGCGATTGATCATCAAATTTAAACTTAACCTCCATCATCGGATTTAATGTAATTCTTGACTTTCCCAATGATTGACCAATTGTAAGTTTTGTATTTGCAAGGCGATTCAAGCTTGCCTTCATAGCCGCGTAGCTACTTGATCCGCGAGTCGTTCCACATAAATTCGCCAAGGCACCAAAGCTAAGTTCAATCCAAGGGCTGCCCGGCCCGCTAGAAAGTGGCTGATCTCTATATTTAGAAAGACATGCTGCGAAAATTGCACGATCATATGAATACAGGCGCCCACCCTCTAGTGTTAAGGTTATTTGCTTTTCCTTGGAAGAAGAAACTTCTATTTTATATATAGAACCTTCTTTAACATCCCGATCGACAGTCTCAAGATTTTGACCTTCTGTTACTTCTGCCGGGACTATATTTTTTACAAGCTCTTCTCGCTCAGTAGCAGGGAAAAGTGAAGACCGAGCAAAGCAGAGCGGGAGAATGCGTTCCAAAGGAGTGCAAAATGGCAGATAAACCTTCTCGCCAACTGAGACCGCTTGTAGAAGTCGCGCTTTTTTAACTACATCCTCATGCGTGTATATATCGAACTTTAAAATCGCTTCTTCTGATTTTCTTGGATTATCAATACGATCTGCAGCTATTTCTAAATTTTTCGCACCTTGGAGTAGCAAAATACGCTTTGTTTCGTCGAGTTTTGAACTTTCCAGGCTAGCTCGGACAGCTTCAGCCTGCTCGCGGTACGACCGAGATGAATGTGCTCCGCTGTGGCGGTAATCGTGTGAGTCTGAACTTTGTGTCATGTGCGTAGCAAGTCAGCAATCAGAATTTGGCGGGTCTAAATGCTCTAGGGATCCTCTGCAAAACCCGTCGCGTCGAAAATCGACCATACAAAATCAATGGGTTACATCTGTGTTTTCGTCATAAACTGTGGTTTTTCAGACCATCCCTAGGCAGGATGAGGTGTTATGTTATCTGCTCAGTATCCCTACTAAGGCTGAAGGTTAACAGTGCAGGCCAGATCATGAGCAGCATTAGACCCCGGCCAAGCCCGGCTCAACGCCTGAGCCGACCGAGTGGGGTGGTCACCGAAACCGTGATGCATTGGCAGATGGAGCACTGCGCCCACCCCGAGCAGCGCTACCGATCTTGCCTGGATGCGTTGAAGCGGCTGACTTGGCCAGTACGGCGACCAGCGACTGGAAGTGGCCTGTGAGGTACCCAGTCAATTCGCTCGCCCGTCATACAGGAGTGTGGATCCATCCTGAGCAGCGGACGGTGCAGTGCCCGCTCAACGTCCCAGCCGCTGCGCCACTTCCGCTACCTGGCCGACCTCAACGCGCAGGTACGGGTGTGGTTACAGACGAAGCGGGCCAGCGCTGCCACGGCACCACGCGCGTCGCCCCGCTGCAGCTCTTTGCGCTGGAGCGGACCCACCTGTAAGCCCTTGCCCGATCAGGCGCCCTACCTGGGCAGCTGGCACCTGGTCGTAAGCGTCGCCTCAATACCCGTCTTGACGGGGGGATGCGGAGAGCTCAAACGTCGAGGACGTGGCGCAGCAAGGAGAACCCCACGCGCCACTGGGTGCCGTCGCCGGGATCGATGGTGGCGGTACGACTGTTGATGCGCACGATGGTGCCCACCACGGTCTGCAGGTACTTGTCCTCGAAGGCGACCTTCTCGCCGCAGCGGAAGTCGTTGCGGGTGGGTCGTGGTGCTGCAGGCGGTTCTGGCTCTGCTGCCTGGGGAGGTGCCGCCGGATCGGGTTGCGGCGGCTCGATGGCTGCGTAAGGCAGCTTCCACTCACGGCGCTCACGCAAGTCGTGCAGCGTGACCTGGGTGTCGCGCATGGCCACGACCTTGCCCTCGCGCAGACTGCCATCGCGCCAGTCCACAAAGCGCACGGTCTGCCCCAGATGCAGGTCCTTGCGCACGGCAATGATGCGCCGCGGATCCGCCAGCAGACGTTCGATGACCGTGCTGAGCTGGTACAGCTCCAGGCTGCTGGCTTGCTGCAGGGCTTCGAGCACCCGCGCGTCAATGCTCGGTGCGCTCATGCCGCCAGCCGTTGTTCAATATCCCCGGTACCGATCGCCGCCAGGTTCCAGGGCAACAGTTCTTCGATGCGGTGGATGGGATGCTCGGCAATGCGGCTGAGCACCTCGCGCAAGTAGGCCTCGGGATCGAGCCCGTTGAGTTTGGCCGTCTGCACCAGACTGTAGATGGCGGCCGCGCGCTCGCCACCCGTGTCCGAGCCCATGAACAGGTAGTTGCCCCTGCCCAGGGCGACACCGCGCAGCGCCCGCTCGGCCGCGTTGTTGTCCATTTCAATGCGGCCATCGTCGCAATACCGGGTCAGGGCCCGCCAGCGCGTCAGGCTGTAGCCGATGGCTTGCGCCAAGGCCGATTTGGCCGACACCCGTCCCAGCAGTTGGCTCAGCCAGGCGTGCATCTCCTGCAGCAACGGACCCGCCCGCGCCTGGCGTTGCGCGCGCCGGACCTCAGGGGCTTGCCCCCGGATGTCGCGCTCGACGGCATACAGCTCGGCAATGCGTCCGAGCGCTTGTGCCGCGATGGAGGTCTCGTCCCGGCCACTGCTGAGGTACAAATCCCACCAGGGCCGGCGGGCGTGTGCCCAGCATGCCGCCTCGGTGATCTGCCCTGAGTAGAGCTTGCCCCAGCCGCCGTAGGCATCCGCCTGCAGGATGCCACGGTAGTGGCGCAAGTGGCGCTGCGGATGTTCGCCTTTGCGATCGGGTGTGTACTGGTACCAGGCCGCTGGCGGCTCGCTCGAACCCGCCGCGCGGTCGTCTCTGACATACACCCACAAGCGCCCCGTCTTGGTCTTGCCACGGCCTGGCTGCAGCACTGGCACTGGCGTGTCGTCGGCATGGACCTTGGCGGCTGCCAAGGTGTAGCGCCCGAGCGCTGCCACCAGCGGGTCGAGCAACTGGCCGGCCTGGTCGACCCAGCCCGCCAGCGTGGATCGGTCAAGCTCGACACCGCTGCGGGCGTAAATGCCACTTTGGCGGTACAGCGGCAGGTGGTCGCAATACTTGGCTACCAGCACATGGGCCAACAGCCCCGCACCCGCGACGCCTCGTGCAATCGGGCGACTGGGTGCGCTGGCCTGGAAGATCGCCTGGCAGCCCACACAGACCAGCTTGGGGCGCACATGCCGAATGACCTTGAAGTGCGCCGGCACATACTCCAGCTGCTCGGAGACGTCTTGCCCGATTCTGCGCAGCCGAGCCCCACAAGCCGTGCAGCCGCACGGTTGACCGGTGCTGTCGTGGTGGGTGTCGCGGGCCTCGGGCAGGTGTTCTTGGACTTCACGCCGCAGATGCGCTGGCAGTCGGCGGTCGATCTGCGCGTCGTTGGCTGAAGTCTGGGCGGGGGCTGCCTTGGCAGGCATCGCCACCGCAGCCTCGCCGCCATCGATCAGGGGGATTTGTGCCGCCCACTGTTCGCTGGAACTGCCGAACTCGGCGCGCACGCGGCGCAGCAGTTGCAGCTTGAGCTTGTCGACCATCAGCTTGAGCAGCGCCACCTCACTGTCGCGCGCTTCGATGATGCGCAGCAACTCTTCGATGGTGTGAGGTGGCTGATGGGACGTCGACACAGCCTTATTGTGCCGCAGTCTTTCTCCAGAAGACGTTCAGATTGAGACCATCCAACGAGCCAATGCGTCAGGTCACCTCGGTCATGTGCAACTTAGAGCGAGCTCCCAAATGTGACCTTGGCAGTCAAAAATGTGTCTATCAAAGCTAGAAATGTGACATCCATAGCAAATAAGGTGACACACATAAATGGAATAATACGAAGTGATTGGAATAATTTCAATTAAAACATATACTTACGTCGCCAGAAAGACCAGGAAATGGAGCTCCTAGGTAAAGCCTAGATGGTTTATATAGGTCTACCTACCCCCTCCCCGGCTTAACCCCTCGCTTCAGCTAAGCATCACTCAGGGGCTGGATCGTAACGCGAGCAAAAACACAACAACTACTCATTGGAAGGTTAAGCCAGAGATACCCTCAACCCACACGCTGCCTTGGCCGACAGCCCTTGTGGCGGAAGGATGGACTGTGACAAACACATCTCCTGGCTGCTGCCCTCACTGCTGCACGGTGCGGAGACATGGGGCCACAGAGTCCGAAGACTTAGGCTGCGGAGCATCTACAGGGTGCCTTGGCCGGTCTCGAGGTGCACTAGACCGTCAGGTGAGATAAGGTGGTAAGTACACCGTCTGCGATACCTCCAAAATTGTTCCGAATCAAGTCCAGCACGCCAAGCTCAAAGACGCGGAGACTCGGACCTAGTAAGCATCCTGTCGATGGCCCACCGGAACTACACGGTCAACTAAGCAAGAAAAGCCAACGAGCCGCCACTGGTCGGCTTGAACGACGAAACCTCTGTCCACGGCACAACAACCATCAGAGCCGGACTCGCACTACTCGCCAACAAGGATTGAAATGCCAGTTCTTACGACCTTGCAGCACCAAGTCAAAAATAAATAAGGCGAAATGGGTGAACTCTCTTGGACTGCGGTAGAACTGGTGGGCCATTGTTTGTACCGAGATACTTTACAGCAGCACCGCCTCGTCTGGTCGGTCTGTGTCCGCCAAACATATAGTCAACCGTGCTTCCACTTTTCAAGTGTTGCACCAACTATTTATGGGCATCCGGATTAGCATGTGGAATTTCGGACTCGCTAGCCAGGACAGGCGCTGCTCCACCTCAGCTTATCAAAATTCCGACCAGGATCAAGCTATGACTTCCGAGATCTAAAGTCAATCCGATCTCGTGGCCATCAGGTCTGATCAGCTTTCCATACAATATTACGAAAAGCCATACTTATAAAAAATTACCTCACAACAAGGCCACCATGTCATTATTAAGATTATCCAAAGATAAACCAACTACTTACTACCAGAAGGATTAACTAGCAGCCTCAAATCTGGCCAGATAAATACCCAAGTTTCGCAATGTGCTTTGTTAATACCTGAACTGTATGCAAGTGACTCTACAAAAAATTTGCTTGAAAATTTGGCCAACCAGGCATGGCACGACATAAGGTCAACACCAAAACAAAATCTTACAACTCAGCTTGCAAACAATCATATTTTGATTTTCAAATTGATACTGAAATTCAGCGGCATTAAGTCAAAAACAAATATATAATCTACATTGAAAAAATACCTAAACACCAAGACAACCAAGACAAGAATAGGAACGCATCAATAGAACCAGAATGGCTTAACCAGGAAAACACCCTCCCAGCTGTGAATGCGAATTGGCACCCAAATGAGGCTCCTCAGGTTAAGCCATAAAGGTAGAGTGCCTTAAAACAAGCCGAATTGCCACACCACCTAAAATACGGACCCTATGACTCCACATGATGGACCATGCTTTGCACGTTACTATCATGCAGAGCCTTAAATTGGAAAAATTCTCCCAAGTCAGGGCAACTCGATGCGCCAATCAGCCGCCCGCAGGAAATCCAAAGCAACAACTATCCAAGCGCACGGCGTAGTTCATATACCCTTTGAATGTGCAGCCCTATTTCTTGCGACACCTCTTTAGCACTCATCGTCCTATCTTTAATCATTTCTCGGCCAGCCTGGTTAATCTTGCACCTCCTATCATATTTAAAATCCCAATCATCAACATTCTCCCTACCAAATTTAACGATGTGATACGGATTTAAACAGTGCTTATTGTTGCATGCATGTATCAAGATATCATATTTATTCAGCGGCCCATTAAATAGCTGGTATATCTTTCTATGAGCTCCCACTACCGCCCCTGGATGCTCACTTTCACAAAGCTGCGGATATCCATCAAAAGTAAAATGAAGCCAATCAGCAAAGAAACACCTGTCCGGAAAGAAGCCGGGAAATCTTCTCGTCATAAGTGACTCTTCCTGACTAAGAGCTACAGGCTTAGGCTTTCGCACCCACTGCCCAACGTCTTCTGTAGAGTTCTCAACATTCATGGCAGCTCTAGCCGCCTCATGAAGTTTTCTATCCCTAGAGTTTTGATCAGCATCTCCAACATAAAGATGGTAGGGATTCAGACAGGAAGCGTTTCCACAACGGTGCAGCACCCAGCCATCCAGAGGCCCAAGCAACAATTTCACGACCAGCCGATGACCAACTTCAGTTCTGGGTTCTGCAAACTCTTTAGCACCAACAAAGTGATAACCAGCGTTGTTTGTCTTTCGCCAACCTGGGATGAAGCATAGTTCATCACTGAAACCCTCGAAGGGTGGATCAACAGGGTAGCCAGCACGCGCCAGAAAATTTCGAAACATAATATCAGCCCCAGTAAAAACAGGAACTGGCATAGTACATAAATTTCATGAAATAGCAAGTCTTTTGCTAAAACTCGCGCCAGGACACAGATTTCACAACCAAGGCCTGAGAACTCAAAATCAATTTACGGACGCAGTCAGAATAAATTGTGTACCCAAGCTCTTCAAGCAATTAAAATTCCAACCTCACGTCCGAAATATTGCCTAAAATTTCAGCGATTGTCAACAATTTCCAAAATATCTTACAGACATCATCTCACCCTGCCCGCAGCGCTTCGTACAGCTGAGCCGGTCCCAGCAGGATGTCCTTCAGCCCGGTCCGCACCCGCTCCGAATCCAGCGCCTGCTTGCTCATGGTGGTGTGCGCCGTCAGCGCATCCATGACGGCGTTCAGGATCTCGTTAGCCAGGTCCGGTGAATTGGCGAACTGTTCCTTGGTGTTGTTCACCGCCTGCTGCCGCAGCAGGTCGGACTCCATTAGCTTGCCCTTGAGCACGTGGTTGACGTAGACCAGCTTGTCGTCGTCGGTCAATTCGCCTTCGAACAGGTCATTGACCTTCTCGACGATCTCTGAGAGCAGCACCTTCTGCTTGTCCTGCACCTGCCCGCCACCAGGCTCGGTCAGGGGGCGCAGTCTGTAGTCGGCGCCCTGCTCGCCCAGCGGCAGATTCCGGCTTCCCTGGTCCTTCAGCCGGTGATGCGTCAGCACCACCTTGGACAGGTCGATGCCCTCGCGCTCGCGGCCGAACTCCAGCAGCGGCAGCAGCCGCTTGAAGAACAGCGCCCTCTTCTCGATCGCCGTGTTGCCGTAGTCGAACATCTGGCTCAGGAAGGCGTAGACGCGCACGTAGGTGCCCAGGTCGCGCTTGAACAGTAGCAGTGCGTCCAGCTCGTCCTTGGCCTGCTGAGATGCTGGCCCGCCTGGGTGTTTGGCCTCCGCGATCGCCATGGCCTGCTGGGCGGCCTTGTACTGCTTGAGCAGCCGGTCCGCCATAGGCTCGATTGCCGCCACCAGCATCGCCTGCGTGGCCTTGGGGTTCAGCTCGGCCAAGACCACACGCTCGACCTCGAAATCGTCGTAATGGCCGCTGCCGTCCAGCTTGGCGCGCAGGGTGTAGATCAGCTCCGGATCGGTCACGCCGGCCAGCTCGGCCGTCTCGTAATAGGTCTGGAAGGCGGCCAGCACCTCGTCCGGGTCGTTGACGAAGTCCAGGATGTAAGTGGTGTCCTTCAGGCCGAAGGGGCCGTTGTAGGCCCGGTTCAGGCGGCTGAGCGTCTGCACCGCCTGGATGCCCGCCAGCCGCTTGTCCACGTACATGCCGCACAGCAGCGGCTGGTCGAAGCCGGTCTGGAACTTGTTGGCCACCAGCAGGATCTGGTATTCGTCGGTCTTGAAGGCGTCGCGGATGTCGCGGCCCTTCAGGTTGGGGTTGAGCTGGGCGCTGGTTTCGGTCACGGGCTCGGGGAAGCTGTCGGGGTCGTTGACCTCGCCCGAATACGCGACCAGGGAGCCGAGCTGGTAGCTGTTGTCCTGGATGTACTGATCCAAGGCCACCTTCCAGCGCACGGCCTCGACTCGACTGCCGACCACCACCATGGCCTTGGCGTTGCCTTTGAGCAGGGGCTGCACGTTCTCTCGGAAATGCTCTACCACCACCGCCACCTTCTGGCTGATGTTGTACGGGTGCAGGCGCACCCAGCGCATCAGGCCCTTCATGGCCTCGCTGCGCTCGACTTCCTTGTCGTCCCACTCCCTGCCCTCGTTGGCGAGCCTGAAGGCCAGCTTGTAGGGCGTGTAGTTCTTCAGCACATCCAGGATGAAGCCTTCCTCGATCGCCTGGCGCATGCTGTAGACGTGGAAGGGCTGGGCTAGGTTGTCAGGTCCTGCGGGCTGCTCCGGATTCGGTCGGCGGCCGAACAGCTCCAGCGTCTTTGCCTTCGGGGTGGCAGTGAAGGCCACGTAGGTGATGCCCGCGTCATTCGCCCGGGCGGCCATCTGCGCTGCCAGCAGGTCTTCTGCACCGACCTCGCCGCCATCGGCCAGGTCCTTCAACTCGTCGGCACTGAGCAGTTGCTTGAGCCTGGACGCTGCCTCGCCGGTCTGGCTGCTGTGCGCCTCGTCGGCGATCACCGCGAAGCGCTTGCCCTGCGTCGCCGCCAGCTCCTGCACTGCCTTGAGGGCGAACGGGAAGGTCTGGATCGTGCAGACGACGATCTTCTTGCTGCCAGACAGCGCCTCGGCCAGCTCGCCGCTCTTGCTGCCGGCCTCGCCCTTGATGGTGGCGACCACGCCGGCTGTGCGCTCGAAGTCGAAGATCGCCTCCTGCAGTTGGGTGTCGAGCACGGTGCGGTCGCTGACCACCAAGACGGTGTCGAACAGCTTCCTGTTCTGGTCGTCGTGCAGGTCGGCCAGGAAGTGCGCGGTCCAGGCAATGGAGTTGGTCTTGCCGGAGCCCGCGCTGTGCTGGATCAGGTACTTCTGCCCAGGCCCTTCGGCCAGCACCGCCTGCACCAGCTTGCGGGTGGCGTCCAGCTGGTGATAGCGCGGGAACAGGATGGAACGGACCTGCTTCTTCTTGTCGCGCTGGGTGACGAGGTAGCGGGCGATGATTTCCAGCCAGCTGTCACGCTGCCAGACCTGCTGCCACAGGTAGGCGGTGCGGTGGCCCTGGCCATTGGGCGGGTTGCCGGCACCGCCGTGGTCGCCCTGGTTGAAAGGCAGGAAATAGGTGCTGGGGCCTTGCAGCCGGGTGGTCATCATCACCGTGCGGTTGCTGACCGCAAAATGCACCAGCGCGCCGCGCGGGAAGTCCAGCAGCGGTTCGGCAAACGGCTTGCCCTTCGGCTTGGGGATGCGGTCGAAACGGTACTGGTCCACCGCCGCGTTGATGTCCTGGGTGAAATCGGTCTTGAGCTCGGCGGTCGCCACCGGAATGCCGTTGAGGAACAGCACCAGGTCGATGATGTCGTCGTGGTTGGTGCGGCACTGGCGCACCACGCGCAGCCGGTTGGCGGCGTAGCGGGCCTGCAGATCCGGGTTCATGGCCAACGCCGGCTTGAACTGCGCCAGTTTCAAGGGGCTCTTGAGGCCCAGCATGTCCATGCCGACCCGCAGCAGTTCCAACGTGCCGCGTTCGTCCAGGGACTTGCGCAGGCGGTCCAGCAGCACGGTCTCGGCTGCCTTGCCATGAGTCTTGCTGATGGCTTCCCAAGCCTGCGGCTGGGTGGACTGCACCCAGGCGATCATATCGGCCGGAAACAGTGCGCGAGGGGTGTCATAGCCCTTGGCATCGCCTTCGGCATACAGCCAGCCATGGGCGCCCAGGTGCTGGCAGATGTCGGTCTCGAACTGGATTTCGTTATGCAGTGCCAAGTGATCCTCCCCTGCTTTGTTGTCAGAACTTCAGGGCCTGTATGGGTGCCTTGAGCGCCTTCTCGAGCTTGGCCGACTGTTCCGACAGCCACTGCTGCAACAGCGGCCATTCGGCGTCCGGCGACTTCCAGCCACCGGCGGAGTTGTCGATGCAAATCCGGCAACCGTCCTTGCCGGGCAGCTCCTGCCAGTCCAGCTTCTCGCCAAATGCGGCTTCAATGCTCTCGCGCTGAGCTTTCAGGGTGTTGAACAATTGCTTGTTGAGCGCGGCATTGTTCTTGCCCACCCGCCAGTAGCACTCCACTCTCGCTCGATCCTCGGTCAAGGACGCCGTAATGTTGAATCCAGCCCGCCCGATGCCGGCCGACAGCCAGTGATCCGTGGTGGAGGACCGATTCGCAAACAGGTCAGAGTGCTGAGTAGAGAGTTCGATGAACTGCGACCAGAAGCGTTTGAACGTCTCCTGCCGCTTGGTACGCAGCTTCTTAGTTTCCTGAGTCTGCTCGCGCAGCTTGACCTCGTAGTCGGCAGCCTCGGGCAAGGGAATGATCTGCGTCGCATCCACCAGCACCTTGTCGCCCATCTTGTAGGGGCACAAGCGAATGCAGCGAATGTCCAGCCCACGCTTGTTCAGCCACATCACCGAGGTGGTGATCTCGGACGAGAAATCGGCCGACACCAGGATGATGCGCACCTCACCCACCAGTTCGGCTTCCTCGATGGACTCCAGTTTCAGAAACTCGGCTACCGCGTTGCGAGCCTTGACCTCTGCCTCTGCCGGGTCGCCGCCCAGGTACCTGGCGTGGGCCGCTACTGCCTGGTCCAGCGTCATGCTCGACACCATGGCGGCGTAGCGGATGGCCTGCAATTCCATGTGGCCGCCGTCCTCGGTGCGCTTGATCTCCACCACCACCAGCGTAGCATCACGATCCAGGCACAGCAGGTCAATGCGGCGGTTGCTGTCCTCCCAGTTGCCGAACTCCTCGGCCAGCACCAGCAGATCTTCGCCAAGCGCTGCCGTGTCGGCACGTAGCAAGCGCTGCAAGTGCTTGCGCTCCAAAATGGCTTCGGCCACGAAGGTGGTCGTGGGTACCGGGCTCAATTTGTCGGTCTGGATTTCGTACAAAGCCATGTGTGTGGTTTCCAGGTTGCGCTGTTTCTCAGGTTCTCAGGTCGCGAATGTCGTTAGCGCGGCTGCCTTGGTAGCGTGCAGACCACGAACGGCGATCTGGCCGGTGTGAGAGGCGGGCAATGAGCGTCAAGCCATCTGGTTGCGCACGTCGATCTGGCCGGTGACGGCGGCGAAAATCAGGGCGGAGCGACGTTCCTGCAGCAGCGCGATGGCGGATTGAGCTTCCAAGATCAGCGCATCAAAACTGGTAGTTTCGCGGTCGAGGAATCGGGTCAACGTTTCCTGCTCACAGAGAGGCGGCACGGTGACGAGCAGACTCGAGACATCCGAAAGGCTGAGCTGCACCTTTGTTCCGCCATAGCCAAGCGACTCAAGACAGGTTTTTCCAACATCCGAGGCGGTGACATACGCGATCCATTCGGGTTGCAGTTGACGCCCGCGTGGTCGAACCAATGCCACATGCTGGCTAACGAAAGCACGCCCCAAGCCGGGCGGAACGACTGCGACTGAACCAAGGAACGCTGTTATCGAGAAAAGAACGTCGCCAGCCCGGACTTGGGTGCGTGCGACCTCTGCGCTTTCAGGTACTGTCACGCGCTGTGTATCTGACAGGTCGAGCCGGATGGAGTCACGTGTCAGATTGCCAATCCGGATAAACAAATCGCCTTCATCTGTGTAGTTCTCTGCCCAGCCACGAGCGCCACTGGTAACGAACTCGATGTCGCGCTTGATCGGCATGACCTGCCAGTGCGCCGGCACCTCCCCCAACCACTCGACGCCCGAATCCTTCATCGGCACCGACGGGTCCAGCCCCTTGGTCACGGCGTGGGAAATGACGGCTTGGCGCTTTTCCTTCAGCAGCTCGATGAGCCGGTCCTGCTCGGCCACCAGCGCGTCGATCTTGGCAGTTTCGCTGTCGAGGAAGGCGGTGATGGCGACTTGCTCCTCCAACGGTGGAACGGGAATCAACATGGCACCCCAGGCGTCCATCCGAAGAGCCTTGGTACCGTGACCGGCTTCGTCGAGGCGATCCAGCGTCTCGGGCTCAGTCCCCCTCAAGAGCCACGGCAGGAATTCCTTGCCCATGTGCTTGTTGGCTCTCAACGCCTTCAGGTCCTGATTGATCGCCATCGGGCTCCTGGCTGTCACGACCGGAAAGGTCCGGGCAAGGATCATGCCGCGAACCACAACCAGCACGGCGCCCTGATCCACGAGGGTGGCTGCGCCTTCCTCAACGGCTTGCTGGGTGATGTGGTCAACCGTGTCGTAGAGGTTGTCTACCTTCAAGTCCTTGGCAGAAGCCCAAGGGATGTCACCATCCCAGTATTCACGGTTCGACTTGTCGGGCGTTCCTCCACTGCGAAATTGAACGGCATGCTTCAGGGGTTGCACAAGCCAATGCGCCGGTACATCCCCCAACCAAGGCACGCCGCTGTCCTTGTAGCTCGGATACCTCGGAAAGCTCATGCCGAGAGCCCCTTGATCATGTCCAGGATGCGGTCGGTGCTGCGCTTGAGGTCGGCGTCGATCTCGGCCAGCGGGCGCGGCGGCTTGAACACATAGAAATGGCGGTTGAACGGGATTTCGTAGCCGACCCTGGTCTTGTCATGGTCGATCCAGGCGTCGGGCGCGTGCGGCAGCACCTCGCGCTCGAAGTAGGCTTGCACGTCTTCGCTCAGCGGCACGTTCTCGCTGTCGCGCAGGGCGCTGTCGGGCTGGGGCTTGCCCTTCTGCTTGCCCTTGACGCCCAGCACGGGCTGGCCGGCTTCGTCGCGCAGCGGGCGCTCGACGGTGATGGTGGTGTAGCCGAAGTCCTGGTTCCGGAAGATGCGGCTGATGGGCTTGCCGTCTTCTTCGGCCTGGACGAACTGGCCGAACAGCTGCGTGATGCGGTCGATGTGGGCGTCGCTGAGCTCCTTGCGCTTGCTCCCCAGGCTCTTGCGCATCTTCTGCCACAGGCCGCTGGCGTCTATCAGCTGTACCAAGCCATTGCGTGTTGCCGGCTTGCGATTGCTAATGACCCAGACATATGTGCCGATGCCGGTGTTGTAGAACATGTCATTCGGCAGGCCGACGATGGCCTCCAGCAGGTCGTTCTCCAGCACGTAGCGGCGGATCTCGCTCTCGCCGCTGCCGGCGCCACCCGTGAACAGCGGCGAGCCGTTGAGCACGATGCCGAAGCGGCTGCCGCCCTCGGCGGCCGGGCGCATCTTGGCAATCAGGTGCAGCAGGAACAGCATGGAGCCGTCCGATACGCGCGGCAGGCCCGGTCCGAAGCGGCCGTTGTAGCCTTGTTGCTCGTGCTCCTTGCGCACTTCCTTCTCGACTTTCTTCCATTCCACCCCGAACGGCGGGTTGGACAGCATGTAGTCGAACTTCTTGTGCGCGTGGCCGTCGTCGCTCAGGGTGTTGCCGAACGCGATGTTGGCCACGTCCTGGCCCTTGATGAGCATGTCGGCCTTGCAGATCGCATACGACTCGGGGTTCAGCTCCTGGCCGAAGACGGTCAGTCGCGCCTGCGGGTTGTGCTCGGCCAAGTACTCGCCTGCCACGCTCAACATGCCGCCGGTACCTGCCGTGGGGTCGTAGATGGTGCGCACCACGCCGGGCTTGCTCAGCACCTCATCGTCCTCGATGAAGATGAGGTTGACCATCAGCTTGATGACCTCGCGCGGGGTGAAGTGCTCGCCAGCGGTCTCGTTGCTGATCTCGGCGAACTTGCGGATCAGCTCCTCGAACACCAGGCCCATCTGCATGTTGCTGACGGCCTCGGGGTGCAGGTCGATCTGGGCGAACTTCTCGGCCACCTGATACAGCAGGCCAGCCTTGGCCAGGCGCTCGATCTGCAGCTGGAACTCGAAGCGCTCGAAGATGTCGCGCACCTCGGGGCTGAAGCCCTGGAGGTAGGTGGTGAGGTTCAGGGCCACGTAGTCCGGATCGCCCAGCAGCTTCTTCAGGTCCATGGGACTCTGGTTGAAGAAGTTCACCCCGGCCATGCGGCGCAGAAAGGGCTCGGGGTTGATGCCCATCCGGATCTTGGCTTCCAGCTCCGCCAGCACCGCCGCTTTGGTGGGTTCCAGCACGCAGTCCAGCCGGCGCAGCACAGTGAAAGGCAGGATCACCTTGCCGTAGTCGGATTGCTTGTAGTCGCCGCGCAGCAGGTCGGCCACCGACCAGATGAAGGCAGAGAGGGTTTGTTGGTTCATGCGTCCAGGCGGGCGTTGTTTTTTCTTCGTTCTGGCGAGTATGCCAGCTCAAATCCCACTTGCCTTGCCTGCCTGGCACAGACCCAAAGACCCAGCGCAAGCAGCTCCGGCATGTGCATTACCAGCATGCCTAGCAGGAGGCAAGGAACGGCTTGTTGGCAAGACAATCCTGGGCGAAGCGGATGGCGAGAAGGCTCACCCATTGCGCCAGGACCAGGCCTCGCAGCGCTGCGCCTGGCCCAAGCAGCACCGCACCAGTGAATCTCCGCAGCAGTTCCTAGTCGGCAGGACCGCACCCGGCTTGCCCTGTTCCGAGCCCACGTCAGGACAGTGGCTCGCCGACCCACATCACGGGGTAGTCTGGCCTGAAAAAGGCTCACCACCGCATGGGTAAAAAGGGGTTTGGAACGCTCGAAAAAGGACTCGAAAACGCCTCGCGCAAGTAGGTCAGCAGCCCCCGCACCGACAGTGGGAGAACTCTCTCGCCAGGGTGGAGGTTTTCCGGGATGTACGGTTCACGAGGGAGATCGCGGGAGGGGGTGGAGGCTGGCGTCTTGCCGGCGAGGGGGGAAAGAGGTTGGCTTGAGGGGAAGGCCGAGGGGAAAGGTGTGGGGTGCGGACGGATGGAGATATGGGTGAGCAGGTCTGCGACAGGGGTGTGCGGTGGGGGTGAGACGCCGCCGCGCGGCGGGGTACGCGAAGCGGGCCGCAGGGGAAGCAGGCGGGGTGAGAGTTTTCCAGCGCCACACCCTCCCACTACAAGCTCTAAGCTCTCGAGTAGGCCCGACACGACACGAATTTATGAGTAGGGTGGTCGTGCTGTACGACGTTAGAGAAGAGTCATGCAGCCTCCCCGAGCTCTCCGACTTCTCACAGCCCGGGATCGCTCGGACAAGATGCGGGACCGTCCGGTCGCGGTAGCGGTGCCATAAACGGGACCAAGACCTGTTTTTATGTCGGAGTCTTGGAGGTTCAGATTCCTATATCGGAAACCACTTACGAGCCTCACCATGGACGACGATTTTGATCCGCACCCTACCCGTCCGCCCCGAGACTGTACCGATGGCTCGGCGGGTTATGCGGAGATGAGGCAAAGCGCGAAAAACACATCGTCCGACGAATTGGGGTGGCAGCTACAGCTGGTTCAGTATGCACTCCAGAACGGGGCGACTTCGGAGACGATCCGGCAAGTGCTGGGTGACCAGCTTGCCTACGTCGTGACGGCTCAGCCGGAGCATCAAAAGGCGATTGTCTGTAGCACTTCCACAGGCGCCAATCTGGATTCCAGCCAGGCGACTCAGCCGGCAATTTCGCCAAGCACGGATCCGGCCAATCCGGTGAACCTGCTGAAGCCCTTGGGCAAGCTCTCGTCAGGCAAAAAGAATCCCGCTGCCGTAAGTTCGGACTCAGCATCCGTGGGTGCCAAAGGAGCGCTCCATCAGGCGCCTCGAAGCTGACTGATCTGGGATCCGCGTTGGTCGCCATCCGACTGAATACCGGCTCAGCCGCCTCTACGCCACGGCCGGCGTCATGCTGCTCGAGCTGCAGCCGGAGGGTAGCTGCCAACAGAAGCTCGACCTCGGCGACCAGGCGGGCATTGCCGACCATCGCAGCCAGCGACTGGTGCAGGCGCTCAATGCCGTCAACGACCGCTATGGAAAGGGCGCGCTACGGCTGGGTCGGGCACACTGCCGTGGAACCGAGTCACGGCGCAGGAGCAGAAGCACAGGGAGATGCGGCAGGCGTGGCGATCGCCGCGCGCTACACGACGCGATGGGAGGAGGTTCTGTCGGTCAGTTGAGGACGGCTAGCGACCCGATGAGTGCCTTCGCATAGATGGCTCATGTAACCGCTTTGCAGCGTCTCTTGCCCTTCATGCCTGGATGCCAATGTAATCCAGGCCTGCAGCCCCCCTTCGGGCGGGCTGATCCACTGGAGTTGCCAACCGTTGGCCTTAGCCAGTTCCCTGACTATGGCCAGCCCCAGCCCAAAGCCGCCAGTATCCTGGTTGCGTGAGGCTTCAAGGCGCTGGAATGGCAGTTGCATCCTGTCGAGTTCGGCCAAAGGAATCCCCGGACCTTGGTCCAGTACACCGATACGAGTGCCTTGAAGTCCTGGCTCACTGACCAGCCTCACGGGATGCCCGGAGGCGTAGCGTTGTGCATTCTGAATCAAATTGCTCAATATACGACGCAGGGCCAGAGGAGCAGCCCAAACCGTTCCGACGTCACAACGTGTCTGGAGAGGCGTTTTTTCGTCCTTGAAATCTTCCTGCAAGGAAGCAAACATCATGTTCAAGTCGAGCTGCTGTGGGGGTTCCGCCTCGAGCCCTCGTGCCAGCTCCATCACCTGAGTAATCAGCTGGTTCATCCGCTCCACTTCCCGCTCCATGCGGTCCAGGAGTGCAGGAGTCGGCGTGTCGCGCAACAATTCCAGTGCCAGCCGCATTCGAGTCAGGGGCGTGCGCAGATCATGTGACACCCCCGCTAGCATCGTGGTGCGAGCGGTCAGCAAGACTTGCACTTGCTGGACCATGACGTTGAACTGCCGACTGACAGCGGCCAGTTCCTGGGGGCCATCCTCAGGGAGCAGGGTCGGCGTGCCGCCTTCGCCCACGGCAGCCATGGCTTGGCCCAGCGATGACAGGGGCTGCACGATGCGGCGAGCCAGCCAGCGCGCACTCCACCACGACAACCAGAGGCTGCATAACAGTCCCACACCCAGGGCGATCAGGGGCTTGCTGTCGTTGCGGTTCTCAGGCCAGCCCACGGCCAGTTCCCGGTCGCCAACGGGGATGTTGACCCAGTACCAGACTTCACCAGCTCTTTGCTCGCGCAGTAAGTGGGTGGATTGAGGTAGGCGACGGTTGATGGATTGTTCAAACAGATAAACAAATGGTGGATGGACTGCGGGTGACGTGGTGGAGCCGTGAGCTTGCCGGATCTCCAGCCCATGGTTCGCGCGCAGTTCTTCCACGAAGGCTGGACGGGTTTCTGGTGGCAATTCGGACCAGGTTTGCGCCGACAGCACCACCAGGCCGGCCAGGTCATCGGCCGCACGTCGCGCGAGAGGCACGACCAGCAGAGCCAGGAACACGATGGCCAGCACCAGCTCAAGTACAACGAAAGCCACCATCAGGCCGAGCGTGTGCTGTTGCAGCAGGGTGCGGCGGGCCTTCACGCCTGCTCACCTTCCGGGTTGAACAGATACCCTTCGCCACGCACGGTGCGGATGTAGTGGGGTGATGCCGGCCCGGATTCGATTTTCCGGCGCAGTCGCGTCACCCGGTTGTCGATGCTGCGATCAAAGGCATCACGCTCGTAGCCTTTGAGCAGACTGATGAGCATGTCGCGCGACAGGACCCGCAGCGGGCGCCTGACCAACGCCTCCAGCAGTTCGAACTCGGCCGTGGTCAATTCAATGTCCTGCTCATCCCGCTTGAGGGTGCGCGCCGCCGTGTTGAGGCGAAACGGGCCAAACGTCAGGATGTCAAGCGCTGGTTGCGTCACGGGCGTGATCGAGGGGCCGGCGGATGGCCTTTCTGTCGCGTGTGGCGCTGGAGGGTGCCGGCGCAACAAGGCGCGCAAGCGAGCCAGCAACTCGCGCGGACCAAACGGCTTGGGCAGGTAGTCGTCGGCGCCGACCTCCAGTCCGATGATGCGGTCCATTTCCTCGCCACGGGCTGACAGCATGAGGATCGGAATGTCCCAATGAGACTTGATGAAGCGGGTCAGCGACAGGCCATCCTCCCCCGGCATCATCAGGTCCAGCACCAGCACGTCAGGGCTTGCCTGGCTCAGCATTTGTCGCAAGGCTGCGCCACCGTCGGCCACACTGACCTGGAAGCCGTTCTGGCTCAAGTAGGTGCTGAGCAATTCGCGAATGTCGGCATCGTCATCGACGACCCAGACCTGTGGCAGCGTGATTTGGTTCATGGCCGAAAGTTTAGGTGTGACCGAGCGTTACGACCTGTCAGGCATGTGACAGATACAAACCGCGACACATGGCGACAAGTCGCGACTTCGCCGCATGACGCCGGCACATGCCTGCGACAGGGCCAGCGCAAGATACCTCCATCGAACACGACACACCATGAAAGTGCTGCCTTACTCCATCTGGTTGGGATTGCTGCTGACGGTCAATGCCTCGGGCGTTCTCGCAGCCGAAGCTGAACAAGCAGAAGCAATACCCACCCAGTTGAACCTGAACCTTCCCCGTCAAACGGGAAATGCGGTCACTCATCAGCCTGCAAAGTTGCCAGAAACATTGCGCTCCTCGAACCTGCAACGTCTGCCTTACGGCAGTGGCTACGAGGCGCGACAGGGCGACTGGCGAGATACCGGTCATCGTTCCCCGATAGTTGGCGGACGCGGTGCAGGTCGTGGTCGATAAGTCTCACAAATGCATTCCAAGCAAGGACTCATCATGACGAACTGGAAACAACTCACCATTCTGGCCGCGCTCGCGGGCTTGACAGCCGTGGCGCATGCGCAGGGCGGCGGGCAGGGCAAGATGCACCAGTATGGCGCATCCGGTACGCAGCCGACGGGGCAAGGTGGGCACCAAGGCGGCGGCCAAGGCAGCCAGGCGCGCATGCAGGCTCGTTCCCAGGACGGGACCCAGATCGGCGGCGAGGCAGCCGTGCGTGAACGTATGCGTACCCATACGAGCGCCACCACCCCCACGACCAGTACCACTCAGTAATTCCAGTCTTTGACCAGGTTCGGAGGAGTTCGCTTCACCCGAACCGGCAGGGGTAGCCATGAAGAAATCACTCTACATGTGGGTCGCATTGGCGGCAATGGCCACGACGCCCGGTTTTGCGCAAGAAGTCGGCAAGGTGCTGTCATCGACGCCGATCGTGCGTCAGGTGGCAGTGCCGCGCCAGGTCTGTCGCGCCGAAACCGTGGCGATCCAGGCGCACAAGTCTGGGGCTGGGGCGCTGGTGGGGGCCATAGCCGGCGGTGCGATTGGCAATGCCATCGGGGATGGTGGTGGCCGGGCAGTCGCCACCATGCTGGGCATGGTCGGTGGTTCGGCGCTGGGTGACCAGCTCGAAAACCAGCCCGCGCCGCAACTGCAACAGGTACAGCGCTGCGACTGGCAGCAGGTCTACGAGAACCAGCCGGCGGGTTACCGGGTGGTTTATGAGTATGCCGGCAAACAGTACAGCGTGGAGTGGCCGACCGAACCGGGCGCCACGATACCGCTACAGATCAGCCCGGCCATGGCCGTCGATTCTGCGACCGCTGCCGTCATCAGCACGGCCGAACCGGTCGTCGTGAGGCAGGCGGCATACACCCCATACAGCACCCCGGTGCGGATTTACCTCGGGCCAGGTCGCTGGCCGGGCTTTTACGGCCATCACTGAGACCAGCCTTTCAACATTCAAAGGACGTGAAATGAAAAAGACCATCCTTCAGTTCGCCGCAGCTTCAATCACGGCTCTGACTCTGGTGGCTTGTGGGGGTGGCGATGATGCCACGCCAGCAGGTGGGCCTCCGATCATCGTCAACGCGGACGGCACCACCAATTTTGAAGGCACGGCACTGGCTTCCAGCCTGTCAGCCTTGCCGCTCGAGGCCCTGAGTGAGGCCGAGAAGGCGTCGCTGGCCTACATGCGCGAAGAAGAAAAGCTGGCACATGATGTCTACACCAGACTGGATTCGCTCTGGGGTAGCCAAGTCCGCGTCTTTGGCAACATCGCCAACAGCGAAGCCACGCACACCGAGGCGGTGCGACAGCTGCTCATCCGTTACGGCCTGCCAGACCCGGCCGCCAACCTGACCGAGGGGATGTTTGCCAACGCCACCCTGCAACAGCTCTACCATGACCTCGTAGCACTGGGCACGCCTTCTCAGGTGGCTGCGCTGCGGGTCGGCGCGCAGATCGAAGAACTCGACATCGTGGACATTCAGACTGCCCTCAACGACATCGACAACCAGGATATCCGGCTGGTCTACGAGAACCTGATGAAGGGATCCAGGAACCACCTGCGTTCGTTCGTCAAGACGCTGACGCAGCAAGGGGAGTCCTACAGTCCGGTCTACTTGAGTCAAGAAGACTACGATGCGATCGTGACCACGCCGATTGAGCGCTGAGCCGGTCTGACTTCACCCAGCCAGCCTGCACGGAAATCCTGGATCGTCGGGTAGCTCTCGACCTCGGTGTTCGTCACAATGATAAACTATCAGGCATGTTCCTGACGCGCCTGCAACGCCGCTTCACCGCCTGGGTCGCCCTGCTGGCCCTGGTGCTGGGCGCGCTTGCGCCCACGGTGGCGCACGCCATGGTGGCCGGCAGCGACCGCGCCGACTGGCTGGAGGTCTGCAGCGTCAGCGGCATGGTTTGGTTCAAGGCCGACACCGGCGAGGTGCGCGACCAGTTGCCTGACGGCAGAGCACCCGCCAGCGACACCAGCCAGCAGTGTGCTTGGTGCACGCTGAACGGTGGCAACGCCTCCCTGCCGGTGGTGGCGGCCAGCCTGTATCTGCCACCACGCCTGATAGATTTTCCGCCCGCCTTCTACCACGCGCCCCTGGCTTCCACCGTCTGGGCGCCAGCCCAGTCGCGCGCACCACCCTCTGCCGCCTGAAAACCCTCTACCGTGATGCGCTGGTCGAGCGCATCGTGTGTTGTCCCGTTTTCAGGAGGCGCCATGCCTTCCACCTCATCACCCATTGCATCCCGCCGCCTGGCTCTGGCCTGGCTCACGGCCAGCGGCACGCTGCTGCTGGCCGGCTGTGACCAGCTCGCTTCCGCATCACACGGCAGCGCTTCGCCATCCAAGGGGATCGACATCAGCGGCGCCTACTACGCGCGCAACTTCAAGCTGACCGACTTCAACGGCCAGACCCGCAGCCTGAGTGACTTCAAGGACAAGGTCGTGATGCTGTACTTCGGCTTCACGCAGTGCCCCGACGTCTGCCCTACCGCGCTCATCCGCGCCGCTTCGCTCATGCAGCAGCTGGGCACGCAGGCGGACGATCAGCAGCTGATCTTCATCACCGTGGATCCCGAGCGCGACACACCCGAGATGCTGCGCGAGTACATGACCGCGTTCCACCCGTCTTTCCTCGCACTCACCGGCAGCAACCAAGACATCCGCCAGACTGCCGACGAGTTCCGCGTGTACTACAAGAAAGTGCCCACGGGCAGCAGCTACACGATGGACCACACGGCGCTGAACTACCTGTTTGACCGCCAGGGCAGCATCCGAGTCGCGCTGCGCCACGAACAGACCGCAGACGACTACACCGGCGAGGTGCGCAAGCTGCTGGCCGAGCCTGCATAAGCCACTCCCCCTTTTTCATCTCCCAAAGCAAGGATCAACTGAAATGAAGCAACTCATCGTCACCGGCCTGCTGGCCATCACCACTGCCGCCTGGGCACAGACTACCGTCAAGGTGGAAGATGTCTGGGTGCGCGGTACCGTCGCCACGCAGAAGGCCACCGGCGCCTTCATGCGCCTGACGCCTTCGACCAACGCGCGCCTGGTCGCCGCCCAGTCGCCGGTGGCCGGCGTGGTCGAGATCCACGAAATGGCGATGGAAAAGGACATCATGAAGATGCGCAAGATCCCTGGTCTGGACCTGGCCGCCGGCCGCACCATGGAGCTCAAGCCCGGTGGCTACCACGTGATGCTGATGGACCTCAAGCAGCAGCTCAAGGGTGGCGAGCAGGTACCCATCACCCTGGTGTTCGAAGACGACGCCAAGAAGCGCTTCACGCAGGCGGTCCAGGCACCCGTGACCGCGCTGGGCGGCGGCAACGCACCGATGCCCATGAAGCACGGCGAGCACAAGCAATGATCACTTTCCCTGCACAACCGGAGTTCACCATGCAAACCACCATCCAGTTTCTTCGTCGCAGCGCCCTCCTCCTGGCCCTCTTGGCCGCTACCGGCCTGGCTGCTGCCAAGGGAGTGCCCGGCGACGGCGCCATTCCCGTAGTTGAGCTCATGCCGCTGACCATGAAGCACGAAGTCGAGCTCAAGCTCTCGGCCGAGCAGATCCAATCGCTCGACGCTTACCGCAAGCAGGCCATGCCTAGCCGCGTGGCGCTGCAGAAGAAGATCATCGAACTGCGCGGCCAGCTGCGCGTGGCCCTGCTGGACAACAAGCCGCAGGCGGACCGCGAAGCGCTGATGAAGCAGATCGCCGAAGCCGAGGTGCAGCATTTCCAAGGGCGAGAACGCTGCGTCGAGCACTTGCGCAAGCTGCTGAGCGCCGAGCAGTTCGCGCAACTGAGCAAGCTGTACCTCGACGGCTTGCGCTGAATTGACATCATATTCATTACTATAATCAAAACATGTTCATCACGCGTTCAACTCGTCGCATCACCGCATGGCTGGCCATGCTGGTGCTGGTGTTGAACGCGTTAACGCCGCTGGCCGCCCAGGCCATGTGGGCATCCGGCCAGGCGACCAACATGGTCGAGGTCTGCACCTCGACGGGCATGGTGCGGGTGGCGATCGATGCAGCGGATGACTTGGACGACGCAGGCAGCAGCGCTTTCGCGCAATCCTGCCCCTTCTGCCTGCTGCATGACGGGCAGGCCATGCCGCCACCCTCCGCAACGGCCTTTCCGTTGACCGAGTCCTATGCCGGGATGCCGCCGGCCTTCTATCAGGCGACCCATACCTCAGCTGTCTGGCTGGCCGCGCTATCGCGCGGACCGCCCTTGCTCCTGAGCTGATCTTTCCGCCTCCCGCTAGGGAAGCCTCCGGGTCGTTGCGCTTGCGCCTCGGCCCCGATCAAGCCAGGAGTTTCAAATGATTCAGGAAAAGAACCTGCCGCGCGAACTCGCGCGCGGCAACACGGTGTTTGTCGCGGGCGAATCCGGCCCGCTCTGGCGCGTCACCTGGGGCGTGGTCGCGCTGCAGTCCTCGCCAGGGGCCGACGGCCGGCTGGTGCAGCTGGCCGTCGCCGGCGACCTGCTCGGCATCGAGTCGCTGTGCGAGCAGGATTACGCCCTCGAGGCCCGCGCACTGACTGCATGCCGGCTTGAGCTGATCGAGCCCGTGGACGGGCAGCACCGCTCGCTGCTGATGCGCGAGGCGCTGCTGCAGCAACTCGAGCGCAGCATCGACATGGCCGAGTTGCGCACGGGTGCCGTCTCTGACCGGCTGTCGCAAATGCTGCACCTGCTGGGCCACGACTGGCTCGAGCTGCGGACGGCCCCGCGGCCGACGATTGAGGCCGTTCGGCGCGACCTGCCTTCACTGAGCGACCTGGCGCGTGCCATCGACGCCCAGAAGGAAACGGTCTGCCGCGTGCTGGGCCGACTGCTGCCCAGCCAGAAACCGCGCCGCGCGATGGCTACGGCTTTCGTGCCAGCAACGCTGGGCCTGGCCGCATGAAGCGCCGCAGCCCGTTGAATTTTCAAGACAACCCAGAAGGACGCCAGATGCCTCCCCTGAAAACCTCCCTGCCCCACAGCCTGCTCGTGCTCGCCCTGCTCGCTGCCTTCCCTGCTGCCCATGCGCAGAGCTCCGACGCGACGGCTCAGCTCCCCCTGGTCACCGTCAGCGCCGAGCGCGAGCTGCCGCTGCCGCAAGCCGCCGCCGAGTACCAGGCCGAGCAGCTGCTGTCGCGCCGCGCCGCCAGCAGCGACACCGCCAGCCTGCTGCAGGACATCCCTGGCGTCAGCCTGTACGGCGCCGGCGGTGCGTCCAGCCTGCCGTCCATCCACGGCCTAGCCGACGACCGGCTGCGCGTCAAGGTCGATGGGATGGACCTGGTCGCGTCCTGCCCGAATCACATGAACCCGCCGCTGTCCTACCTGGATCCGACCCAGGTCGGCAAGATCGAGGTCTACGCCGGCATCGCACCGGTCAGCAGCGGCGGTGACAGCATCGGCGGCACCATCCTCGTCGAGACGCCGGCGCCCGAGTTCGCCGCGCCGGGACAGGGGCTGCTGAAGAAGGGCGAGGTCGGCAGCTTCTACCGCAGCAACGGCGACGCGCATGGCGCCAACCTGTCGGCCACCGTCGCCAGCGACAGCCTGAGCCTGAGCTACAGCGCTGCCACCGCCCAGGCTGGCAACTATCAGGCTGGCGGCGACTTCAAGAGCTCGACCGCCACTGGCCGTGCCGGTCATGAACTGCCGCTGGACGAGATCGGCTCGACCGCCTACGAGACGCGCAACCAGACGCTGGGCCTGGCGTTCAAGGACGGCCGTCATCTGGTCGAGGCCAAGGTCGGCGTGCAGGACGTCCCCTACCAGCTCTATCCGAACCAGCGCATGGACATGCTGGACAACCAGCAAGAGCGCATCAACCTGCGCTACCAGGGCAACTACGACTGGGGCCGACTCGAGGCGCGTGCGTATCACGAGTCCGTCGACCACTTCATGGACTTCGGCGCTGACAAGCGCTTCTATTACGGCGAGGCCTCGGGGCCTGGCGGAACGGGGGGAAAGACAAGCCTGAATGGCGAATACTGTTCACCGATGAGCCTGACCTGCGCGCACGGCATGCCGATGTACACCCAGAGCAAGACCGACGGACTGAGCGTCAAGGCCGATATCGCGTTCAATGAAAGAGACCTGCTGCGCGTCGGGGCTGAGCTGCAGCAGTACCGGCTGGACGACTGGTGGCCGGCATCCGGTGGCAGCATGTGGCCGGGTACCTTCATCAACATCCAGGATGGCGAGCGTGACCGCAAGGCGCTGTTCGCCGAGTGGGAGGCCAGGCTGAGCCCGCAATGGACCACGCTGGCCGGCCTGCGCTACGAGCGTGTCAGCACCAACGCTGGCAATGTGCATGGCTACAACACAAACTATGCCGGCACTGATGTCGCCAATCAATATGCCGAAAGTACTGCCTTCAACGACAAGAATCGCAAACGCAGCGACGACAACATCGACCTGACCTTGCTCGCGCGCCACCAGATCGACGCCAGCCAGGACCTCGAATTCGGCTTTGCGCGCAAGACCCGATCACCCAATCTCTACGAGCGCTACACCTGGTCGACCTGGAGCATGGCTGCTGGCATGGTCAACTTAGTTGGCGACGGCAACGGCTATGTCGGCGACCCGAACCTGAAGATCGAGAAGGCCAATACCCTGTCGGCCACCTACGACTGGCATGACGCCAAGCGTGAGCGGGGCTTCAAGGCGACGCCGTTCTTTACCCAGGTGCAGGACTACATCGATGCAGTTCCGAATGGCAGCCTCACACCCGGCCAGTTCAACGTGCTGAAGTTCGCGAACCAGTCGGCGCGCCTGTACGGCATCGACCTGTCGGGCCATATGCCGCTGGCACAGACCGGCTACGGCCGCTGGGGCCTTAAGGGCCTGCTCAACTACACCCATGGGGAGAACCGAGAAACGGACGACTCGCTCTACAACGTGATGCCGCTCAATGCCAAGCTGACGCTGACGCACCAGCAGGGCGGCTGGGACAACGCGCTCGAGCTCGTGATGGTTCAGGGCAAGCACGACACGTCTGACGTGCGCAACGAGATCAAGACCGCAGGCTACAGCCTGGTCAACCTGCGCGCCAGCCACAGCTGGAAGCAGGTGCGCGTCGACTTCGGCATCGAGAACCTGTTCGACCGTGCCTACGCGCTGCCGCTAGGCGGCGCCTATGTCGGCCAGGGCAAGACCATGAGCCTAACCGGTGGTCCGGCCTGGGACACAGCAGTACCCGGCGCTGGCCGCACCCTTTACACGGGCGTGAACATCAAGTTCTGAGTCCGCTTTCTACCCATCAGGCAAAAAAACGTCGGCAAGGCAGGTCTCAACCTTGCTTTGCCTGCCGATTTCAAGCCCTGACTATTTCCGGAGCTGGTCCAGCGCCTGTTGCTGCAGCTGTTCCTGTGCCTGCAGCTGGTCGCGGGTCTTGAGCTGGACCTGCTCCTGCAAGCGCAGTTGCTCAAGCATTTGCAGTTGCGCCCGCTCCAAGGCCTGCAACTGTTCGCGAGCCCTGAGTTGTTGCTGGCTGCGCAGCTGGTCGCGCGTCTGGGCCAATGACTGCTCCTGCTCGCGCAACTGAACGCGGGTCTGGTTGATCAGCTGTTCCTGCGTCTGCAGATGCGCCTTGTTGCGGGTTTGCATGCCTTCCAGGCTTTGGACCTCAGCTCGTGACTGTGTTTGAGCCTCCTGTTGTGATTGCGACTGCGACTGTCCAGCCGAAGCCGAACTGCCGGCACCCGCGCCACCGGAGCCCGCCGAGCCTGAACCGGCACCACCCGATCCTGCACCGCTCGATCCAGAGCCACCAGAGCCGCCCGTCCCGCCGCCGCCTGCTCCGCCACCATGCCCTGCTGCCGAGGCCACGCCGCCAACTCCCATCGCAGCAGTCAGCAGCAACGCAAGCGGCCATGAAGTTCGTTTCATCATTATTCCCTCCCGTCTTGCATCAAGGATTGATGCGTGCGCATGGATCACGCCTGGGCTGGTCAAGGGCCTTGCGGCCCTGCTCCTTGGCGCGTGCCGTCATCTGTTCGTGATGCTTGGCTATGTAGGCCTGGCATTCCTCGCGGTTTTTCAGGCTGGACATGCGCTGCTGGTGCGCTTCGCGCTCCTCGGGCGTCATGAGCGACCAGCCCGGCGTGTTGTCGCTGTTCCAGTGCGACCCCTTGCCCTGTCCTCCACCGGCACCAGGTCCGCCTTGTGCGGCCGCAATCGACATTCCCAGAACGCAGAATGCCGATATGGCAACTTTCTTGAAGATATGCATGAAACCTCCCTGCTGAAAACGATCGGGTTGCATCTTGTCATCATGTGCGAGAAGAGGCAATAGCTGGGGCTGGCGGTCGTCGGAACGCTTGCACTGGCCATCTTGCTTGCTCGCGTACATACCCTGGTTTCGCGCCGGCTCGTGCAAGCCGAATTGCTTGGGCTGCTCGGAGGCGTGCTGTCGCTCAGCATCATGGCCAAGGTCTCGTCATCAGGCTTTACCGATGCGGGAGGCCCAGCCGACTGGTTCCTGATCGCCAGTGTCTTCGGTTTCGGGCTGGTTTCAACCACCATGCTCGCCTACACCCTGCTGGGCTGGATCAAGCCTGCCAAGCCTGCTGAGTGAGCGCTGCCAGTATCTTCAGCTCCAACGCATTAGATCAAGGCAGTCCGGTTGCCTGCCTCAAGCCTTCGACAGCACGATGATCGCTGCAACCAGGATGCCTCCACCCAGCGCAACCAGACTGTAGCGCCTCCGCTCCTGTTCGGCCCTGGGCAGCAGGTGGGTGGCGCCCACATAGACGAGAGCCCCCGCAGACAAGGCAAGCAGCAGCCCCAGCGTGGGCTGGTCGATTGTGCTGACCATCGGCCAGGAAACCAGCATGCCCATCGGCGTCGAGGCTGCTGCGGCCATGAAAGCCAGCCAACTGGCCCGGCGCTCGGCAAAGCCGCTCTTGACCAGTAGCAGATAGGTCACGATCCCCTCCGGAAACTCGTGCAGGACCATGCCCACGGTGGCCAGCAAGCCGGTCAGCACGCTGGAGGTGAAGGTAATCGAATAGATGCAGCCGTCGATGAATGAATGAAAGCCGATGCCAAGCATCGGCAGGATACCGAGCGCGTAGTCCTTTCGCTGCGGATCCCGGTCGCAAACGAATGCAGTGATGAAGCGGTTGAAGAGATGCATGCCGAAGAACCCGACGAGCAGCATGGCTGGCCCATGCGGGTTGAGAGCGAACGCCTTCGGGATCATGTGCAGGAACGAGGCCGAGATCAGCACCCCGGCAGCAAAGCACATGAAGTAGGCGCTGTGGCGCTGCCCCCAGTCGGCAAAGCGGCGTATGGTCCAGATACCCAGTGTGGTGACTATCGCCGCAGCCAGACTAGTCAGCAACGCGCTCCAGAAGGCGACAGGCATGCTTCGCATCCCAGTCATGTCCCAGCCTTGTCAGAGCTCGCATGAACGACCACGAAGCCCCCCTGCCCTCGCCCCGGACGAGCCGCTTCGATTTGCTCGTCATCCCCCAGTCCGTGCGTCAAGGTCTGGGCCCATGACCGGACAAAAAAACCGGCCTCGATGAGCAGACGCCCGACTTCGGCTGCTGAGTAGAAGGTCGCATCGCGGTAGAAGACGCTGGCCTCCCGGTACGCTTCATAACGCTGCCCGAGGGCACTGTCGCGGTCGATGAAGCCGATCACCAGCGCGCCGCCCGGCTTGAGCACACGCCTGGCCTGTGCCAGCATGGCCTGGGGTGAATCGACGAAGCACAAGGTCGTAACGACCAAGGCGTGATCGAAGCTGTGGTCGGCAAAGGGCAGCGCCTCGGCAACGCCCTGAACCACTTCGATGCCGCGCGTCCGGGCGCAGTCAAGCATCGCCCTCGACGGATCGATGCCGACCTGCACCCCCAGCGGTGCAGCAAAACGGCCGCTGCCCACGCCGATCTCCAGACCACGCCCGCTCAGCGGAACGGAGGGGCGCAGCGCCAACAGTTCGGCGATGTAGGCGGCTTGGTGGCGTTCGAACCAGGCATCGTAGCGATCGGAATGCGCCTCATAGGGTTCGATCTTGGCCATGGTGCAGAATCTCTCTCAAGGCCTCGACGAAATGGTCATTTGCTGCGCACAGCAGCAGCTTCGGGCCCTGGAAGCTGCCGCCACCCTTTTCAGCCAGGGTGCTCATCTGCGACCTCGCTGGTGGCGATGTTGGTGGCCGCCGCAGCCTGCGCCCTCGGCACCACGGCTGGCACAACGCTGAAAGGCCGGCAAGTGACGCTGCTGTGACGCCTCTTGCAAGCGCTGGAATACCGACAGAATGTCGGGCCGGTGCGTGGCCGCCAGCAGGCGCTCATAACAGCCGCTAACACAACTGGACAGGTCGGTGATGTTGCGGTAATTTCGCCGGCATGGCCAGAAGACCAATCAGTGATGAGCTGTGGCTGACGCTGGAGCCGCTGCTTCCACCCTTCATCCCGTCACCCAAGGGCGGACGGCGCCGCTCGGTCGATGACCGGGCCGCCTTGAACGGCATCCTGTTCGTGCTGCAGACGGGCATCCCGTGGGAAGACCTGCCCAAGGAGCTGGGCATGGGCAGCGGCATGACCTGCTGGCGACGCTTGCGCCATTGGCAGGCCAGCGGGGTCTGGGCGAAGCTGCACCAAGCGATGCTGGCCAAGTTGCGCGAGCACGACCGCATCGACTGGAGCCGTGCCAGCATAGACAGCGCCAGTGTGGCCAGCCCCCGGGGGTCAGGAGACAGGCCCGAACCCGACCGACCGGGGAAAGCTCGGCAGCAAGCGTCACCTTGTCGTAGATGCGCAGGGCATCCCGCTGGCCCTGACGGTCACGGGAGCGAACCGGCATGACTCGATGGCGTTCGAGGCAACGCTGGATGCGCTGGTGGCAGTACCAGGCTTGCGAGGACGCCCGAGGAAGCGTCCAGACAAGCTGCATGCAGACAAGGGCTACGACTTCGAGCGCTGCAGGCGCTACCTGAAGCGGCGCGGGATTCAGGCGCGCATCGCTCGCAGAGGCGTAGAGAGCAGCGAGCGCCTGGGGCGCCACCGCTGGGTAGTGGAGCGCACACATGCCTGGTTTGCCGGGTTTGGCAAACTGCGCATCCGCTTCGAGCGCAGCCTGCAGACGCATCTGGCGCTGCTGACCTTGGCAGCGGCCGTCATCTGCTCACGATTTGTTGAGGACTTGTGTTAGCGACTGTAAAGCGCGGCGTTGGCCACTTCGGCGGCCACTCCAGCCTCGCAGGCCTGCAGCAAGCTGGCAAAGCGCGGAACCTTGCCAGGCCAGTCGTTGTCGGGGATCGCCAGCCCGTAATGGCGGAACAGCACCAGCAGCGCCTCAATGTGGCGCGCCTCGGCGTCGCGGATGTTCATGAAGGGCATGACTTCGCCAAAGTCGGCGATCACCTGGTCATAGGTCGCCCAGGCCTGGTACTCATCATCGAGCGCATCGTGAAGCGCCGAAATCTCGCGATCTGCAAGCTCGCTCATGGCTCCTCCATTGGCGCACCAAGGCGCCGATCACGCCAGTCTAAATCCTGCGTAGGCAGGATGCAAACCGTCATACGCCCCGTCTGTCGGCCAGCTGGTGCGGACGTCGACGGAGGTCAGATTGGCTCGGGGCCTGCCAGTGTCAGCACGGCCTGGTGATGACTCAGGAACACGCGCCCGGACAAGTGGCGCAAGAAGTCGGTCCGGTTCAGGCGGTCCATCACAGGCCCCTTGATCTCCGACAAATGCAGCTGCAGGCCGGCGGCGCGCAATCGCTGGTCTATCGTCTCCAGGCTCTCGAGCGCACTGGCGTCGATGTCGTTGATGGCACTGCATTGCAGCACCACATGGCGCAGTGCCGGCTGTCGTGCCACGGCAGCGGCGACCTGGTCTTCCAGATACCGGGCGTTGGCGAAGTACAGGCTTTCGTCCACCCGTAGGCTCAGTACAGCCGGGTGTGTGATGACCTCATGCCGCAGCACGTTCCGGTAATGTTCGGTGCCGGGTACCTGTCCGACGGTGGCGATGTGCGGCCGACTCGTGCGCAGGAGCAGCAGCAGCACCGATACACCCACACCAGCTACAAGGCCGACTTCCACTCCAGCCAGCAAGGTCAATGCAAAGGTCAGCAGCAAAGCCGTGAAGTCGGCCTTGGCATAGCGCCAGGTGCGGCTGAACACCGAGAAATCCACCAGTGTGAGCACCGCGACCATGATGGTGGCCGCTAATGTGGCCTGCGGCAGATGGTAGAGCCAGGGGGTGAGAAACAACGCTGCAAAGGCCAGTCCGAGGGCCGTGAAGATGCCTGCGGCCGGGGTACGGGCGCCGGCGTCGAAATTGACCACCGAGCGTGAAAACCCGCCCGTCACCGGAAAGCCGCCACTCAGGCCTGCGCCCAGGTTGCTCAACCCCAGGGCACGCAGCTCGGCATCGGGGTCGATGCGCTCGCGCCGGCGTGCGGCCAATGACTGGCCCACCGAGACCGACTCCACGAAGCCCACGAGCGAAATCAGCAGCGCCGGCACCAGCAACTCCTTCAAGACGTCCAGGCTCTGTGCAGAAAAGCTGGGAAGCGTCAGCGGGGGCATGCCCTGTGGCACCAAGCCGACCACGCGAACGCCATGCTCGGCCAACTGCAATCCGGCCGCCAGCGTAATGCTCAACAACAACACCGTCACCGGCGCTGCCTTAGCTGCCAGGTCAGCCGCCATGCTCGAAGCGCCCAAGCGGCGCAGGGCGGGCTTGATCCCCTTGCGGGCGAGCAGCAGCAAACCCACCGCCCCCAGCCCCATGAGCGCGGTGGCCAGGTGGATCCGCTCGAGCTGACGGGCTAGCTGGGGCAGCAGATGCAGCAGCGTGTCGCCTTGCAGCGAGATGCCCAGCAAATGCTTGAGCTGACTGGCTGCGATCAGCAAGCCCGAGGCCGAGACAAAACCCGAAACTACCGGGTGACTGAGAAAGTTGGCCAGGAAGCCCAGGCGCGCCGCGCCCATCGCCAGCATCAGGGCTCCGCTGAGCAGGGCCAGCCATAGTGCGGCCTCGGTGTAGGAAACAAGGCCCTGCGTGACAACCGCCCCCACGCTGGCAGCGGTCATCAGGGAAGTCACCGCGGCCGGCCCCACTGCCAGCGAAGAACTGCTGCCCATCAGGGCATACAGCACGAGAGGCGCCATGCTCGCATACAGGCCCGCCTGCGCCGGCAGTCCGGCCAGCAAGGCGTAGGCCAGGCTTTGCGGAATCAGCATCAAGGTGACAACGGCAGCGGCGACGCCATCGGCGGCCAGCCGTGAGCGGTCATAGCGCCGTCCCCAGTCAAGGATCGGAAACCAGCGCTGCCATGCCGTGAGCCCTGTCACGCCTCAGCTCCGTGACCTGAACAGGGGGCCGACCAGGAAGGCCCCGAAAGGCACGAAGGCCGCCAGCAACAGGCCAGGCACGGCCACGGGCCGCAAATGGCCTTTCAAGGAATAGGACAGGACCATGGCCAGATAAATCAGAAATGCCGCGCCATGAATCGGCCCCATCACGGACACGGCCTCGGGCAGCCCGGCCAAGCGCTTGAGCGGCACGGCTACCAGCAGCAAGGCAATCAAGGTAGCCCCTTCGGCGAAGGAAGCCAGTCGCAGGGGTCGCAATATGGGATTCATAGCGCGTTGATCGGGATCTTGAGATAGCGCTGACCGTTGTCCTCCGGTGGCGGAAACTGTCCGGCTCGCATATTGACCTGCACCGAGGGCAGGATCAGCACCGGCATGGCCAGCGTGGCGTCGCGTTGTTGACGCATGGCCACGAACTCGTCCTCGCTCACGCCCTGGTGCACATGCACATTGGCACGCTTCTGCTCGGCTACGGTCGTGACGCACTTCGGCTCACGCCCATCAGGCGGATAGTCGTGGCACAGGTAGAGCTCGGTGTCATCGGGCAGGCTCAGCACCTTCTGGATCGAGCCGTAGAGCGTGCTAGCACTGCCACCGGGAAAATCGCAACGCGCCGTGCCGTAGTCGGGCATGAACAACGTATCGCCCACAAAGGCCAGCTGTCGTACCGGATCAGCGCTGTCGTCCGTCACCACATAGGTCATGCAGGCGGGGGTATGTCCTGGCGTGTGCAGGGCACGGGCCTTGAGCGATCCAATCGAGAATATCTCGCCATCATCGAACAGGCAGTCGAACTGGCTGCCGTCGCGGGCAAAGTCGCTGCCGGCGTTGAAGAGCTTGCCAAACACGTTTTGCACTGTCCTGATGTGCGAGCCGATGGCGAGCTGTCCGCCGAGCTGCTGCTGCAGATAAGGCGCAGCCGACAGATGGTCGGCATGCACATGGGTCTCCAGCAGCCACTGGACTCGCAGGCCCAGGGCCTTCACGCGCGCTACCAGCCGATCCGCACTGGCGGTGCTGGTCCGGCCTGACTTGGGGTCGTAGTCCAGCACGCTGTCGATCAAGGCGCACTGGGCGGTTGATGCGTCCCAGAGGATATGACTGAAGGTGTAGGTGTCCGGATCAAAAAACGACTCGACTTGCATGCGGCCCTGGCTCATGGCGACTCCGATTCAACATCCATCACGGAAGGCGAGAACAGCGGCCCGGAGCCTGCCTGCGCTGCAGGTCAGCCCCCCCGTGCAGCCGTGCTGCGGTTTACAGCGACTTGGTGGCGAAGTACCAGTCCTTCATCGCATAGCCTTCACCTTTGCGTGCTTCAATCGCCTCGGGTGACTTGGGCGGAGGCACGATCACATCGCAGCCAGGAGTCCAGCCCTCGGGGGTGGCGATCTTGTTGGCGTCGCTGGTCTGCATGGCCTGCAGCAGGCGCACGAACTCGTCGATCGAGCGGCCATTGCTCATCGGGTAGTACACCATGGCGCGCAGCTTGCCCTCGGGGTCGATGAAGAAGGTGGCGCGCACGGCCTGGGTGTCGGCAGCTCCGGGATGGATCATGCCGTAGGCCTGTGCCACTTCCATCTTGATGTCGTCGATGATGGGGAACGGGATCTCGACGCCGAAGTTGTTCTTGATGCTCTGCATCCAAGCCAGGTGCGAATAGATGCTGTCGATCGACAGGCCCAGCAGTTCGCAGTTCATGCTCTTGAACAAGTCGGCCTTCCTGGCAAAGCCCATGAACTCGGTGGTACATACAGGCGTGAAGTCAGCCGGGTGCGAGAACAGGATCAACCACTTGCCCTTGTAGTCCTCCAGCGAGCGGGGACCGTGAGTCGTGTTGGCGGTGAAGGCCGGTGCAGCTTCGTTGATGCGGGGCAAGGACATGTGGTGACTCCTGACGGGGTTGGAAAAGGCCGCTCAATGTGGCCGGTATCGAAGCAACGATCTGTGCTTCGATGAATTCATTCTACATACCCTGGCGGGTATTTTTGATAACCTGCCTCAATACCCTCAATTGAAAAAATTGAAGCCATGCTGGGCGCAGCAACATAGGAGCGCGCGCTCCAGGCCTCAGGGCTGCAGGCCCAGGGCGGCGCGCAATTCCGCCTCGGTCGCGGCAGACCGAATCCGGCTCACCTTGCCCTGCTCGAGGTCGATCAGCAGCACCGCATCAGACTGGGCCGGCCAGTCGGCCAGCACACGCTCGTCAAGCGACACGCCGACCCGGAACGGCTGCTCGCGCAGCGAAGGCAAGGCAAAGGTGCGTGTGACAAACCCCGGCATGCGGCTCAGGTCCGCCAGGTACACCGAGTGGCGCTGTGGCAGGAAATCCTTAGGCTGTGTGCTTAGCACGGCCAATGCCAGGTTGGACGCCTTGCGGCCGGCGGCGAACAAGACCAGCTTGGTGTCGGCCTCTATCTGCCAGGCCTTGTCATGCTGGTCCTTGAGCGTCAGAGCCGGCAGCGGCTGGCCGACCTCTACCGGTCCGGCAAACAGGGCCAGTGGCAGCAAGAGCGACAGGGTGCAAAGTGCTTTTTTCATGGATGCTCCAAAGTGGGTGTGGCAGTCACGACCGCTTCACCATCGGCATGCGGTCGATTGACTCCTATTGATAACAGGCCGTGGAATCGAAACGGTACTGCGGCCGGGCTGCAGATCAACTTGCCGTCAAGCTCAGTCCGGAACGCAAATCTGGCCACGTGCGGCGGCCTGCAAGGTCTTGAAAGACAGCAGCGTCACCACGATTGACAGCACGGCCAGCAGGATCCAGGACAGCAAGCCATAAAAATCTGCCCCGGTGCGCAGCGCCATCTCGAAAGTGGCCAGCGTCATCGCCGCGATCGGAAAGGAGTAGGCCCAGCCGGAGATGAAGAAGGGCAGCCGGAAGAATCGCATCGCATTGCTGGCCAGCAGCAGGGTCAGGAACAATGCGCAGAAATACAGGATGCGGGCAAAGGCATCGATCTGGTCGACCAGCGCCACATAGGACAGGAAGCCGACCGCAGGCGGTGCGATCAGGATGAACAGCATCGGTGTGAGGCGAGCCGGCAACGGTTCGTGGAAGAAGAGCCGGTACAGCACGATCGTCATCAGCACCAGCCAGAAGACCAGCCCAATGCTGAAGAAGAACCAGCTCAGGTCGGCAGGTGCCAGGCGCACGCCGGCAATCGGCACCAGGATGTTGCCCACGACCGGGATGAACCAGGCCGGATTGGCGTGCTTGATGTCGTAGCGGGTGTGATGGATCCAGCTGCTCATCGTGTAGAGCGTGAAGCCCAACTGCACTGCAGCGCCGACACCCCACATCCAGCGCGCCAGGCTGGGTGCCGGCTCGGACCACAGCAAGGCCAGCATCATCAGCCCGATCGAAGTCGCCGGAAAGAAGTTGAGCTTGACCGGGTGCTCCAGATCCGCCCGGACCTGGGCGGGATGCCTGAGTAGCTTGGCGCCAAACAGCAGCAGCAGGAACAGGTAGAGCCCGCTCGTAGCCCAGCGCAAGGTCATGCCAATTTCGACCGGCATGGCGCCAATTTGATGGGCCTTGAACCAAGCCACGGTCAGTGCGGCCAGTCCCATCACGCTCGAGAACAGGGCAACCGGGAAATGTGCCAGGGTAGAGGTTGGCTTGGCAGAGTGGTTCATGAGATCGGTCAGATTGAGCCTTCAGGCGTGAGCGTGACTGTGATGGCTGCAGTTCGGCAACCCATCGGTGTTGACCATGTGGTCGGCCATCTTCTGGAAGGTCTCGGTCAAGGCGTCACGCAGATCGGCGTCCTCGACCTGCTCGGTCAAAGCCAGGCGCATGCAGAGCATCCATTCATCGCGCTCGACCGGTCCGACGGCATAGGGGGCATGCCGCATGCGCAGCCTCGGATGGCCCTTTTTGTTGCTGTAGAGCGGCGGGCCGCCGAACCAGCCGGAGAGGAACTCGAACAGGCTCTCCGCGCTGCCCGCCAGGCCCTCGGGGTGGATCTTGCGCACTGTGTAGGCCTCGGGCAATTCATCCATCAACTCGTAGAAGCGGTTGACGAGTCGGTGCAGGGCAGCAGCGCCACCAAGGCGCTCATAGACTGAAGTGGGATTTGGATTTGACATGTCGGGTTCAGCAATCATGCGAGACATCGCATATTCAGGTGAAAGGGAAAGCCTGGCCGCTTGCTCTCAGCTGACATTCATGCGCAACAGCACGGCCGCAAGCAGCGCGATGGCGCAAGCCCAGCCGGAGAACAGCCAACGCCACGGCTTCGCCCGCGGGATGAAGCCGACCCCGCGCACGAAGCCTGCGCTCATGGCCCAGAATGCCAACATTGCCAGCCCATGATGGGCATGGCCCTGCGCGTCGGCCAGATAGACCGGAGCAATAGATCCCACCAGCATCAGGACGATCGCTACCAGCAATGAGGGCCAGTGCAGCCCGGCTTGCGCCTGCATCGCTGACCGCCTCAGTGTCCGCCTGGGCTATTCGGCCCCGGATCTGGCGTGTTCCCCTGCGGGGCGGCAAAGGCGACCTCGCGTGCCTCCTCGTTCTCACCCCACATCGCGTTCAGGATGGCAAACAGGATCGCGAAGCCTACCCCCAGCATCCAGGCAAAGTACCACATGGTTTTCTCCTCGTTTTAGTAGGCGCTGTGTTCGTTGGCGCGGATATGCGACTCGGTGACCTTGCCGCGCATGACGCGGTAGGCCCAGCTGGTGTAGATGACGATCAGCGGCATGAAGATCAGCGTGGCAACCAGCATCAGGCCCAGAGTCAGGTGGCTCGAGACACTGTCCCAGACCGTCAGCGAGGCGTTGGGCATGGTGCTCGACGGCATGATGAAGGGGAACATGGCGGCACCCGCCGTGCCGATCACGCCCGTGATGGCCAGTGACGACAGGATGAAGGCCAGGCCGGTACGGCGAGCAATCAGCAGCGCCATGGTCAGCAGAGCCGAACAGGTACCAATCACCGGCAACAGCCACAGCATCGGTTGCTGCTCATAATTGCGCCACCAGCCGTCGGCCGCACGCACCACGGTCTTGGCCAGTGGATCGGGCATGGCAGCTGCGTCAACCACCGAGGTGATGACGTAGCCTTCGATGCCGCCCAGGCGCAGCCAGAGTCCTGCCAGCAGGAAGCTGACCACCATCACCATGGCTGCGATCAGGGCGCCGCTGATGGCCCGGTGCTGGATCTGGCCTTCGGTGCGGTGCGCCAGATAGACACCGCCATGCATGGTGATCATGGCACTGCTGACCACGCCTGCCAGCAGGGCGAAGGGATTGAGCAATTGCCAGAAGCTGCCGGTGTAGGTGGAGACCAAGTAGTCGTTGAAGTGGAACGGTACCCCCTGCAGCAGGTTGCCAAACGCCACGCCGAAGATCAGCGGCGGCACCGCGCCCCCGATGAACAGGCCCCAGTCCCAGGTACTGCGCCAGGTGGCGTTGTGGATCTTGCTGCGGTAGTCGAATCCGACCGGGCGGAAGAACAGCGCCCACAGCACGGCCAGCATCGCCCAGTAGAAGCCGCTGAAGGCCGTCGCGTAGACCAGTGGCCAGGCGGCGAAGATGGCGCCCCCTCCGGTGATGAACCAGACCTGGTTGCCGTCCCAGTGCGGGCCGACGGTGTTGATGACCACCCGGCGCTCGATGTCATTCTTGCCGACGAAGGGCAGCAAGGTGCCCACGCCCATGTCATGGCCGTCCATGATGGCGAAGCCGACCAGCAGCACGCCAACCAGCAGCCACCAGATGACCTTGAGGATTTCGTAATCGAACATGGCAGCTTCTCCTTCAGGCGTGGACTTCGTTGTCGTAGCGGCCAGTGCCCAGGCTGCCTGGGCCCTGGCGCGCGAACTTGACCATCAGGTACATCTCGACGATCAGCAGCACGGTGTAGAAGCCGACGAAGCCGGCCAGCGAACCGTACAGGCTTTCGACACTGAGGGTCGAGACGCTCAGGTGCGTGGGCAGCACGCCATAGATGGTCCAGGGCTGGCGGCCGTACTCGGCGACAAACCAGCCGAGCTCGCAGGCGATCCAGGGTGCCGGCAACATCCACAGCGCCCACTTGAGCAGCCAGGGGCGCTGCGTCATGCCACCAGGCTTGAGCGTGCTCCAGAAGCTCAGGGTGAACAGGGCCAGCATCAGGAAGCCCAGGCCGACCATGACGCGAAAGCCCCAGAACATCGGCGCCACGCGCGGCACGGTGCTATCGACTGCCTTCTGAATCATCTCAGGGGTGGCCTGGCGCACATCGACGACATATTTCTTCAGTAGCAGACCGAAGCCCAGGTCGGCCTTGTGCTGCTCGAACAACTGCAGCGCCGCGGCGTCCTGGCGGTTCTTGCGCAGGGCCTCGAGCGCGACGACGGCGTGGATGCCGCTTTCGATGCGCAGGCGGTTCTCGGCCTTGATCTCCTTGATGCCGGGAATTTCCTTGTCGAGCGAGCGCGTGCCGATCAGGCCCATGACCCAGGGAATCTCGATGGCCCAGTCGTTGGCCTGCTTGGCCTCGTTCGGCCAGGCGATGACGTTGAAGCCAGCCGGCGCGGGCTCGGTCTCCCACATCGCCTCGATGGCGGCCATCTTGGTCTTCTGTGCCTCGCCGACCATGTAGCCCGACTCGTCGCCAAGCACGATCACGCTCAGCACCGAGGCCAGGCCGAAGGCCGATGCAACGCGGAAGCTGCGCTTGGCGAACTCGACATTGCGGCCCTTGAGCAGGTACCAGGCCGAGATCGACAGCACGAACATCGCGCCCGTGACGTAACCGGCCGAGACCGTGTGCACGAACTTGGCCTGGGCATCGGGGTTGAACACCACGGCCCAGAAGTCGGTCATCTCCATGCGCATGGTCTGGAAGCTGAACTCGGCGCCGACCGGGTTCTGCATCCAGCCGTTGGCGATCAGGATCCAGAGCGCGCTCAGGTTGGTGCCGATGGCCATCAGCAGCGTCACCAGCAGATGCTGCGTCTTGGGCAGTCGGTCCCAGCCGAAAAAGAACAGCCCGATCATGGTCGACTCGAGGAAGAAGGCCATCAGGCCCTCGATTGCCAGTGGCGCGCCGAAGATGTCGCCAACGTAATGCGAGTAGTAGGCCCAGTTGGTGCCGAACTGGAACTCCAGAGTGATGCCAGTCGTCACGCCGAGCGCGAAGTTGATGCCGAAGAGCTTGCCCCAGAAGCGCGTCATGTCCTTCCAGACGGTCTTGCCCGTCATGACATAGACGCTCTCCATGATCACCAGCAGCCAGACCATGCCGATGGTCAGTGGCACGAATAGGAAGTGGTACATCGCGGTCGCTGCAAATTGCAGCCGCGACAGGTCGACCAGTTGGTCAGAAATCATGACCTTGCTCCTTGCTTGAGTCAGTTATGGGGCGCATCAGCAGATGATGAGAAGCCCGCTCGGCATCCACCTCTACTTTCTGGTCGGCCAGGAAAAACCACCAGATTGCGGTCAGCAGCAGCAGCTTGATCGCTACGGCCCAGGCCAGCTTGCGTACCAGCGGATTGGGAGGATTTTTCATGCCTGCGCCCTCTTGTAAAAAAGCCCATCCGGTAGAACGGGCCAAATCAGCACCATGAGTGGCTTTGCTGAAAACCGGTTGTGACCCTGTCTCAAGCTTTCGCAGCTTGATCTTCGCCGATCAGCAGCTTGCTGTCATCCAAGTAGAAGTGCGGCGGGATTTCGAGGTTGGTCGGAGCTGGCTTGTTGGCGAAGACGCGACCCGCCAGATCGAAGGTCGACCCGTGACAGGGGCAGAAGAATCCTCCCGGCCAGTCTGCCGGTACGCTCGGGTTGGCCGAACCCTTGGCAACGTTGACTGGCGAGCAACCGAGGTGGGTGCAGATGCCGACCGCTACCAAGACTTCAGGCTTGATTGATCGCTGAGTGTTCTTGGCATAGTCAGGCTGATCGCTGCGGTTGGACGCTGGATCGGCCAGCCCGGGAATCTGCTCCAGCTCGGCGAGCTGCTCGGGCGTGCGGTGCATGATCCATACTGGCTTGCCACGCCATTCAACCACCTTGAGCTCGCCCGGAGCCAGGCTGGAGATATCGACCTCGACCGAGGCTCCAGCCGCCTTGGCACGTTCGCTAGGTGCAAAGCTCGAAACAAAAGGTACGGCCGTGGCTGCGGCTGCAGCTGCACCTGCCATGCTGGTAAGGGTCAGCCAGCGACGGCGTTCTACATCTATGCCCTGGGCTCTGGCATGTTCGTCAAGGGGTAGATCTGAGGTCATGACAAGTCTTTCGTGGATTTGTGCTCATTTACTCAAGAAACGTGCCATATTTCTCTTGCTCCCATTTTCTTTTTATTATTGAAAATATTTCTTTTAAATCAATAACTTGATGGCATCTTTCCGGCTGACTCCCCAACGTAGATCTGAAGACAAGGCATCTTCTGTCACTGACATTTGTCAAAAATGTCTGACATAGTGATGCAATCCTGCTACCTTCTGGTCTGTCATGACAAATAACGTTTCATCTGATTCCCAGTCCCAGTCCCAGCCGATCTTGAGCCCTGACCGTGCCGAACTGACCTCTTTTCTCGAGGGCTTGCCTGAGCCGCACATCCTGTGCGATCCGGACTACCGCATCGTTGCGGCCAACCAGGCCTATCGGCACCTGTACGGAGGTGAGGGAGAACTGACTGGCAGAACCTGTTATGAGGTTTCACATCACTTTGACCGGCCTTGCGATCAGGCGGGCGAATCCTGTCCGATGGCGCGTGCACGCGAATCAGGCCAACGCGAGCGCATACTGCACCTGCACCACACCTCTTGCGGGCAGAGCTACGTCAATATCGAGCTGACTCCCCTGCTGAATCCCCGTGGAGAGATGACGGGCTACATCGAGAAAATGGAGACCGTGCAGCATGCTCACCTGCAGCCACAAGCACAGGGTCTGATCGGGCGTAGTCCAGCCTTTCGCCAGATGCTGGCCTTGGTGATGCGGATCGCCCCAACCGATTCCGCCGTGATGCTGCTCGGCGAGACCGGCACCGGCAAGGACTTGGTGGCGCAAACGCTGCACGCCTCCAGCCAGCGTGCTGCAAAACCATTTGTGCCAGTAGACTGCTCCAGTTTGACCGAAACACTGTTCGAAAGCGAGTTGTTCGGTCACGAACGAGGAGCCTTCACTGATGCGCATCGAGCCAAAGCCGGCTTGGTCGAAACCGCTCATGAAGGCACGCTCTTTCTTGACGAGGTCGGAGACATTCCTCTCACGATGCAGGTCAAATTGCTGCGCTTGCTTGAGAACGGCGTGTATCGCAGGGTCGGGAGCACTGAGCAGCGCCAAGCCGACGTGCGTATCATCTCGGCTACGCACCGCGACTTGCCGACCATGGTGCGCGAGGGTCGCTTTCGCGAAGACCTCTATCATCGCCTGTGCACTTTTCCGATCCGTCTGCCCCCGCTCAGAGCTCGCGCAGACGATCTGCCCCTGTTGGCAGACAGCCTACTGAGCCGTCTGATGCCGCAGCGCCGCATCAAGCTAACATCCGACGCGCTGGAATTGCTGGGTCATCAGCCTTTTCATGGCAACGTGCGCGAACTGCGCAACCTGCTTGAGCGTGCCATCGTATTGACCGACGACACGCAGATTGGAGTAGAGGCTGTGGAGTGGGCGCTTCAACTTGACCGGGATCTGCTGAAAGACCCGCAGGACGGAGCCAAGGAGTCAACCTTGTCAGGATCACACTTGCCGATGGGGGGCACCGCAGAGGGGACACTGCGGGGTTCCTGGCAGCGGCTGCGAGTTGAACAGTTGCGCGAGCGCTTGCAAGGCTGGAGTGGCACCCGGACCGAACTGGCACGTGAGTTGGGCGTCAGCGAGCGGACGCTTTATCGCAAGCTCAAAGCCTTGGGCATGGTGTGAGCAGGGCTGCCTGGTCAGGCAGCGGTTGGCAATCACTTGAGGGAGGCAAGCAGGGACTGGCTGTCGTGCAGCAGGCAGGACGGAAGTCCTGCATCCGGGCGGCGACGGACTTGCCGGAGCCCTCACCTTCGTCAACTGACATGCGGACCATGCCAGTGGAAGTGCAGATCTCGACCACATCGACTTACCCGGTCGACACGAGCATGGCCTGGGCGGCCAGCGGCATCAGGGCGTTCACACCAGCACCAGCATGGATAACCATGCGGTGGGGCGGCGAATCGGGCAACGCTGCGACATTTGAAAAATATAGGGTGAGATGAAATCAGAACAGTCAAGCCAGAATATACTCCACGTAGTATTTCTCAGACGGAGCATCTATGAAAAACAATATCGGCGGCATCGATCGTGTGCTGCGAATCGTGGTTGGGGCTGCGCTCGTCGCTTCAGCTGTGGGTGGTTTCGTCGGAGCCTGGGGCTACATCGGCTTACTGCCGCTGTTGACCGGCTTGGTGGGCTGGTGCGGTCTTTACAGCTTGCTGGGCAAGAGCACCTGCTCGCTCAGAAAGTGAACTTGGTCGCGCCAGATTCAGCAAAACTGCGGACCGTATTCGGCTAGCAGCCGCAAATCCCTTTAGACAAGCAGAAAAGAAATGAGCACTTTCGATCATGCGGGCCTGATAAAAGACATCAATGCGAACCTGGCCCCGTTGCGCCAAGCGCAGCCAGAAGCGATGAGCGGTTTTGCCAAGCTGGCCCAAGCTTCGATGGCAGAGGGGGCGATCAGCGCCAAGCACAAGGAACTGATAGCACTGGCAATCGGCATCAGCCAGCGCTGCTCGGGCTGCATCGGCTTCCACGTCAAGGCACTGATCAAGCTGGGCTGCACCCGTGCCGAACTCGAGGAAATGCTGACGGTCTGCGTCTATATGGGCGGCGGGCCCGCGCTGATGTACGCGTCCGAAGCCCTCGCTGCCTGGGAAAAAATGCAGCCAGCCCAGGCGTAAGCGTTGCGGGTCTTGAAACCCTCAAGCCCAACATCACTCCAGCCAAGTAGCGCAGTTCGAGAGAGAGACCACCGGGAGGCTTTGTTCCGGGCGTTCAGCTACTTCCATAGAGGCATAAAAAATGTTCGGTGTCAAGTATTTTCAAGGCATCCCATTTGGCCTGAAACCTTATACGAGACAGCAAGTTAGCTCTGTATCGTGCCACCCGATGGCACCTCGGCGGTGTGGGCTAGGTGCCACATGAGAGCGTTGGGAGAGAAAGCCGGATCGCGCTACATCGGACACGGAGTGCAGCGTCGGCAACCGACCTGAACTCCCATATTACCGGCTTCCCAAACGAAGAACGCACGGCCTGGAGCCGCGCGTTCTTCATTAAATCTATGTCGGAGCATCGTCATCCTGACTTCGGGGTGGCGACGGCCTTGGCCTTGCCACCCCGCTTGAATCCCCGATCCCCCGCCATGAAGGCTTCGAGCATGTGCGGGATCAGCGTGGCCGCATCGACCGCTTCGCCATAGGTCTGCGCATGAAGAGCGGCGTACCGGTCTAGATCCATTTTCAGGCTGGCTGGACAAGCGAATGTCAGCTTGGTGCTGCTGGTCGATGGCAGCGGCCCAAGCCGGAGTTTTCTGGCCATGTTCATCGGGCACCTCCACGCTGAAGAAAGAGCGGCTGGTAAGGTCGAACCTGTAAATCCCTTGCCACGATGATCCGCACCGGCAACCCCGGCCGCGCTGTCAGCGTCGGCTGGATGTTCATGTTGCGCCGGGTCATCTCCTGCCCCACTTGGTTCACACTGTCCTGCAGACCATCGCGCCCGGCAATGACGATGCGGTTGCCGTTCTGCCGATTCTCCGGCGCGGCCAACTCGGCGCCGATACCCAGCAGCGTGGTCAGCGCCGCCCCGGCAAAGATGCGGCCCCAATGCTGATCCACTTCATCCTCCAACCCTGCGTAGCCCGCAGGATCGGTGCCGACAAGGTTGTCGAGCGTCAGCGAGGATGTGTCTGGCAAGATGATCCGGTTCCACACCATCTGCACCCGGCTCTGCCCGAAGCTCACCTGGCTGTTGTATTTGCCCAAAATGCGCGAGCCCTGCGGAATCAGCAGGAACCTGCCCGTAGCCGTGTCATAGACCGGCTCCGTCACCGTGGCGATCACATCGCCCGGCAGGTCGGACTTGATGCCTGTGACCAGCGCCGCTGCGATCACCGTCCCGGCCATCACCTGGTACGGCGAGGCTGGCATTTGGAGATTGCCGGAATTGCGAGTCTCCTTGGAGCCGCCTTTCAGGAACGCCTCTTTCTGGTCTTGCCGGTTCTGCACGGTGGTGGGATCACTGGGCTGGGCCGCCGTCGAGGCCGGACCGGCCGCCAGCGGATCGAACCCTGCCAAGGCGTTGGCCATGCCGGGTGCTCCGGGCGCCGCCTGCGCGACAGCGCCAGCGGCTTGGCCCGGCTTTCCCGAGCGGAAGAACACCGCCGAAGCCGCCGCCGCTTCGGCCTCCTTGCGCAAGGCGTCGTTGGGATCATGTCCCGGCGGCATGTAGGTGGGCTGCTGCGCCGCCACGATGGCCGGCCCCAGGTCGCCCGGCAGCGGCGGCCCCAGCTCGGGCGCCTTCGGCAGTTTCGAGTAATCGGACGGCAACCCATCCAGCCCTTCGGACTTTGAGACCCGATCCACGTTGTACAGCTCGTTCTGCCAGCCTGCGCCGCGCCGGTGCGGCTGCAGGGCCCAGATCGTGGCCCCGAGCACGGCGACCGACAGGCCGCCGGTGAGCATGGCCAGCGTGCGCCGGTTCAGGCGCGTGACCGGGCGCGGCTGGGCGCGCAACGCCATCGCTTCGGGCGCCGCCTTGCCCCCCTGAGAAGTGGCATGGTCGGGGGTGTTGTCTTGGCTCATGCTCAATTCCTCCGTGCCACGCCATCGGTGCGCTCAATTCGCACCACGGCGCCCTTATCGCCACCCAGGCGCAGCTCGGCCGCACCAAACAGCCGATCCACGATGTAGTACGGCGAGCGGAAGCGGTAGTTCACCAGTTGTCCGTCGCCTTGCGCGCCGATCACGAACATTGGCGGTAGCTCGCCTTGAGCGATGCCCGCCGGAAACTGGATATAGACCTTCTCGCCATCGTCAAAGGCCCGCAACGGCTTCCACGGCGGATTGCTGCCGCTGACCGCGTAGCGGAAACGGATCTTCTCCAGCGACAGCCCGGCATCGACCGGCGCGGCGGCGCTGGCCGCTTGTGCCTGGCGCTGCAGGGCCAGCATCCTGTCCTTGGGGTATTCCCAGGACACCGAAGCCATCCATGTCTTCTCGGTCGAAGTCAGTTCTAGCAGGTAGGTGCGCCGACTGGTCGTGATGACCAAATTGGTCTTGAGGCCCGAGCGGATGGGCTTGACCATCACATTGACGCGCAGCGCATCGCCGCTGCCGCTCGATGTGTCGCCCACGATCCAGCGCACCGTGTCACCGGCAGCCACCGTCACCAGTTCCTCGCCCGGCTGGAGCGCGATCACGGTCACGCGACCCACGGCCGCATAGACCTGGTACAGCGCGCCATCAGTGAACGGCCAGACCTGGATGGCGTTCACATAGCCCTCGCGTGTGGGCGCAACACGGGCCTCCGTGTTCGCACGGGTCACGCGCACCTTCTCGTCGGGCGATTCCAGTGTGGCCTTGGCATCACCGGCCAGCGGCTTCATCTGTCCAGGCAGTGCCAGCACCTCGGGCACGGTCACGACCTCCACGGGCTTCGGCGCCTCGGGCAGCGGCTGGGCCTGCACCGGCCCATCCAACGAGATGGATGGCGGCGGAGTCCCCTGCGTGGCGCAGCCCGAGAACAAAACGGTGGATGCCAGTAGGATCACAGGCAAGGCGGGTTTACGGAAATGTCCATTCATGGTTTTGCTCCTTCGTTTCCTTCCAGCTCGCGGCTCCACGCCAGCCCGTTGACGTAGATACCCAGCGGGTTCTTGCGCACGCGCTGCTCCGTGCGCGGGGTCTGCAGCACCGTGGAGATCACCGCGTTCCAGCGCTCGGTGCGATCCAGCGCGCCGTTGACGAAGCGCGTCTCGGTCCAGCGCACGTTGAAGGACTGGTCGCTGGCGCGGGTCACGCTGGACACCTGCACCGTCACCGACTCCTTGCCGATGCGCGAGAACGGATCAGCCACCCGCGCGTACTCATTGAGCACCACGGCGCCCTTGTCCGTGGTGTAGTCATAGGCATCGAGCCAGTTCTGCCGCACCACGATGGGGTCGATGGACAGCGAGCGCACCAGGCCGATGAAGCGGCCCAGGTGGTAAGCAATCTGCGCATCGCTGGGCTGGTACGGCGTGGCGGCTTCGCCGACAGCGCGCACCTGGCCCGCGTTGTCCACCTCGATCACGTAGGGCGTGACGATGGACTGCGCCGAGCGCCAGACCAGGCCGCCGGCCATCAGCACCGCCAGCGTGAGGCAGCCGAAGGCCATAAGCCGCCAGTTCTTCGCCTGCACGCGGGCCGAGCCGATGCGGTCGTCCCAGACCTGGGCGGCGGATTGGTACGGGGTGGCAGGCTGCGGCGTATCGGCGTAGCGCACCTGCGGTCGTTTGAATCGCATGGGAGTTCTCCTTATGAATCGGAATCACGAAGGCTTGGCCCCTGGCTGGAGCTGCCGCCGTCGCCGCCGCGCAGCGTGTGGGCGGCCGTGGTCGCGGCATGGGTGAGCTGCTGCCTGCGGTGCAGGCGCTTGGCCCAGGCAGGCTGTTCGTTGGATGGAGGCGCATCTGCGGCATCAGCGCCAGATGCCGGCGCCTCATCCGGCCGGAAGGCCGCTGCCACGCGCTCCTTCATCGAGCGTGCGCCGTCGGCTACCTTTTGCCCGGCGGTCTTGGCCACGTTGCCCGCGCCAGCGGCAGCGCCTTGGATGCCACTGCCTGCGGCCGTAGAGCCAGCATCGAAAGCCGCCTTGGCGCCGCGCGCGCCGCCGGCCGCAAGGCGGGCTGCACCAGGTGCCATCCGCGCCCCTGCAGCCACGGCGCTGCCGACGCCAGCAGCCGCAGCCCCGACGCCAATGGCAGCGCCTGCGGCCCCCAGCGTTGCTCCGGCCATCGCACCGGCTCCAAGCTGTGGCCCGCCGGACACCAGCCCGGTGGCAATGCCCGGCCCGAAGATGCCCAGGGCCAGCATGGACAGCGAAGCCAGCATGATGACCAGCGCCTGGTCGATGGAGGGCTCGGCACCTGCGGGAATCCTGAACTCGGCAAACAGCCCGGTGCCGATCCCCACGATGACCGCGAGCACCAGCACCTTGATGCCCGAAGACACCACATTGCCCAGCACCTTCTCGGCCAGGAACGCCGTCTTGTTCCAGAGGGCGAACGGCACCAACACGAAGCCCGCGAGCGTGGTCAGCTTGAACTCGATCAGCGTCACGAAGAGCTGCACCGCCAGCACGAAGAAGCACAGGAGGACGATGCCCCACGCGAGGAACAGCACCACGATGGAGGTGATGTTGACGAACACCTCCGGGAAGCCCGCCATCTGCTTGATCTGCTCCAGGATGGGGGCCGCCGCGTCGATGCCGGTCTTGGCCAGCCGCCCCGGCTGCAGGAAGTTGCCCATGCTCACGCTGGAACCGCTGGCCGTCAGGCCCAGCCCCGCGAAAGAGCGAAACACCACGCCCGCGAGCATGTTGAAGTTGCCGATGATGTAGGCGAAGGCGCCCACATAGAGCACCTTGCGGATCAGCTTGGCGATCACGTCCTCGCCCTGGCCGCTGGCATGGCCCATCGCCCAGAACAGTCCGGCGAGCGTCATGTCGATGACGATCAGCGTGGCTGTCAGAAACGCCACCTCGCCCTGCAGCAGCCCAAAGCCCGAGTCGATGTAGCGCGAGAAAACATCGAGAAAGCGGTCGATGACCGATACGTCGTTCATGGCCCGGCCCCGTCAGCGGTTGTAGAAATCGACGGGGTGCGGCGTGTATGGCGTTCCAGAGCCCAGAAAGCGCCGCGTGATTTCGCGCCCGCGCTCCGTGGCCGCGGCCTGCCGCGCCTGCTCCAGCGATACGGCGCGATCCTGCGTGAGCTGCAAGCGTTGCGTCTGGATCGACTGCTTGGCCTGCAGGGCCAGCAACTGGTTCATGGCCTGCATCGCTTGCAGCGCGCCCACGGCCGATTGGCTCTTACCCACGAGGTCAGCCAGCACGGCCTCGTCATCCTTGAGGTTCTGCGAGGCCTGGGCCTGCATCTGCATCGCGGTCTGCAGGCTGGTGAGCGTGTTCTTCCAGCGTTCCTGCGTGTCCCGGTACATCTGGTCGCCGCTCACGGTGGCAGCGTACTGCTCGGGATACAGGCGCTTGAACTCCTTGTCCATGTTCGTCACGTCGTAGGCCAGGCCCTTGGCCTGGTCGATCAGCCGCTGGGTCAACGCCAGGTTGGCGCGCAACTGACCGACCACGCTGGATGGCAAGCTCGCCAGGTTGCGCGCCTGGTTCTCCAACATCTTGGCCTCGTTCTGCAACTGCTTGATCTGGTTGTAGAGCTGCTGCAGCGTCTGGATGGCCGTCAGCATGTTCTGCACGAAGTTGGACGGATCGAACACGATGAGGGCCGCCGCGGGCTGGGCGAACATCAGGGAGCCGGTCAGGACGGCGGCGATTGCGGCGGGAAGGATGCGGGTTTTCATGGTGAGTTCTCCTGCGGGTGGGAAGGAAACGAGGACAGCAGTTCGGCGGCCCAATGCAGGCCGCGATGGCGCAGCCAGGTGGCCGCGAACGGGGTGGAAGCGGAAGATGTGGAGGTGGTGGCGGCAGCGAGCACCGCGTCGATGTCGCGCTGGTCTTGCGGCGTGGACGCACCCGCGAAGGCCAAGGTCGCGGCGCCCAGGTCGAGGTCGAACAGGCGATTGCCGAGACGCGACTGGTAGTAGTAGTCCCGCTTGGGCTGTGCAGTCGCCACGATCTCGATCTGGCGGCTGTTGAGCCCGAAGCCTTCGTAGATCGTGCGAATCTGCGGCTCGGTCGCCTGCGGGTTGGGCAGGAAGATGCGGCTCGCGCAGCTCTCGATGATGGCCGGCGCGATGCTCGAATCCTTGATGTCCGCCAGGCTCTGCGTGGCAAAGATGACGCTGACGTTCTTCTTCCTGAGCGTCTTGAGCCACTGGCGGATGTGCGCCGCAAACACCGGGTCATCGAGAAACAGCCACGCTTCGTCGAGGATCAGCAGCGTCGGCGCACCGTCAAAGCGTTCATCGAAGCGCGCAAAGAGGTAATGCAGCACGGCCATGACAGCGGCCTTGCTGTGCATCAGTTCCTCCATCTCGAAGCACTGCACGGAACCAGCGCCCAGGCGATCCGAATCCGCATCCAGCAACTTGCCGTGTGCGCCACCTAGCACATAGGGCGCCAGCGCTTGCCGCAGTGCGTTCGATTGCAGCAAGACGGAAAGCCCGGTCATCGTGCGCTGCTCCAGCGGAGCACCGGCGAGACTGCCGAGTGCCGACCAGATGGCCACCTTCTCGTCGGGGCCGACCGCGACACCCTCATGCCGCAAGCGGCCTTCGAGCCATTCGGCCGCCCAGGTGCGATAGCCCTCGCGGTCGATGCGGGCGAGCGGCTGGAAGGCAATTTCTCCATCCGTGCCCAGGTCGTAGTGCTCGCCGCCCAGGCCCAGGATGGTGGCGCGCATCGAGCGCCCCATGTCGAAGGCGAAGATGCGCGAGCCGCGATAACGACGGAACTGCATCGCCAAGGTGGCGAGCAAGACCGACTTGCCCATGCCCGTGGGGCCGGCCACCAAGGTATGGCCCACGTCGCCAATGTGCGTCACCAGCCGGAACGGCGTTGCCCCCTCGGTGCGCGTGACGATCAGCGGCGGGCCGTCGAGGTGGTCGTTCTTCTCCGGCCCGGCCCATACGGCGGACACCGGCATCAGATGTGCCAGATTCAGCGTCGAGATGATGGGCTGGCGCACGTTCGCGTAGGCGTGCCCCGGAATCGACGATAGCCAGGCATCCACGGCATTGAGCGTTTCGGGGATCGTCACAAAGCCGCGCCCCTGGATGACGCGTTCCACCATGCGCAGCTTCTCATCGGCCTTCGCCGGGTCGGCATCGAGCACCGTCACCGTGGTGGTGACATAGCCGAAGGCCACTTGGTCGCTGCCCAGCTCCTGCAACGCCGCATCGGCATCCGCCGATTTTTTGCTCGCGTCGGTATCGACCAGCGGGGTTTCCTGCTGGAAGATGGTTTCGCGCAGCAATGCGATGACGTTCTTGCGCTTGGCGAACCATTGGCGGCGCAGGCGGGAAAGCTCCTTTTCCGCATCGGCTTTGTCGAGGCACAGGAACCGGGTTGACCAGCGATACGCAAAGCCGAGGCGGTTGAGGTCATCCAGAATCCCCGGCCAGGTCGAGGTCGGGAAGCCGCGCACCGTCGCCACGCGCAGGTGCTGATCGCCCAGCATGGGCGCCAGCCCGCCAATGAGCGCGGAATCGGCCAGCAGCGCATCGAGATGGAATGGCACTTCCGGCACACCGACGCGATAGCACCGCGTGGAGATGGTCGAGTGCAGGTAGGTCAGCGTCTGGCTGTCATCGAGCCACGCGATCTCCGGCATCACGCCATCGAGCAGGTCAAAGATGCGATCCGTTTCCGCGACGAAGGCCGTCAGGCGCTCGCGCCAGTCCACGCCTTCGGTCGGACGGTTCTCGTAGAGCAGGCCCGCCGCGCGGGCGCGTGCCTCCTCGGGCGGCAGATACATCAGCGTCAGGTGGTAGCCGCTCTCGAAGTGGTTGCCCGAGTCCTGGAAGGCGGCGCGGCGTTCCTCGTCTACCAGCCACGACAGCGGCTCGGGAAACTCCGAGTGCGGGTAGTTGGCGGCGGGCCGGCGCTCGGCTTCGATGAACAAGGCCCAGCCCGAACCCAGCCTGCGCAACGCGTTGTTCAATCGTGCTGACGTAGAGATCAGCTCGCCCTGCGTGGCACTGTCGAGGTCGGGGCCACGAAAGCGCGCCGTGCGCTGGAACGAGCCATCCTTGTTCAGCACGACGCCCGGCGCAACCAGCCCGGCCCAGGGCAGCCAGTCGGCCAGCAATGCGGGCCGCTGGCGGTATTCGGCAAGGTTCAGCATGGCATTCCCCTCACACGTCCAGCAGCGGCCGGTGCTTGATGTGGCGGGCGAAGACCTGCATGAACTGCGGATCGACGCGCGCGCCCCAAACCGCCAGCGCATGACCGACGATCCAGAGCACCACGCCGGGAATCCACATCTGCAAGCCCAGGCCCACGGCAGCGGCCAAGGTGCCGTTGGTGATGGCCACGGTGCGCGGAGCGCCGCCCATCAAAATCGGCTCGGTCAGCGAGCGATGCAGCGGCACCTCAAAGCCGGGAGCGAAGCCCTGCACGCCATCGTGGGCCGCGTTCATACGACGGCCCCGCCCGAGAAGCTGAAGAACGACAGGAAGAACGAGGACGCGGCAAACGCGATCGACAGACCGAAGACGATCTGGATCAGCTTGCGGAACCCGCCCGAGGTATCGCCGAAGGCCAGCGCCAGGCCCGTGGCGATGATGATGATGACCGCGATGATCCGGGCCACCGGCCCCTGGATGGATTCGAGGATGGATTGCAGCGGCCCTTCCCAGGGCATCGAGGAACCCGCGGCCTGGGCGGTGCCCGCAAGCAGCAGCATCAGCGCCGCGAGCATCAAGCCTTGCATGGCCGGGCGAGCCAGGTTATCCAGCCGCGCGGGCCGGCGAAGAGGATTTGCGGAAGTACGGAAAGCAGGAACGATCATCTGCGTCATGGCAGTTCTCCAGAGTGGTCAGGGGACGGGGAGGAAAGGTCGGACTGCGGCAGCAGCTCCGGGAATGGAGCCTCCAGTGCATCCGCCAGTTGGTAGCCCACGCCATCGAAGCCGACGACGCGGGCGATGCTCTCGATGCGGCGCTTGCGCCCGCGCCCGGCGATGTGGATGACCACATTGACCGCTTCCGCGATCAGCGCACGGGGCGGGTTCACCGCCACTTCGAGAATCAGTTGCTCCAGGCGCAGCAATGCGCCCAGCGCGGAGCCGGCGTGGATGGTGGCGACGCCGCCTGGATGGCCGGTGCCCCAGACCTTGATGAGATCCAGCGCCTCGGCGCCGCGCACCTCGCCGACGACGACACGATCCGGGCGCAGGCGCATCGAAGACCGCACCAGCTCGGTCATGGACACCACGCCCTGGCGTGTGCGCAGCGGTACGTGGTCGCGGGCTGCGCATTGCAGCTCCACCGTGTCTTCGAGCACCAGCACGCGGTCGCCGGTGGCGGCGATCTCGGCCAGCAACGCATTGGCCAGGGTGGTCTTGCCGGTACTCGTCCCACCGGCGATCAGGATGTTCTGGCGCTCGCGCACAGCGCGCACCAGCAGGCCCGCCTGTGCGGCGGTCATCATCCCGTCCTCGATGTAGCGCGACAACGGGATCACGCCGAAGGCGCGCTTGCGCAGCGCGAAGGCTGGCCCCGGTGCAGCGGGCGGCAGGATGCCCTCGAAGCGTTCGCCGGTTTCCGGCAGCTCGGCTGTCAGCAGTGGCTGACCCCGATGCACTTCGGCGCCGACGTGGGCAGCCACGAGGCGGATGATGCGTTCGCCATCGGCCTCGGACAGCTCCACGCCCATCGGCGCGCGGCCCGTGGACAGGCGATCCACCCAGAGCGTCCGGTCGGGATTGAGCATGATTTCCACCACGTCCGGGTCTTCGAGCGCGGCAGCGATCAGCGGCCCCATTGCCGTGCGCAGCATCTGGATGCGGCGATCCAGCGATGTGGCCGTGAAGGAGGAAGGAACGGCGCTCATGAGGCTCGCTCCTGTGCTTCGGCCGTGTCCGCCATCCGCATCGGATCGGGATTCAGTTCGTCCACCACGTCGCGCACCAGACTGCGCCCACGCAGCAGGTGGCGGCCAAGCTGTTCGACAAACTGCTCGAAGCGGGCCTTACCCTGGGCGCGGGCGGCGTCCTGATGGGCCTCGGGAACAGGTGTGCTGACGGTCAGGAAGTAGCGGATGAACAGCGCCAGCGTTTCGATGGCAATGTTCTGGTCGCGCTCCAGGCGCTCGGCGTGGCGCGACAGGCGATCCAGTCGCTTGGCGATGGCGGCTTCGCGCTGGTCGCCAGCGTCGGGCGACAGCCACGATGCAAGCGCTGCCGCGACGATGCTGGACTTGGACACGCCCTTGGCGGCGGCCAGTTCGTCGAGCCGCCTGGCGTGCTCGGGCTGGATGAAGAGATTCAAGCGGTGCTGACTCATAGCGCGATTCCGTCGTCAGGGTCGAGGGATGCCAGCCGGGCCGTGCGCTGCAGGGCCGGGTCGAGCTGGCGCGGGAGGGAGACCGAAAGAGGCAAAGGCATGTCGTCGTCATCGAGCAGCCCGAGGTCGGCTGCGGGCGCAACCAGGTCGGGGTCGTAGGCGACGGTCTCGGAGAGTTCGGGCTGACGGCGCGGGCCGCCGTCATCGGTCGAACCCAGGTGCTCCAGGCCATCGGCCGATGCCGCGGCCGGTGCGACGGGCACGGCGGGAATCGCCAGCCCACTCCAGTCATCCGCACGGGCCGGCGGCACGTCGGCATAGCGCCCCGCGGCGAGCACCGGCGGCGGCAGCACCCGTCGCTTGAAGTTGGCGTCCGCGTAGTAGCGCAGCTTCCTGGCCTTGATCGGCGCCACGCTGGAGACCATCACCACCGCCTCGTCGGGCGGTAGCTGCATGACTTCGCCGGCCGTCAGCAGCGGGCGGGCTGTCTCCTGCCGTGACACCATGAGGTGCCCCAGCCAGGGCGCGAGCCGATGGCCGGCATAGTTGCGCTGCGCGCGCAGTTCGGTGGCGGTTCCCAGTGTCTCGGATATCCGCTTGGCGGTGCGCTCATCGTTGGTGGCGAAGGTCACGCGCACATGGCAGTTGTCCAGGATCGAATGGTTCTGGCCGTAGGCCTTATCGATCTGGTTCAGGCTCTGCGCGATCAGGAAGCTGCGGATGCCGTAGCCCGCCATGAAGGCCAGCGCCGTCTCGAAGAAATCCAGCCGCCCGAGCGCGGGGAATTCATCGAGCATCAGCAGCAGCTTGTGGCGGCGCTCGATGCCATCGGAGCCGTCAAGCGATTCGGTGAGGCGTCGCCCGATCTGGTTGAGGATCAGGCGGATCAGCGGCTTCGTCCGCGAAATGTCCGAAGGCGGCACCACCAAGTACAGCGACACCGGATGCTCGGCCGCGATCAGGTCAGCGATGCGCCAGTCGCAGCGCGACGTGACTTCGGCCACCGTAGGGTCGCGGTAGAGGCCCAAGAACGACATGGCCGTGGACAGCACGCCCGAGCGCTCGTTGTCGCTCTTGTTGAGCACTTCGCGCGCCGCTGAAGCCACCACCGGATGCGGGCCACCACCCTCCTCATTCACGAGGTGGGGCGTGGTCATCATGCGGTGCAAGGTCAGATCGAATGGGCAGGCAGGATCGGAAAGGAAGTTCGCCACGCCGCGCAGCGTCTTGTCTTCGCCCGCGTAGAGCACATGCAGGATGGCTCCAACCAGCAGCGCATGCGAAGTCTTCTCCCAGTGGTTGCGCCGCTCCAGTGCGCCTTCTGGATCGACCAGGATGTCCGCGATGTTCTGCACGTCGCGCACCTCATGCCCGCCGCGCCGCACTTCGAGCAGCGGGTTGTAGGCCGCCGACTGGCTATCCGTCGGGTTGAACAGCAGGCAGTGCGAGAAGCGCGAACGCCAACCTGCGGTAATGCTCCAGTTCTCGCCCTTGATGTCGTGGATGACGGCGGATGCGGGCCACGACAGCAGGGTCGGCACCACTAGGCCCACACCCTTGCCCGAGCGGGTGGGCGCGAAGGTCAGGACGTGTTCCGGGCCTTCATGGCGCAGGTACTGCTGGCGATGCAGGCCGAGGAACACGCCCGCGGACTGGTCAAGGCCCGCTTTGTGAATGTCCTCCGCGTTGGCCCAGCGCGCAGAGCCATAGGTCGTGACCAGCTTGGACTGGCGCGAGCGCCAGATCGACATGCCGATGGCGACCAGCACCGCGAACAGGCCACTGCCCGCTGCAATGACCCCGCCCACGTCGAAGACATGCGGCGCGTAGGCATCGAAGAAGAACCACCACTCGAACAGGCGCCACGGGTGATAGACCGGCGTGCCGAGGAAATCGAACCACGGCGATCCCAGGCGTAGCTGGTACCCCAGAGCCGCTGCCGTCCATTGCGTGGCGCTCCACACTCCGGCGATCACGATGCCGAATACGACGGCAATCTGACCGAACAGCACGTTCGTCCCTTGCATGATCCTGCCTCCGAGAACGGCACAACAACGTGCCGCCCCTATCAGGATCAATGCCATAGGGAGTACCGGTCAAAGACTGAAATCGCCGGGATTAAGGCTTAAAAAGCCATAGTTCTTGCTGTGGCGAAGACAATAAAAATGCCGCAGGCACAAAGGCGCTGCGGCGTATCGAGGTAACAGTGCGCAAGCTGTCGCAGAAGCGCGACGCCGGTGCGCCTTGCGTGGGCTACGGGGCTTTCTTCTGCTCCGGCCTGTCGCCGAAGAAGCGCCGTTCGGCGGCTGCGGCTGCGCGCATGCAAAGTTCATCGCCGATCTTCGCGCGATCTTCCTTGCATTGGCGCTGGATTTCCTTGATGCGTGCGGGGTTCGCCACCAGCTCATCCACTGTCTCTGTAGGATTGGCAGGACCACAGGCCGTCATCACAACGGCAATCACGGACATCACGATTTTGTTCATGGCGAGCGTCCTTTGGATTTCGGATTCACGAATCGGTCACGTTATCGGCACCAGCCGAATCCATGGTGACGACACGTTGAATGAACCGGGTCAGCATCGGTGACGGTTCAGTATCTCGACGCAGCAGATAAGTTGTCAGCATGGGTGGCGTTCCCGCCAACTGACGGGCCTTGACTCCAGGCTCTTTACTGGATGCGATATGCGCTGCACCTGCCAGACCAACCGCCAGTCCTGCGGATACCAGGGCCATCATCACGTCGAAGGTGGCAACGCGCTGGAGGATCTGCAACTCCTCGTCCCGCTTCTGCAGGATGCGGTCTATCTGGCGAGTATGCCCCTGGCATGCGGCCGGGTCGCCGAGCACCAACCGTTGCTGCAACACCATCTCCAGCGGAATGCGCCGGTGCTCCAGCAAGGGGTGGCGCAAAGACAGCGCCACCATCAATTCGTCATCCCACGCGGGAGTCGTCACGATGCCGTCGCCTACCTCGTCCGCCATAGACAAGCCCGCGTCGTACAGGTCTTCTTGCAAGCCTCTGATCTGCTGATCCAGTGGTACCTCGAACAGGCGGATTTCTACTTCGGGCTCTTCCTCGCGGCTACGGGCCAGCAAGGCAGGCAGCCGCGATGGCGTGATACCGTCGGACAGGGCAATGCGCAACTGGCCATGAAACCCACTGGCGGCCGATTTCGCACCATCGCGCGCTTGTTCCAGTGCCTCAAAGATACGTGGAACCCGCTCCAGAAATACTTTGCCGGCATGAGTCAGTCGAATGTTGCGTGTGGTACGGGTGAATAGCTTTGCTCCTAGTTCGTCTTCCAGATCTTTGATGGCACGGGATAGAGGTGACTGATCCATATGCAGTTTTTCTGCAGCCCGAGCAAAGTGAAGCTCCTCGGCGACCGTGAGAAAGTAGCGTAAATGTCTAAGCTCCATTGGAAAATTTTCCATTCCTGCGACACGCAAGCCCCCCCCGGATTCTTGGGACTTTGAAGGCGGAGAATACCGGTCGTAATGCCGATGTACCAATATATCGAGCCTGTAAGTCGTTGTCGGCGAGTTAGCGACTGAGTGCGATTACTACAAGACCCGCTTCATTGAACTAGTGGTACCTTGTTGACAATCGAAGATGGTCTGAATAGCACATTTGATTCCGCCATGGTTGATGGATCGATAGCAGCAATTTCGGTAAAACAGGGATTCAATATACTCGGCACTTCTTGGCTATCGCAACTTGCCGCGCCTGCCTCAAGGGCCGCTCGCAGTTCGAACAAATACTGGCGCAGCAAGGCCATAGTCATGCTCCTATTTAGATAATTGCTGTCATCTCCGGCACGGCGGCAAACAGGTCCGCCTCCAGCCCGTAGTCGGCCACCGAGAAGATCGGCGCCTCCGGGTCCTTGTTGATCGCCACGATCACCTTGCTGTCCTTCATGCCCGCCAGGTGCTGGATCGCGCCCGAGATGCCGCAGGCGATGTACAGCTGCGGCGCCACGATCTTGCCGGTCTGGCCGACCTGCAGGTCGTTGGGGGCGTAGCCCGCGTCCACCGCGGCGCGGCTGGCACCGATGGCGGCGCCCAGCTTGTCGGCCAGCGGGGTGATGACTTCCTTGAACTTCTCTTCGCTGCCCAGCGCCCGGCCACCCGAGACGATGATCTTGGCGGCCGTCAGCTCGGGACGGTCGCTCTTGACGATCTCGGAACCCACGAAACTGCTCTTGCCGGAGTCGGCGACGGCGGCGACGGTCTCGACCGCTGCTGCGCCACCGGTGGCGGACGCGGCGTCGAAGCCAGTGCCGCGCACGGTGATGACCTTGGTGGCGTCGCCCGATTGCACGGTGGCGATGGCGTTGCCGGCGTAGATGGGGCGCTCGAAGGTGTCGGGGCCGTCGACCTTGGTGATGTCGCTGATCTGCGCCACGTCGAGCTTGGCGGCCACGCGGGGGGCCACGTTCTTGCCGCCGGCGGTGGCTGGGAACAGGATGTGGCTGTAGTTGCCCGCGATGGCCAGCACCTGGGCGGCGATGTTCTCGGCCAGGCCGTGCTTCAGGCTCGCGCCGTCGGCGTGGATGACCTTGGCGACGCCAGCGATCTGGGCGGCGGCGGCAGCGGCGGCGGCGGCGTTCTCGCCGGCGACGAGCACGTGCACGTCACCGACGCAGGCCTTGGCGGCCGTGACGGTGTTGAGGGTGGCGCTCTTGATGCTTGCGTTGTCGTGATCTGCAATAACGAGTGCGGTCATGGCTGGTGTCCTTTCGATGTTGTTGTGATGAGCCTTAGATGACCTTGGCTTCGTTCTTGAGCTTGTCAATGAGGGTGGCCGCGTCGGGCACCTTGACTCCGGCGCCGCGCTTGGGCGGCTCGCTGACCTTCAGCGTCTTGATGCGGGGTGCCACGTCCACGCCCAGTTCCTCGGGCTTGAAGGTGTCCAGCTGTTTCTTCTTGGCCTTCATGATGTTGGGCAGCGTGACGTAGCGCGGCTCGTTCAGGCGCAGGTCGGTGGTGATGACCGCAGGTATGTTCAGCGCCAGGGTTTCGAGGCCGCCGTCCACTTCGCGGGTCACGTTCACCTTGTCGCCAGCGATCTCGACCTTGGAGGCGAAGGTGGCTTGCGGCAGGTCGGCCAGCGCCGCCAGCATCTGACCCGTCTGGTTGCAGTCGTCGTCGATGGCCTGCTTGCCCAGGATCACGAGGCCGGGCTGTTCCTTTTCGATCAGAGCCTTGAGCAGCTTGGCCACGGCCAGCGGCTGCAGTTCTTCATTGGTCTCGACCAGGATGCCGCGGTCGGCGCCGATGGCCATGGCAGTGCGCAGCGTTTCCTGGCACTGGGCCACGCCGCAGGAGACGGCGATCACTTCGGTGACCACGCCTTTTTCTTTCAGGCGCACGGCTTCCTCAACAGCAATCTCGTCGAAGGGGTTCATGCTCATCTTGACGTTGGCGATGTCCACGCCGCTGCCGTCGGACTTCACACGCACCTTGACGTTGTAGTCCACCACGCGTTTTACGGATACGAGAATTTTCATGAGAGGATTTCCTATTGAGGTTCAGGCCACCGAGGGCATGGCCTGGAGCTCGCTTGCTGCGCGCTGCGCACGCGAAGTGATCATCACCGTTGCCTCGCCCTCGATGACTACGGTGTCCTTGACTCGGCAGACCGTGGACAGCACTGCCCGTGCCTTGGCCACCTCCACCGACAGTACGGTGACCGCGGCATGAACGGTGTCGCCCGGTTTGACAGGCACCTTGAAGCGCAATTGCTGCCCCAGATAGACCGTACCTGGCCCCGGCAGCCGGTTTGCGACCGCTGCAGAAATCACGCTGGCCGTCAGAAAGCCGTGCGCGATGCGTGCGCCAAATCGCGTCGTGGCCGCGAACTCTTCGTTGAGATGTACCGCATTGGTATCGCCGGAGACGCCAGCAAACATCACGATGTCCGCTTCGGTAATGGTCTTCGAGAAGCAGGCGTTCATGCCCGGCTGCAGATCCTCGACGTCGTAGCCATTCAGGTCGTTCATCGTCTATATCTCTCAGAGCTGGTCGTCCGACAATGCCAACGTGCTGGCCGCGCCATGGACCACGATGTCGCGCAGCGCGGAGGCCTCCACCAGGATGTGCGTCGCATAGTGGCTGGCCGTGATGCGCTTGGCCCGCAGAAAGCCCGCATCGCTGGAATCCGCCGCCAACTGCGCCGTGGCGGCTTCGGCCATGCGCGCCGACAGCCAGCCACCGATCACGGTGCCCGCCAATCGCAGGAAAGGCACCGCCCCCGCGGCGCAGTCCTGCGGCTGCGCGTCACTGTGGGCCAGCTGCCAGTCAGCCCCGTCCTCCAGAGCCCGAACTGCTCTCATCAACGCGTCGCCGATGGACGAGAGCTCCGGGTCGCGCGCATCCATCAACTGGCGCGCATCGCTGTCGATACGTGTCAACAAGCCCTTCAGCGTGCGTCCCCCCTCGCGTGCCAGCTTGCGGCCGATCAGGTCGTTGGCCTGGATGCCGGTGGTACCTTCATAGATCGTCGTGATGCGGGCATCGCGGAAGTACTGCGCGGCCCCGGTTTCCTCGATATAGCCCATGCCGCCATGAATCTGCAGGCCATCGGAGGTGATGCCCTGTGCGCTGTCGGTGCACCAGCCTTTGACCACAGGCGTCAGCAGGCCAACCAGGGCCTGTGCCTGCGCGCGCTCCTGCGCATCGGGGTGTCCGGCGACGCGGTCCATCTGGCCGGCACAGAAATAGGCCAGCGCGCGCATGGCCTCGGTGCGCGCCTTCATGTCCATCAGCATGCGCCGCACGTCGGGGTGGCCAGCGATGGTGCTGCTGCCGGCCAGCGCCGGCTTGCCCTGCACGCGCTCGAGCGCATAGGCCCGGGCATGCTGGTAGGCACGCTCGGAAACGCCCACGCCCTCCAGCCCGACGTTCAGCCGTGCGTGGTTCATCATGGTGAACATGCACGCCAGCCCCTGGTGCGGCTCGCCGACGAGATAACCGATCGCGCCCCCGTTGTCGCCGAAAGTCATAGAGGCCGTGGGGCTGCCGTGGATGCCCAGCTTGTGCTCGATCGAGGTGCAGGCCAGGTCGTTGCGTTCGCCCAGGGAGCCGTCGTCATTGACCAGGAACTTCGGGCACAGAAACAGCGAGATGCCTTTCACGCCCGGCGGCGCATCGGGCAGCCGGGCAAGCACCAAGTGCACGATGTTCTCGGTCATGTCGTGCTCGCCCCAGGTGATGAAGATCTTGTTGCCGCTGATGCGGTAGTGATCCCCCTCGGGCACGGCGCGGCTGCGCAGCGCGGCCAGATCGGATCCGGCCTGCGGCTCGGTGAGATTCATGGTGCCGGTCCAGCGGCCGGCGACCATGGGCTCCAGAAAGCGCTGCTTGAGCGCCTCGCTGCCGTGGTGGGCAATCGCCTCCACGGCACCGAGCGTGAGCATCTGGCACAGGCTGAAGGCCAGGTTGGACGATTTCCACATCTCCAGCACGGCGGTGGACACCAGCGTGGGCAGTCCTTGACCGCCCCACTCTGTGGAGGCCGGCATTCCAATCCAGCCGTTCTCGCAGAAGCTGGACCAGGCCTCGCGAAAGCCATCGGCGGGCGTGACCTCGCCATCGTGCCAGCGCGCGCCCTGCACATCGCCCGTACGGTTGAGTGAATCCAGCACGCCGGCGGCATAGTGGGCTGCCTCCTGCAGGATGGCCTCGACCAGGTCGGGTGTGGTCTCTTCATGGCCGGGCTGGGCGCAGATCGCTTCCAGGCCTCCGACTTCCTTCATCGTGAACAGCATGTCGCGCAAGGGCGCGGTATAGACAGACATGGCGGACTCCTTTGATGGTAGCGATCAAGCGTTTTGCGGTGTCGGCTGCAACGGGCGCAGTTCTGGCACGGCCTCTTGCGGAGTCGCCGACGTCGGGCCGCCGTACTTGATAAACGCCAGGGCGATTGCGCCGAGGACTCCGAAACCGCCGATCACCAGGAAGTTCTGTTCCAGCGGTAGTTCCAGTGCGACGATCTGGCCGATCAGCAGAGGCGCCGCAATAGCACCCAGGCGCCCTACGCCGGAGGCCATGCCGATACCGGTCGAGCGGATGGACATCGGGTAGAACTGCCCGCAGAAGGCATAGGCCACCAGTTGCGCACCAGTGGTGCAGGCGCCGACCGCGCCAATGATCAGATAGCGCACCTCGGTCAAGGTCTGGAACGTCATCAGGTACAGCAGCACGCCGCCCAGCGCATACATCGCCACCAGCACCCACTTGATGTTGAACTTGTCGGCGAGCCACCCGCCGCACACGGCACCGATGATCGCGCCAACATTCAGCGCGATCACGAAGCTGAGGGCAGACCCCAGGCTGTAGCCAGCCATCGCCATCAGCTTGGTCAGCCAGCTACTGAGCGCATAGACCATGAACAGACCCGAGAAGAAGGCGACCCAGAACAGCGCCGTGCTCAGGCCCCGCCCGTCCTGGAAAAGGCGGGTAACCGGTGCACCTGCCATGCGGTCAGCTGCCGGCACGAAGAACTGGGCGTCCGCCGGGTGCTTGCCGCCCGGCTGGAGATGGCGTGCCACTTCGGCTAGCTCACCATTGCGACGCTGAGCGATCAGGTAGGTCATGGACTCCGGCACCAACTTCAGGATGAACGGAACTAGCAGCACGGGCACCCCCGCCGCGATGAACACGGCCTGCCAGCCATACTCGCCGATCAGTTGCTTGCCCAGCACCGCAGCCAGGATGCCGCCCAGTGCGTAGCCCGAAGTCATCAGTGCCGTCATCAGGCTGCGGATCTTCTTGGGCGAATACTCGACCATCTGTGCCACGATGACCGGGAGCACGCCACCAATCCCCAAGCCAGCAATGAAGCGCACCACGCTGAAGCTGATGGGGTCCTTGGTGAATCCGGCGGCCGCAGTGAACACACTGAACAGCATGACACCAATGGAGAGGGCCCAGCGACGACCAATCCGGTCGGACAGCGTGCCCAGAACCATAGCACCGAACATCATGCCAAACAGCGCCGAACTGGCCATGAAACCGGCAGTCGATGCGTTCACGCCCATCTGCTGCATGATGGACGGCAGGGCGATGCCCACCACGGCGATGTCATAGCCGTCAATGATGAGAATCAACAGGCACCATAGAAGCACCTTGGCATGAAAGCGGTTGAAGCGAGCGTCGTCGGCGAGCTTCTGCATGTCGATTTGGCACACGTGTTTGTCTCCTTTGAACTTGGCTCCGGATCGTGGGGACGGCGGTCATCGCCGCACCGCTACATATCGTCCAGCGCACGCAAGGAATCGTAGGTGCCGGTGCAGCAATCCGCGATGACGAAGCGCCCCGATCGAATGACAAACGGCCCCTTTCTGAGGGCCCCGTCAAGTGCGCCAAGAGGTCAAGCGTCAAGCAAAATTGAGATGAACCCTGTCGAGCATCTGTGAAAGGTGCCACTTCAAGACCAGTTTGAATCACACCGGCTTCGCAAACAAGGTGTTCAAAGGACCGAAGGCCATACACGGCGCGCTGGTGCAAATACCCATTGCTCTCGAAACACCCCCCCACAAAGAACCCAGTCAATGACTGGGCTTGATTGGGTTGCTTCTACATCCTTGAGGGCAAATTAGCGCATCAGGCGAGCCGATAGCGCATGGCGCCGTCTTCATCCTCTGCAGACACGATTTCCCCACGCTGGTCGAGATAGTTCAGGTGGGCGAGTGTCTCTCCGGTCGCGAGGTTGAGGTGCATTTGCTCCGCAACAGTGGACGAACGGTACAAGACGCGAACTAGGTCGATGACCCTTAAAGGCTGCGCAAGTTGTTGCCTGACACGGTCTGTGCCTTTCACGGCGCTCGCACGTAGTTGCTCCAACCGTAGGTGCAGGCCATAGAAAGGTTCGTTGTGGGCAGGCAGAACCAAGACGCTCCCAGGTACGCGTTGCAGCAATCGGTCGATGGAGTCGAGCCAGCCCTGCAAAGGATTAGCATGCGGCTCGGTGGCGTACACGGAGGTATTGGAACTGATCCTGGGAAGAACCTGATCTCCCGATATCAGCAAATCCAGTTCGCGCGAGTAAAAGCACGCGTGCTCGGGAGAATGTCCTGTGCCAACAATGACCTCCCATTCCTGATTCCCGATCCGCAACATCTGACCATCCGTGAGCCGTACAAAGCTGTCAGGCAAAGGATGAATCATTTTGCCGAAGTCACCAAACCGAGTGCGATACTCATCGACCTCGGTGTCGCTCCATCCGGCTCTCCGGTAGAAGCGAACACCATCGACTGGCGCTTCCCGCCCTGAATCGGCAAGCATCACCCGACAGCTTAAATACTCGTCTCGTGTCATCCACAGCGCGCATTCGAAGCGACGTGTCAACCATCCCGCCATGCCCACGTGATCCGGGTGCATGTGCGTCGCCATTACACGGGAGACAGGACGGCCTGCTAGCGGCCCCTGAGGAGCGAACAAGGCGAACCATGCGTTCATTACGTCCACGCTACGAATTCCGGTGTCCACGACCGCCCAACCAGAACCATCGCTCAATACCCAGAGGTTGATGTGATCCAGGGAAAACGGCAGCGGCATGCGTAGCCACAGCACACCTGGCTTGATTTCAATGGCTTGACCAGGCAGCGGGAGATGAGAGAACGGATACGAGAGTGCCGGGGCTGCGTCGGTCATGATGCTTGGTTTACATTCTGGCAATGCCGCTTCAATGGTGCACAGCCATCACTCTTATGCTGTGCGAGTTCATTTTTAGCTTAAGGTCAGCACTGACAAGTGACAATGACGAATGACCTCGATAGGCTGACGGAAAACGTCTGCGTCCTGGCGCAGCCAGTCACTGCGCTGCCGTCGGTGCAACCCCCAACGGCGGTCAACAGTCTCTTGAGCGCACAAGAGCCTCGCCCGAAGCAGGCCACGGCCCCGGTAGCCATGAAGGCGCCGATCTCCTCGGCGGCCAAGCTGAAATTGGTCGGATACCTCTATGTAAGGTACTGCTTGGTGCGCGAGCGGGCACGGTAGGCTCCCGGCGCGCTGCCGGTCCAGACCTTGAAGGCGCGTTGGAAGGCGGTGCTGTCGGTGAAGCCCAGGTCAGCGGCGATGGCGGCGAGCGAGGCTTCGCTGCTGGTCAGGCGTACGATCGCCATGTCGCGCCGCAGTTGGTCCTTTAGCGCCTGGAAAGAAGTGCCCTCGGAGGCCAAGTGCCTCTGCAACGCACTCACCGACATGTGCAGGCGCTGCGCAGTGATGGCCAGATCAGGCCATTCGGGACTGGCCCGCTGCAGCACCATGCGGACCCGCGCGCTGGCGCTGCGCTCGTTCAGGTACGGCCCCACCACGTTGCCTGGCGTGGCGCGCAGGAAGGACTGCAGCGCGTCCCGATCGCGCCGCACCGGCTGTTTGAAGGCATCGGCGTCGAACCAGGCGGCCGTGCGCGGCTGCCCAAAGCACAACGTGCCGGAAAAGATGCGTTGGTAGTTCTGCGCGTGAGGTGGCGGCGCAAAGTTGAAGTCGAAGCGCTGCGGCACCAGTCGGCCGCCGTGCAGCCATACCAGCAGTCGCCAGAACACGCGCAGCAGATGTGCGTGCAGGAAGTCGGCATGCGCGCCCGGGCCGCCACGCATATCGAGCGCGACACCCGTCAGCCTGCCCTCAGTCACGGGGACTAGCGCCACATCGTCCTGCAGCAAAGCAAAGGATTCACCCAGGCGGCGCAGGGCGAACGACAATGAGTGGGCAGTGAACGCACTGCGCACCATCAGTGCGAAGCTGCCCGGGCGCATCGGCCGCCCATGCAGGTAGCCCAGGCACTCGTCGTTCAGGCTGTCCTTGACGGCGATGAACAGCGCGTTGAACTGCTCCACGGTCACGCGCGACTCCTCCAACTCCAGCAGCGATTCACTGATGCCCGCGCGCCCCAGCACACCTACCAGCCATTCTGGCGTGGCCAGCCCCTTGCCGCGCGCACCGTCCAGCAGGCCATGCACGGCAAAGATGGGAGCGGTTAAGACGGGTTCCAGCATGGCGTGTGATTCTAAGGGGCCAACGCCGGTCGCATAGGCCGAAAGAAGTTAATTGTCAGTTGATTGAGGTAATCCGCCATCGCCCTTGCAGGGGCCAATTACTACGATTGTGTCATCCCCAAAACATTTCGGCAGTGGCACTGCGCGGAACGTCCGATGCGGGGACAGAAGCCAACATATAAGGAGACGCTCTCATGTTGCCACAGCTTTATCGCCACGCCTGGATGGACGGCGAGATCGACGCATTTCGCGAGCAGGTGCGCCGCTACGTTGCCGCCGAATTCACGCCCCGGCTCGATGAATGGCGCCGTCAGGGCTACATCCCGCGCGAGGTCTGGCGTCCATTCGGCGAGATGAGCTTTCTGCTGCCCGAGATGCCCGAGACCTATGGAGGCGCCGGCGCCAGCCTTGCCTACCAGTTGGTGGTGCAGGACGAGCTAGCCAAGGCCGAGATGCCAGTCAATATCGCGGTGCACACCATCGCTTCGCACTACATCCTGGACTTCGGCACGGAAGCGCAAAAGCAGCGCTGGCTGCCCAAGGTGACGAACGGCGAGATGCTGGCCGCCATCGCGATGACCGAGCCGGGTTGCGGCTCGGATCTAAAGGCCATTTCCACCCGGGCCCGCCGTGACGGAGACCACTACGTGATCGACGGCGCCAAAACCTTCATCACCAACGGCTTCACTGGCAACCTGCTGATCGTCGCGGCGCGCACCAGCGGCGCGGGCAGCAAGGGGGTGTCGCTGTTTGTGCTGGAAACCGAGAATCTGCCCGGCTTTCGCGTTGGCCGACTACTGGAGAAGATCGGCATGCAGGCATCGGACACGGCGGAGTTGTTCTTCGACGGCGTGCGCGTGCCAGCCGACCAACTGCTGGGCGAGGTCGAAGGCAAGGGCTTCGGGCAGTTGATGGGCGCGTTGCCCTACGAGCGCATGCTCATTGCCGTGCCGGCGGCCGCCACTATCGAGCAGGCACTGGCCGTCACGGTGGAGTACACGAAGCAGCGCAAGGCCTTCGGTGCGCCCCTCTTCGATATGCAGCTCACGCGCCAGAAACTGGCTGAGGTGGCCACTACCGCGCATGTGGTGCGCAGCTTCGTCAACGACTGCACCCAGCGCCTGTTGGACGGCACGCTGGATAACGAGGCCGCCTATATGGCCAAGTGGTGGTGCACCGAGCAGCAGTGCCGCGTGGTGGACGAATGCCTCCAATTGTTCGGCGGCTACGGCTACATGGCCGAGTACCCGATCGCGCGGATGTATGCCGCTTCGCGAGTGCAGAAGATCTATGGCGGCGCCAACGAGGTCCTGAAAGACCTGGTTTCGAGGAAGCTGTGAACATGTCGCACACGTTGCATACGCTGCAGATGCCGCTGCACGGCGTCCGCGTGGTGGAGTTCGAGGGCATAGGGCCAGGCCCGCTGGCCGCCAGGATGCTAGCTGACATGGGCGCCGAGGTGATTACGCTGACACGCGCCGAGCAGGCCGCTGCGGCGCGGCGGCTGGGCGGGGCGGTGGAGAACCCGCTGCGCCGCGGCAAGACGGTCGAGGTCATCGACCTGAAGTCGCCCGAAGGCAAGGCGCGTGCCCTGGACCTGATCGCTCAGGCAGACGCCTTGATCGAAGGCTTTCGCCCCGGTGTGATGGAACGGTTGGGCTTCGGCCCCGCCGAGTGTGCGGCGCGCAACCCCAGGCTGGTCTACGGCCGCATGACGGGCTGGGGCCAGGACGGCCCGCTCGCCCAGGCCGCCGGACACGACATGAACTACGTCGCGCTGACCGGCCTGCTGTCGCTGTCGGCACACAAAGGGCAAGCGCCCATCGTTCCGCCCACGGTACTCGGGGACGCGGCCGGGGCGCTGGGCATGGCTTTCGGCGTCGCCTGCGCGCTGGTCGATGCGCGCGCCACCGGCCGCGGCCGGGTCGTGGACGCCGCCATCGTTGACATCGTGGCAATGCTGGGCACCCTGGTGCACTGGATTCGCGCCAATGGGCAGATCGATGGCGCGCAGCCGAGTCCGTTTCACGATTCGCCGTTTTATGACGTGTACGCCTGCGCCGACGGCGGCTTCATCAGCCTCGGCGCGATCGAGCCGCCTTTCTACGCCTTGCTGCTGTCGAAGCTGGGCCTGGCGGACGTGGAGCCTGCCGACCAGTACGACACGGCAACGTGGCCGGCGCTGAAAGAGCGCATCGCAGCCCTCATCCGCAGCCAGCCCCGAGCGCACTGGTGCGCGCTGCTCGAAGGCAGCGACGCTTGCTTTGCACCCGTGCTCAGCCTCGCCGAGTCGGTGCAGCATCCGCATAACGCGGCACGGGGCATCTACCAGATCACCCCCTCCGGCGCCATCGAAGCGGCCCCGGCCCCACGGTTCCAGGCACTCGACACAACTACCTAGGAGACAAGCACATGACCGAAACCGTCCAGCCCACCAAGCCTGTCCGCGGCTGCCCGTCCACCACGGGCAACGAGCGCCAACTGAACACCACGACGCTGATCCGCCACGCTGCACGCACCCATGGGGATCAGGAGATCGTGTATCGCACACCCGGCGGCGGCTGGGACCGCTACACCTATGCCGACTGCTACGCACGCGTCTGCCGCAGCGCCAATGCGCTGCGCGCGCTCGGCGTCGAGCCGGGCGACCGGGTCGGCGTCCTGGACTGGAACAGCCGGCGCCACTTCGAGCTGTACTGGTCCATCCCCGGCCTGGGCGCGGTCATGCTGCAGATGAACCTGCGCCTGGGCCCCGAGGACCTGGGCTACGTTGTCGGCCATAGCGACGTGTCCTACGTTTGCGTGGACGAATCATTGCTGCCTATTGCCGAATCCGTCGCAGCGAACTCGCCCCAGATCAAGGGCTGGATCGTTATGACCGAAAAGCCGCTGGACCAGGTCAAGACCACGCTGGCGCCGCTGCTGCACTACGAAGACCTGCTGGCCGCCGCCGACGCCAAGATCGACTGGCCCGAGATCGACGAAACCTCGGCTTACAGCGCCTGCTACACCACCGGCACCACGGGCAAGCCCAAGGGCGTGTACTACTCGCACCGCGGCATCTACCTGCATTCCACGGGCATGGCCACCAACATGGGCATGACGCTGGACGACTGCGTCATGCTCATCACGCCCATGTTCCACGGGCAGTGCTGGGGCCTGCCGCAGGCGGCCACGCTGCTGGGCGACAAGATCGTGCTGCCGGGCCGCTACGCCGCCGAGGACACCAAGCCATTGGTCGACACCATGATCGCCGAGGGCGTGACCATCACCAACGGCGCACCGGCCATCTTCCAGCCTATGCTGCAGTACATCGAGACGTTGCCGGTCAAGCCGGACTTCAGCCGCATGCGCATGCTGTCCGGCGCCACCGAGCCACCTCTGTCGATGATGATCGGCTTTTACGAACTGACGGGTGCCGAGGTGGTGCACGGCTACGGCGCCACCGAAGCCACGACGCTGGTGGCGGTCAACCGCCTCAAGTCCACGCTCAAGAAGCGCCTGACCCAGGACGAGCAGTGGAACCTCAAGCGCAAGCAGGGCCTGATCCTTACCGGGGTGGACATCCGCATTCTCGATGCAGACGACCAGGACCTCCCGCACGACGGACAGTCGGCTGGCGAGATCTGCCTGCGCGGCCCCTGGATCACGACCAGCTATCACGACATGCCGGATTCAGGCGACCGCTTCCTGGAGGGCGGCTGGTGGCGCTCGGGCGATGTCGGCACGGTGGACGAGAACGGCTACCTCAAGGTTACCGACCGCATCAAGGACGTGATCAAGAGCGGCGGTGAATGGATCTCATCCATTGACATGGAGAACCTGCTCATGGGCCATCCGGCTGTGCGTGACGCCGCAGTGGTCGGCATTCCGCATGCTAAGTGGCAGGAACGGCCGCTGGCCCTGGTGGTGCTGAAGCCCGGTCAGCAGGCGACCCAGGAACAACTGCAGGAACACCTGAGCAGCGCGTTCGCCAAGTGGCAGTTGCCGGACCAGGTTCTGTTCGTCGAAGCCATCCCCAAGACCAGCGTCGGCAAGCTCGACAAGAAGCGCATACGCGTTGAGCATGCGGACCGCTACGCCGAGTGAGCCAACCTTTTGCTACAGGAAAACAACATGAATGACCATGAACCCGTCATCGTCGGTGCGCTGCGCACCCCCGTGGGCAAGCGCGGCGGGCGCTTGCAGAAATGGCACCCCGTTGATCTGCTGGGTGAGACGCTGCGTCAGCTGGTCGAGCGCTCCGGCATCAACCCCGCCGATCTGGACGATGTGATCGTCGGTTGCGTGCTGCAGTGGGACCAGCAGCACGGCAATCTGGGCCGGCATGCCGTGCTGGCGGCGGGGCTGCCAGAATCCGTCCCGGCGGTGACGGTCGACCGGCAATGCGGCTCCGGCCAGCAGGCGGTGAGCTTTGTCGTGCACGGTATTCAAGCGGGCGCCTACCAACTGGCCATCGGCGCCGGGGTAGAGTCGATGTCGCAGGCGCCCATGCCGCCGTCATTCAAGCCCGGCGCGCCGCTCGGCGCGCAATACAGCCCGCGTGAGCTGGCGCGCTACCAGGGCAACCCGCTGATACCGCAAGGCGCTTCGTCGGAGTTGATGAACAAGCGCTTCGGCCTCACGCGCGAGGCGCTGGACGCCTTCGCCGTGCGCAGCCATCGGCGCGCCATTGAGGCTTCGCGGGCTGGTCGTGTCCAAGACCAACTCGTGCGGCTGCATGAGGATCCGACCGACCCAGACAGCCCGCTCGTCACCGCCGACGAGGGCATGCGCGCCGACCCCAACCCCGAGAAGATGGCTACGCTTAAGCCCGTGTTTGCCGCAGACGGCGCTACAACGGCTGCTAACTCCTCGCAGATCAGCGACGGCGCCGCCGCGCTGCTGATCGCCAGCCGCGCCTACGCCCAGCAGCACGGCCTGAAGCCGCGTGCGCGCTTCGTCAGCACCGCAGTGGCGGCAGCCGACCCTGTCATCCAGTTCACTGCTGTGCTCGATGCCACCCGCAAGGCGTTGAAGGAATCGGGGCTGACCCCGGCCGACATCGACCTGTTTGAAGTCAATGAGGCATTCGGCGGCGTGCCGCTGATGTTCCAGCAGGAATTCGGCATTCCGGACGACCGCCTCAACGTCAATGGCGGCTCGGTGGCCATCGGCCATCCGCTGGGCTCCACTGGCGCGCGCATGCTCACCGACCTGCTGTGCGAGCTGGAGCGCCGAGGCGGCCGCTATGGCTTGCAGACCATCTGCGAGGCTTCGGGCACGGCCAACACCACCATCATCGAGCGCCTGGCATGAACGAGGCCACCATGAGCGAAGCCAGCGAAGTGCTCGTCAGCCGCGAAGGCGCCATCGTCACCTTGATCATCAACCGCCCGCGCGCGAAGAACAGCTTGAACCGCGCAGTATTCGATGGCCTGCGTGCACAGCTCGTGCAACTGCGCGACGACGATGCCGTACGCGCGGTCATCATCACCGGCGCCGAGGGCGTGTTTTGTGCAGGGGCCGACATCACGGCCTTCGACTCTCTGCGCGCCGAACCGCTGCTGGGCGACCGTGCGGCGGCAGGTGGCCACTTCTGGGCGGAACTGGAGCGCTTCCCTAAGCCCGTCATCGCAGCCGTGGAAAAGCTCGCGCTGGGCGGCGGCACGGAACTGGCGTTGGCCTGTGACATTGCTATCGCTGGCGAGTCCACCAAGTTCGGCGTGCCTGAAGTCAAGCTGGGCGCCATTCCCGGGGCCGGGGGCACCCAGCGTCTGATCCATGCCATCGGCAAGTCCAAGGCTATGGCCCTGCTGCTGACCGGCGATTTCATCGACGCCCGCAAAGCCTGCGATGCGGGCATGGTCGCCGAGGTGACGGCTGACGGCCAGGCCCTGCCGACGGCGTTGGCGATGGCCAACCGGATTGCATCCAATTCGCCGCTGGCCGTGGCACTGGCGAAAGATGCGGCACTGGCCAGCTTTGAAACTCCGCTCGCGCAAGGCCTGGAGCATGAGAAGCGTAATTTCCTCGTCGCTTTGCATTCGGCCGACAACCTGGAGGGGCAAGCCGCATTCCTCGGCAAGCGCCTCCCCCACTTCACGGGCCAATAGCGCCTGTCTCTCATCCATCGAGCAAAAATCATGCAACTCAATTCCGACATCTCCGCCGTCATCACCGGGGGCGCTTCCGGCCTAGGAGCTGCCACGGCCAGGCGCTTGGCCAGCCATGGTGTCAAAGTCGCCATCTTTGACATGAACGAAGCCATCGGCCAGGCGTTGGCCAGCGAACTTGACGGTGTTTACTGCAACGTGGACGTGACGTCCGAGGAGCAAGTGGACGCCGCCTTCGCCAAGGCCCGCGCGGCCATTGGACAGGAACGCATTCTGGTCAACTGCGCCGGTACTGCCGATGCCGTCAAGACGGTCAGCCGCGACAAGAAAACCGGCGAAATCCGCCCATGCCCAACAGATCGTTTCAATCGCATCATTCAGATCAACCTAGTGGGCACCTTCCGCTGCATCGCCAAGTCAGCCGCGGGCATGTTGACGCTCGCGCCGCTGGCCGATGGCGACCGCGGCGCCATCGTCAACACTGCGTCGGCCGCCGCACAGGATGGCCAGGTTGGCCAGGCCAGCTATGCTGCCAGTAAGGCTGCCATCGTGGGCATGGCCTTGCCGATTGCGCGCGACATGATGGACGAAGGGATCCGGGTCAACACCATCATGCCGGGGATCTTCGGAACACCATTGCTGCTGGGCCTGCCGGACAACGTCAAGCAGGCGCTGGCGGCCAGCGTGCCCTTTCCCAAGCGTTTGGGCGATCCCGATGAATTCGCGCAGGCCGTCGAGTTTCTCGTCACCTGCGGCTACATGAACGCCGAGTCCATTCGGGTGGATGGCGCTATTCGCATGGCGCCGCGCTGACGCCTGAAATCTTGGCCCATCAGGAAGCGTCATGTCCGAAAATTCTGTCATTCTCGAAAAGCATGGTGCTGTTGCGACCATCACACTCAATGCGCCTCAGAAAAAGAATGCGCTGAGCACGTCTGTCGTCAACGTGCTAGCTGGCGTCATTGCAGACGTCGAACGTGACGGCTCGATTCGCGCTTTGCTGCTGCGCGGCGAGGGCCGGATGTTCAGTTGCGGCGGCGACATCGACGAAATGGCGGCAGCAGGCGAAGCGTTGTCTACCTTGGTCGATGACGAATTGAGGGTGGTCGAACGCATGATTCCTCAATTCGCCAGCCTGCCATTCCCGGTGGTCTGCGCCGTACAAGGCGCGGTCGCTGGAGGCGGCCTCGGACTAGCATTGGCCTCTGACTACCTGATTGCCGCAAGTGGGACGAAATTCGTGGCGGCCCACACCGGCCTTGGATACGCGGGGGATTTCGGCATCAGCTGGCTCCTGCCGCGCGCAGTGGGCGGACGACGCGCACGCGACATGATCCTGACCAACCGCGTGGTCGGTTCGGATGAAGCCTTGGCCTGGGGATTGGTCGAGAAAGTAGTTCCGGGCGAGAGCCTGCTGGACGAAGCGCAGCGCATGACGGTGCAATTCTCGACCGGTCCTACGCATGGTTATGCGGGCGCCAAGCGCCTGCAACTTGCTGCCTTCGAGAGCGGTCTGGTGACCTCATTGAGGTTAGAGGCGGCCGAAATGAATCGGGCCTCGAAAACCACGGATTCGCTGGAAGCGGTCCACGCGTTCGTCGCAAAGCGAGTGCCTCAGTTTACCGGACGCTGATCGGTTGTAGACGCATCCAGTTGGTGGAGTTCAATTGCCGTTGGCGTCAGGTAATGGATAAACCCAACTGGCGTCGGATTTGCCAGGATACAGTGCCACCATGTATCTGTGCAGAAATCAGCATGCCGAGTCGTTGTTCGATGACCGGCTTCCACGGCACCAGGCTGAACCCCATACCGTCATCCAGCATCGCGTAGCGCCCGCTGGCCAGCATGAGGCTGCGGCGGTAGATACCCGCCACGCGCTGCCCCTCAGCTACCGGACGATGCTCCAAGCCCGTATCAGCGGCAATGTCCTTCGCGGCCTGCGCCACTTCCCGATTGCGCAACGCGCCCAGCAGATTGCGCGCCAGGATCACGCGCTGGCCGCGCCGCTCGGCCAGTCCCTGTTCGGCCAGGAAATCGGCGCGCTGCTGTAGCGCCTGCTTGGCCTCGCCGCCAAAGCCCAGGTCACCCAGACCGGAGCCGCCGCCGATCAACTGCTGATCCAGCCAGGTGGCACCGATCACGCGGGCCTGCCGCTCGATGGGCAGGTGCGATTTCAGCTCCACGGCCACGCCGCCCAGGCGCTGCGCGTCGTACTGGCGGCCACGCTCAGGCAAGTCACCGGGCACCTTCCATAGTCCCTCAGCGACGCGCTCCACGATGCCCGCTCGGCGCAGGGCTTCAAGGCGGCGGACATGGGCCGCAACCACTTCATGCGGGTCGCGGCCATCCTTGGCCTGGCCTTGTGCAATGGCCAAGTGATGGTCGGTGCGGTACAGCCCATTGGTCGCCAGCGCGGTGATGGTCTTGTCCGCTGCGCGCACCTCGGCGGAGCCTTTCACCTCGACCACTGCGCTCATGGGGTACTGCTCCAGTTCCGTCCTGGGCGGCAGCGCCACATAGTGGGCCTTGCCGTCGATGCCATCGACCACCAGATAGCCCCGGTCGTACAGTTCGTCGGCCAGTCCTTTGCCCGCCACGCGGCCGATGATGGAGTGTCCATCCTCGCCCGGTTGGAACACGGCCAGGTCACGCTGCTTGCCGCCCATCGCGCGCTGCATGGTGCGGATGATGTCGCCACGTTCTCCCATGGCCCGCAAGGTTTTCTCGGCATCGGCATGCACGGCCCAAGTGCCGGGCTGGGTCTGCGTGGCAAGCCCCATGCGTTGAAGCCGCTGCAAGCGCCCGACCAGCAGCAGACGCTGGCGTTGCAGTTTGGGTTCGTTGAAGCGCTCGACCTTCACCAGGCCGTCCACCGCCTCGCGCTGGAGGGTGCGATCCAGGCTCGTCCACCGCTCCTGTTCCACTTCGCGGGCTAGGGTGCGCTGGATCTCCAGCTCGGTGCGCGGCCCCAGCCATTCGGTGGCCAGTTCCATCGCCCGCTCGCGCATGCCGCGGGTGATGTACTCCTGCGAAATGATGAGATCCTTGCCAGTGTCGTCCTTGCCGCACAGCACGACATGGGTGTGCGGGTTGTCGGTATTCCAGTGATCGACCGCCACCCAATCCAGGCGGGTGCCCAGGTCGGCCTCCATGCGCTGCATCAGGTGCCGGGTGTAGGTGCGCAGGTCTTCGAGCTGCTCCGCATCCTCGGGCGAGACGATGAAGCGGAACTGGTGGCGGTCGCCCTTGCCACGCTCCTCGAAGGCGGCCGTGTCCGCCTCGTCGGTGATGGCGCCATAGGCACGGCCCTGTCCACCCTGGCGGTCCACGCCTTCGCGCTCGATGTAGCGCAGGTGCTGCACGGTGGAGCGGCCGCTGGCCTGCTGCAAATACACCAGCCGCACCTTGACCGTGGCCCGGCGAGAAAGCGCCGTCAACGACTGGCCCGTGAAGCGGGCTGCGACATGACCGCGCCCCAGGCGCGAACCGGGGGGCTTGCCGGTGGTCTTGCGCCCCCGGCCAGAGACGCCAGCGGCCTTGCTCGTCTGGCGCAGCACCTGGGCAATGAAGGTGTCGCCGCGCTGCCTGGGCTTGCTGGGCCGCACGCGAAAACGGTCATCGTCACCGGGATTTCCGCGCTGGCTCATGATGCAGTCCCCACCAAGCCCATCGCGCCCGAGCGCATGCGGCACACGGTATTCCCAATGCCCGCAAGGCCTTGGGGCTGCTGGCGGCACGAAGCCACCTTGTGGCGAGTGCCGCCCCCAACCCACGTGCAGACTGGCTTTGCGCGCGCCGTGGTGCCGCGCCCTTCAATCTTGCCTTCCGCCTTTGCCCTTCGCTGTCGCTCCGGGCATCGTCGGCCCGGCGGCGTTGCTGCACCCGCAGCCAGCCCGCCGGCAAACGCACCAATGGCCGCAGGCCGAGCGCGTTCGAGGCAAGACGCCTGCACGCTGGACGGCTGCGCCGAAGGCGGCGCGAAGTGCGGTGCCCAATGCGTAGGATTGGCACCCGCACTGCACGCGCGACGACACGGCGAAGACCTGCAGAACGACGCGCCTGATAGCACGACAAGAGGCACGGCGACGTGCAGCGAATCGGCGGCCTTCATGGGCGGGACTCCAGCCAGACCGGATGCGCGACGCCGATCACGGCGGATGCGCTGACCGGGCCGAAATAGCGGCTGTCGAACGACGCCGGATTCGTCACGCTCAACAGGAACAGCTCGCCGTCGGCCAGCGGCCGGCAATGCTGCCAGGATGGCAGCGGGTGGCCCAGCCGGTCGGCAGGCAGCGCGGCAGCCACCGGCACGCCGTCGATGCGAACCTGACCGGCAACGATGCAGACGTGTTGCGGCGCGACTGCACCCACGCGCTTGAGCAGTGGGACGTGTGCCGGCAGGTAGCCGCGCTGCGCAGCGAGCGCGGCAGCGTCGGCAGGCAATCGGGTCAGGACGATGCTGCCCACGGACAAGGGACGTGGCAGCGAGTCGGCGCCATGGCGCTGCGGATCGACGCGATACCAGCCGACCGGAACGCTGTCAGACGGGTTGTAGATCAGGCGCGGCAACGGCTGTACGAAAGCTGCCCAGGCTAGCGCAGCGAGGCCGACGGCGGCGAAGCCCGCCAGCACGAGGCGAGCGCGCAGGCGCGAGCGAGGAAGCGGCGCGGCTTTGGGTGTGCGTGCGGCGGTGGGATGGGCCGTCATGGCAGCGCCCTCCCGGCCAGCCAGGCGGCGTGCCGGTCGGCGGTGTATCCGGGCAGCGGCAAATGCGCGGCGAGCCGGTTGGCGAGCGTGCGCCAGTAGGCGGGCGACACGTCAATGGCAGCGATGCCCAGCGCCTCGATGCTGTCGATGCGTTCCAGCACGGCGCGCACATTGGCGTCACCTTCTGCATGCAGCAGCAGGCACGCGCCTGGCTGCACGCCGGGGATGCGCTGCGTGGCATCAAGCGGTGTAGCAGCCTGCATCACCATGAGCTGCCAGCGGATCGTGCCGTAGTCGTTGGCCTGCCAGCGAACGCGGCAGAGCATTGCACCCGGCATGAACATGGCGCAGCGCCGCCAGCGATCGAGCTGGAGCGTGCGCGCTGGTTCGCCGAAGCGCAAGTAGAGCTTGAAGCGCGGTTCGATGTAGGCGAGCGATACGCGCGTCAGCGGCGCGCTGGCGGGTTGGCTGGAAGGTGATGTGCGCGCAGTCATGGCCGCGATGGCGGCAGGCACGGCAGCAGACAATGCGGATGTGGTCATGGCGTGTTCTCCCTGCGGTGTTCTGGAAACTCGCGCTCCAGCAAACCGCGCAGCAAGTCGGCCACGGTCACGCCTTGCGTGAAGGCCGACACCTTGATGCGCGCCCGCATGGCGGGCGTGATGTCGAGGGTCAGGCGTGCGGTGTAGAGGTCGCCTTTGTTGAGCGCATCCGCGTCGCCCTGGCGAATCCACGCCTCAGCGTGTGGATTGGCGGGCGGACGCGCGCCGATGCCGACCCGCTTGGCCGGGCGTTTGCTGTTGGGTGGGTTGCTGTTGTCGCTCATGACGGCCACCGCAGCAGCTCATCGACCAGCGCGGTGATTTCCTGCGCCGCTGCGCTATCGGGGGCTGTCTCCCGCGCCAATCGACCCGCAGCCACGCTGTCGGCAAAGACGATGCGCTGGCGCACCTCGCAGCGCAGCGCTGGCAACGGCTGTTCGGCCAAGGCTTGCCGTGCTTCGCGCCCGATCACCGTGGTGCTGACGCGCCGGTTGATGACAAAAGCCGCCGCTAGCTGCGGCCGGAACACCTGGGCCTCACGGATCAGCGCCACCATCTCGGCGCTGGCCCACAGGTCATAGGGGCTGGGCTGTACCGGAATCAGCACCCGTTCGGCCGCCAGCAGCGCAGAGCGCGCCAAGGCGGCGATCCGGGGTGGCCCGTCGATGATGACGTGATCGGCCCGCCTGGCGAGTTCTGGGGCTTCCTGGTGCAGTGTCTCGCGTGCCAGGCCCACGGCGCTGAACAGCCGTGGCAAGCCTTGCTGGCTTCTGCGCTGCGTCCAGTCGAGCGAGGAACCCTGCGGGTCGGCATCCAGCAGGACGACGTGCAGGCCGCGCAGCGCCAGTTCGCCAGCGATGTGCGTGGCGAGCGTGGTCTTGCCGACACCGCCTTTCTGGTTGAGCAAGGCGACGATCATGGCGCGGCCCTCCAGCTTGGAAGACCGGACTGTTTTTGCCGCGTCGAACGGGGTGTTTTTTGCAGTTCTTGCTGGCTGTTTTTTCTGCCTGCGGCAGTTGTCCACCGCGATGCTGCTTCTCTACTAATAGTTAGAGAATTTAAGTTAGTAATGTTAGAGGGATCGCAAACCCGCGCCGTTACTGGCTTTCCGGCGTTTTCGTACTCCTGATAGCACGATAGGCGTACTCCTGATAGCACGACACCTCTTACTCCTGATAGCACGACCCCATCCACAGCTTGTCCCGCTGTTATCCCCGTGCCGTCTGCGGCACGGGCCGGAAGGTCAGCAATTCCATGTCGTCCTCGGGAATCCGCACGATGCCCAGCTCGTATCCCGGCAGTGATTGCCGGGCGACCAGCGCCCGCAGGTCGTAGGCGAAATCCGAAAACCGCGTGCTGCTGCCCGACTTGCGGTGCAGATGCCGGAAGTCGAACTGCCAGCCGTATTCCTGCCGGCCGCCATGCTTGCGCACCAGGCGGTACAGCCAGCGCTCGATGCCGCCCGTGAGTCGGAAGTACGTCGGGTCGATGGTCAGCACCAGGGCGGCGTCCAGCACGCCCGCATAGAACCAGTCCGGCAGGATCAGCTCGATGCCCAGCGGCGTGCCTCTGGCATCGGCCAGTTCCTTCCATTCGTTGATCCACGAAAAGCGGTGCAAGCGCCTTCCCGTGGTTTCGCGGATGGACGTGGCCACTGTGGTCGATTGCAGCCGATCCAGCGCGGCCTTGAGACGCTGGTAGTCGCGCAGCGACTTGCCGCGCCCGATGAAGCGCAGGATCTCGTAGGGCGTAGCCTGCATCCGCCGGGACGGCTGGATGCCCGCATCCTTGGCTTCGACGATCTGGCTGGCCGCCCAGATCAGGATGTCGGCATCCCAGATGGTGGCGATGCCATGCTCCTGCGTGCCTTCCACGCGAATGGTGATGTTGCCGCTGCGGAAGTCGATCGGCGCGGTGCGCCGCGACTTCGCCAGCGAGAAAAACGGATAGGCCATCAAGTCCTGGGCATCGCGCGGTGCCATGTCCTCGCCCGGCAGTGCGCGGAACAGGTCGAGCTGTTCGCGCTGCTGCAAGGCGTGCCCTGGTGGGCGGGACATGGCGATGGCCACCGGCGATGCGCCGATCAGCGCGCACGGCTGTCAGCCAAGTGGTGCTCGGCATATTCGGGGTCGGACGTGGTCTCGAAGCTGCGCGTTTCCGCCCAGGCATCGAGGTCGGCCACGGCGTACATGACGCGGCGACCGAACTTGCGAAACTTCGGGCCACCACCGATGACGCGCTGTTTCTCCAGCGTGCGCGGTGACAGGCGCAGGTAGTCGGCAGCCTCATCGTTGGTGAGATAGCGTTGGGGTTGTGCAGGTGTGGCAACGGGAGCGGCGGCAGGCCGCAAGGGAGCGGGTCGCATGGGATGTACCTCCATCAAGCCCGGCCACACAGCGCAGCCGGATGGAGGCAGTCTCAAGAAACTTGGGGCTCTTGCTCAGGGACGTTCTGCAGGGGTTGCGAAACGTCCCCCCTCATGCGAAGTGACAACCGGAAGCTGTGCCAGACGGCGATAACCGCCGCGCATCAGCCCATCGCCCCGGCGCACCAGCCGTCGCACGCGCGCGCGCAGAGCGCTGTCGGCGTGCCAGTCGGCGGTAACGGCATCCACACCAAACAGCCCTTCGGCCACCTCCCGCAGGGACGCACCCGCCAGGGTCGCGTCCAGCGCCTGAAGCGTGTGCAGTTCCAGCAATTCGGACAGCGGCGGACGTGGCCGGACGGTCGCCGCAGGTACGGCACCGGCGGCTACGGCGATTTTGTTCAATTCGCTCGCCAGGGCCGCATAGCGTTCGCAAGGCGCGGCGCAGGCCCGGATGGCATAGGCGTAAGCCATGCCATCGGCCAAGCCTGGCGCGAGCACGAAGCGCAGGCAGCAACCGGGCCAGCGCGCCACCAGCACCAGGCGCTTGCCGTCATGGATCAGGTGTTTGTGGCCCGGCAGCTTCCAGAACTCAAAGCACAGGGCATCGGGCGGTGGATCGGCATCCGGGTAGAGCTGCACCACGGCATCGTGATCGGGGAACCAGGCCGGGTGCGCGTCCCGCGCATCCAGGGCGGGATCTTCCAGCAGGCGCAGCCCCCAATGCCCGGCGGCATCCGGTTGGCGACGACGGCGCAACCAGTCGTGCCGATAGTCTGGATGACGGCGAAGGTACTCCCAGGCCAGCGCCGGGCCATCCAGGTGCAGAACGTAGAGATAGGCCGCCGTGGCATACCACGGCTCGGCACTGCGATCAGCCATACGGCAACCTCCCTGTGCTGGGGATGCGTCGCCACGGCGAAACGGCGTGCTACGAGGCCATCGTCAAAACGTCATGGGTGAAGCGTAAACTGGCAGTGTCAAGACCGATGAACTCCGATGCGTTGCTGAAATCGTCCGAGTGCGACGGCGGCAACGCTCTCCAATGGCATGCCGCGTCGGTCAGCTTGCCGCAGCCCGCGCCAGGCATCATGACCGTTTCGATCTGGCACGCACCGCTTCGGTGCAACACTGCCGATTCAGACCGAACGGGTCACAGACCAGACCGAAATAGACACAATGCGCCCCGCTTGGCGGTGGCGCTCAATCGGTGATCGAGCCGTTGTCTTCGGCCAGTCGCAGGTATTCCGACAACCGCCGCAGCGGCTGGAAGTAGCGATCCCGCATCACGGGCTGCTGGCGCGGCCCGACGATGGCGGCCAGGTCGGACAGCTTCACCGTTCCCAGTGCAGGCATGCCAATCCCCAAGTCGATCAAGCCGTGGGCAGTATCGCAATCGGCGGGGTCGAGCGAAGCCAGCAGCCAAGTGGCATGCGCATCTGGCGTAAACAGGCGCACCACAGGCATCGGATCGGTGTCCTGCCCGGCGGCGCGGGCGTGGCCGTTGGCCAGCAGGCACATGCGCTCGTCGGTGGTGATGAGCGTGGTCATGGCTGTACGTCCACGGACTTGCGGAGCAGCAGAGGCGCTTTCACGCATTCCAACGAAAGCACCAATGTGCAATCCCACGTATCCGCAGAGACGTAGAGGCACGAAGGCACATGCACGTATGTCAGGAAAGACACGGATCAGGCTCTCCGCTTTTGAAGAAAGCCGCCGATGCGGATTTCAGTAAAGGCACAAAAACAGGTGAGATTGGATGAATGAGTTAAATATAACGTGGTTTTAATTGTGCTGCGAATCGACGCTTCTGTCTATGCAGAAGCGAACCGTCCAGCGCGGCCGACCGGCCGGCTCCACCACCTTCGACGCCGAGCTGGCCCAGGCCTTCGGCGCGGCGGTGCGCGCACTGCGGGTCGAGCAAGGCGTGGCGCAGGAGACCTTGGCACATCAAGCCGGTATCGAGCGTTCTCACATGGGCAAGATTGAGCGCGGCGAACACATGCCCACGCTGGCGATTATTTTCAAGATCGCGCGTGCGCTGGGGCTCAGCGTCGCCCACTTGATGGGGGCCGCTGAAGAAGTCCTGGGCGAAATGGCTAATTGACTCTGCATCGCATAGCTTCGCTTGGCGTGGTGCAACTTTGGAAAGGAACTCAATGGCGAAGACATGCATCGTGTGCGGACAGGCCGCAGGCTCTGGGGAGCACGTTTTTCCGGCGTCTCTTGGAGGCCGGCGGGTCAACTCCGGCATCTATTGCCCCAAGCACGACAACAGCTATTCGGGTCTCGTCAATGAGATTGCCGAGCAGCTCGACTTCCTCAATGCATACTTGGGCGTTCGGCCGGATCACTCCAAGCACCCCAAAACTGCCTATGGCGAGCACACGCTGACGGGAGAGACCGTTTCGATCTCTGCCAAGGAGATCAAATTCACGAAGCCCCGCGTCATATCCCGCACCGCAGTTGGCGAAGGTGAAGAGTTGCATCTGGCATTTCCCAACCATCAGTCCGTCAAACAGTTCGCAAAAAAGATGGAGGACGATGGACACGAGTGGACACCCTTGTCGAAGCCCTCCGCTCGGCCGTATATCACCGGTTCCATTCACCATAAGCGCAAATTTGGCGGTGCCTGTGGTCTGGGCGCCATCGCGTACATGACGCAGACATTCTTCGCGCAGGAATTCCCAGAGCTCGCGCGATCAGGGACGCTTTCCAACTTCATCAACTACACGCAAGCCATCGCCAAGGTCGCAGCGCTGGGCGGCTGCGAACAGCAGCCGGAAGAGCGCGAGGAATTGATCGAGGCACGCGCGGCGGTGACGGTTGCGCTGGAGCCCTTTGGAGGCACGGCACCGATCTGGTGGGATTTCAGCCCGCCCGCCGGAGCGCGCGCCAACAAGTTTGAATTTGGGCATCGAGTGACGGTTGGTATTGATGGCTTTGACGGCCAAATCTACGGCCGTGTCGCGCTGTTCTCCACTTTAACCTTTGCCGTACACCTGGGCACGGCACCGCAGGGTTCCGCCACGCGAGAAGTGACCGTGGACATTGATCCTCTCGCGGAGCATCCGCCACACGATATCGACAAACATCAGGTGCTCTCAGCGCCAGGCCGCGTTCAAGTGCCGGAACACGCTACCGAAGGGCTTGCGAATGCGCTCGCCGACGGCACGCAACAGCGTGCGTTCGCAAACCTGCTGGAACGCTTGGAAGAACATCAACTCCTCAAGCTGGCGCGCACCATGAGTACGGCGCTCGCGCCATGTTCCACGTTGTCGCTATTTGAAGCACGAACACTGATCGAAAAGGAACTTGACCAACAACCACAGCAAATTTGGCGTTTGGTCACTGCTGTCGTTGAAGGCTTACGGGCGGAAATGGTCAAAGGCGGCATGGAAAACATTGCCCCAGTGCTCGATAACCTGATTGCGTATGACGCTCAATCAGCAAGCGGTCTATCGCAGCAGGCCGAGGCCACGTTAGCCCTGGCCAAAGCCGCATTAGTTGCACAGATGGAGCAAGACTGCGCAGCAGGCGTACTCCACGAGGAACGCATTGCGGAACTCATGGGCAGAGGCCCAGGCCTTTATGCCGTGGGGCAGTTGGTGCTGGCCCCTGTCTTGCAGGTGTTTAGTGAATCCGCTCACCCCAATGAAGTGAGCAGGTAAGCCAAGCGCCTCGCCATAGTGGGCGAGGCGCTGATGTGGTTACGCCGCCTTGGGCTTGCTGCGTGACCAGATCAGGTCATGCGTGCCATCCTCGTTTTCGATCAGGCGGGCATAGACCGTTGCAGGGAACGAAGGATCGTCCAGGGTCACGGACACATAGGGGCGTCCTGCCTCGCTGGTCTTTTTCCACGCTGCGCCGATGTCGTGGCCAGCCGCTTGCAGGCGGTAGTCGGGTGCGCTTTCGTTGTCACCCTTGTCATTGGGAACCAGCTTGACCTTGACGTTGAGCGTCAGGGTGCGAAGCGTGCCGGTGAAGCCGTCTTTCTCTGCGGTGAAGGTGCCGATGTTAGCCATGATGATTTCTCCTTTCGGGTTGAACAAGGTCGCGCCAGTGCGTCCTTGTTGTGATCCGCCCGGCGGGGGATGGGTTGGCCGCACCGCGGAGCGGTCGCAACAACGTGGAGAACCTGGAGGCGAAAAGAATTTGTCCCGCGAGGAATGCGCGCAGCGCAGGGGAAATTGTTTTCGCCTCCAGGTTGCGGTCATAAAGCCAAAGGCGCAGCCGCGCCACCGCCAGGATTCGCAACAAGACAAGGACGCACGGGCCGCCCGCTCCCGAATGGAAACATGGCCGACTCGGCATCCTCGCATGACAACTTCACCGGCTTGTTCCCTTACGCGGCCAGGTCAATGCCCCAGCAACAAGGTACGAGCGCTCCTGCCACAACTTGCGGCCACATGCTTGATGCGTGGCGTGGAAGCTCCACATCGAGGCCAGGTGGTGTGTCGGTGAACCGTCCTTCGTGACGTACAGGCAACGAACGCGCCAGCGTCGAGCACGGCACGCTTTCGTGCAACCTGCCGCAGCAAGCCGGGGCGTAGCCCCACAAGCGCCGCCCATTGCGGCGAGGTGCTGTCGGGATGTCGGCGGCGCGTGCGCCGCTGCACTTGCATGGCTTCAATGGCTTTTGCGCACAAGACGACTTGTGCGCGGCCCCTTTGCCGCCTGACCGAAGGCGGCAAAGGGGCGTTTTGGCTTTGAGCCTTGAAACCGGGTGCGGCCACTGCCTCGCGCGGAGTTTTGGCATTTCCCGCGCCCAAGACGGAACGGCTTGGGCGCGGGGCTGCTCCCTATTCTTTGCTTTCGATGATCCACCACACTGCACGCGGCAAGGCGCGGCCCGTGATGGGGTGTAGGTCGGTCAGGTCGGCGCGGGCTATCCAGCCCCGAGGCGGGCGGTAGCCGCGCACGTCGCCATCGCCATGCCAGCGGCGGGCGCGCACCGTGCCGGGGGCGTAGATCGCGGCCATGCGTGGGCGGTTCGTGGTGTTGTGGCTCATGGGGGAATCCTCGGCATGAAGCGCCCCGGCCGGAACCGGGGCGCTATCTGTGGTGCAAGGTCAAGCGGCCAGTGCCTCGGCCTGCGTCTGCTCATCCGCCACGGCGGCGAATTCCTCCGGTGCTTCGGCTGCCTCGTTCGTTACCACCTCCTGCACGGTCTGCTGCGTGGCTTCGGCACGGAAGATGGCAGGCATCCAGCCGGTGCCATCGGCCAGCCGTTCGGCTTCGCTGGCAATGTCGCCTTTTTTCAACTTCGCCAGCCGGGTGACGTGCCCCGGTGCGAATTCGCCCACGGCTTCCAGAATCGCGGCCTTCGGCAAATGCTGAAAATAGCCGTCTGCGGTGGGTTGCCACCATGCCACCATGTCCAGCGCCACCGCCTGCGCCAGTTCGGCACCAGGCTGGTGCTGCGTGGCGCGGGGCGTCACCACATCGACCGTGGATGCCACGCATACGGCCAGCAGGCGCACCAGTTCATCCTGCGGCTTCGCCAGCAGTGCGACGAACAGTTCGGCGCTGTCCTCCGACAAGACTTCACCCGCTACCTGTTGCAGTTCGCGCAGTACCACGGCGGCGGGCGATTCCGGCCAGTCCGGGGCTATGCCTTCCAGCCGATCTTGCTGGATCAGCTTCACACCCAGCGGCAGATCGTGGCCGTAGTGGCTGCCTTGCAAGACAGTCTGCACCATGCCATGCACCAGCGCGGCCAGCGCCACCTGCGGATGCCGTGCGACTTCGATTTGCAGCGCGGCGGTACGGTGGGCACTCAACCGCTGTGCCAGTCGGTCGGACACGGCGGCGGTCTTGGGGGCGTCGTCGGCTTCCTCGCCGGTGTCGTCGTTCCCAGCTTCGCCCTCGCGGCCGAAGCCCTGCCGCAAGCGTTCCAGCGTGCGCAGTGCCTTGGCCTCGGCTTCGCGCAGCAGGCCACGATGAATCACGGCCTCGCCGTTGCGGTCGATGGTGACGATGGCACCGGCGGCAGCTTTGACGGCATCCCCGTAGTCCTGCAAGCCATCCTCCAGCGCCTGCAACTGTTCGCCCAGGTGTTCGCCTTCCTCCTGCAAAGCGTCGGCCTTTTCTTCATCGTCGGCGTCCAGGGCGGCATCCACGGCCTCGGCCAGCGCCTGCATCTTGGTTTGCAGCTTCTCGATGCGTTGGGCTTCGCGCTTGTTCGGGCTGCGGCGCTGCCTCGGGGCGCGCTGGAAGGCTTGCAGGTCGGCATGGGTCGTGCCGGGGGTGGCATCCACCCATGCCCAGCCTTCGGCCTTCACCTCGGCGGCAAGGCTGGCCAGCTTGTCCTGCGCCAGCCGTTCCAGCAGCGTGGCATCGGTCAGATACACGCCGCTATTGGCTTCCGCGAACAGATCGCGGCGGGTGCCACCGCCTGCGGCCTCGTAAGCATCCAGCCCAACGAAGCGCACCAGCGGATGCCGGTAGGCGTCAATCTCGCGCTCTGTCAGGCGGTTGCGCAGGTTATGCGGGCTGCGCTGCCATGTCGGCGCATCGTAGAACGCGGCTTCCTGTGCGGCGTGGTCGTCGGTGATGGCAAGGGCCATCAACTGGTCAAGGCTCACGGCTTCGGCCCGGTAGTCGGCCAGCAGCCGGGGCGAGACGTTAGCCAGCTTCAAGCGGCGCTGTACCACCAGCGGCGTGACGCTGAAATCTGCGGCAATGTCCTCGATGGGGCGGCCTTCGGCCACCAGCGCGGCAAATGCCTCGAACTGGTCGGCGGGGTGCATGGCTTCGCGTTGCACGTTCTCGGTCAGGCTGGCGGTGCGGGCGGTGCCATCGGCCACCAACAGGCAAGGCACCTCCCATTCCTTGCTGATGCGGTGCTTTTTCGCCAGCAGCTTGAGGGCGGCAAGGCGACGGCCTCCGGCCACGACTTCGTAACGCTCGCCGTCAGCGGTCGCGGTCACGATCAGGTTTTGCAGCAGGCCGACACGCTGGATGCTGGCGGCGAGTTCGGGAATCGACATGCGCGGGGTCTTGCGCACGTTGCGGCCCGTAGGGCGCGATACCAGCCGCGACAGCGGCACAAGAATCAGATTCTTGCTCGGGTCGGCGGCTTCCAGCAGCACGGCAGGCGCGGCGCTGGCCGTGGCGTGGATGGCTTGGGCTTCGGTGTGGTTGATGGCGTTCATGGTGAAAACTCCTTGCGATGATGGAATGCAGCAGCGAATGACGCGGCAAGGGTTGCTGCCTGCCCCTGCCGCGCAGGGAAATCAGGCTTTCAACTGGCGCAGGCCGTCGGCCAGCAGCCACAGGGCGCGATTGAGGCGCACATCGGAATCAATGCCCTGCACCGGGCGGGTCTGCTGGCGGCGTCCGTTGGCGCTGCGTCCAGACAATCCGCCTTTGGTCAGGTTTTCCTGTATGCGGTTGAAGGTCATCCACAAGTCCGGGCGGCGGTCGTCGAACCGGCGCGGCATCAGGATTTGCGATTCGGTGATGGGGGCTGGCTTGTCCGGGTCGTCGTACTTGAGCGACAGCGCGGCGCGGGCGAATACTTCGGCCTCGCCTTCGTCCAGCGTGATGGCCTGCATGGATTCACGGGACTCCAGCGCACGGTCGAAGCCGTGCAGCACCTGATAGGCACCTTCGATTACTTGTCCGGCCACGTCGCCCTTATGCGGCACGCGCACATCGGCCACGGTATCGCCGCAAACAAGGCCATTGCTGCACACGAAACGGAACATGCCGGCCAGCATCTGGTAGCTACTGGTGCCATCGTGCGAGTTCAGCAGGATGATTTCGTTGGCTTCGCCTCGGGCGTTGATCTGGCTGGCATGGCGCAGCCGGATCATGTGCTTGGTGTAGTCGCGGCGGTCTTCGTGGCGGGTGCGGGTCTGCGTCACCATGAAGGGCTGAAACCCTTCCTTGCGCAGTTCGGTCAGCACCGTGGCGGTGGGGATATAGGCGTAACGCTGGGAACGGCTTTCGTGTGGCGCTTCCGCAAAGATGGACGGGGCCACGCGGTGAATCTGGTCATCGGACAGCGGGGAGTCGCTGCGCAGTACCGGGGAACGGGAAGCGAAACGGGATGCAAGCATGGTCTTTCTCCTGACGAAAAGGGTTTGCTGTTCAAACCGCACACCGGATTCCTAGATTCGGAGCCCAGCCTTTCGGCTGTTCGGTGCGGTTGGCACGAGGAACCCGGTTGGCCCTGTTGCCACCGTCTTTCCTGAGTTCATCGCCCGCGACGGTCAGGAGCCCACGGACGTGGGCCGTCAAGGAGAAAAGCGGCAGGTAGGTGCGGCCCGCAGGCGCAGCCGAGGACACGGCCTGACGCGCCTTGATGGCACGCGGCCACGGGCTACAGTCGCGAGCAAGGTGATGGAGTCAGGAGAGACGGCTGGACATGGCAACGGCCGCCGCGATGTGCAAACCGCACGCAAGCGAAGCGCGCAGGCCCGAAGCTGGAAGCCGGGCCGCAGGCGTCAGGGATGTGGAAGGCTGGCGAATGCCAGTCCTGTCAGGGATGAGCGAACAGCGAACCTGGAGCAGCGTGGTCCGCGAAGCGGAGACGCAAGGAGGCACTTGACTTATTATTTCATCTGTATAGGCAATCTGCCACTGAGCAACAGCGTGTGTTCAACATACACGCAAAAATGAAGCTTCCGGTATAAAAATATTTCTCAGAAAATGGTTCGATAATGAAAGTTTTTCTCTCACACAGCAGCAAAGACAAAGAGTCCTATGTTCGGCTGGTCGCAGACAAAATAGGAAACGGAAACTATGTTCTTGACGAACGAACATTTGAAGATGGGGAAATAACCAAGGATGAAATAATCAAGGGCATAGATGAAAGTGAGATGTTCGCTTTTTTTATATCCAACACCGCTTTGGATTCAAAATGGGTGAAGTCTGAGATTGATCGGGCGGAAATTAGGCTAAACTCTGAGCAGCTTAAAAAAATATATCCAATAATAATTGACCAGTCGATTAAGTATGATGATCCTAGAATTCCAATTTTTCTAAAGGAACATTACAACCTAAAGCTAATTACTCGCCCAACTGTCGCTGCCAGACGCATTAAGTCAAAACTTCGCGAGCTTTACTGGCAGAAAAGCCCAGAGCATAAAAAAAGGCAAACTATTTTTGTAGGTAGAAATGAAATTCTCTCAGATTTTGAGAATCGAATGGATGACATTGATTTTCCAAAGCCTGCGTGCGTCATTGCTTCAGGAATCTCAAAAATAGGTCGATCAAAATTAGTGGCTAGAGCGCTCGCAAAGTCGAACATCGTGGCCGATAATTTTTCCCCCGCCAAGATAATATTAGATCGGGTGGATAGCATTGAAGATTTGATAATTAAAATCATTGACACGGGTCTGACTTGCAATGACAGGAATCTTGCAGCCGATTTGCTAGAAAAACCAGTCTCTGAAAAAGAAAAAATCCTTGCTGAATTGCTGCGACAAATACATGATGCGCGCGAGGTGTTGTTTATAGAAGATAATGGTTGCTTAGTTGATTACACCCGCCAACCAATTTCATGGCTGATGAACTCTTTGGAGATGCTTGGAAACATTGGATCGCCAGCCGTTTGCATTTCCGCTCGTTATCGAGTAGATCGACGAGCAGTGAGGGGCAGGCCATTAATTTACACCATTGAGGTACCTGAACTTAATCCAAAAGAGCGATCCGGCCTTCTAAGAAGAATCTTGGAGCTATATGAAATTAATCTTGATCCGGATGACTTTAAGTATTTTTCAGAACAACTCAAAGGGTTTCCTGAGGAAGTATATTATTGCGCCGACCTAATAACAGATCTAGGCGTAGCACAGGCAAAAAAAGAAACCCATCAAATCACAGAATTTAATGAAGAAAGAGCATCGTTGCTACTTAGAAAGTACGAAGGAAATAGCGATGTTCTTGATTTTATATATTTACTATCAGAATTTGAATTTATTGGCGTCAGCTTTCTTTATGAGATTGTCGATGAGGAACAGTATGGGCCAATTTTAGAGGATCTGATTACACACCTAATATGCGATTACATAGGTAGTGAGAAAGATTACGTCAGGCTGAATGATGCTATCAGGGATTTTGTTAAGAGAAATAGGCTTTCTTTAAGGGGGGATCTGCGGAATAAGCTTCGCGATCATGTGCAAAGCTTCATAAGAGACACAGAAAAATTTGATCGTGATGCTGCTGATTTTTTCTATTCAATAAAAGAAGCGTTGGCTAGCGGGAAGCATATTGACGACAAATTCTTAGCCCCTTCTCATATTCTTAGAACAATCAAAGAGCTTTATCAAAAAAGAGAAAATCTCAAGCGAGTTATTGAATTGGCCGACATGCTCCTAGGCAAAGAAGGCTCGCTTGACCCTCGAGTGAGCAACGACGCCAGATACTATCTTTGCCTCAGCTTAGCCCGGCAAAAAGATAAGCGCCTTCTTAAAGAGGTTCAGAAAATAGACGGGGCTGAACATGATTTTGTTCTTGGATACTATTATCGGCTTTGCGGCCGACACACAGATGCCATTGAACGCCTATCCAAACTTGTAGATACACCCTACATATCTTCTCGCGCCAAACGAGAGTTGGTTCAGGTTTATCTCTACATTGAAGAATATGAGAAAGCACTGGGCATGGCAAAGGACAACTATGAACTCAACAAAGGCAATCAGTTCTTTATTCAGTCCTACCTTAATTGCTTGCTCAACAATGAAAACTGCATTTCCAATAAAGATTTGATATCTCGGTTAATTGGTGAGCTGGATGAAATAAAATCCCAACAATCCATTGAGATGACTTTTATAGCCAAAGCGCAATATTCATCAAAGATTGAGCACAAGAAAACGCCCGCATACAATTATATTGATGATGCACTAGGATTGGATCAAGATTCAACTTACCCATTGCTGGCAAGGTTTGACATCTCTTTGAGGCATTTCGATTTGCCAGTTATGGAGTCCACCCTATCTGAGCTTCAAAGGGTGGCACAAAAGCGAACAATTTCACAGAACACAATATTTAAAAACAAAGCGTACTATTTGGCTGCAAAAGGGGATCTCCCAGAGGCATATAGAGTGCTAGAAACCAGTCTTCAGAATTACCCTGGTGAAACTATCCAACGCCTAAAACAGAAGCTCCTTGACGTCTCAGAAAGAAAGCCTGATCTTTAATGTGCTATTGCAAAAAGCGTTGGCGCCTATAGCCCTGATGCTCTAATGCAAGCTATCAATTTTTGGTTCAAAAACTTTTCTGCACATCACCCCAAAGAGTAATCGGTCGCCTCGTAATATGAATTACGACCGATCTCGTTTGGGGGATGGTATTCTGCGAGATTCGAGCAGACGCCGCGTGTTCTCCAGCTCTTTTTGCAGCAATTCGGCATCCGGCAGTACTGTCCGGTAGTTGGCCGCCATTACCTTGGTCGGCAAGCCATCCAACGCATACCGTGCTAGGGCATGGCCCTTGTCCGCGCACAGGATCAGGCCCACCGGCGGGTTCTCGTCCGGGTAAGCCCAATGCGCCTTGGCATAGTTGCAGTACATATGCATCTGCCCCACATCGGCATGGGTCAGGCTGCCCAGCTTCAAGTCAATGATGACCAGGCAGCGTAGCTTGCGATGGAAGAACAGCAGATCCACCCGATACCAAGTCTGGTCGATGCGCAAGCGCCGCTGCCGCCCGACGAAGGTGAAGCCTTCTCCCAGTTCCAGCAGGAAGTCTTCCAGACGCTGGATCAATGCCGCCTCCAGGTCGGATTCCGAATACTCGTCCTTGAGGTCGAGGAACTCCAGCACATACGGGTCTTTGATCGCGTCATTGGGCGTGACGGCGTCCTCGGGTCTGGCCACCGAACCCTTGACCAGCATCGCCGCCTTATCCTTTGACAAGGCCGTGCGCTCGTAGAACTGGCTTCCAATCTGCCGGTCGAGCTGGCGCACGCTCCAACCGCCGCGCAACGCCTCGGCCTCGTAGAACTGGCGAGCATGGTCATCTTTGACCGACAGCAGCCGGACATAGGCCGACCACGGCAACGTGAAGGTCTGAGCCAGTTCGAAGAGATCGAATTTCCGAGACACTGTCTGGGATTTCTCGGCTGGCGACTCATTTCCCAATTTCCCAGACACTGTCTGGGAAATCTGGGGCTGGGAGTATGCGAGGAAAAAACGCCGCATACTCTCCAGGTTGTTGACACCGAACCCGCGCCCGAATCGGGCCGTCAAATCGGCGGACAAGCGCGCCATCAACTGCTCGCCGTAACCAGCCCGCCGCCTGCCTTTCTGCTCGGCTTCGACGATTCGGCGGCCAATCTCCCAATAGCTGGCCGTCATCAACGCATTGACACTGCGTGCCGCAGCTTGGCGCGTCGCATCCAGCAGTTCCACGATGCCGCTGTGGATGCCGGCGTAGCCGGCCGGCAAGACGGCGGGTTTTTTCCCCGCCGCCGGAAGCGTCTTCTTGCTCATGCTGCTGCCCCCTCGGCACGCCGCGCACCCGTGATCGTCTTGCGCCGGTTCGCCACCAGTTCCGCCGCCTGGCGCACCGGGTCATCCTCGGTGTGGACGTAGCGCATGAACATCGCCACGGTCTTGTGCGCGGTCAGCGCCATGCCGACCTTCACCGGGATGCCCGAGTTGGCAATGTCGGTGGCCGAGCGGTGGCGGATGCCGTGCGTTCCTACATGCGTTGCACCCGCCGCCTTGAGCACGCGGCTCCAGCCGTTGTAATACTCGCCCGTGGTCAGGTGCTGCCCTGGATGGCTTGGCGACGGCAGGACGTGGGGGCAGTCTTCCCGCCGTGGTGCCGTCGAGAGCAGCCGGTGGGCTTCCTCGCTTAAGGGCTTCGACATGCCGCCGGTCTTGCTGTCCGGCCAGACTACCCGCCGGTTCTCCAGATCGACCCAATCCCATTGCAGGCCGACGATTTCGGAGCGGCGGCCAGCGAACTCGAACTGCAAGCGGATCGCCAGGGGAATCACGTAGTTCTCCAGCCCCTCCGCCTCCAGCTTGTCGAGGTGGCGGAAGATCCGCCCCATGTCCTCGTCGCTGATGAGGTGGGTGGCTTTGCCGTTGGGGTACATCGGGACATGGCGGCATGGGTTCGTGCCGTCGGAACGGTAGCCCCACACTTCGGCCAGGTTGAACATCCGGCGCATAACGCCGAACGTGCGGTTCGCGTCGGCGGGCTTGTGGGCCATCTTTTTCATCATCCCGGCGATGTCCGGGCGCTTCACGTCTCGGACTTTCAGCCGGCCAATCATCGGGATGATGTTGCGGTCGATGACGCTCTGGTAGCCTTTCTGCGTGCTGGGCTTGTTGCGCTGCTTGGAGTAGTCCTCCATGAACTTCGCGCACAGCTCTTTGACCGTCGGTGCCGTGCGCGCCTCGGCCTTGTCCGCTGCTGGATCGCCGCCCCGGCGCACTTGGGCCAGCCATTCCTGGGCCAGCGAGCGGGCCTGCTCGACGGTCAGTTCCCCGTACTGGCCCAGCGCGGGCTTGCGGCGCTCGCCAGCATTCGTGCGGTACTGGAGCATGAAGACCTTGCGACCGGCAGGCGTGATCTTGCACAGGAAGCCGGGAACAAGGGTGTCGCGCAGCTCGATGGGTTGCGCCGAGGGTTGCGCCGCATCGACTGCGGACTTGGTGAGTTTGATCTTGGCCATAGCTGACTCCTTGGAGAGACCCGATTCCAGGAGCCTCTTGGGAGCCAAGCGGACGGAAGCCGGGTCAAGTTTCGGAAAGCACCGGCATAGGATGAACTCACGTAAGTTATTGATAAACCTGCAACAACGGGCTGTGGCGTAGTCCAGCGAAGTTCGGTGCTGGAGTCATGGTGAAATAAAAAAAGCCCGTCCGGCAGGACGGACCAAATCAGCACCACGGGCAACTCTGCTCAAGTCGGTCTGAACGCGGGCTCAGGCCCGCGCGGACTGATCCTCGCTAATCAATCCGCTGGGACGCTAGGGTTGGGAGAACCCTTGGCGACGCCGACCGGCAAGCAACACGGATACATACAGATCCCTACGGCCACCAAGACCTTAGGCCTGATCGAGCGATGCGTGTTCTTGGCATATTCCGGCTGGTCGCTGCGGTTGGAGGCCTGATTGGCCAGCCCGGGACAAAGGGCACGGCAGTGACTGCTGCGGCGACAACACCGACAGCGTCGGTTGCAGCCAGCCAGCGCCGACGCTCGGGATCGCCCGGCAGCTTGGCCTACTGGAACATATGCACTATCTAGAAATTAACTCATAAAATCAATAACTTGAAGTGAGTTTACTCTCCAGTCGAGGATGAGCAGTCGCTGACTGGCAGCAAGCACTGACAGCCGCCAAATAGCCGGTTAGCGGCTGACAATCTCATGCGCCAGGCCCATGGCGTAGGAAATTGCGCCAGACACCTATGTTGTAGACCTGCGCATAGCCGTTCTTTTTCAGGAGGAGACTGGCCATGCCGCTGCGCGTCCCGCTGGCACAGCCCAGGACGACCGGCTTTGCTCTGGGGATTTCGTCCAGTCGCGCTGCCAGTTCCTGCAAGGGGATGTTGAAGGTGCCAGGCGCACTGGCATGGGCGAATTCCGCAACGGTCCGGACATCGACTAGAGTCGCGCCTTGCTCCAGCAGCCGAGGCAGCATGGCCGTGACGCGACGGGCGCGCCACCACTTGTAGCCGAACCAGGCGGCGACAACCAGCAGTGGCCAGTATTCCTTGAGATAGTTCATGCGCAGAATCAGAGGTGTTGGACGACAACGATTACGCCAGAGACTTTTCAGGCTGAAGGCCAGGACTGATAGTATTTCTTAATACAAACGATAGATTTCCCCTAATACCCCCCTCTGTATAGTTTGATCCAGGTCAAATAGTTCTTCAGTACTAGGGCCTACCCTTGGTTCAGTTTCGAATCGCAACCAAGGAGAAGAAAATGAATATCAAAGCAAGGGCATTGGCAGGTGCCATGATGGCAGCCGGTACTGTGGTAATTGCCGGCTACGCCGTGGGCCAGACCCAGGAGCCTATCACCCCGATCCAGCCGCCCAAGCAGATCAACCTTGGCATGTCGGAACTTGGCAAGAAGCTGTTCTTCGATCCGCGCCTGTCCAAGTCGGGCTTCATCTCCTGCAACTCCTGCCACAACCTCTCGATGGGAGGCTCGGACAACCTGCAGACCTCGATCGGCGACAAGTGGCAGCAAGGACCGATCAACTCGCCGACCGTGCTGAACTCCAGCCTGAACCTGGCTCAGTTCTGGGACGGTCGTGCCGCCGACCTCAAGGAACAGGCTGGTGGCCCGATCGCCAACCCGGGCGAAATGGCCTTCAGCCACACCCTGGCGGTCGATCTGCTGGGTTCGATCCCTGCCTACCAGCGCGAGTTCAAACAGGTATTCGGCAAGGACAAGGTAGACATCGACCAAGTGACGCTAGCCATTGCCGAGTTCGAGAAGACCCTGGTCACGCCCAACGCGCGCTTCGACCAGTGGCTGCTGGGCAAGCAGGACGCGCTGAGCAAGGATGAACTGGACGGCTACAAACTGTTCAAGGAAAGCGGCTGCGTCGGCTGCCACAACGGCGAGGCCGTTGGCGGCAACTCGTTCCAGAAGATGGGTCTGGTCGAGCCCTACAAGGGCAACGAGAAGGCCGAGGGCCGCTCGGCCGTGACCGGCAAGGATGCCGACCGCTTCAACTACAAGGTGCCAACCCTGCGTAACGTCGAGCTGACCTACCCCTACTTCCACGACGGCGCGGCCAACACCCTGACCGAGGCGGTCGACGTGATGGGCCGGATCCAGCTCGGCAAGAAGTTCACCCAGGACGAGAACGCCAAGATCGTTGCCTTCCTCAAGACCCTGACCGGCGATCAGCCCAGCTTCCAGCTGCCCATCCTGCCGCCGTCGGCCGACAACACCCCGCGCCCGACGCCATTCAAGTAAATCAGGAAACCGGCCAGGCTCACGTCTGGCCATGAATCACCACTTTCTGGAGTTCAATATGCAAAGCAACCGTCGCGTATTCATGATGCAACTGGCCACCGCTACCGGCGCGCTGGCACTGGCCTCGCAGGCCCAGGCCCAGGCCATGCTTGACGAGGCATCGGCCCAGGCCGCCGCCCTGAACTACAAGGCTGACGCCACCAAGGTCAGCAACGCCAAGTACGCCAAGGGCCAGAACTGCTCCAACTGCGCGCTCTACCAGGGTGCGGCCGGCTCCAAGGCTGGCGGCTGCCCTCTGTTTGCCGGCAAGCAAGTGGCAGCGGCAGGCTGGTGCAGCGCCTACGCCAAGAAGGGCTGATCCAGCCAAGCCAGAAAAGCGACCCACCCCCTGGGTCGTTTTTTTGTTGATGAATGGAGCACCTCAACAGGAGATGCCCTATCCTGCCGACACGGATTGCTGATCAGTCCAGCGTCTGCATTTCACCCCTTGAAGGCCGCAGTATCGCCGGGGCGGCGCAGCATCTTGTTGACTTCGTCCTGATGCAGCTCCTCGCTGACGATCATCTCGCGCGCATACTCCTCAAGCAACACCGAGTGACCTTCAACGATCTTCAGCAGGTCATAGTAGGCGGCCAAGGCACCCTTCTCGTGCTCCATGCTCTCGTGAAGGATGTCTCCGATGTCATGCTGCTCAGTTTCCAGCAAGGGACCGATCTTCAGCGAGGGATGCCCGCCCAGCAAGGTCACCAGCTCACCGGCCTTGTGGGCGTGTGCCAGGCTCTCGTCGGCGTTGCCCTTCAACCAGGACACGATCGGAATCCGGTTGTAGCCATACACCATCAGCGAGTAGTGGGTGTACTTGACTACGCCTGCCAGTTCGAGTTCCATGATGCGGTTGAGGGCAGCAATGGCTGCCTGGGTTTTCAGTTCGTCCATGATGGGCTCCTGTGAGGATAATGAATACAGAAAGTCAAATCTCGGTGATTTCCCTGGCCATTTCAGTATCGGCCACTTGCTGCAGCGAGCGGGTCAGCGATGAAGTGCTGGGGTTCTCGACGAAGACGCATTGCTTGCCGGTTCGCTTGCAGAAATCCTTGACCCGCCAGTAGGCGTTGTGGCTGATGCAGCCAGTCTGGCAGATCACCAGGTCGGCTGCGGCCAGCAGGTTGTCGAGCGCGCCCTGCTTGTTTTCCAGGCCACCGTCATGATGGGCGAAATGACCGCCGGCACGCTCGATCACGTCACGGTAGTTGGCCACATTCCCGTTGCGGCCACCGACACAGAGAATGGTCTTTCTACTCAGGTGGAAAGTGATCGGTACCTCCTGGAGGACGGGCTCGGCGCGTTCGCTCAGCTGGGCTGTTACCTCTTCCTGCTGCCGCAAGCTCAGGGCACGCTGTGCCTCGACGAGTTGCTCGCGCAACTGAGCGTTCAGCGCCTCCAGCTCGGCCTGCCGCGACATGAGCTGCTCGAGCTTCTTGCGCAGTCTCGAAGCATCCTCGTAATCGGGCAGAAATGCCTTGAGCTGCTCCAGGTCCTGCAACAGGCAGGCGATGCGGGACTCCTTGCCAATCGCCAGCCCGCGCTGCCGCACCAGCTGCGCGTTGAGCTGGTCGATTTCGGCGGACTTTTCCGCAATCACCCGGGAACAGCGCTCCTGCACCCGGCCCAGTTCCCGAGCCAGCACGCCATGCTCCCGGGCCAGCTCGTTGAACTTGCTGATGTCGACCCGGATGGCTGCTCCGGCCTGATGCTGCAGCATGTGCATATCGCGCAACACCACTTCTTGCAAGATGTCATCGCAGCGCGGATGGGTCAGCGCGGCCCAGAATGCACCCGAGACATCGCCGCGGCGCACCGCGGCCGCCCACAGTTCTGCCACCTCCCTGGCGGACTTGGCGACCCTGAACGCCTTCACCGTGCTGGCATAGCGCGTCTCGAGGTCTTTCTGCAACAGTTCCGACAAGCGGTTTCTCACGGTGCATTCGGCTACCGCGCCGACATGGACCTCGTAGTCGTCCGCGACAGCCTTGCCGCCCAGAGCCTTGTTGACCAGCTGGCGCAAGGTGGCAAGCGGAAAGCACACCCCCACCACCGGACAGTGGCACTGGTGCGGCAGATCCCAGAGTCGTCGACGGCGCGAGCCTGTCGATGCCGGCACATTGCTGGAGCACTGCTCACACATGCTTGGCTCCCGCTTTAGTGGACCATGGCCGGCTGCCGCTCTGCGGGCAGCTTGTCACGCAGCACAACCGCCTGCAGACGTTGCTGCGCCTGCATCACCATCACAGCCAGTGCCTGAAAGGCCTTTTCCTCCAGCCGGACCGACAGACAGTCGAGCGAAAGGTGCACCACCCCGCAGTCGGGACAGACAGACACCTGACCGACCGGACTGCGAGAAAGCAAGGCGTGTTGGCAGGCTTGAGACATGTCAGTGTTTTTCATGCTGATCGGCGCAGTAGTGAAGACATGACCACATAATAAATGAGAATCATTCTCATGTGAATTCATGGCATAACTTTTTCTTCTGTCTCACTCGACGATCCTCGCACCAACGACAAACAGGACATGCCTGCTTGTTCCAGCCTTGCGGCGGCGATGCGGACCGTCATGCCAAGCCGGTGCAAGGCCAGCGACCCGAAACCCTGTCACAGCCGGGTCAACTGCTGGCCGGACTGACTGATGCCAGAGACAAGATCAAGCAACATCAAGCTCGCAACTCATCGCATCCTGCCCCGAAACCAACAGGCTTCGCCTTGCTGGTGCATGGTTGGGTAGCCAGTGGTGGCCAGTTGCAAGCGCATTGCACGCAGAGGACCGGGGTGCAATTGCGCGCCGAGCCGGGCCTGCAGCCTTGAGATCTGGCGCATGCGAGCCTGTCCAAGTGGGTCAGTGCTTCAGTTGCCTGTGCGGCGCAGCAGCCGGACATGCATCGGACGCACGAACCGGGCACCCGCTGGGTTCATGTGCGGCTCGAATGCAGAGCGCACAAGAGCGACCACGGCATCGTTCAGGTCGTGCTGGGCAAAGCTGGGCCGCATCATGCGCTGCTCGAACTCGTCGAAGTCGCGATAGCTCACAGCCTGGGCAAAGCGGCGCTCGGTCACCGTTTCCCACTGACCTGTCGTGGCCAGCGCTTCGTCGAGGGCAGCCTGTGCCGCCGCTCGCACCACGCCTTCGTCATTGAACAGCCTAACCACCTCGTTGAGGGCGCCATCGTAGATCGGCTCCGACACGTACAGGTAGCCGCCCGGCTTGAGCACCCGGGCCACTTCGGACAAGGCCTGGGCCAGCAGCGACACGGGCACGTGATGCAGCGACTTGAGCATCAGCGCCAGGTCGAAGCTGGCCGCTGGGAAGGGGATGTCCTGAGCACCGGCAGACAGAAAGTCCAGCCCAGCTTGCGGCTGGGCCAGGTTCTTGGCGTGCTGGACGGCATCCACCTCCAGTCCCGTGACATGGCAGGCTGGAAAACGTTGCAGCAGACTGCGCGCCAGGCGAGCGTTGCCGCAGCCAAGCTCGATGACCTGCTGCCCTGACAGTGGCACCAGTTCGTTGAGCAAGTCCAGTTCGTCCGGCTGCAGAGGAAGTTGGTCAACTGAATACATATGGATTGGCTGCGGCTTCATGGCTGATGATGGCTTGATCGTACCCCCATCTGTATGTTGCAGACTTGCCCCGTAGGGGCTTGCGACTCCGGCTGACCATCGGCTACTACAAGTGGATCAAGAAGACCCCTCTCGTGGCAGCCATGATCACGGGTGGCAAGACCACTGCCTTGTTGCAGCCGGCCTCCCAGGACGGACTGGCGCAGCGCATCCTGGCCCTGGCACCGTGGCGATAGCGGCCTTCGTCGCGTCCTTGGGATCCATTACTCTTCCAGCAGGCTGCGCAGCATCCAGGCAGTCTTCTCGTGGACATCGATGCGCTGGGTCAGGACGTCAGCGGTCGGCTGGTCGTTGGCCGCGTCCACCACGGGGAAGAGCTTGCGCGCCGTGCGGGCGGCGGCCTCCTGCGCCGCCACCAGATGGCGGATCATGTCGGTAGCCTTGGGCACACCCTCGACCTCCTCGATGGAAGCGAGCTTGACGAATTCCTTGTAGGTGCCGGGCGCCGGGAAGCCCAGCGCACGGATGCGCTCGGCGATGATGTCCAGGGCGTTCCACTGCTCGGTGTACTGGGTCATGAACATGTTGTGCAGGCTGTTGAACTGCGGCCCGGTGACGTTCCAGTGGAAGTTGTGCGTCATCAGGTACAGCGTGTAGCTATCGGCCAGCAGTGCCGACAGACCTTCAGCGATCTTCTGGCGGTCAGCTTCCGAGATGCCGATATCCATGGCCATGGGCTTGACTTTCTTTGCTTTCATGATGCTTCCTTTCGTGGAAATTGAATAACTGTAACCGAGAATCATTCAATATTTTCCCGCCAGCATGCTTTCATGGCTATAGTGGCCAAGGCGGACACAAACCCTGGTATCTGCTACCGCCTTGCCAAGCAAGGCGAACCACGGTTTTTTCCCACCCATGCAATACAAGGAGCGAGAGATGGAAAACAAGCAAGCCAGTTCTGCTGGCCAATGCCCGGTCATGCACGGCGGCGTGACCTCTGCGAGCATGACGAACATGGACTGGTGGCCCAAGGCCCTGAACCTCGACATCCTGCACCAGCACGACAGCAAGACCAATCCGCTGGGCGCTGGCTTCAACTACCGCGAAGAGGTCAAGAAGCTCGACGTCGAGGCGCTGAAGAAAGATCTCAAGGACCTGATGACCGAGAGCCAGGACTGGTGGCCGGCCGACTGGGGTCACTACGGCGGGTTGATGATCCGCATGGCCTGGCACTCCGCCGGCACCTACCGCATCGCCGACGGCCGTGGTGGCGCCGGCACTGGCAACCAGCGATTTGCCCCCATCAACTCCTGGCCCGACAACGCCAACCTGGACAAGGCACGCCGCCTGCTGTGGCCGATCAAGAAAAAGTACGGCAACAAGCTCAGCTGGGCCGACCTCATCATCCTTGCGGGCAACATGGCCTACGAGTCGATGGGTCTGAAGACCTTCGGCTTTGCCTTTGGCCGCGAAGACATCTGGCATCCGGAAAAAGACACCTACTGGGGCTCCGAGAAGGAGTGGCTCGCCCCCAGCGGCAGCAAGGGCAGCCGCTACTCTGGCGAACGTGACCTGGAGAACCCGCTCGCCGCCGTCATGATGGGTCTGATCTACGTCAACCCGGAAGGCGTCGACGGCAAGCCCGATCCGCTCAAGACTGCCCATGATGTACGCGTGACCTTCGAACGCATGGCCATGAACGACGAGGAGACCGTGGCACTGACCGCTGGCGGCCATACCGTCGGCAAGTGTCATGGCAACGGCAACGCCGCAAACCTGGGCCCTGCCCCGGAAGGCGCCGAGCTGGAAGAACAAGGCCTGGGCTGGCAGAACCACACCACGCGCGGCATCGGCCGCAACACGGTGACCAGTGGCATCGAGGGTGCCTGGACCACCCACCCGACGAAATGGGACAACGGCTATTTCGACCTACTGCTGGGTTATGACTGGGAACTCAAGAAGAGCCCAGCTGGTGCCTGGCAATGGGAGCCAATCAACATCCGCGAGGAAGACAAGCCCGTGGATGTGGAAGACCCCTCGATCCGCTACAACCCCATCATGACCGACGCCGACATGGCGATGAAGATGGACCCCGAGTACCGCAAGATCTCGGAGCGCTTCCATCAGGACCCGGCCTACTTCTCGGAAGTCTTCGGGCGCGCCTGGTTCAAGCTGACCCATCGCGACATGGGACCCAAGGCACGCTACCTCGGCCCGGACGTGCCTGCTGAAGACCTGATCTGGCAGGACCCAGTACCCACAGGTCGCACCGACTACGATCTAGCCGCCGTCAAGACGAAGATCGCTACCGCTGGCCTGTCGATTGCCGACATGGTCAGCACCGCCTGGGACAGCGCCCGCACCTTCCGCGGTTCCGACAAGCGCGGTGGCGCCAATGGCGCCCGCATCCGCCTCGCGCCGCAGAAGGACTGGGAGGGCAACGAACCGGCCCGTCTGGCCAGGGTGCTGGCGGTCTACGAGAAGATCGCTGCCGACACCGGTGCCAGCATCGCCGACGTCATCGTGCTGGCGGGTAACGTCGGCATCGAACAGGCTGCCAAGGCGGCAGGCGTTGCCGTGACCGTGCCTTTTGCGCCGGGTCGGGGCGACGCAAGCGCCGAAATGACCGACGCCGAATCGTTTGACGTGCTCGAGAGCCTGGCCGATGGCTTCCGCAACTGGCTCAAGAAGGACTACGTGGTCAGCGCCGAAGAGCTGCTGCTCGACCGCGCCCAGCTGCTTCGGCTGACGGCCTGCGAGATGACCGCTCTGGTCGGTGGCATGCGCGTGCTCGGCACCAACCATGGCGGTAGCCAGCATGGTGCGTAACTATTCAGCCCCCC
>NZ_PVLQ01000024.1 GCF_002980595.1 Malikia granosa
CGCTATCTTCATCTTGTCTCCGGTATGTCTCGGTTGCCAAAAAAGCACCGTCCTGACAGGCCTGACGCAGCGGCCTGACTTATCATGATTCTTGATAGATGCCTGGGTCCGATGACTGCTGCGACTTGACCTGCTGAACGGGTGAAAGGATTATTTCCTTGGACCATCGCCGCGAGAATTTCATTGCGATACGGCATCTCAAATCGGATCAAGCCCTTGATCCCTCATCTTGATAGGTCTATCAAATCATGAATTCAAGCGTTCCCGTCACGATGCTCGACGTGGCACGTGCCGCCGGCGTCGGGGTGGCCACCGTCGACCGGGTCATCAACCGGCGCGCGGCCGTTCGTCCCCAGACTGCGCAACGGGTGCTGGAAGCCGCCGAGCAGCTGGGTTTTCGGCGTGTCGGACTGATCCGCAGCCGCGTCGCACAGGACACGCGGCCCCGGCGGCTGGGCTTCCTGCTGCAAAGCCGGCGCACGCCGTTCTACCGCTCGTTCGCGGCCGGACTGGCGGCCGCGGCACGGCAGGGCGAGCCACCCGTCGAGTGCCTGATCGAGCATCTGGACGACCTGACCCCGCGCCATGTGGCGGCACGCCTGGGCCGCATGGCTCAGCAGGTGGACGCGGTAGCACTGGTGGCGGCCGACCATCCCACCATCAACCAGGCGATCGAGGCCGTGGTCGCGCAACATCAGCTGCCAGTGTTTGCCTGCGTGTCTGACCTGACGACGCAGGCGCTGGCCGGTTACGTGGGCGTCGACAACCGCAAGATGGGGCGCATGGCGGCCTGGCTGCTGTCACGCCTGTGTCCCGCCACCAGCAAGGTCGCCCTGCTGCTGGGCAGCCACCGCTACCTGTGCCAGGAACAGTGCGAGATCAGCTTTCGCTCCTACCTGCGGGAAGCGACCCCGCAGTTCCATGTACTCGAGACCCTGGTCAGCCTGGAGGACCCGCAGCTGGCCCAGAACGCGGTGCTCGAGCTGCTGCACCAGCACCCTGACCTGGCGGGCATCTATGTGGCGGGCGGTGGCATCGAGGGCGTGGTCGATGCGCTGCGCGACACCCCGCAGCCACGACTCGTGACCGTCTGCCATGACCTGACCGACATCACGCGCCAGGCACTGCTCGACGGCCATGTCACCGCCGTACTGTCGCATCCCCTGCCAGCGATGGCCCACGCGCTGTGCGATGCCATGCAGCTCGCGCTCGACAGCCGCAGGAGTCCGCAACGCTGGCAGACGCTGGTTCCGTTCGAGCTTTTCACCGCCGCGAACGTCTAGCCGTCTGGCAAGCCGACGGACTCAGACATTCTCGGGCGTCACGATCTCGAACCCGATCGTGCGCTGGATGGTGGTTCCGGTATCGTCATGCCACGGCATCGATCATGGTCTGCAGCAGCACGGCCGAGGTTTTCTCGAGCGGGTGGCACAGCGCTGCCGTGATCAGGCCTTCTGACAGTCCCTTGCGGGTTTCCGGTCCCAGGTCGCGACAGACCAGCTTGGGGGCGCCTCAAAGAACGGGAAGAGCGAGCGACGGCTTCCGACCCGTTGCGGTCCTTCGACTTGATGGCGCGTGTGACGGCTTCGTAGAGGCCTGGGCCGAACGACTACACCCAGCCTTCCACGACCCTGCCTGGGAACGATTGACAACAACAATTCAGAAGTTCCGTTCGTGCGTGGATAAACCTCCACACAGCTGTTAAGCTCAAACTATGGTCTTGCCTTGTATCGAATCGACACTGGTGCGGCTCTACGACCGGGAGGGCGCTACGCATGTACACGACCATCCACAGGTCCTCTTCGGGGTTGAGGGCACTCTGCACGTCGAAGTTCAAGGGCACAGCGCCTGGGTCGATGCGTCCTGCGGTCTGGTGGTGCCTGCCGGCGCTACTCACGCCTACTGCGCTGCACGAACCGCACGGGTGTTGGTACTCGATGACCTGACCGGTGCTACCACCGAGCGTCTGCGACGCTTCGCACTGCCGAAGCAATGGCGTAATTCCGGTATCCAAGTCGACACATTGGTCGACACCCTGCTGGACGCGTCGACGGTCAGAGCGCGGCGGCGCATCGACCTGGACGCGCTGGCCGAGCGCATCGATGCTGACCTGGCTCGCTCGTGGACTGTGGCCGATCTCGCTGCGGCCTGCTGCTTGAGCCCGCAGCGTCTGCGGGCACGCTTCGCTGAAAGCCTGGGCCAATCTCCCTTGGCCTTCGTGCGAGAGCGACGGCTGAACCGAGCGGAGCAGTTGTTGCGCCGTGGGGTGGCTCTTGATACGGTGGCAATCGAAGTGGGCTACGGCAGCTCCAGTGCTCTGTCAGCTGCCTTGCGACGAGTGCGCAATAGCGGGGCCCGGGAGCTACGGCAAAAACGAGCGTTTCTCTAAAGTTGATGAATCCGCCGGCACCAAAATGCCGGTCATGCATGTCCTCCCTCGTCCGCTTCTTGGCGTTTTCTGCGTTGTAAGCGCAGCCATCCTCTGGGGCACCACCGGTACATCGCAGGCGCTGGCTGGCGGATCGCTGCCGTCGTTGTGGTTCGGTGCTCTGCGTCTGTTGTTCGCAGCGCTGTTTTTTGTCGGCTTCGCTGCTGTCTCTGGCGGACTGACACGCCGTGCGTGGCAAGGTCTTCCGCCTGCTGCTGCGCTCGGGGCTGGACTGTGCATGGCAACATACAACTTGGCCTTCTTCGCCGGTGTGAAGCTGACGGGAGTAGGTATCGGCACGGCGATCGCTTTGGGCAGCGGGCCCATCTGGGCTGGGCTGTTGCAGGCTGTGTTCCAGCGGCAGCCGCCGACCACTGCTTGGTGGGCTGGCACGGCGGTCGCGATCACGGGCGGCGTGCTGTTGTCAGTCGGTGGCGGCGCCAAGGCGGTCTCGGCGCCTGGGGTTGCGCTGTGTCTGGCATCAGGGTTGTCATATGCGGTCTATACCCTGCTAAACAAGCGCATGGTCGGGCACGCGCCCGGGTCGTCGATCACGCTGGCTGCCTTTGGGGTGTCGGTGCTGGTCGCGCTGCCCGCAGCGGCTTTCCAGACTGGCTTGCCGAGCCTCGATGTGCGCGATTTCGTCGCCGTCACCTACACAGGCATTGTCACGGCCGGCGTGGGCTATCTGTTGTTCAGCTTCGCCCTGCACCATGTGCGACCTGCTACCGCCGTGACGCTTGCACTGACCGAGCCTGTCGTTGCCTTTGTGCTGGCGTTTCTGTTGCTGGGCGAGCCCGCGAGCATCGCGGGATTCAGCGGCCTGGCGCTCGTGTTAGCTGGCGTACTTGGAGTGGTGCGCACCGAGCTGCGGTCCCAGCGCACACCCAATTGAGCGATTCAGTGTAATGGCTGGCTTGCAGCGGTAGCTGTCACCTGACCGATCGTATGCATCCTGAACCGGCCGTCGCAGAATCGTTCTGGCAGCCAGCTTCTGGCCAGGAGCCGACATCTAGAGTTTGGGCGTCAACCTGATCTTCACCCTAGCTTGATGGGGTCGTCTCAGAATTCGGATCGCAAAGTACATTAACAGCCGCTAACACAAGTCTTCAACAAATCGGGTGCAGATGATGGCGGCAGCCAAGGTCAGCAGCGCCAGGTGTGTCTCCAGGCTGCGCTCGAAGCGGATGCGCAGCTTGCCGAACCCGGCAAACCAGGCATGCGTGCGCTCCACGACCCAGCGATGACGCCCCAACCGCTCACGGCTCTCCACACCCCGGCGGGCGATGCGCGCCAGGATGCCGCGCCGCCTCAGATAGCGCCTGCAGCGCTCGAAGTCGTAGCCCTTGTCCGCATGCAACTTGTCCGGGCGCTTCCTTGGTCGCCCCCTCAAGCCTGGTACGGCCACCAGCGCATCAAGCGTGGCCTCGAACGCCATCGAATCATGACGATTCGCTCCCGTCACCTTCAGGGCCAGCGGGATGCCTTGCGCATCTACGACAAGGTGGCGCTTGCTGCCGAGCTTGCCTCGGTCTGTCGGGTTCGGGCCTGTCTCTTGGCCCCCCGGGGGCTGGCCACACTGGCACTGTCTATGCTGGCCCGGCTCCAGTCGATGCGGTCATGCTCGCGCAACTTGGCCAGCATGGCCTGGTGCAGTTGGGCCCAGACGCCATTGGCCTGCCAGTGGCGCAAGCGCCGCCAGCAAGTCATGCCGCTGCCCAGCCCCAATTCCTTGGGCAGGTCTTCCCAAGGAATGCCCGTCTGCAGCACGAACAGGATGCCGTTCAAGGCAGCCCGGTCATCGACCGAACGGCGCCGTCCGCCCTTGGGCGAGGGGATGAACGCTGGCAGCAGCGGCTCCAGGGTCAACCACAGTTCATCGCTGATAGGTCTTCTTGCCATGCCGGCGAACTTACCCCGACATCACCAGCTTGTCCAGTTGTGTTAGCGACTGTAAGTCGGTTTCAGTGGGCGTATCGGCGCGCATGAAGATCGCGATCAGGCAATCCTGGCTGCCCGGCATCAGGTCTACGAGGTCGCCCGACAGCGCCGCCCCATCGCCCTGTCTGCGGCGGGTGAACCTGCTGGAGGAGTCGGGGGTCATCGACCGTTACGTGGCCTTGGTCAACCCGGCCAAGGTGGGCTACCCGATGACCTTCTTTACCCGCGTCTGGTTGCTGGCCCAGGATGAAGAGACGATCTCGCGCTTCGTCGCGGCGATGGAACAACTGCCCCAGGTCCTGGAGTGCTACTTGATGCTGGGGGACTCCGATGCCCTGATGCGGGTGGTGGCCGCTGACATCGAGGACTACCGGCGATTCCAGTCCGCCCACATGACCAAGGCCAATGGCATCCAGAACGTCAAGACGGACGTGCCCAGTCAAATAGTCAAGCGGACCACGGCGCTACCGCTGTGACATGCATCCGCCTACTGCCCAAGCCCCAACACGCCGGCCATGGCAATGCGCGAGTTGGAGCGGATCGAAAGATTGCTCGGAAACCTTTCCGGGGCACATATGAAAAAATCCCCGGCCGATTGACCAGGGACTCTTGTCAGGGGTAGGGACGCAGCCGCAGCTTCAGCGCTTCTTCTTGTTGCGGTACTGGTCGGCGATCACGGCGGCGACGATGATCGCGCCCTTGACCATCTCCTGGTAGTAGGCGTCGATGCGGATGAAGGTGAAGCCCGAGGTCATCACGCCCAGGATCAGCACGCCGATCACGGTGCCGGTGATGCGGCCCTTGCCGCCGACCAGCGAGGTGCCGCCGATCACGACCGCGGCGATCGCGTCGAGCTCGTACATCACGCCCATGCCCGACTGGCCCGAGATGGCGCGCGCCGCGGTCACGGTGCCGGCGATGCCCGCCAGCAGGCCGGCGATGGTGTAGATCCAGATCAGGTGGCGATTGACGTTGATGCCCGAGACGATGGCGGCCTGGCGGTTGGCGCCGATCGCGTAGGTGAACTTGCCGAAGCGGGTGTGGCGCAGCACGACATGGAAGATCGCGGCCAGCACCAGGAAGATGATGACCGGGTTGGCGCCGGAGCCGATCCAGGCGAAGTCCTCGGTCAGCATCGAGACCGGCATACCGCCCGTGAACCACTTGGCGAAGCCGCGCGCCGCCACCATGGTGCCCAGCGTGGCGATGAAGGGCGGAATCGCGGTGTAGGCGATCAGCGAGCCGTTGAGCAGGCCGATCACCAGCCCGGTGAAGGCACCCGCCAGCACCGGCCAGATGATGGGCAGGTCGGTCAGCGCCGGAAACACCGCGCGCGGGAAATCCGACACTTGGGCCAGGCTGGCCGCGACCACCGCGGCGGCCGCGACCACCGAGCCCGATGACAGGTCGATGCCGCTGGTGATGATGACCAGGTTGACGCCGATCGCGATGATGCCGATCACGGCCATCTGCAGCACGATGATCTGCAGCCGGTCGAGGTTGAACAGGAAGCTCTGGCCGTTGACATACCAGCCCAGCCCCTCGAACAGCAGGCCGATGCCGAGCAGGACCAGGAAGATGCTGGCCTCCTGCGGCAGCTTGAACTTGAAGGGGGTAGGGGGTGAGGCCATGGTGGTGGTGGCAGTGGTGCTCATGTTGTGTCTCCGGTTTACTTGGCGGCCAGGCTCATGACGCTGACCTGATCGGCATCCTTGCGGTCCAGGATGCCGGTGATGCGACCCTCATGCATGACGGCGACGCGGTCGCTCATGCCCAGGACCTCGGGCATCTCGGACGAGATCATCAGGATGGCCACGCCCTGGCCGGCCAGCTCGGAGACCAGGCGGTGGATCTCGGCCTTGGCGCCGACGTCGATGCCGCGCGTCGGCTCGTCCAGGATCAGGATGCTCGGATTGGTCAGCAGCCAGCGACCCACCAGCACCTTCTGCTGGTTGCCGCCCGAGAGGTTCTGGATCACCTCGTGCATGCCGGGGGTCTTGACGCGCAGGCGGCGCGCCATCTCGATGCAGTCCTTGGCCAGCGCGGCGCTTTGCACGAAGCCCAGCTTGTTGACGTAGCGGTTGTTGAGCACGGCCAGGTCCATGTTGTCCTGGATGTCCAGGCACAGGAAGCAGCCGGTATCCTTGCGGTCCTCGGTCAGGAAGGCCATGCCGGCGGCCATCGCCTTGGCCGGCTTGTCGATCACCATCTGCTGGCCGCGGATGGTGATGCTGCCCGAGCTCGCCGGCGTGACGCCGAACAGGGTCTCGGCGACGTTGGAGCGGCCCGAGCCGACCAGTCCGGCCAGGCCCAGGATCTCGCCGGCGCGGATGTCGAACGAGACATCGTGGAACACGCCGTCGAGCGTCAGGTTGCGCACCGACAGCACGACCTCGCCGATCGGCACCGTTTCCTTCGGGAACATCTGCGTGATCTCGCGCCCGACCATCATGCGGATGATGTCGTCGCGCGTGACGTCGCTGGCAGCACAGGTGGCGATGTACTTGCCGTCGCGGAACACCGAGAACTCGTCGGCGATCTCGAACAGCTCGTTCATCTTGTGCGTGATGTAGATGATGCCCTTGCCCTGCTCGCGCAGCGTGCGGATGATGCGGAACAGATGCGAGACTTCCTTATCGGTCAGCGCCGAGGTCGGCTCGTCCATGATCAGCACGTCGGAGTTCCACGACACCGCCTTGGCGATCTCGACCATCTGGCGACTGGCCACCGACAGGGTCTGGATCTCGGCCAGCGGGTCGATGTCGATGTGCAGGCGCTCGAACAGCTCCTCGGTGCGCAGCCTTAGCTCCTGGTGGTCGACCAGGCCGAAGCGGTTGCACGGCTCGCGCGTGATCCAGACGTTCTCTGCCACCGTCATGTGCGGCATCAGGTTGAGTTCCTGGTGGATCATCGCGATGCCCTGCTGCAGGGCATCGATGGGCGACCTGAGCTCGACCGGGCGTCCGTTGAGCAGGATCTGGCCCTGGTCGGGAATGTAGACCCCCGCGATGATCTTCATCAGGGTCGACTTGCCGGCGCCGTTCTCGCCCATCAGGGCATGGACGGTGCCGGCCTTGAGGGTGAAGGAGACGCCGTCGAGCGCCACCACGCCGGGGAAGGCCTTGCGTATGCCGCGAATGGCCAGCAGGGGCGGCGACTCGGGCGGGGGGGGAGCGTCGACCTGGCGCTCGAGGGTGGCTGTCTCAGTCATCTTGTGGACTCCGCTGCGAATCTGCGTGAAAAGCAAGGCTGGCCGAACGGCAAGCCCTGCGCGTCGGTGGCTCAGTTCTTGCCGGCGTACTGGCTCAGGTTGTCGGGCGTGACCAGCTCGAAGGGCACGTTGACGAAGCGCTCGACCGGCTGCTTCTTGGTCAGCTTGAGCGCGGCCTCGACGGCACCGATGCCCTGGCCGGCGGCGTTCTGGAACACGGTGACCTTGAGGTCACCGGCCTTCATCGAGGCCAGCGCGTCGGGCGTGGCGTCGATGCCGGCGACGATGGTGCCCGGGGTCCACTTCTTGGCCGCCTTCAAGGCGTTGATGGCACCGATCGCCATCTCGTCGTTGTTGGCGATGATGGCGTCGAACTTCACGCCGGAGGACAGCCAGTTGGTGGTGATGTCCTGGCCCTTGGTGCGGTCCCAGGCGCCTTCGCGCTTGTCGACGATCTTCAGGCCCGAACATTCTGGCGTCTTGACCACGTCCTCGATGTCCTGGGTGCGGGTGCGCGCGGCCTCGTTGGAGAGCTCGCCCATCAGCACCAGCAGATTGCCCTTGCCCTTGAGCAGCTTGCAGACCTGCTGGGTCTGCAGGGTGCCGGAGACCTTCTCGTCCGAGGCCACGAAGGCGACGCCGGCCGGCAGCTTGGCAAAGTCGACCGGCTTGCGGTTGACATAGACCAGCGGGATCTTGGCGTCGGTCACCATCTTGGTGATCTTGGGCGTGACGTCGGTGTCGACCGGATTGACGATGATGGCGTCGAACTTCTGCGCAATCATGTTCTGGATCTGGCTGAGCTGCTTGCCCACGTCATTGCCCGCATCCTCCACCTGCACCGTGGCGCCAGCCTTCTTGCCCGCCTCCAGCGTGCCGTTCTTCAGGATGGTCAGGAAAGTGTCCTGTTGCGCCATGGCCAGGCCGATTTTTTCGGCCTGGGCGGCCAGCGGAGCGAGCAAGGAGGAGGAAACGGCTGCAGCGATCAGAAGTTTTTTCATGAATGTCTCCGAACAATGAGTGGTTATGGATGCCTGTCCCTTGCCCTGGTGCGGCTGTCGCTGCTGGAGCCGGGGTCTCGGCACCACTGAACTATAGACAAGAGCCGCATGTTTTGGAAAAATTTTTTCTTAGGAATTACACCTAGAAAAATAATTTCTATTTATCGTAGACTGCAGCTACCGGGGTGGTCAAAACCCTTGTCTCGCCCTTCCTTCACTCCATGACCTAGCCCTGACCGGCTGAATTCAAGATGAGCAAGCTACAGTTCCCCGCAATGCGCCGGCATGATCTGGCCTGTCTCGGCCGCCTGGCGGTCGATCTCTATGCGCAACAGTTCGGCGCACGCCTGGAGGATGCGCGCAGTTTCGCCATGTACCTGGGCGGCAGCTCGGCCAACCTGGCCTTTGGCGTCGCGCGGCTCGGCTGCAAGACTGCCATGATCTCGCGCGTCGGCGACGAGCAGATGGGTCGTTACCTGATTGAAACCCTGCAGCGCGAGGGTTGCGACACCAGCCAGATCCAGCTCGATCCGCAGCGCCTGACCGCGCTGGTGCTGCTGGGCCTGAAGGACCGCGACACCTTCCCGCTGCTGTTCGTGCGCGAGAACTGCGCTGACATGGCAATCGCCGCCGAGCAGATCAGCGAGTCCTTCATCGCCCAGTGCCGCGCGCTGGCGATCACCGGCACCCATCTGTCGACGCCGACGACCCGGCTGGCCTCGTTGATGGCCCTCGAGTACGCGCGCCGCCACGGCACGACCACGGTGCTCGACATCGACTACCGCCCGGTGCTCTGGGGCCTGACTTCGCGCGGCGCCGGAGAGAACCGCTATGTGCCCGATGCCGCGGTGACGGCGCAGCTGCAGCAGGCCCTGCCCTGGTTCGACCTGCTGGTCGGCACCGAGGAGGAGTTCTTCATCGCCGGTGGCGTCGCCAACGACCTGATCGCCAGCCTGCGCGTGGTGCGCGAGCTCTGCCCCGACGCCACGCTGGTGGTCAAGCGCGGCGCACTGGGCTGCTGCGTGATCGAGGGCGAGATCCCGGACGACATCGACGCGGCGCCGACCTACCGGGGCGAGCGGGTCGAGGTGCTCAATGTGCTCGGCGCGGGCGACGCCTTCCTGTCCGGCCTGCTGGCCAGCCTGCTGCAGGGCAAGGACTGGGCCGAGTCGACCAAGGTCGCCAATGCCTGCGGCGCCATCGTGGTCTCGCGCCATGCCTGCTCGGCCGCGATGCCGACCCCGGCCGAGCTCGCGCACTGGTTCGGCGGCAGCCGCAACCCGAAGGTCGATGCCGACCAGCAGCTCGCCCATCTGCACCGGGTCACGGCCGCGCGCCGCGACTGGAACGATCTCTGCGTGATGGCCTTCGACCATCGCGCGCAGTTCTACGACATCGCGCGCGCCGCGGGGGCCGACGAGGCGCGCATTCCGGCGCTCAAGCGCCTGCTGGTGCAGGCGGCCGAGCAGGTCGAGCGCAGCCGCCAGCTGCAGGGCCATACCGGCGTGCTGATCGACGGCGGCGACTACGGCAGCGATGCGCTGGCCAGCGCGACCGGGCGTGGCTGGTGGGTGGGCCGTCCGGTCGAGCTGCCGGGCTCGCGCCCGCTGCGCTTCGACGGCACGCGCTCGGTCGGCAGCGCGCTGGTGCACTGGCCGACCGAGCAGGTCGTCAAGTGCCTGGTGCACTACCACCCCGACGACGCCTACGAGCTGCGGCTGGAGCAGGAGCAGAAGGTGCTCGAGCTCTGGGAGGCAACGCGCGAGTCTGGCAACGAACTGCTGCTCGAGATCATTCCCCCGAAGGCGCTGACGCCCGAGGGCAGCACGGATGACGCGGTGCTGCGCGCGGTCAAGCGCTTCTACAACCTGGGCGTCAAGCCCGAGTGGTGGAAGCTCGCGCCGATGCAGCCGGCGGGCTGGCGCCAGCTCGAGGCCTTGCTGACCGAGCGCGACCCCTATTGCCGCGGCGCCGTGATCCTGGGCCTGAACCAGCCGCTGCAGTACCTGGCCGACAGCTTCGCCCATGCCACCAGCCCGGTCGTCAAGGGCTTCATGGTCGGCCGCACGCTGTGGGCCGACGCCTCGCTCAAGTGGTTCAAGGGCGAGTTCGGCGATGCCGAGCTGGTGCAGGAAGTGGCACGCAACTTTGCCGTGCTGGTCGATGCCTGGCGCAACCGCCACGAAGCCGTGCGCGCCGCCGCCTGACATCCAACCGATTCTTCACAGGCCATGAAAACCCAACGACTCACCCTGGCGCAAGCGCTGGTCAAGCACCTGGCGGCGCTGCGCATCGAGACCCACGACGGCCAGATCCAGCCCTATTGCGGCGGCGTCTTCACGATCTTCGGCCATGGCAACGTGGCCGGCATGGGCGAGGCGCTGGTCGCCGAGCGCGACCGGCTGCCGACCTTCCGTGCCCACAACGAGCAGACCATGGCGCATGCCGCGATCGCCTATGCCAAGGCGAGCTTTCGCGAGCGCATCATGGCGGTCAGCACCAGCATAGGACCCGGCGCGACCAATTTGGTCACCGCCGCTGCCGTGGCCCATGTCAACCGGCTGCCGGTGCTGCTGCTGCCGGGCGATGTGTTCGCAACCCGCCGGCCCGACCCGGTGCTGCAGCAGATCGAGAGCTTCGCCCAGGGCGACGTCAGCGCGAGCGACTGCTTCCGCCCGGTGACGCGCTACTTCGACCGCCTGACCCGGCCCGAGCAGATCCTGACCGCGCTGCCACGCGCGATCCAGATGATGACCGACCCGGCCAACTGCGGCCCGGCCTGCCTGTCGCTGCCGCAGGACGTGCAGGCGATGGCCTTCGACTGCCCAGAGAGCTTCCTGCAGCCCGAACTGCTGCGCTTTCGCCGCCCGCCGGCCGATGCGCGCGAGCTGCAGGCGGCGGTCGAGCTGCTGCGCGGCGCGCGCCAGCCGCTGATCGTCGCCGGCGGCGGCGTGCTCTACAGCCAGGCCTGGGACGCGCTGCGCGCCTTCGCCGACGCGCACGGCGTGCCGGTGGTCGAGTCGCATGGCGGCAAGAGCAGCCTACCCTGGGACCATCCGCTCAACCTGGGCGCGATCGGCGTCGATGGCGTCTCGGGCGCCAACGAGCTGGCGCGCGAGGCCGACCTGGTGTTCGCGGTCGGCACCCGGCTGCAGGACTTCACCACTGGCTCGCATGCTCTCTTTCCCCAGGCGCGCCTGCTGAGCCTGAACGTCCAGCCCTACGACGCCGGCAAGTGGAGCGGCAGCGCGCTGGTCGCCGACGCCCGCACCGGCCTCGAGCAGCTGGCCCCGCTGCTGCAGGGCTGGGCTGCCGATCCGGCCTGGAGCGAGCGCGCGCGCCGCAATGCTGCCACCACCAACGCCCGCATCCAGCAGCTGACCACCCAGGTCCCGCAGGGCGTGCTGCCCTACGACGCCGAGGTGATCGGCGCTGTGCGCGACTCGGCCGCCGAGCTGGGACTCGACAGCGGGGTGCAGGATGTCGCGCTGTGCGCGGCCGGCACCCTGCCGGCCGAGCTGCACAAGCTCTGGCGCGCGAGCAAGCCGGGCAACTACCACATGGAATACGGCTACTCCTGCATGGGCTACGAGGTCGCCGGCGGCCTGGGCGTCAAGATGGCGCGCCCCGAGCAGGAGAGCATCGTCTTCGTCGGCGACGGCTCCTACATGATGGCCAACTCCGAGCTGGCCACCTCGCTGCTGCTGGGCAGGAAGATGATCGTCGTCATCCTCGACAACCGGGGCTATGGCTGCATCGAGCGGCTGCAGCTCAAGACCGGCAGCCCGAGCTTCAACAACATGCTCGACGACTGCGTGCCCGAGGGTGGCGAGCGCAGCCAGATCGACTTCGCGCTGCACGCACGCGCCATGGGCGCCGATGCGGTGCATGTCAAGGACGTGGCCGAACTGAAGGCCGCCATGGTCAAGGCGCGCGCGGCCACGCGCACCCAGGTGATCGTGATCGACACCACGCACACCCGCATCACCGACGGCGGCTGCTGGTGGGAGGTCGGCATCCCCGAAGTCTCGACCCGGGCCGAGGTGCAGGATGCCCATGCCCGCTACCTCGAGGCCCAGCAGGCGCAGCGCGTCTGAGCCATTCAGCCATTCAGCCATTCAGCCATTCAGCCATTCAGCCATTCAGCCATTCACCATCCATCAGAACCGAAGGAACCAACATGACCTGGAACGTACGCATCGGCATCAACCCGCTGTCCTGGATGAACGACGACCTGCCCTCGCTGGGCGGCGAGACCCCGCTCGAGACCGCGCTGAAGGAAGGCGCCGAGATCGGCTACGAGGGCTTCGAGCTCGGCAACAAGTTTCCCAAGGACGGCCCCGGCCTGAAAGCCAAGCTCGACGAGTTCGGCCTGGCCTGCGTCTCGGGCTGGTACTCGGGCTTCCTGGCCGAAGTCCCCGCCGGCATGAGCGACGAGCAAGCGGTCGCCGCCGAGATCGAGCGCTGCCAGGCGCACATGAGCAAACTGCAGTACAACGGCGTCCGGGTCGTGGTCTACGGCGAATGCGCCGGCACCGTGCAGGGCCAGATCGACACCCCGGTGGGCAAGCGCCCGCAGTTCGCCGATGACGCGCAATGGCAGGCCTATGCCAGGCGGCTGGATGCCTTCGGCCAGCACCTGCTCGAGACCTATGGCATCAAGCTGGCCTATCACCATCACATGGGCGCCTATGTCGAGTCGCCCGCCGACGTCGACCGGCTGATGGCGCTGACCGATCCGGCCAAGGTCTTCCTGCTGTTCGACACCGGCCACGCCTATTTCGGCGGCGCCGCCGATCCGGTCGAGCTGCTCAAGAAGCATGTCAAGCGCGTCGTTCATGTGCACTGCAAGGACGTGCGCCAGCCCGTGATCGCGCAGGCGCGCAACGACGGCTGGAGCTTCCTCGACGGCGTCATCAACGGCACCTTCACCGTGCCGGGCGACGGCAGCATCGACTATGCCAGCGTGCTCAAGACGCTCAAGGGCGCGGGCTACGAGGGCTGGCTGGTGGTCGAGGCCGAGCAGGACCCGGCCGTCGCGCCGAGCTACCCGTACGCGCAGAAGGGTTACCAGACCCTGCGCGGCCTGGTCGACAGCCTGGCCTGACAAAGGGAGGACGAGATGCCGAGTCATCTGCTTGCCAAGGCCGCCCGCAGCGGGCGCGAGATCGTCGAGGTCACGCCCGAGCGGGCCGGCTGGACCCATGTCGGTTTCCGGGCGCTGCGCCTGGGTGCTGGCGAGACTGAAACCGTGCCGACCGGCGAGCGCGAGCTTTGCCTGGTCGTGCTGACCGGCAGCGTCGATATCAGCGTCGATGGCGTCACGCACCCGGGACTGGGCCAGCGCGACAGCGTGTTCGAGCCGGTGTCACCGGCGGCGGTCTACGTGCCGCCAGGCCGCTCGGTCCAGATCCTGGCCTGCCGCGACGCCGAGATCGCGCTGTGCAGCGCGCCCTGCGACGAGCAGCCGCGCGCGGTGCGCGTGATCGATCCGGCCGGCATGCGGCGCAGCGTGCGCGGCCAGGGCACGAACCTGCGCCATGTCTGCGACATCCTGCCGCACGACGACCCGACCGCAGCCCACCTGCTGGTGGTCGAGGTGCTGACGCCGGCCAGCCACTCGAGCAGCTACCCGCCGCACAAGCATGACGTCGAGCAGCCGCCGCTCGAGACACAGCTCGAGGAGACCTACTACCACCGCCTGAACCCGCCGCAGGGCTTCGCCTTCCAACGCGTCTACACCGACGACCGCAGCCTGGACGAGGCGTGCGCGGTCGAGGACCACGATGTCGTGATGGTGCCGCGTGGCTACCACCCGGTGGTGGCGCCACATGGCTACGACCTCTACTACCTCAACGTGATGGCGGGCCCGAACCGCTTCTGGGTCTTCAAGAACGACCCGGCGCACGAGTGGATGCTCAAGGCCTGACCGGTTCTGGGCCGACCTGAGTACCCGCCCGCCTGGTCAGGCGCTGGGCGGGTGTTCGTGTTCAAGGCATGATGAACTTTGAATCTGGACAACAAGACGCTGAATGAGATCGAAGCCTTCAACCCAGGCCAGGCCTCGGCAGCGCTGCAAGTGCTTAGCTCGAACGCCTCAGGGCGAGACTGAGCCGATCAATGACTTCAGCCCAGTCAGCGTCCTTCATCAGCTCCTCCTTCAGCATCTGGGCTTGTCCAGGGATCCAGCAAGCGGCCTCCTCGAGCCTGACACTGTCCGGCAAGGGACTGTGGGTATCGATGAATGTCTTGATCGACTCTACGTCACTGGGCAAGCCCAGTTGGTCAAAAAGATCAGAAAAACGATGCCAGAAAGCTTCCATGTTGTTACCTCGTGGAGATAGGGGTATTGGCTGCTTACCCTCGGGAGCGCAGTCTCAGCGCGTTACCGATGACCGAAGCAGAGCTGAAACTCATGGCCAGCGCCGCGATGAGCGGTGACAGCAACCATCCGGTCAGTGGATAGAGCACACCCGCTGCCACGGGGATGCCCAGGGCGTTGTACAGGAATGCAAAGGCCAGGTTCTGCTTCATGTTGCGCACGGTCGCTTCCGACAATTGCCGGGCCACTGCAATCCCTCGCAAATCACCCTTGACCAGGGTGAGCTGGGCGCTGTTCATGGCCACATCGGTCCCTGTTCCCATCGCAATGCCGACATCGGCCTTGGCCAGGGCTGGCGCATCGTTGATGCCGTCGCCTGCCATGGCGACTACCCGGCCTCCGGCTTGCAGCCTGGACACCAGGGCCAACTTGTCTTCAGGCTTGACCTCGCCATGGACTTCATCGATGCCCAATCGTGCCCCGACGGCTTGTGCGGTGGTGTTGCCGTCGCCGGTGGCCATGACGATGCGCAGGCCAGCCGCCTTCAGCGTGGCAAGGGCTTCCGGCGTGCTGGCCTTGATGGGATCGGAAACTGCCAGCAAGCCGGCCAGCCGACCGTCGACCGCCAGTTGCATGACGCTGGCGCCTTCACGCCGCAGGGCTTCCGCCTGCGAGCTCAACTCTTGCAGGTCGATATTGCCTTGCAGCATCCAGGTGGCGTTGCCCAGCATGAGCCTGCGCCCGCCCACGGCCCCACTGACCCCGATACCGGAACCGGAGTCGAATTGCTCGGGCGCCACCAGTGGCAGATGCTGTTTTCGGGCCGCTTGCACGATGGCGTCAGCCAAGGGGTGTTCGCTGCCTTGGTCGAGACTGGCAGCCAGCTGCAGGATCTCGCTTTCGGTGAAACCTGCAGCCGCTACGGCTTTGTCAAACACGGGCTTGCCTTCAGTCAAGGTGCCGGTCTTGTCGATGATGAGCGTGTCGATCTTGCGCAGGTTCTCGATCGCGGCAGCGTCACGGAACAGCACGCCGTGGGTAGCGCCACGACCTGTCGCGACCATGATGGACATGGGGGTCGCGAGACCCAGCGCACAAGGGCAGGCGATGATCAGCACGGCTACCGCGTTGATCAAGCCATAGACCCAGCGTGGCTCGGGGCCGAACAGGCCCCAGGCCAGCAAGGTGAGCAGCGCAATCGCCACCACGGCGGTGACGAAGTAAGCCGCCACCACATCGGCCATGCGCTGCATCGGAGCCCGGGAACGCTGCGCCTGCGCCACCATCTGGACAATCTGGGACAAGACGGTGGCGGAACCCACCCGCTCCGAACGCATCACCATGGCGCCACTGGTGTTGAGCGTGGCCCCGATCAATCTGTCACCCAAACGCTTGGTCACCGGAATCGGCTCGCCCGTCAACATCGACTCGTCCACCGAACTGGAACCCTCGGTGACCACGCCATCGACCGGCACCTTCTCTCCAGGGCGTATGCGCAACAGGTCACCGACATGAACATGGCTCAGCGGCACGTCCTCGTCGCTGCCGTCGGCACGGATTCGGCGCGCCGTCTTGGGGGCCAGGCCCAGCAAGGACTTGATGGCGGCAGAAGTCTGCGAGCGGGCCTTCAACTCCAGCACCTGCCCCAGCAAGGTCAGCGAGATGATGACCGCTGCCGCCTCGAAGTAGACCGCCACCCGCCCCATCGAGATGAACGAAGCCGGGAACACCTGAGGCGCCAGGGTCGCCACCACGCTGTAGAGGAAGGCCGCCCCCGTGCCCAGGCCGATCAGCGTCCACATGTTGGGGCTGCGCAAGCGCAGGGAATCGGCTCCCCGCATAAAGAAAGGCGCGCCGGCCCAGAGCACGATCGGCAGTGACAAGATGAGCTCGACCCAGGTCTGGGTCTGGATCTCCAGCCAGCTGAGCTCATGTCCGAACATGGCCAGCACGGTCACCACCACCGTCAAGGGCAGTGTCCACCAGAACCGGCGCTGGAAATCCTTCAGCTCGGGGTTCTCGTCTTCTTCCAGCTCGGGGATGACGGGCTCCAGTGTCATCCCGCACTTCGGGCAATTGCCCGGATGATCCTGTCGGATCTCCGGGTGCATCGGGCAGGTGTAGAGGGTGGCACCATTCATCGCAGGCTGTGCAGTGGGCGTTTCAACCACGGCAGGCATATGGCCGTGATGGTGGTGATGATGTTCATGCCCGGCACCGGCCACCTCCTCCGAGGGTGAACCTTCTGCTGGCACGGCGACGTACTGCCCCGGATGGCTCAGAAACTTGGATCGGCAATGGGCGCTGCAGAAGAAATAGGTGCTGCCCCGATAGTGGGCCCGGTGCTCTGACTGTTCAGTCACCGGCATGCCACACACTGGATCCTTGCCCTCCGTTGGGGCCGGCCCGCCGTGATGGTGGTGGTCGTGACCGTTCTGTTGGCTGTGATCCATGGCGCCTCCTTTCTGTTTTTCGACCTCAGATCCGCGCCGGCCTAGAAAAGCTTCGGCCAGAACCGTGGCGTCTGGGCGGCGTAGCGGTCGTATTCGACACCGAACTGCGCCCGCATCTCGCGCTCTTCCGTGATCGCGAGACGCCCGTACATCACCAGCAGGAAGGGGAACATCGCCAAGGTCAGGAGGGTGGGCCACTGGAACAGGAAGCCCAGCAAGATCAGCACGAAGGCAACGTACTGGGGATGGCGAATGCGTGCATACGGCCCTGCCGTGGCCAGAGAATGGCGCCGCTGCGCATGGTAGAGAATATTCCATGCCTTCGACAGCAGGTAGAAACCAGCTCCCAGCAAGACGTAACTGACGATGTGCAAGACGCCGAAGTGCGGGTCGCCCTTTTCTCCCAGCAGGGTGGACCACAGATGACCCGTGTCGTGCGACAACAGATCCAGCCCTGGGAACCGGGTCTGCAGCCAGCCTGACAGCAGGTAGATCGTCAGCGGAAAGCCATACATCTCCACGAACAAGGCCACGATGAAGGCGGCGAAGGCACTGAAGCTGCGCCAGTCCCGTGTGGTGGCAGGCTTGAAGAAGCTGAAGGCAAACAGGATGAAGACCACCGAATTGATGATCACCAGGGACCACAGACCGTAGGCCGGTTCGGCATGGTTCATGATCGGTCCCCCGTTTGCGTGCGGTCGCTTTTTCCTGCGTCGTCTGGGGATTGCTTGTCCTGGTGATGCCGATGCCCACCATGACCGCCGTGCATGAAGAGATGCATCAAGGGGCAGGCCAGGAGCAGCAGGTAGGGCCAAGCCCCTGCAATGTGCGCACGGTGCTCGGCCAGTAGGAAGTAGGCGGCGATGCCCCCCACGACCACCAGACCGATGGCGTAGCGGGAACGCCAAAAATGAGGGGGCCGCTGCTGGCGATGATCATCAGGAGGCATGACGTTCCTCATCAACAAGAAGGGCCTCTTTCAGAGGCCCGTTGCAATTGGCTCATGGAGCCTGATAGCTGATGCCGTTGGGACCCAGGCCAACCTGGTGCTCGGCCACGACCTCCTGCGTCGCCGCATCGATGACCGAGAAGGTCCCGGCTTCGATGTTGCTGACGAACACGTAGGCATTGTCTGAGCTGATCGCCGTGCCGTGCGCCCCCTTGCCGGTCACCAAGGTCTTGACGACGCGCTTGCTGGCCGCATCGACCACCGATACCGTCTGATCGGGCGCCTGCGCGCTGCCCTGGTTGGCCACGTAGACCAGCCCGGCCGAGGTCGCCACCATCTGGATTGGGGTGCGACCCACCGCGACCTTGCCAACCAGACGCTGTTGACGGGTATCGATCAAGCCCAACTGGTTGCTGGCGCTCAGGGACACATAGGCTTGCCGACCGTCGGGCGCAAACCCGACCTGTACCGGACCTTTGCCCACCGCGATGCGGCCCATTTCCTGCAACCGGTCGACGTCGATCACCGACACCGAGCCGCCGCGCATGTTGGCGACGTACAGCGTCTTGCCATCGGGGCTGAGCCGCAAGCCATGGGGATACGCGCCAGTCGGGATGCGGCCGGTCTCGGCCCTGGCCTTGAGGTCGATGACACGCACGACGTTGGCCGCCGAATCGGTGACGAAGGCACGTTCGGCGTTCAGGTCCGTGACCACATGGGCGGGGTGTTCGCCCACCTCGATGACTACGGGAGCCTGGTCCAGCGCGGCCGTTTCGAGCACCCAGAGTTGGCCCGATGCTGCTGCTGATGAACCATGATGGGCGCCGTGCGAAGCGACTCCGACCGCCAGCAGGCGTTTGCCGTCAGGTGTCACCTGGACGTTGTGCGGTGCGATGCCCGTCTTGATGGTCTTGACCGCACCGGAATCCAGCTGCACCTGGCTGATGGACTCGGCCCGCTCGTTCGCGGTGTAGACGAAGCCCGTGGGGGCAGCCCAGGCCAGGCCAACCGTCAGCCAGCCGGCCAGGCCCAGCGCAACCGTCAGGACCTTCATTTCGGGACCCCGGGAGCTGCTGCGTCAGCGGGCAGGCGGTCCATCATCATCTGCATCATGGACTCCATCATCTCCATGCGCTTTTCCATCATGGCGTGGCGCTGCATCATGCCGCCCATCATCTGCGGGCCCATGGCCGGGGATGGTGAGGTGGCCGTCTTGCCGGGCGTGCCGGCTCCATTGGCCATCATCCCCATGCCGGCCGGCTGCATGCCCTGCATCTGGCCCATCATCTTCATGCTGTCCTGCATGGTCTTGTGGTGCTCAGCCATCAAGGCCTGGCGTTCCTGCGGAGTGCTGGCCGCGGCCATCTTGTGGCTCATCTCACGCATGCGTTGCAGCTGCTTGTCCATCGTGGACAGTTGCTGCTCCGGCGTGGCGGCTGGGGCCTGGACCGCCGCAGGGGCGGCTCCGTCGGGGTGATGCTGGGCATGTTCAGCGGCGGTCTGAGCCGATGCGGCAACGGTCGAGAGGCCAATGGCCAGAGCGACCACCAGGGGTTGGAGTGCTTTCATGATCGAGTCCTTTCTTGGCCGATCCTGTCCTCAGGGTCGGTGGTGGCGCCAGGTCCGATTCACGATGATGGGCGATGCTGACGCCATGACTGCACTCTATATCTCGCCAGCTAACATTCGAATATCCGCTGGATTACAAATATGTCAGCAAGTGGAGGTGCTTGATTGCCGGTGACACGGAGCTCAGACCGGCGCTGCTCGGCAGCAGCGACGCCAGACCGCCATGACCAGGATTGTCTCTGGACTCTGCTGGGGCACCCTAGACCCTCACGCCGCATGGAGCTTGGGCCGCTGCAGGTAAAGCCGGGTGATGTGGTCGACGGTGCTCGAGTACGGTCAGATCATCGACGCCGCCCAGGGGCACCAGCGATGAGACCGGCCTTGGAGTTCCCCCAGGATCGTGCGTTCCGTATGCTTAAGCCGGTTGGCTGCTCCATTGCTCCCCGAAGCCCAACATGACGTTTTTTGATCCTTCTATGCTTGATAGCTGATGTGGGATGTACCCAGAGTGACGTGACCGGTCTCACCTGACCGAGAGAGAGCTGAGTTCGATGCTGGCCGCGGTCGAACGGCTCAGTGGAATTCGCCGAATCCGGCTTCCAGCCTCTCGCGCAGGAATGCGACCAGCGCACTGACCGCGCACGGCACATGGGCCGAGTAGGGCCGGATCGCGTAGAGCTGGCCAGCGAAGGCCCCGACCGGGATCCAGTCCGGCAGCACCTCGACCAGCTTGCCGGCGCGCAGGCTGGCCTGGGCGCTGAAGTCGGGCAGCAGCGCGATGCCCAGCCCGGCCAGCGCGGCATCGCGCAGCGCCTCGCTGTTGTTGGCCGCCAGCGAGCCGCTGACCTGCACCGTCACGCGCTCCGGGGCGGCCGCATCACACCGCTCCAGGGTCCAGGCCGGCCGGTCCTGCGAGCGCGGGTAATGCAGGCAGTTGTGCCGGGCCAGCTCCTGCGGCAGCTGCGGCACGCCGCTGCGCCTGAGGTAGGCCGGCGTGGCCACCAGCAGCGAGCGCGTGGTGCACAGCGTCCAGGCCACATGCGTGTCGGGCGGGCTCGCGGTATGGCGGATCGCCAGGTCAAAGCCCTCGGTCGCCAGTGACGAGAAGCGGTCCGACAGGTCGAGCTCGAGCCGCACCTCGGGGTACTGGCGCAGGAAGTCCGCCAGCAGCGGCACCAGTTGCTGGCGCGCCAAGGCGACCGGCGCCGTCACGCGCAGCAGGCCGCGCGGCAGGCCGGCGAGGTCGCGCACCTGGGCAAAGCTCTCGGCGATCTGCTCGAAGGAGGCGCGGGTATCGTCGACCAGGCGCTGGCCGGCCTCGGTCAGGCGCACGCTGCGCGTGGTGCGCCGCACCAGCGCGACGCCGGCCACCCGCTCGAGCTCGGCCACGCGCTGGCTCATCGCGGCCTTGCTGACCCCCAGCCGCTCGGCGGCGGCGGTGAAGCTGCCCTGCTGGGCCAGCACGACCAGCCAGTGCAGATGACCCCAGAGCTGTTCGACTTTTTGTTGTTCCATGATCTTATTGTTCAATATATCAAACAATCAGTTCAGCCAGCTTGGCTAGGCAGCACGGCGGGGGCTTCCTACACTGGACCCACCCAACACAGGAGACCCCCCATGACCCCCTATAACGACAGCAGCGAAGTCGCCCAGTTCATCGCCGGCCAGCGTACCTCCGGCAGCGGCAACCGCACCCAGCCGGTCTACAACCCCGCCAGCGGCGCCGTGGCGCGCCAGGTGCGCCTGGGCAACGGGCAGGATGTCGACGCCGCAGTTGCCGCAGCAACAGCCGCCTTCCCGGCCTGGTCCGAGACGCCGCCGATCCGCCGCGCCCGCGTGATGTTCAAGTTCCTCGAGCTGCTCAACCGCCACAAGGACGAGCTCGCCGCCATGATCACTTCCGAGCATGGCAAGGTCTTCACCGACGCCCAGGGCGAGGTCGCGCGCGGCATCGACATCGTCGAGTTCGCCTGCGGCATCCCGCAGCTGCTCAAGGGCGACTACACCGAGCAGGTCTCGACCGGCATCGACAACTGGACCGTGCGCCAGGCGCTCGGCGTCGTCGCCGGCATCACCCCGTTCAACTTCCCGGTCATGGTGCCGATGTGGATGTTCCCGGTCGCGATCGCGGCCGGCAACACCTTCGTGCTCAAGCCCAGCCCGACCGATCCGTCGCCCTCGCTGTTCATCGCCGACCTGCTCCAGCAGGCCGGCCTGCCCGATGGCGTCTTCAACGTGGTGCAGGGCGACAAGGAAGCGGTCGACGCGCTGCTGGTGCACCCGGACGTCAAGGCCATCAGCTTCGTCGGCTCGACCCCGATCGCCAACTACATCTACGAGACCGGCGCCCGTCACGGCAAGCGGGTGCAGGCGCTGGGCGGCGCCAAGAACCACATGGTGGTGATGCCCGACGCCGACATCGACCAGGCGGTCGATGCGCTGGTCGGCGCCGGCTACGGCTCGGCCGGCGAGCGCTGCATGGCGATCAGCGTCGCGGTGCTGGTCGGCGACGTGGCCGACCAGCTGATCCCCAAGCTGGTCGAGCGCACCAAGACCTTGCAGGTGCTCGACGGCATGAACCTGGCGGCCGAGATGGGCCCGATCGTGACCGACGCGGCGCGCCAGCGCATCAGCGGCTACATCGAGGCTGGGGTACAGGAAGGCGCCCAACTGCTGGTCGACGGCCGCGGCTTCGACGGCACCCAGGCGGGCGCTGGTTGCGAGCAGGGCTTCTGGCTCGGCGGCACCCTGTTCGACCATGTCACGCCCGAGATGAAGATCTACCGGGAAGAGATCTTCGGCCCGGTGCTGGCCTGCGTGCGCGTGCCCGACTTCGCGACCGCGGTACAGCTCATCAACGACCACGAGTTCGGCAACGGCACCGCCTGCTTCACCCGCGACGGCAACGTGGCGCGCGAGTTCGCACGCCGGATCCAGGTCGGCATGGTCGGCATCAACGTACCGATCCCGGTGCCGATGGCCTGGCATGGCTTCGGCGGCTGGAAGCGCAGCCTGTTCGGCGACATGCACGCCTATGGCGAGGAGGGCGTGCGCTTCTACACCAAGCAGAAGTCGATCATGCAGCGCTGGCCCGAGAGCATCGGCAAGGGCGCCGAGTTCGTGATGCCGACCGCCAAGTAAGCCGGCAGCGCGCGGGCGCAGCAGGCCGCGCGATCGAGCGCCATCCAGCGCAAAAGGCCAGCGCCGTCACCCGCGCTGGCCTTTTCATGAGCGCCCGCAGGCGCAGGTCTCACTTCTTGCCGCGCAGCTTGGCGAGTTCGGCCTGGGTCTCGTTCCAGAGCTCCATGCCGACGCTGGCGCCGATCCCGGCGTAGACGCGGGTCAGGCTGCTGCGCATGCGGGCGGCCTCGGCCGGCGACAGCTCGTTGACCTGCATGCCCTTCTTCTTGAGTTCGGCGACGGCGCCCGAGGCCTCCTGGCGCGTGTCCTGGCGCTCGAAGTCGCGGCTGGCCTTGGCGGCATCCATCAGCACCTTCTGCTCGGCCGCCGACAGGCCGTCCCACCATTTCTTGCTGACCAGCACGATCCACGGGCTGTAGACATGGTTGGTCACGGTCAGGTACTTCTGCACCTCGTAGAACTTGCTCGACAGGATGGTGTTGAACGGGTTTTCCTGGCCGTCGACGGTACCGGTCTCGAGCGCACCGAACAGCTCCGAGAAGGCCAGCGGCACGGCGTTGGTGCCCAGGGTCTTGAAGCTGTCGAGGAAGACGTTGTTCTGCATCACGCGCAACTTGATGCCGTTGAGGTCCTCCATCTTGTTGATCGGGCGCTTGCTGTTGGTCAGGTTGCGAAAGCCGTTCTCCCAGTAGACCAGGCCGACCAGGCCCTTGTCCTGCAGCTTGGCCCTCACCTTGTCGCCGACCGGGCCGTCGAGCAGGGCATCGGCCTCCTTGGCGTTGTTGAACAGGAAGGGCGTGTCCCACAGCGCCATTTCCTTGCTGATGCCGACCAGGGTGGCGGTCGAGCCGACCATCATCTCCTGCGCGCCGCCGATCAGCGCCTGCTGCATCTGGGTGTCGGGACCGAGCGCGGCGGCGCCGATCGCGCGCACCCGCATCTTGCCGCCCGAGGCCTTCTCGACCTGCTCGGCGAACAGCTTGGCCGCGCGGCCCTGGTTGCTCTGCTCGTTGAGGCCGTAGCCGAAGCGGATCAGGCGCGGCTTGAAGTCCTGCGCCTGGGCCATGAAAGGCGCTGCCAGCGCGAGCGCGGCGGCCGTGGTCACGAGGGTGCGACGGAAGATAGTCATGGGGGTCTCCTGGGGGAAAGCCAATTCTGGCGAGGTTTGAACGGTTAACGCATCCACGCCACGGGCGCGGTCACGATCTGGGGGAACACGACGAAGAGCGCGAGCAGCAGCACATAGGTCAGCAAGAAGGGATTGACGCCCTTGATCACCTGGTGCAGCGACAGCCGCCCGACGCCCGCGACCACGTTGAGCACCGTGCCGACCGGCGGCGTGATCAGGCCGATGGCGCCGTTGAGCACGAACATCAGGCCGAAGTAGACCGGATCGATGCCGGCCTTGACCGCGATCGGCAGCATCACCGGCGCGAAGATCAGGATGGTCGGCGTCAGGTCGAGCGCGGTGCCGATCAGCACCAGCGCGAGCATCATCACCGTCATCAGGAGGCGCGGGCTGTCGACCAGCGGGCCCAGCCAGCCGGTCAGCACGCCGGGCAGGTCGGCCAGCGTGATCATGTAGCTCGCGACCTGGGCGCCGGCGCACAGGAACATCACGATCGCGGTGGTCTTGGCCGCGCGCACCAGCACCGGGCCGAGCTCGGCCAGCTTCATCTCGCGGTGGACGAAGAGCGCGACGAACAGGGCGTAGAAGGCCGCGACCACCGCCGCCTCGGTCGGCGTGAAAATGCCGCTCTTCATGCCGCCGATGATGATCAGCGGCATCAGCAGCGCCCAGAAGGCCTTGGCCGTGATGCGCAGGCGCTCGGACAGGGGCAACGGATCGCCCGCGGGCAGCTGGATGCGGCGCAGCATCAGCTTCCAGGTCAGGATCAGGCCAGCCCCCATCAGGATGCCAGGCACGATGCCGGACAGGAACAGCGCCGAGATCGAGGTATTGGTCGTCACGCCATAGATCACGAACGGCATCGACGGCGGGATGATCGGCGCGATGATGCCGCCCGAGGCGATCAGTCCGGCCGAGGTGTTCATCGGGTAGCCCTGCTGCCGCATCATCGGCAGTAGGATGGTGGCGAGCGCGGCGGTGTCGGCCAGCGCCGAGCCGCTCATGCTGGCCATCAGCACCGCGGCGCCGATCGCGACGAAGCCGAGGCCGCCATGGATATGGCCGACCCAGGCCTGCGCCATCGAGATGATGCGCCGGCTGATGCCGCCCGAGTTCATCAGCTCGCCAGCCAGGATGAAGAAGGGCACCGCCAGCAGCGGAAAGCTGTCGATGCCGGCGACCAGGTTCTGCGCCAGTAGCTGGGTGTCCCAGAAATCCAGCACCCAGGCCATGCCGGCGCCGGTCAGCACCAGCGCGAGCGCCATGTTCATGCCTATGCCCATCAGCAGCAGCATGCCGCCGACGAACACGATAAAGGCCAATCCTTCGGGGCTCATGCTGTTACTCCACATCGACGCCGTGGCCCAGGTCCAGCGGCTTGCACTTGAACAATTCGATCAGTGCCATCACGCCGATCGCGAGGGCGCTCAGGAAGGCCGGCAGCGGCAGCAGCGCGGTCGGGTAGCCCAGCACCACCGAATGGCTGTCGAGGCCGACTGCGACCTGCTGCCAGGCGCCATGGGCCAGCAGGGCCGCTGCGGCCACGACCAGCAGCCGGATCACGGCGGTCGCCAGCCGCAGCGCGGTCCGGCGGCCCTTGAGCAGGCCGATCAGGCTGGTGAACGCCATGTGCTCGCCGACGGGATAGGCGGCGGTCGCGCCGATGAAGACCATCCAGACGAACAGCAGGCGCGACAGTTCCTCGCTGGCGGCCACGCCGCTGCCGAAGCCGTAACGCAGCACGACGTTGACGAACACCGCGACCGCCATCACGCCCAGGCACGCGGCCATGGCGAACTGGGCCAGCTTTTGCAGGCGCGGGGCAGGGGTAGCGGGGCTCATGCCGTCTCTCCTTGCTTGAGCCAGGCATCGACCTCGGCTTGCAGTCGTGCCAATGGGGCGGTGGCGTCGAGGCGCAGCACCCGCTCTTCCCCGAGCGGCGACTCGAGCGTGGCGAACTGGCTGTCGACCAGGCGGGTGGAGAAGAAATGCTGCGGCGCGCGCGCGGTCACGCGCTGCTGTGCCTGCTCGCGGTCGATCTCGAGGAAGACGAAGCGCAGTCCAGGCGCGGCGGCACGCAGCCGCTCGCGGTACTGGCGCTTGAGCGCCGAGCAGCTCAACACGGCGCCGTCCGCGTGCTGACGCAGTTCCTCGCCAAGCCGGCTGAGCCAGCCCTCGCGGTCGGCATCGGTCAGCGCGATGCCCTGGCTCATCTTGGCGCGGCTGTCGGCGCTGTGGAAGTCGTCGCCCTCGATCAGGCTCAGGCCCTGGGTCTGTGCGACGAGCGCGGCCAGGCTGGACTTGCCGCAGCCGGCCACGCCCATGATGACGATCTGGTGGCTCATGTTGGGATAGCGCTATCTCGTTCAGGTTAAAAGAAACGGCAAGCCGGAAAAGATCCATCAGCGATGGTCACAGGCCAGCCGTGAGGGCTGGAGGCGACCGGCGTGAATTTTTTCTGCGGGCTTGCCGTCGGATAGCGCTATCCTATCGACTTTCGAACGACATCCAGCCTGGGGTTTACCCTTATCATGAGCCAGCCTGCTTCCCGTTCCCGCGCCACCGGGCGCATCACCCTGGCCGACGTGGCCCGGCATGCCGGCGTCAGCCTGATGACCGCCTCGCGCGCGCTGCGCGGCGAGCGCGCGGTCGACCCGCAGCTGGTCGAGCGCGTCAAGGCGGCGGTCGAGGCGCTGGGCTATCTGCCCGATCCGGCCGCGCGCGCGCTTGCCTCGCGTCACAGCAGCCATGTCACGGTGCTGATTCCGCTGCTGTCCAACGCCCTGTTCGTCGACCTGCTGGAGGCGGTGCAGCGCACCTTGCGCCCGGCCGGCTACCAGACCCTGATCGGCATCACCCACTACGATCCACTCGAGGAGGAGCAGCTGCTGCGCGAGCAACTGCTGCACCGTCCGGCCGGGCTGCTGGTGACCGGGCTCGAGCGCAGCGAGGCCACGCGCGCGCTGATCGAGCGCAGCGGCGTGCCTTGCGTGCACCTGATGGACGCCTCCGAACAGCCAGGCCTGCATTGCGTGGGCTTCTCGCAGCAGGACGCCGGCGCCGCCATGACCCGCCATCTGCTCGATCGTGGCCGCCGGCGCATTGCCTTTGCCGCGGCCCAGCTCGACCCGCGCACCATGCAGCGGCTGGCCGGCTGGCGGCGCGAGCTCGAGGCGGTCGGCCTGTACCAGCCGACACTCGAATGGCTGGACCCGGCGCCGTCCTCGATCGGCCTGGGCGGTGCGATGTTCGAGCGCCTGCTGGCGCAGGACCCTGACATCGACGCCGTCTTCTTCAACAACGACGACCTGGCCCAGGGCGCGCTGCTGGCGGCCTTGCGCCTGGGGCTGGCCGTGCCGGGCCGGGTCGCGGTCGCGGGCTTCAACGACCTGACCGGCAGCGACCAGATGCTGCCGCCCCTGACCACGGTACGCACGCCACGCGCCGAAATCGGCAGCGCGGCCGCGCGCATGCTGCTGGCCTTGATGGCAGGCCAGCCGGTGGCCAGGCCCTGCGAGGACCTGGGCTACGAGCTGATCGTGCGCGGCAGCAGCTGAATGGCTGGCCGTGCGCGGGCAGGCCTCAGGGCCGCAGGTCGGTCGAGGGCCGCTGCCAGAGGTTGATGCCGCCGTCGACCGCATGCTGGTCGATCGCCGCCAGCTCCTCGGCGCTGAAGGCCAGGTTCTGCAGCGCGCCGACCAGCTCGGTGATCTGCTCCGGGCGGCTGGCCCCGATCAGGGCCGAGCTCATCTCGGGGTGGCGCAGCACCCAGGCCACCGCCATCTGCGCCAGGCTCTGGCCACGCGCCTGTGCGATCCCGTTCAGGGCGCGCACATGGGCCAGGTTCTGCTCGCTCAGGTGCTCGGCCGTGAACGAGCCGCCGCCGGGACGGTTGATGCGCGCGTCCTGCGGCACGCCAGCCAGGTACTTGCCGGTCAGCAGGCCCTGGGCCAGCGGGCTGAACGCGATGCAGCCCAGGCCTTGCTGCTCGAGCATGTCGAGCAGATCCTCCTCTATCCAGCGGTTGAGCAGGCTGTAGGAGGGCTGGTGGATCAACAGCGGCACGCCCATGGCACGCAGCAACGCGGCGGCCTCGCGCGTCTTGCCGGCCGAGTAGCTGGAGATGCCGACGTAGAGCGCCTTGCCCTGCTGCACCGCGCTGGCCAGCGCGCCGCAGGTCTCCTCCAGCGGGGTGTCGGGGTCGAAGCGGTGCGAGTAGAAGATGTCGACATAGTCCAGCCCCATCCGCTTGAGGCTCTGGTCCAGGCTGGCGAGCAGATACTTGCGCGAGCCGCCGCCTTGGCCGTAGGGCCCGGGCCACATGTCCCAGCCGGCCTTGGTCGAGATGATGAGCTCGTCGCGGTAGGGCTTGAAGTCGCGCCGCAGGTGCTCGCCGAAGTTCGTCTCGGCGCTGCCGTAGGGCGGGCCATAGTTGTTGGCCAGGTCGAAATGGGTGATGCCGAGGTCGAAGGCCGTGCGCAGCATCGCGCGCTGGGTCTCGAACGGCGTGCTGTCGCCGAAGTTGTGCCACAGGCCGAGCGTGATCGCCGGCAGCTGCAGGCCGCTGCGGCCGCAGCGGCGGTAGCTCATGTGGTCGTAGCGCGAGGACGAGGCTGAATACATCGAGCGTTCTTTCACAAGGATGAGGAGGGCTACAGTGTCGCCTCGGCCGGTGCCGAGCTTGCAGCCCTCCGTTTCGTCATCGGTTCGATCGTGGCAGTTGCCGCTTGTCAGCTGCCGGCCACGCGGTCGCCGCTGGCGCGGTCGAACAGGTGGGCATCCTCGGCCGACCATTGCAGCTGGACGCGGTCGCCGACCTGCGCTGCCAGCAGGCCCGGGATGCGCGCGGTCAGCGAACCGACCGCCGTGTCGACCGTGGCATAGGTCTCGGGGCCGGTCGGCTCGATCATGGTCAGTTCGCCCGGCAGGCCGGCGTCGGCCAGCTTGATGTCCTCGGGGCGCAGGCCGTAGACCAGGTCGCCGTCGCCGCGCACCGAGAGCGCGGCGCGCTGGCGCGCGGTCAGCTCGAGCTCGACCCCGTGCGCCGCCACCACGCCGCCGTGGCAGCTGGCATCGACCATGTTCATCGCCGGCGAGCCGATGAACTCGGCCACGAAGCGGTTGGCCGGGCGGCGGTAGATGTCGGCCGGGCTGCCGAACTGCTGCACCAGGCCGTCCTTCATGACCGCGATGCGGTCGCCCAGCGTCATCGCCTCGACCTGGTCGTGGGTGACGTAGACGGTGGTGGTGCGGGTACGCTGGTGCAGCTGCTTGATCTCGGCGCGCATCTCGACGCGCAGCTTGGCGTCGAGGTTGGACAGCGGCTCGTCGAACAGGAACAGCTTGGGATCGCGCGCCAGGGCGCGGCCCATCGCGACGCGCTGGCGCTGGCCGCCCGAGAGCTGGCCCGGCTTGCGGTCGAGCAGGTGGCCGATCTGCAGCATCTGCGCGACGCGCTGCACCGCGGCCTCGCGCTCGGGCTTGGGCACCTTGCGGATCTCCAGGCCGAAGGCGATGTTCTGCGCCACGCTCATGTTCGGGTACAGCGCGTAGCTCTGGAACACCATCGCGATGTCGCGGTCCTTGCTCGGCAGGTTCGTGACGTCGCGCTCGCCGATGTGGATCGAGCCCGAACTCGGGCTGTCCAGGCCGGCGATCATGCCCAGCAGGGTGGACTTGCCGCAGCCCGAGGGCCCGACCAGGATCAGGAATTCGCCGGCCTCGATCTCGAGGTCGATGCCCTTGAGGATATGGGTGGTGTCGTTGTAGGACTTGTGAACGTTGCGGATGGCGAGTGCGCCCATGATGTCTCCTTTATCCCTTGACGGCGCCGGCGGTCAGGCCACGCACGAAAAACTTGCCTGCGACGATGTAGACGAACAGCGTGGGCGCGGCGGCGATCAGCGCGGCGGCCATGTCGACGTGGTATTCCTTGACGCTGCTGCTGGTGTTGGCCAGGTTGTTCAGGCCGACCGTGATCGGCTTGCTGTCGGCGCCCGAGAACACCACGCCGTAGAGGAAGTCGTTCCAGATGTTGGTGAACTGCCAGATCAGGGTCACGACCAGGATCGGGGTCGACAGCGGCAGCACGATGCGGCAGAAGATCTGCCAGAAGCTGGCGCCGTCGAGCATCGCGGCCTTGATCAGCTCGTCGGGCAGGCCGACGTAGTAGTTGCGGAAGAACAGCGTGGTCGACGGGATGCCGGCCAGCACATGGACCAGGATCAGGCCCCAGACCGAGCTGGCGATGCCGAGCCAGCCCAGCACCTGGCTCATCGGCAGCAGCACCACCTGCATCGGCATGAAGACACCGAACAGCATGAAGGCGAACAGGGTCTCGCTGCCGCGGAACTTCCACTTCGACAGCACATAGCCGTTGAGCGCGCCGAGCAGGGTCGAGACCAGCACCGCCGGCACCACCGTGACGACCGAGTTCCAGAAGAAGGGCCGCAGGCCCTCGCACTGCACGCCGGTGCAGGCGCTGCTCCAGGCCTTGCTCCAGGCGTCCAGCGTCGGCGCGCTCGGCAGGCTCAGCAGGTGGCCGACGCGCAGCTGCTCGGCATCCTTGAGCGAGGTCACGACCATCACGTAGAGCGGGGTCAGGAACCAGGCCGCGAAGACCAGCAGGACGGCCCACAGCAGCAGGCGGTGAAAGGTGAGTCGGTTCATCGCTTGGCTCGCAGTTCCGAATAGAGGTAGGGCACGACGATGGCCGCGACGGTGGCCAGCATCACGGTCGCGCTGGCGGCACCGAGGCCGATCTGGCCGCGCGTGAAGGCATGGGCATACATGAAGGTGGCCGGCAGGTCGGTCGCGAAGCCCGGGCCGCCCGCGGTCAGCGCCATCACCAGGTCGAAGCTCTTGATCGCCAGGTGGCTGACCACCAGCAGGGTGCTGAAGAACACCGGGCGCAGGCTGGGCAGGATGATGCTCCAGTAGATGCGCGGCAGGCTGGCACCATCGACCTGGGCCGCCTTGATGATGGAGTCGTCGATGCCACGCAGCGCCGCCAGGAACAGCGCCATCACGAAGCCCGCGCTCTGCCAGACGCCGGCGATCACGACGCAGTAGATCGCCATGTCCGGGTTGATCAGCCAGTCGAAGCTGAAGTTCTCGAAGCCCCACTGGTGCATCAGGTGCTCCAGGCCCAGGCCCGGGTTGAGCATCCATTTCCAGGCGGTGCCGGTGACGATGAAGGAGATCGCCATCGGGTAGAGGTAGATGGTGCGCAGCAGGCCTTCGCCGCGCACCTTCTGGTCGAGCAGGACCGCCAGCACCACGCCCACCCCCATCGCGCCGCCGATGAACAGCAGGCCGAATATCGCCAGGTTGACCATGGCGACCCGGAAGCGTTCATTGTCGAACAAGGCCTGGTACTGGGCCAGCCCGACGAAGTCGTAGTTGGGCAGGATGCGCGAGGCCGACATCGACAGGTAGCCGTTCCAGGCCATCAGGCCGTAGATGAACAGCAGCGACAGCAGGAAGCTGGGCGCAACGACCAGCCTGGGCAACCAGGGGCCGGAGGAGCGGGTGGTGGCGGTCATGGCTTACTTGGTCTTGGCGGCGGCGGCGATCTTGGCCTGGGCGGCCGCGACGCTCATCTTGTCGTCGTTCCAGAACTGGCTGACGGCGTCCTGGATCGCGCCAGCCGCGGCGGCCGGGACTGCCATGCCGTGCGCGACCGAGGGCACCAGAGCGCCGGACTTGGCCGACTCGACGAAGGTGGCGGCGCTGGACTTGGCGCAGTCATCGAACTTGGCCAGGTCCATGTTCAGCCGCACCGGGATCGAGCCCTTGTTCAGGTTGAACACTTCCTGGAACTGCGGCGACATGATGGCGGCGGCCAGGTCCTTTTGCGCCTTGACGTTGGCTTCGTTCTTGAGCTTGAACAGCGCGAACGAGTCGACGTTGAAGGTGAAGGCCTTGGCGCTGCCCGGAGCGGCGACGCAGGCGAAGTCCTTGCCCGGCTTCTTGCCAGCGGCGATGAACTCGCCCTTGGCCCAGTCGCCCATCAGCTGCATGCCGGCCTCGCCCTTGATCACCATCGCGGTGGCCAGGTTCCAGTCGCGGCCCGGCGCGTTGCGGTCGGTGTAGCTCTTGACCTTCTTGAAGGTCTCGAGCACCTTGGTCATGGTCGGGCCGTTGAGCGCGGCCGGGTCCAGCTTGACCAGGGCCTTCTGGTAGAACTCCGCGCCACCCAGGCCGAGTGCGACGCTCTCGAAGGTGGTGAAGTCCTGCCAGTTCTGGCCGCCATGCGCGACCGGGATCACGCCGGCCTTCTTGAGCGCCTCGGCCGCGACGAAGAACTCGTCCCAGTTGCTCGGCAGCTTGGCGCCGGCCTTCTTGAAGGCCTCGGGATTGGCCCACAGCCAGTTGACGCGGTGCACGTTGACCGGCACCGCGATGTAGTTGCCCTTGTACTTCATCGCGTCGCTGACCACCTTGGGCAGCAGCTTGTCCCATTGCTCGGCCTTGGCGACATCGTCGATGTTGGCCAGCACGCCTTCGGCCGCCCATTCCTGCAGCGAGGGGCCCTTGATCTGGGCCGCGGCCGGTGCGTTGCCCGAGACGACGCGCGACTTCAGCACGGTCATGGCGTTGTCGCCACCACCACCGGCGACCGCGAAGTCCTTCCAGCTGTGGCCCTGGGCCTGCAGCTGCTCCTTGAGCGCGGCGGCCGCCTTGGCCTCGCCGCCGGCGGTCCACCAGTGCAGGACCTCGACCTCGCCGGCCATGGCCGATGCGGCGGCGCAGACGGCCAGGGCGGCAACGACGGTGCGCTTGAGGGATGTGACGGTATGGGGATTCATCTCTTGTCTCCTAGGAAATCGCGCCAGGCTTCCAGGCTGGATGCGGCCGACGCTCGTTAATGTTTCTGAACGAAACGCCGCAATATTAATTAACCCTGACTGATTTAATATTCGGTGTAACCCTATGTGCCCTGGCCTGTCCTGCAGTTACCAGGCCATCCGTTAAGCTCGCCGCATGAAGTTGCTGCTCGCCGAAGACGACCCCATCCTGTCCGATGCCCTGATCGCCCAGCTGCAGAGTGCGGGCTACGAGGTCGAGCACGCACCCAACGGGGCGGTGGCGCAATACCTGCTCGACAAGCAGGCCTTCGACATCGCGGTGCTCGACATCGGCATGCCCATGCTCGACGGGCTGAGCGTGCTGCGGCAGCTGCGCCAGAGCGCGCGGCAACTGCCGGTGCTGCTGCTGACGGCGCGCGACGCGCTCGAGCAGCGGGTCGAGGGGCTGCAGGCAGGCGCCGACGACTATGTGACCAAGCCCTTCGACCTGCCCGAGCTGCTGGCCCGCCTGCAGGCCATCCTGCGTCGGGTGCGGCCCCAGCCGGTGCCGGCGGCGATCGAATGCCGCCAGCTCCTCCTCGATCCCGAGCGCCGCCGCGCCACGCTGGCGGGAGAGACGCTGGAACTCAGCGGACGCGAGTTCGACCTGCTGCAACTGCTGCTGCGCCAGAGCGGCAAGGTCGTGACCAAGGAGGAGATTGCCAAGGCCTGGGGCGCCGAGGGCGGCGAGCCGGGCGGCGGCAACACGATCGAGGTCTACATCCACCGCCTGCGGCGCAAGCTCGAGGGCAGCGCGCTGGCCATCCTGACGGTGCGCGGCCTGGGCTATCTGCTCGAGCAGGAAGGCAACGCCTGATGGCGGGGCCGGGGCCCGGGCGCGGGCCCAGCCTGTCGCGTACCCTGCTGCTGTGGGTGCTGCTGCCCCAGCTGGTGCTCTGGATGGCCGGTGGGGTGGCGGCCTACCGCTTCGCCGCCGGCTACGCCAACGAGGCGATCGATTCCAGCCTGCTGCAGGCCAGCCGTTCGCTGGCGCGCCAGCTCAAGCCGATCGGGACCGGGCTGCTGATCGACTTTCCCAAGGCGGCACAGGACATCCTCGAGGCCGATCCGGCCGACCCCTTGCTCTACCGGGTCAGCCAGCCGCCGGGCTTGTTCATACTGGGAAATCCCGGCTTGCCACCGCCGCCGCTGCTCCCGGGCCAGGCCTTGCCGCTGGGCCAGCCCTATTTCTACGATGCCCAGCTGCCGCTGGCGGGGCGCGAGGAGCAGCGGGTGCGGGTGGTCGCGCTGCACCTGAGCCTGGGCGAAGCGGTCGATGGCCGGCCCCAGACCCTGCTGGTCCAGGTCGCGCGCAGCCATGCCAACCGCGAGCAGCTGGCGCAGCGCATCCTGGTCGACATGCTGCTGCCGCTCTCGAGCCTGATTTTGCTGATGACGCTGATCGTCTGGCTCGGCATCCGGGCTGGACTGGCGCCGCTGACGCGCTTGCGCCAGCAAGTCGAGGGCAGGGCGCCGGCCGACCTGGCACCGCTGCAGCTGGATTCGGCGCCGCGCGAGCTATGGTCGCTGGCCGGCGCGATCAACACCCTGCTGGCCGAGGTGCAGCGCAGCGTGGAGGCACAGAAGCGCTTCATCGGCGACGCCGCGCACCAGCTGCGTACCCCGCTGGCCGGACTCAAGAGCCAGACCGAGCTGGCGCTGCAGTCGGCCAGCGATCCCGACTTGCGCGCCCGCCTGCAGCGGGTGCATGAAGGGGCCACGCGCAGCGCCCACCTGGTGTCGCAACTGCTGACCCTGGCGCGCGCCGAGCCCGGGGGCGCCAGCCTGCCGCAGCGGCGCCCGGTTGAGCTGCTGGCCATGGCCAGGCAGCTCACCGCCGAGCTGGTGCCGCGCGCCCTGCGCGCCGGCATCGACCTGGGGCTCGACGAGACCGCCCTGGCCCCGGTCCGGGTGCAGGGCGAGGAGCTGCTGCTGCGCGAGGCGCTCTCGAACCTGATCGACAACGCGCTGCGCTATGCCGGCCCGGGAGCCGCCGTCACGGTCGGCGTCCAGGTCGCCGACGGCTGGGCCTGCCTGAGCGTGGAGGACAACGGTCCTGGCCTGGCCGAGGCGGACCGCGAGCGCGTCTTTGGCCGCTTCGTGCGCGCGACCGAGGCGGGCAATGGCTGCGGCCTGGGGCTGGCGATCGTCAAGGAGATCGTCGAGCGCCACGACGGCCAGGTCAGCCTGGAGCCGGTCGAGCCGCAAGGCCTGCGCGTGCGCATCCGCCTGCCGCTGGCGCACGAGCACTGAGCGGGACAACGGCCACCGGCCGCGCCGGCCCGACCATGGCGGGGCCGGCTCGCATGCAGGAGAGCAAACGTTTGCACTGAATTTCAATAATCTGTTGTTTTTTCGTTGAAAAACACGGTTACAAAATGGTAACAACCTGTTTTTTAGGGTTTTCCCCTCCATGCAAGCGATTGCATGAATGTTGAAATTCAATCGCTGCCGGTTCCTGGGAGCCCTGTAATGCAGGGACTAGCCTACTCCTGGGAGGCCAGCTGGCGATTGCCACATCAACAACATTCACTGGAGACCCTAATGTCCAAGACCTTCAAGCTGGCCGCTGCGGCTGCCCTCTGTGCCGCTGCCGCTGTTGCCCATGCCGAAGTCAAGTTCGATGCCAACTTCGAAGGCGACACCACCAGCATCAATGCGGCCAGCGACAGCTTCAACTCCGGCGGCCGCATCGAGGTGAACGCGAATGCCGAACTGCTCAAGCAGGGCGAGAACTTCGTCAACGCCCGCGCCAGCCTGCTGCTGGGTCTGAATGCTGACTCCACCGTCGACGACGCCTGGATCCAGTTCGGCAACGCCTCGGCCGACTTCAAGTTCGGCCGCTTCGAAGCCGTCGACCTGTTCCCGGTCGCCAAGGACACCGTGCTGGAACTGGCCGCCCCCGTCGGCTATCGGGCCAACATCGGCCGTGGCCGCTTCAAGGACGGCCAGTTCCACGGCGCACTGGGCCTGAATGCGGCACCGGGCCTGCGCTTCGAGCTGGGCCTGATCAACTACAAGGGCGACAAGGTCGGTGTCGTCGAGCAGGTCGTGCGCCCGGTGGTGGTCTACAACACCGGCGACCTGACCCTGCGCGCCGGCTTCGAATCGTTCGACAAGGGTGCTGGCAACCAGACCGGCTACGGCCTGTCGGCAGGCTATGCACTGGCCAAGGACGCTGCCGTCAACGTCAACTACGGCAAGAGCAGCGACCTGGATGCCTCCTCGGTCGGTGCCAACCTGGTCTACGGCCCTGCCGGCATCGGCTACATCCAGGACAAGACCGGTGCGACCAAGATCGATACCGTCTATGCCGCCTACAGCTTCCCGCTGCTCGGCGTCAAGGGCGCCTTCATCACGCCGGCCATCAGCGTCTCTTCGGGCGACAAGGTGGCCGACAAGACCGCCCTGCGCGTGCGCCTGAACTACGCCTTCTGATCGGCATCGGCCTGGGTCCGCCGTTCACCACGGCGGATCCTGATCCAGTTTTCTCGGGGTGATATTGGCCCGAAGCCTGTGCTTCGGGCTTTTTTTCGTGGCTTGCCCGCACGGGCCGGACGGGTGCCGTCCAAGTGGAATAATCGTTGCCATGTCTCCCAGATCCTCGAACCTTCCGCCGAGCACTGACATCAAACAGGCCAGCACCGAGGCACCGCCCTCGACCGTGCGCGAGGGCGGCAAGCGCCGGGTGCAGATGGCCGACATCGCGCGCCTGGCGGGCGTCTCGGCCTCGACCGTGTCACGCGCGCTGAGCGGCAGCCCGCTGATCCCCGAAGCGACCCGGGAACGCATCGCCGAGCTCGCGCGCTCGCTCAACTACCAGGTCAATGTCGGCGCGGCCAACCTGCGCAAGCGCGACATCCAGACCGTGGGCATCGTCATCCTGGGCGACAGCATGCAGACGATCTCGGACCCCTTCATCCTGAACATCCTCGGTGCGGTGGCCGATGCGCTCGACGAGCGCGGCATGAGCCTGCTGCTGACCCGGCTGAACCAGGAGCGCCAGGGCCAGATGGCCGCCATGGTCGACAGCGGCCAGGTCGCCGGCCTGATCGTGATCGGCCAGCTGACCTGGCACGACTACCTGAACGAGCTGGCCAGGCGCGGCATTCCGATGGCGGTCTGGGGCGCCTGCCTGCCCGATGCCTTCTACTCGACCGTGGGCGGCGACAACGCCAGCGGCGGCTATCTCGCGACGCGCCATCTGCTGCTGCAGGGCGCGCGACGGATCGCCTTCTTCGGCGACACCAGCCATCCCGAGGCGGGCCTGCGCTACCAGGGCTATGTGCGCGCCCTGGGCGAGGCCGGCCTGCAGCCCGATCCGCGGCTGCACCAGCCCTTCCTGTTCGGTGACCGGCGCATCCGCCAGGTGATCGACCTGTGGCTGGACCAGAAGCTGGACTTCGATGCCATCTTCGCGAGCTCGGACATTGCGGCGATCTCGCTCATCGGTGCGCTGCAGGAGCGCGGACTGGAAGTGCCGCGCGATGTCCGGGTGGTGGGCTACGACGACATCACCCTGTCGACCTATCTCCATCCGTCGCTGACCTCGGTGCGCCAGCCGACGATAGTGGCCGGCCGGGCGTTGGTCGAATTGCTGTTCGAGGCGATTGCCGGTCAGCCGCGCCGGACCGTGATGCTGCCGGCCGAACTGGTGGTACGCGACAGCACGGCTTGAATCAGCCGCCGTTCTCGGGCAGGAAGCTTGCGCCCCTGTCGAGACTACAGCCCCAGGGATCAATGCAATTGCGCCAAAAATTCCTGCGAGCTTTGAAATACCACCCGATTTTTCGTGTTACGATCAATATTCGGGTGCGTTACTCAAATCCATGAGCAACGTTAAACGGGAAGCCGGTGAAACTGCGATTGCAGTCATTCCGGCGCAGCCCCCGCTGCTGTAAGCCAGACGACTCTGCCCACTGCCACTGTGTTCACGGACATGGGAAGGCGCGGAGAAGGATGAAGGCGAGCCAGAATACCGGCCCGAAAAATGTCAGCACCATTCCCCGGGGTGACGGGAAACTGCTTCGACAGGCCTAGCTGCGCTCAGGTCTGTTGTTTGCATTCGTCCTCCGTTTGGTGTTTTTTCAACATTCGACGGGAGGTTTCGAATGCACATCATGGAAGGTTTCCTGCCATTCGAGCACGCGCTCGGCTGGTCGGTGGCAGCTACCCCTTTTTTGGCCTATGGCCTTCATGCGGTGCGCCGCGACATTCGCCAACACCCTGAGCGGCGCATGTTGCTAGGCGTCGCTGCCGCGTTCAGTTTTCTGCTGTCGGCGCTCAAACTGCCTTCGGTCACTGGCAGCAGTTCACACCCCACCGGCGTGGGTTTGGGTGCCTTGCTGTTCGGTTCCTGGGTCATGGTGCCGATCGCTTTTGTGGTGTTGCTGTTCCAGGCTTTGCTGCTGGCTCACGGTGGATTGACTACCCTGGGGGCCAATCTGTTTGCCATGGGCATCGTCGGCCCGTTCGTGGCCCATGGCCTGTTCCGGCTATCTCGCTTATTGGGACTGCCCTGGGTTGCAGCGGTATTCCTGGGGGCCTGCCTGGGCAATCTGGCCACCTATCTGACCACTTCGCTGCAATTGGCCTGGGCCTTTCCCGATCCGGTCGGAGGCTTTGCCGGATCGCTGGCCAAGTTCGCTGGCATTTTTGCGCTGACGCAAATCCCGCTGGCCATCAGCGAGGGCTTGCTGACCGTTCTGGTCGTCAATGCCTTGCGCCGCTACAACCCGGATGAACTGAGCCAGATGCGGCTGTTCCATGCGACGAGAGGCCGGGCATGAAAAAAACCAACCTTTTCATAGTGGCAACCTTGTTTGGTATGATCATCTTTCCGCTGTGGTGGGTGACCGGTATGGAGCCGGCCGCCGGAACCGAATGGTTCAGCGGCTCGGACAGCCAGGCACAGGACATGATCCTGGCCCTGGCGCCGGATTACTTGACCTGGTTCGAACCCCTGTGGAAGCCGGCCAGCGGCGAGATCGAATCCTTGCTGTTTGCCCTGCAAGCGGCCCTGGGGGCTGGTTTCATCGGCTACTGGTTCGGTGTGTCGGTCACCCGGCATGAGCTGCGCCAGTCTCAGCCGGCTCGCCTGCCTGATCCGATCCAGTCTCGTGTGGATTGTTGAGCGCTCGGCGCACCACAACCGCTGGTACGCCGTGACGCCCGTAGCCAAAGGCATTTTTGCCCTGGCGGGGCTTGCTGCGGCCTATCTGGCGCAAACACCTGCTGCGGCCTTGACTGTGGCGGGGGCCTGCTTCGTCGCGGCGTGGCTCGGTGCTGGCGTGCGCCTGGTCTGGTACCTACGTGTGGCGGCTGCCCCGCTGGGTTTCCTGGCGCTGTCTGCGCTGTCCATGCTCGGTTCCGTCGCCTGGTCTGCCGAGGCGGGTTGGGCATTGCGCCTGAATCCCGCCGCGCTGACGCAGGCTGTGATGGCCAGCGCTCGTGCCCTGGCGGCGCTGTCGGCCTTGTTGGCACTGGTGCTCACCACGCCCTTGTCGCATCTGCTGGCCCTGTTGCGCCGGCTGCACTGCCCAGAGGTGTTGCTGGATCTGATGGTGCTGTGCTATCGCTTGCTGTTCGTGTTTGCCGATGCCAGCCGCGACACACTGGCCGCGCAATCGGCCCGGCTGGGTTTCAGCAGCCCTGTGCGATCGCTGCGTTCTATGGGTCTGCTGGTGAGCAATCTGGCAGCTCAGGTGGCGTTTCGCGCACGCGGTCTGCAAACGGCTGCCGAGGCACGGTGTAGCGATGGCAGCTTGCGCTTTTTGACGCCCCTATTTGTCCACACTGGCCGCCACATTGCGCTGGGCAGTGCCGCCGGGGTGGGTTTGCTGATGCTGGCCTGGAGACTGTCGGTATGACCGCCGTGCTGGAATTGATCGAGGTGGGGTATGTTTACCCCGACGGGCGTGCTGGCCTGCAGCGTTGTTTTTTGCGTTTGCGCGCTGCGGCCCGGCACGCCATTCTGGGCGCCAACGGCGCGGGCAAGACCACCTTGCTGCAACACCTGAACGCGCTGTTGCGCCCTCAGGTCGGCCAGGTGTTTTTCCAGGGGCAGCCGATCGACTACCGGCGCCAGGGCTTGCAGCGGGTGCGACAAGGGGTTGGGCTGGTGTTCCAGAACCCCGACCGGCAGCTGTTTTCCGCGAACGTGTACGAGGACGTGTCGTTTGGGCCGCTCAATCTGGGGCTGGACTTGCACCAGGTACGGCAGCTTGTGGAGCAAGCCCTGACGGCGGTCGGCATGGCCGAGCATGTCGACCGGCCGGTGCACGAGCTGAGTTTTGGCCAGAAAAAACGTGTCTGCATCGCCGGTGTGCTGGCCATGCAGCCACAGGTGCTGTTGCTCGACGAGCCGATGGCCGGCCTGGACGCAGACATGCAGCATGAGCTGACGGTCTTGCTCGATGGACTGATCGACCAGGGAGTCACCGTGGTGCTGACTTCGCACGATGTGGACTTTGCCTATCGCTGGGCTGACGACATCCACCTGCTGGCCGCTGGCCGCTGCATCGCGTCATTCCCGGCTTCCGACCTGCCCAAGCACACCGAGGCCTTGCGTGATGCAGCACAACCCTCGCCTATCGCCCTGCGCCTGCATGCGGCGCTGGCCGAGCGGGGCTGGCTAGCCGCGCAGACAGTGCCACGCAGTGTCGAGGCGCTGTTGGCCACCTTGCCTCCCGCCCGCACTGGCATCTGCCATCCGTTTTCTTCCACCCTTTCAGAGCACCCCTTCCTATGATCCCCGCTCTTACCGGCACCGTCTGGTTCGTGGGCGCCGGCCCCGGCGACCCGGAACTCATCACCGTCAAGGGCCGCAGGCTGCTGGAGCAGGCCGGCGCGGTGCTGTTCGCCGGCTCGCTGGTCGACCAGGCCGCCACCCGATATGCCCCGGCGGGTTGCCTGATTCGGGACTCCAAGGACATGACCCTGGAGGAGATGACGCAATGGCTGGAGCAACAAGCGCGGCAACACCCGACGGTGGTGCGCCTGCAAACCGGCGACCCGGCCCTGTATGGCGCCTTGATCGAGATGACTCGGCCATTGACAGCCGCCGGCATCGCCTGGGCTGTGGTACCCGGTGTGTCGTCGGCCATGGCTTCGATGGCGGCGGCAGGGGAATCGATGACTCTGCCTGAAGTGACCCAAAGCGTGATCTTCACACGCGTTGAGGGCCGCACTCCGATGCCACCCGGGGAAGACCTGGCTGCGCTGGCGGCACATCACACGACGCTGTGCATCTTCTTGTCGATCACCTTGCTGCACAAGGTCGAGGCCGGTTTGCGGGCCGCCGGCTGGCCTGACGCTGCGCCCATGCTGGTGGTTCATAAAGCCAGTTGGCCCGGGGAAGAACGCATCGTGCGCGGCACCCTGGCCGATATCAAGCAGCGTTGCCGCGACGCGGGCATTGTCAGTCAGGCCATGGTCATCGCCAGCCCGACGCTGGGCGCTGCCGGCTGGGACCAGCTGGTCCGCTCCAAGTTGTACGACCCCGCATTCACCCACCGTTTCCGAAAGGCCATCGCATGAGCAGCACACCAGACACCATCCTTCTCGTGGGGCATGGCTCCCGCGAGGCATCGGGCAACCAGGAAATCCAGACCTTTGTCGAGCAGTGGCGCACCCGCCGCCCGGACTGGCGCATCGAGCTGTGCTTCATCGAATTCGCGCCACCTTCGCTGCACGATGGCCTTGTGGCAGCGGCACAGGGCGCCCGCCGGGTGTTGGTGCTGCCCTTGATCCTGAACGCGGCTGGCCATGTGAAGATGGAAATCCCGGAGGCGATCGAGCACGCGCGCGAGCACGCGCCGGGCGTGGAGTACCTGTACGGCCCGCATCTCACCGCCTGCGATCCGATCCTTGCCATCCTCAAGCGTCGCCTGCGCAAGGCCATGGCCGCGCTGGACATGCCTGACCCCACCACCACCGGGGTGGTGTTGCTGGGGCGTGGTTCATCGGACCGTGCCGCCAACGGCGACATGGCCAAGATGGCGCGATGGCTGCAGGAAGAAACCGACCACGAGCTGGTCGATCTGGCTTTCACCGGCATCACCTACCCCAGGCTGGAACGGGTGGTGCAGCGCCAAGCCCTGCTCGGCATGAAGCAGGTGATCGTGCTGCCGTACTACCTGTACACCGGTACCCTGATGCAGCGCATCCAGCGCCAGGTGGAACACTTGCGTGGCCAGTACCCGCAGATGCGTTTTGCCTGCGGCACGCAGTTCGGCTTGGAACCCGAAATCTTCGAGCTGCTGGAGCAGCGCGCTGCGGACCTTCAAGCCGGCAGGCCCGAGAGCAAGATGCCTTGCGACGGCTGCAGCTTGCGCGAAATTGCCCACGAACTGGGGCATGGGCACTCCCATGCGCACACCCATGAGCACACGGTCCCGGTGGTGTTGCAGGGCGCCCTGGCGGAGGCCCTGGCATGAGCACGGTCAATAGCGTCACCGAGCAGCTGACCAGCGCCGGCCAGGCGATCGAGCACGACAGCTTCGCGATCATCGACGCCGAGGCAGGACCCTGCCGCTACAGCGAGGTCCAGTGGCCGATCGTGCGGCGCATGATCCATGCCAATGCCGATTTCGAGTTCAACGGCCTGACCGACTTCCACCCCGAGGCAGTGAGCGCAGGCATCGCCGCCATGCTGCGCGGCGGTACGCCCGTGGTAGCCGATGTGGAAATGATCTGCTCGGGCCTGTCGGCGCCCAGGCTGGCCCACTTTGGCATGCGCGCCCATCAGTTCATCAGCGACGCCGATGTAATTGCCCAGGCCCAGGCCGAAAACACCACCCGTGCAGTACAGGCCATGCGCAAGGCCCAGCGCCAGGGCTTGCTCGACGGTGCCATCGTGGGCATTGGCAACGCGCCCACGGCCTTGATCGAACTGGTGCGCCTGGTTCGCGAGGAAGGCGTGCGCCCCGCGCTGGTGGTGGGCATGCCGGTGGGTTTCGTCTCTGCCGCGGAGTCGAAAGACCTGATGGCCGGACTCGACGCGGTACCCTGGATCGTGATCCGGGGCCGCAAGGGCGGCTCGACCCTGGTGGTGGCGGCGCTGCATGCCTTGCTGGCGCTGGCCGAAGCGCGTCAGCAAGCCCTGGCATCCACCCGGGCCTGACACCGCATGATGGAGAAGAACTCCCAGCGCGGCACGCGCACCGGCTTCACCACCGGCGCCTGTTCGGCCGCCGCCGCACGTGCGGCGGCGATCGGGCTGGCCCAGGGCCAGGTACCCGCCGCGATCGAGAGCCTGCTGCCCAATGGCAGCCGGACGTCCTTTGCGGTGCAGGATGGCCGCTGCGACGAACTGAGCGCACATGCGGTGGTGGTGAAGTTCGCCGGCGACGATCCGGACTGCACCGACGGTGCCCACCTGACCGTCGACTTGCGTTTGCTGCCGCACCAGACAGGCAAGGTGGTGTACCGCGCCGGCGAAGGCGTGGGCACGGTGACGATGCCGGGCCTTGGTCTGGAAGTGGGCGGTCCGGCCATCAATCCGGTGCCGCGGCAAAACATCCTGGACAACATCCGCGAGGCGGCCCCGGGTCTGCTGGCCGAGCACGGACTGGAAATCACCATCAGCGTGCCAGGGGGCCAGGACATGGCCCGCAAGACCACCAACGCGCGCCTGGGCATTCTGGGAGGCATCAGCATCCTGGGGACCACGGGCATCGTCAAGCCCTATTCGACGGCGGCCTGGCGTGCCAGCGTGGTCCAGGGCATCCAGGTGGCGGCCACGCTGGGTCATGGCGTGGTCGCCCTGACCACGGGCGGGCGCACCGAAAGCTTTGCCATGACCGAGTTGCGTCAGGATCGCCCCGAATTGCCGGCGGCCTGTTTCGTGCAGATGGGCGATTTCCTGCGCTACGCCCTCGACGAGGTCGTGGCACAGGGCATCCGCCTGGTGGTGCTGGGCGTGATGGTGGGCAAGCTCACCAAGATCGCCCAGGGCGAAACCATCACCCACGCCAACCGTGCCGAGGTCGACACCGATCTCGTCGCTCGCCTGGCGCGCGACATTGGTGCCAGCGAGGCGGACTGCCAGGCCATCGCACAGGCTGAAACCGCGCGCTTTGGCGCCGAGTTGATGGTGGAGCGCGGACTGGGCGAGGCCTTTCACCGCGCGCTGGCTCAAGCCGCCATCGACACCTTGACCGCGCCTGGGCGCTACGGCAACGCCTTCCAGCTGCGGGTGTTGGTGTGCGACTTTTCCGGCCAGAAAGTGGCCGATTTGTGGTCGGCGCCGGCCCGTGAATGCGCCTCGCCCGTCACTGCCGGGCGCACCGGCATTGGCCATCTCCAGCACCCGGACTTCGACACCGAATGACCCTCGACACCCTCCGCCAAGATCCCAACCCCTGCCGCGTGATCGGCGTGCTCGATGATGGGGTGGCCAGTCTGAGCACCACCGCACTGGCCCACCTTCGCACCGCCGATGTGGTGGTGGGCGGTACCCGTACCTTGGCGCTGTTCGCACGCGAATTCAAACCCGGTGCGGTATTGCATGATCTGACTGGACAACTCGGCGCCTTGCCCGAATGGATACGCGCGGCCCGGGCCGCGAACCAGGCCAGCGTGGTGCTGGCCACCGGTGACCCGCTGTGCCATGGCATTGCGCCCTACCTGGCGCAGCAGCTGTGCCTTGATGCACTGGAAATCCTGCCCAATCTGTCCACCCTGCAGCTGGCCTGCGCCCGGGTCGGCCTGGCGTGGCAGGACGCCGCCATCTTGTCGGTGCACGGCAAGGACGCCGGAGAGTGGACGCGCGGCAGCCGCCCCCAGCATGGTTTGTACCACCTGGCTCAGGCCTTGCGCGCGCAGGACCGCCTGCTGGTGCTGACCAGCCCGGCCAACAGCCCGGACCGGCTGGCTCGTCTGCTGCTGGCCGAAGGGCTGGGTGACGACTTCCAGCTCGCGGTCGCCGCCGACCTGCTGCAGGCCACTGAACGGGTGTGGTCGCAGCTGGCGCCATCGGATGCGGCCAGGATGGCTTTTCCGGCGCTGAATGTGGTGCTGTTGTGGCGGATTCGGCCACGACCCACGCCAGTGCACATGGGGCTGGCGGACAACGCCTACGAGCAACGCCAGCCCGACAAAGGTCTGATCACCAAGCAAGAGGTGCGCGCCGTCAGCCTGGCCAGGCTGCAACTGCGCGCCCACAGCGTGGTCTGGGACATCGGCGCCGGCTCGGGCTCGGTGGGCCTGGAGGCGGCACGACTCTGCCCGCTTGGCCATGTGTATGCGATTGAAAAAAACGAGGCCGATCACGCGATTGCCGCACGCAACCATGCTGCCTTCGGCGTCAGCAACTACAGCCTGGCGCTGGGCAAGGCACCGGAGCAGTTGGACCACTGGCCCGACCCCGACGCCGTGTTCATCGGGGGCTCGGGTGGCGAACTGGCCGGGCTCATCCACCTTGTGCTGCACCGCTTGCGCCCGGGCGGACATCTCGTGATGAACTTCGTCACCCTGGAAAACCTGGCCACGGCCACCGACACGCTGCAACGCGCCGCAGTTGCCGCCGACCTGTCCTGGGACGTATTGCAACTGCAGGCCGCCCGCAGCAAGCCGATTCTGCACATGCACCGCATGGCTGCCGAAAACCCGGTGTGGCTGGTCTGCGCTCACAAACCCGAACCGCAGGAGTCCGCGCATGACTGAAGCTGAACATCCCCGCCGAGGCACCTTGTGGGGCGTCTCCCTGGGTCCGGGCGCTCCGGGCCTGATCACCCGTGCCGCCTGGGCTGCTTTGCAGCGTCGCGACACGGTGTGGGTGTATCCCGCGCGCAGCGGCAAGACGCCCAGCTACGCTCTGGACATCGTCACCCGGGCCGGACTGGCTCCGCCGACCGACCACGCGCTGCTGCTGTTTCCCATGACTCACGATGGTGAAAAACTGGCGCGTGCCTGGCTGAAAGCCGCCCACACCGTGTTGCCCTGGCTCCAAGCCGGACGCGATGTGCTGTTCCTGGTCGAGGGCGACGCCAGCACCTACGCCACCTTCGGCCACCTGGCCCGCACCTTGCGCGCGCTCGACGCGGACTTGCCGGTGCAGGTGATCGCAGGCGTGAACTCCTTCACCGCCGCCTGTGCCGATGTCGGTGAGCCGTTCGCAGAGCAGGACGATACGGTCGCCATCGTGCCTGCAGCCTATGGCGTCGGCGCGGTGGACCGGCTGCTGCACGACTTCGACACCCTGGTGCTGATGAAGATCAAACCCCTGCTGGACGACCTTGTGACCTGGCTGGAGGTCAAGGGGTTGTTGGCCAATTCGCACTTCATCGAGCGCGTCGGGGCCAAGGATGAGCGACGCCTGTCCGGCGCCGACCTGCTGGCCCTGCGCGGCCAGCGTGTGAGCTATCTGTCCCTGTTGATCGTGAAGAACCCGCACCGCGTGCGCGGCGAACGGATCAGGGGTTGCCTGAAGAAGACCAGCCCGGGCGCTGCCCCAGTGGCATTGGAGGAAGTGACGCCATGAGTTCGGACGCCACCGTGGTGCTGTCGGCACCCGCACCCAACGAGGCAGACACCCGGATCTGCCTGATCGCCATCACCAAGCATGGCGCGGCGCTGGCCGCGCGCCTGGCGCGCGATCTGCCGCAGGCCCATGTCTGCACCGCCAGCAAGTTCGCCGCCACATTTGCCGACCTGCCACAGCCGGTGCACGCCTACGCAGGCGCCTTGCGCGACGAAATGGCCCGTCTGTTTGCGCAGTACGACCAGCTGGTGTTCCTGGTTTCGCTCGGGGCCGTGGTTCGGCTGATCGCCCCCTGCCTGAAAAGCAAGGACGAAGACCCGGGCGTGACGGTGGTGGACGACGCGGGGCAGTTCGTCATCCCGGTACTGTCCGGCCATGTCGGTGGCGCCAACGCCATGAGCGAACGCGTGGCTGACCTGCTGGGCGCCACCGCCGTGCTGACGACAGCGTCCGATGTCGGCAAGACCATTCCGGTGGACATCCTGGGTCGCCACCTGGGCTGGCGGGTCGAGGCGCCCAAGATCAACATCACCCGCGTGTCGGCGCATGTGGTCAATGGCGAACCGATCGCCTTTGTCCAGCAGGCAGGCAGCCGCCACTGGTGGACCCGTGCCACTCCCTTGCCAGCCAACATCGAATGCCTAGAACATTGGGACCAGGTGCGGCCAGAACACCACCGCGCCGTGCTGTGGGTGACCCAGGCCGACATTCCGGCGGCGCATTGGCAGCAATGGGCTGAGCGCCTGGTCGTGTATCGCCCGCCCCTGGAGCCAGCGATCCCTGCCGATGAGGTCCGGGCATGACGCCCCAGACCGACCAGACCCTGGTGCTGGGGCTCGGTTGCGATCGGGGCACCGCACTGGCCACGCTGCAAGAGGCGGTCACCCAGGCGCTGCAGCAGCTCGGGGCCAGCTTGAACGAGGTCGCGACGCTGGCCAGCATCGACCTCAAGGCCGACGAGCCCGCTCTGCTGTCGCTGGCGCGGCAGCTGGACTGTCCGATCCATTTCTACCCGGCCGCCGCGCTGGCCGCGGTGCCCGTCCCCAACCCCAGCACCACGGTGCTGCGCCACACCGGCACGCCATCGGTGAGCGAGGCCGCTGCCTTGCTGGCCGCTGGTGCGTCCGGCCAGCCGGCCGCGCCGACTGCCCTGCGCCTGGAAAAGCACAGGTGGCGCGGCGCGGACGGCAGGAACGCCACCGTGTCGATCGCCCGCCGGATCTCCCACCACCCCTGTCCCTGCAACAAGGAAGCCACGCATGACGACTCCATCCCCCGTTCCTGACGCCGCGTCCATGCCCGGCAAGATCATGCTGGTCGGCATCGGCCCCGGCAGCGAAGCCCACATGACGGCGCGCGCGCGCCAGGCCATCGAGGAGGCCGACACCGTCATCGGCTACGTCACCTACATCAAGCTGGTGGCGGACCTGCTCGAGGGCAAGGAAATCATCCGCAAGAGCATGACCGAGGAACTGGACCGCGCGGTCAGCGCGCTGGACGCGGCCCGGCAAGGCAGGAAAGTGGCGCTGATCTCGTCCGGCGACGCGGGCGTCTACGGCATGGCCGGTCCGACCTACGAGGTGCTGTTCCAGGCCGGCTGGACCCCGGACGACCCGGTGCAGGTGGAAATCATCCCGGGCGCTTCGGCGCTCAACAGCTGCGCGGCGCTGGTCGGCGCACCGCTGACGCACGACTTCTGCGCCATCTCGCTGTCGGACCTGCTCACCCCCTGGCCCACCATCGCACGGCGTCTCGATGCGGTGGCCATGGCCGACTTCGTGGTCGCGCTCTACAACCCCAAGAGCGGCCGGCGTACCCGGCAGATCGTCGAAGCCCAGCGCCTGTTCCTGCGTCACCGCCGCCCCGACACGCCGGTGGCGATCGTCAAGAGCGCCTACCGCCGGCGCGAGCAGATCCTGTTCACCACCCTGGACCAGATGGCCGAGGCCGAGATCGGCATGCTGAGCACGGTGCTGATCGGCAACAGCAACACCTTCGTGCGCCACGGGCTGATGGTGACGCCCCGCGGCTATGCCAACAAGTACGACCTCGAGCAGGGCGGAAACACCCGCGACGGGGAGAGGCGGGGCCGCTCCCTGTCCACCGGCCTGCTGGGCTGGCTCGACACCTTGCAGGCCGAGCACGCCGCGGGACTCGACATCGATACCCTGGCTGCACGCCACCGGCTGCCTGTCGACTACATCCGTTCCACCCTGCTGGATGCGGTGACAGAAACCGCTGCACAAGCCGAGGCAAGCGCATGAGCCATCCGGTGGAAAAACCCAAGATCGGCGCCTACCGCCGCCACCTGCTGCTGTGCACCGGGACGCGCTGCACCCAGGACGGCGCCGCGCAAGCCTTGTTCGACAGCCTGGGCGAGAAATTCAAGGCGGCCGGGCTGGATCAAGGCGAGCTGCGGGTCAAGCGCAGCCGGGTCAACTGCTTTGCCGCCTGCAAGGGCGGCCCGGTGATGTGCGTGCAGCCCGACGGCACCTGGTACTACAACGTGACCCCCGCCAACATGGACCGCATCATCGAACAGCATCTAGTGGGGGGAGAGCCGGTACAGGACCTCGTGTTCCACCAGGGGCCCGCGTCATGATGCCGCTGCTGTCGGAACAGGCCAGGGGCACGGTGTCGCTGGTGGGTGCCGGCCCGGGCGATCTGGAGCTGCTGACCCTGCGCGCCTGGCGCCGCCTGCAGATGGCCGAGGTTCTGGTGTACGACAATCTGGTCGGGCCGGGCATTGTCGAGCTGGCGCCGCCACAGGCGCAGCGCCTCTACGTCGGCAAGTCCGCCGGGAACCACACCCTGCCGCAGGACGAGATCTGCCGGCTGCTGGTTCGGCTGGCGCAGCAGGGACGGCGCGTGGTACGTCTCAAGGGCGGCGACCCGTTCGTGTTCGGGCGCGGCGGCGAGGAGATGGACCTGTTGCTGCAGCACCGGATCCCGGTCGAAATCGTGCCTGGCATCACGGCGGCCCTGGGCGCAGCGGCCAGTCTTGGCTTTCCCTTGACGCACCGCGACCATGCCCAGAGCTGCGTCTTCGTCACCGGCCACCTGAAAGACCACACGATAGACCTGAACTGGCAGGCATTGGCCCAGCCCGGGCAAACCGTGGTGATCTACATGGGCGTGACCGGTCTGGAGACCATAGCGTCCGAGCTCCAGGCTGCGGGACTGCCAGGGAACACCCCGGCAGCACTGGTCTACAAGGCGACCTGGCCGCAAGAGGCCATCTACCCGACTCGACTGCGTGATCTGCCGCGCACCGCCGAACGGTATGGCGTCAAGCCGCCGAGCTTGCTGGTCATCGGGAGCGTGGTGTCGCTGGCACAGGCGTGGAGCACCCGTCAGGCGCTGTAGACCGTCGGGTCAGCCGCCATGGGATGAGGCAGGGACGAAGCGCGCCCCCCAGGCCAGCAGCGCCGAGCCCAGCACCACCACGCACAGCGCCCAGCTCAGGCCGAAGCCCTGGGCCAGCGCGCCGATCAGCGGCGGGCCGAGCAGGAAGCCGCTGTAGCCGACCGAGGTGACGGCGGCAATCGCCGCGGCGCGCGTCGTTCCCGGCACCCGGGTGGAGGCGTTGTACAGGATGGGCGCCGACAGCGCGAGGCCAGCCCCGATCAGGGCATAGCCCAGCAGGGCGACTGCGGGATGTCCCGTCAGCAGCACCAGGCTCATGGCCAGCGCCGACAGGCCGCCGCCGACTTTGAGCAGCAGGGCCTCGGCATGGCGCTCGCGCAGCCGGTCGCCGAGCAGGCGCGCCACCGCCATGGCGCCGGCGAAGGCGGCATAGCCGAGCGCCGCCTGGTTCTGCGGCAGCAACACCTCCTGCTTCAGGTAGAGCACGCTCCAGTCGTACATCGCGCCTTCGGCGCTCATGGCGGCAAAGATCAGCAGGCCCAGCACCAGCAGCCGGCCGCGCGGCCAGCTGAAATGCGCTGCCCCGGCCTCGCCCGCGGCCTCCTGCGGGTGTCGCGCCAGCATGCCGCGCGCGGCCAGGCTGACCCAGCAGGCGATCAGGAGGCCCACGGCGGCCAGCTGCAGGCCGGCGGGCCAGTGCAGCCGGATCAGCAGGGCCGCGAGCGCCGCACCGGCCATGCCGCCCAGGCTGAAGCTGCCATGCAGATTGCTCATGATGGCCTGGCTGCCGAGTGCCTCGAGCGCCGAGCCCTCGGTATTGATGGCGACGTCGAACAGGCTCATCGCCGCGCCGAACAGCAGCATCGACGGCAGCATCCAGCCCAGCGCCGGCCATTGCAGCGCCAGGGTCAGCATGCTGCCCATCAGGATGGCCGCCAGCCGCGTGGCACGGCGCACCCCCAGCCGCGCAATCACCCGCCCGGCGACCAGCAGCGACAGCACCGCGCCCAAGGCCACCGTCAGCAGCAGCAGCGAGAGCCAGGCCTCGCTCAGGCCGTATTGCTGCTTGACGGTCGGGATATGCACGCCCCAGACCCCGCTGAGCAGGCCGAGCGCGGCAAACTGGGCGCGTGCCGCCCAGCGGGCGCCGGCCAGCGAGGTCGGCGCACCCGATCGCGCCGGCAGGCGGGCGGCGGCTGGCAGGGTTCGGGTCGTTTCTCGCGCCATCGGATCGGTGTTCAGGCGTAGCGGCGGCTGTGCAGGTTGGACTTCATGTCCTTGAGCAGGGGCTGCAGCTGGTCGGCGCCGATGCGCAGCGCCAGGGCGGTCGCCAGCACGTCAATGATCATCAGGTGCAGCAGGCGCGAGGTCATCGGGCTGTAGCGGTCGTAGTTCTCGGGGTGGTCGGCCGTCAGGTGGATGTTGCCGACCGAGGCCAATGGAGAGCCGCTGGCGGTGATCACGATCACGGTCGCGCCATGGCGGCGCGCGATGTCGGCGGCGTCCATCAGGTCGCGGGTACGGCCCGAGTTCGAGATCACCACCACCACGTCGCCCGGCTTGCGCAAGGAGGCGCTCATGACCTGCATGTGGCCGTCGCTGTAGGCGATCGCGTTGACGCCGAGGCGGAAGAACTTGTGCTGCGCATCCTGCGCCACGATGCCGGAGTTGCCGACGCCGTAGAACTCGATGCGGCGCTCGGCCTTCCAGGCCGCCTCGAGCACCTCGACCGCACGCTCGAGCGCATGGGTCGAGGCGTCGTTGCGGTAGCGCAGGAAGGCCGCGACGCTGTTGTCGATCACCTTGACCAGCACGTCGCTGATCTTGTCGTCCGAGTCGACGCTGCGGTGGATGAAGGGCACGCCCTCGCTGACGGTGCCGGCAAGCTTGAGCTTGAAGTCGCTCAGGCCGTCGTAGCCCATGCTGCGGCAAAAGCGCACCACGGTCGGCTTGCTGACGTGGGAGCGGTCGGCGATCTCGCTGATCGGCAGGTTGACGAACTTGCGCGCGTCCGCCAGCACCAGCTTGCCGACACGTTGTTCGGCGGGGGGCAGGGCGGTGAGCGAGGCTTGGATACGTTCGAGCATGGGCGGTCCTGATGGGGTGATTCTTAGGCGGATTGAGTGTAATCAGGTTACCAACCCGGTACAAGTTGTTCCAGCTAGGGAAAACCCTTTGATGCAATCGATTGCATTCATGGTGAAATCGGCTGGTCGACGCTTCGGATGACTGCTTTCCGGAGGGCGGCCGACGTCCAAGAACCTAGACGAGAGAGACAAGATCATGAAACTATCTTTCAGCTACAAGGCCGCCCTGCTGGCAGCCGCGACCCCCCTGCTGATGGCCGGCGCCCAGGCGGCGACCGTGACCATTTCCTGCGGATCGGTCGGCCAGGACTTCGAGTTCTGCAAGAAGCACACCGAGGAATGGGCCAAGAAGACCGGCCACCAGGTCAAGCTGTTCACGATTCCGAACTCGACCACCGACATCCTCGCGCTGTTCCGCCAGATGTTCGCGGCCAAGTCGACCGACCTCGACGTGATCAACGTCGACGTGGTCTGGCCGGGCGTGATCAAGGACCACCTGCTCGACCTCAAGCCCTACAGCAAGGGCATCGAGAAGGAGCATTTCCCGGCCATCGTCGCCAACAACACCGTCGACGGCAAGCTGCTGGCCATGCCCTGGTTCACCGACGCCGGCCTGATGTTCTACCGCAAGGACCTGCTCGAGAAGTACGGCATCAAGGCGCCGCAGACCTGGGAGGACATGGCCGCCGCGGCCAGGAAGATCCAGGATGGCGAGCGCGCCGCCGGCAATGCCGACTTCCAGGGCTTCGTGTTCCAGGCCAAGGCCTACGAGGGCCTGACCTGCGACGCGGTCGAGTGGATCAGCAGCTACAACGGCGGCAACATCGTCAACGACAAGGGCGAGATCACGGTCAACAACCCGAACGCGGCCAAGGCGCTCAGGACCGCCGCCTCCTGGATCGGCAGCATCGCGCCGCAGGGCGTGCTCAACTATGCCGAGGAGGAAGCGCGCGGCGTGTTCCAGAACGGCAACGCCGCTTTCATGCGCAACTGGCCCTACGCCTGGTCGCTGGGCAATGGCGCCGACAGCAAGATCAAGGGCAAGATCGGCGTCATGCCGCTGCCCAAGGGCGGCGAGGACGGCAAGAACGCCGCCACCCTGGGGGGCTGGCAGCTGTCGGTCTCCAAGTACTCGAAGAACCCGGAGGCGGCCGCCTCTCTCGTCATGTACATGACCAGCCCCGAGGTGCAGAAGGAACGCGCGATCAAGGGCTCCTACAACCCGACCATCGCCGCGCTCTACAAGGACAAGACCGTGCTCGATGCCAACCCCTTCTTCGGCAGCCTGTATGACGTCTTCACCAGCGCGGTGCCGCGTCCGGCCACCGCCACCGGCGCCAAGTACCCCGAGGTCAGCGCGGCATTCTGGAACGCGACCCACGACGTGCTGTCGGGCAAGGCCAGCGCCGAGGACAGCCTGAAGAAGCTCGAGGGCAAGCTCAAGCAGGTCAAGCGCAACCAGTGGTGATCCGGACTTGATTCACGGCGCGGCTGCCGCCGCCGGCCTGGTGCCGGGGCCGCGCCTTTCCCTCGGGACTGGAGTGCAAACCCATGAATAGCAAGACAAGAACCGCCTGGACCTTCCTCGCGCCGATGCTGCTGGTGCTGGCGCTGGTGGCGGTCTGGCCGCTGGGGCGAACCATCTGGTTCAGCTTCACCGACGCCAACATCAATGACATCGACGCCGCGAAGTTCGTCGGGCTGGAAAACTATTTCGGGGAATATGGCCTGTTCGCCAACCCCAACCACACGGACGGCTTCTGGAACAGCGACTGGGGCCTGTCGATACTGAACACGCTGAAGTTCTCGCTGGTGTCGGTCACGCTCGAGACCGCGCTCGGCCTGGCGGTGGCGCTGCTGCTGAACCAGGAGTTCAAGGGCCGGGCTTGGGTGCGCGCCGCCGTGCTGGTGCCCTGGGCGATCCCGACCATCGTCTCGGCCAAGATGTGGGGCTGGATGCTGCACGACCAGTTCGGCGTCATCAACCAGTGGCTGTTCGATGCCGGCCTGCTGGCGAGCAAGCTGGCCTGGACCGCCGACCCGTCCTACGCGCTCTGGACCGTGGTCGCGGTCGACGTCTGGAAGACCACGCCCTTCATGGCGCTGTTGATCCTGGCCGCGCTGCAGACCCTGCCCAAGGACTGCTACGAGGCCGCGCGCGTCGACGGCGTGCATCCGCTGCGCGTGTTCTGGAAGGTCACGCTGCCGCTGATCCGTCCGGCGCTGATGGTCGCGGTGATCTTCCGCCTGCTCGACGCGCTGCGCGTGTTCGACCTGATCTACGTGCTGACCTCGAACAACAACAGCACCATCAGCATGTCGGGCTTCGTGCGGCGCGAGATGGTCGACAACGGCTACATGGGCTATGGCTCGGCGGCCTCGACCGCGCTGTTCCTGATCATCGGTCTGTGCACCGTGGCGGCGATCCGCCTGGGCCGCATGAAGCTGTCGGAGGATTGAGATGAGCAAGATTTCCCCCGGGCGCATCGCCCTCTACGCCGCGGCGGCGCTGGTCGTCGTGGTCTCGGTCTTCCCCTTCCTGTACGCGGTCTCGACCTCGTTCAAGTCGGGCTCGGCGCTGTTCGAGCCCCGGCTCTGGCCGAGCTCGGTCACGCTGGCCAACTACGCCTCGCTGTTCACGCTGGCCGAGCAGCCGTTCGGGCGCCACATCGTCAACTCCGTGATCGTCTCGGTCTCGGTGGTGGTGCTGTCGCTGTTCCTCGGCGTGACGGCAGCCTATGCGCTGGGCCGCATCAGCTTCAAGGGTCGCGGCCTGCTGCTGACCGCGGTGCTGGCGGTGTCGATGTTCCCGCAGGTCGCGGTGCTGGCCGGCATGTTCGAGCTGATCCGCGCGCTGGGGCTCTACAACAAGTCCTTGGGACTGGTGCTGCCCTACATGATCTTCACGCTGCCGTTCACGGTCTGGGTGCTGACTACCTTCATGAAGCAGCTGCCCAAGGAGCTCGAGGAGGCGGCGATCATGGACGGCTGCGGCCCCTGGCGCATCATCAAGGACGTGTTCCTGCCGCTGCTGTGGCCGGCGCTGGTCTCGACCGGGCTGCTCGCCTTCATCGCGGCCTGGAACGAGTTCCTGTTCGCGCTGACCTTCGTGCTCGACAACAACGAGCGCACCGTACCGGTCTCGATCTCGCTGATCTCGGGCGCGAGCAAGTACGACATCCCCTGGGGCAACATCATGGCCGCCTCCGTGCTGGTGACGCTGCCGCTGCTGGCCCTGGTCCTCATCTTCCAGAAGAAGATCGTCTCCGGCCTCACGGCTGGCGCGGTCAAGGGCTGAACCTCTTTTCCTACCTACCGACATGAGCAACAAGGCACCCAACAACGGCTGGTGGCGCGGCGGCGTCATCTACCAGATCTACCCGCGTTCCTACCAGGACAGCAATGGCGACGGCATCGGCGACCTGCCGGGCATCACCGCCCGGCTCGAGCATATCGCCCGACTTGGCGCTGACGGCATCTGGCTGTCGCCCTTCTTCAAGAGCCCGATGAAGGACTTCGGCTACGACGTCAGCGACTACTGCGATGTCGACCCGATGTTCGGCACGCTGGACGACTTCAGGACGCTGGTCGCGCGCGCGCACGAACTGGGCCTCAAGGTCATGATCGACCAGGTGCTGTCGCACACCAGCGACCAGCATCCCTGGTTCGTCGAGAGCCGCGCCAGCCGCGACAACGCGAAGGCCGACTGGTATGTCTGGGCCGACGCGAAGGAAGATGGCAACCCGCCCAACAACTGGCTGTCCATCTTCGGCGGCAGCGCCTGGCAATGGGACACGCGCCGCTGCCAGTATTACCTGCACAACTTCCTCACCAGCCAGCCCGACCTGAACTTCCACCACCCGGCGGTGCAGGACGCGATCCTGGCCACGGTCAAGTTCTGGCTCGACCTCGGGGTGGATGGCTATAGGCTCGACACCGCCAACTTCTACTTCCACGACGCCGAGCTGCGCAGCAACCCGGGCCGCGGCGCGCCCGACCCGAACAAGCCCGACCCGGCGGTCAACCCCTTCAACCCCTACGGCTGGCAGCGCCATCTCTACGACAAGAGCCGGCCCGAGAACCTGGTCTTCCTGCAGCGCCTGCGCGCGCTGCTCGACCAGTATCCCGACACCACCATGGTGGGCGAGATCGGCGACGACGACGGCCTGGCCCGGGTGGCCGAGTACACCCGCGGCGGCGACAAGCTGCACATGGCCTACTGCTTCGACTTCCTGGGCGACCTGCACAGCGCGCCCTTCCTGCACGGGGTGCTGGAGCGCTTCAATGCGGTGGTGGGCGACGGCTGGCCCTGCTGGGCGCTGTCCAACCACGACGTGACCCGGGTCGCGACCCGCTGGGGCGGTGCCCAGCCCGATGCGCGCCTGCTGCGACTGGCGGCCGCCTTCCAGGCCAGCCTGCGCGGCACGATCTGCCTGTACCAGGGCGAGGAGCTCGGCCTGCCCGAGGCCGAGCTGGCCTTCGAGGACCTGCAGGACCCCTACGGCATCACGATGTGGCCGCAGTTCAAGGGCCGCGATGGCTGCCGCACGCCCATGCCCTGGGCGGCCGACGAGCCGAACGCCGGCTTCGGCCCGGCCAAGCCCTGGCTGCCGGTGCCGTCCGCCCACCTGCCGCTGGCGGTCGACCGGCAGGCGGCACGCGCCGACAGCCTGCTGGCCTACTTCACCCAGCTGCTGCACTGGCGCCGCCAGCAGCCCGCGCTGGTCCACGGCAGCATGAGCCTGCTGCCCTGCGACGAGCAGGTGCTGGCCCTGGTGCGCGAGCACGGGGACCAGCGCCTGCTGTGCGCCTTCAACTTCAGCGAGCGCGCCGCCAGCCTCGCGCTGCCGGCCGACTGGGTCGCTGCCGCAGCCCTCGAAGGCAGCGGCCTGGAGGGTGGCCGCGTCGAGGACGGAACCATCCATCTCGAGCCCTGGGGCGGCATCTTCCTCGCCCGCTAAGGAGAAGCAAGCATGTCCAAGATCGAATTCCGCGCGCTGAGCAAGCGCTATGCGCCCGACGCGCCGCTGACCATCAAGCAGGCCAACCTGACCATCGAGCATGGCGAGTTCTGCGTCTTCGTCGGCCCCTCGGGCTGCGGCAAGTCCACGCTGCTGCGCATGGTCGCCGGCCTGGAGGAGATCAGCGGCGGCGACCTGCTGATCGACGGCGAGCGCGTCAACGACCTGCCGCCGGCGCGCCGCGGCGTCGCGATGGTGTTCCAGAGCTACGCGCTCTATCCGCACATGACGGTGCGCGAGAACATGGCCTTCGGCCTCAAGGTGTTCGGCGCCAACTCGGCCGAGATCGACCGCAAGGTGCGCGAGGCGGCCGAGGTGCTGCAGCTGACCCACCTGCTCGACCGCCTGCCCAAGGCGCTCTCGGGCGGCCAGCGGCAGCGGGTCGCGATCGGCCGCGCCATCGTCAAGGAGCCGCGCGTGTTCCTGTTCGACGAGCCGCTGTCCAACCTCGACGCCGCGCTGCGGGTGCAGACCCGGCTCGAGATCGCGCGCCTGCACAAGCGCATCGGCAGCGCGAGCATGATCTACGTCACCCACGACCAGGTCGAGGCGATGACACTGGCCGACAAGATCGTGCTGCTGCACACCGGCGACCGCATCCAGAGCCATGGCTCGGTGGCCCAGGTCGGCACGCCGATGGAGCTCTACCACCGCCCGGCCAGCCTGTTCGTGGCCGAGTTCATCGGCTCGCCCAAGATGAACGTGCTGCCCGGCCAGCTGCTCGCGAGCACGAGCCAGAGCGCGCAGGTGCAGGTCGGCGGCGTGCCGCTGGCGGCCACGGTGGACGCGCACCGGATCGAGAAGGGCGCCTCGGTCAGCCTGGGCTGCCGCCCCGAGGACATGCGCCTGGTCGCGGCCGGCGAGGACAACTGCCTGGCCGGCGAGATCAGCCATGTCGAGAAGCTCGGCGAGGCGTCCTTGCTCTACATCGACCTGGGCCGCGGCCTGCCGGTCATCACGGTGCGGGTCGACGGCACCACGCGCGAGCAGGTGGGCGACGCCGTCAACGTCAAGCTGCCGGCCGACCTGATCCACCTGTTCGATGCCGGCGGCGACGCCTGCGAGCGCACGCTGGAGCTGCCGCGATGACATCCGCCAGCGACGACTGGAAGCGTGGCGTCGTCTACCAGATCTACCCGCGCAGCTTCCAGGACAGCAACGGCGACGGCATCGGCGACCTGCCGGGCATCACCTCAAGGCTGGACTACCTGCAGCAGCTCGGCGTCGACCTGGTCTGGCTGTCGCCGGTCTATGCCTCGCCGCAGGACGACAACGGCTACGACATCAGCGACTACCGCGCCATCGCGCCGGAATTCGGCACCATGGCCGATTTCGAGCAGATGCTCGCCGCCATGCACGCGCGCGGCATCCGTCTAATGATGGACCTGGTCGTCAACCACAGCTCGGACGAGCACGAGTGGTTCCGCCAGGCGCGCAGCAGCCGCGACAATCCCTACCACGACTACTACCTCTGGGCCGAGCCGAAGGCGGACGGCTCGCCACCGAACAACTGGGAGGCCGCCTTCCAGGGCTCGGTCTGGGAGTGGAACCAGGCCACCGGCGAATACTACCTGCACATGTTCAGCAGGAAGCAGCCCGACCTCAACTGGGAAAACCCCAGGCTGCGCGCCGAGGTTTACGCGCTGATGCGCTTCTGGCTCGACAAGGGGGTCGACGGCTTTCGCATGGATGTCATCAACATGATCTCCAAGCCCTGGGCCGCCGACGGCAGCCTGCCCGACGCGCCGCTGGTGCGCGAAGGTTTCCTGCAGCCGTCCTTCGGCATGACCTGCAACGGTCCGCGCCTGCTCGAGTTCCTGCGCGAGATGCGGCGCGAGGTGCTCGACCATTACGACACCATCACGGTCGGCGAGGCGCCGCTGGCAACCGTGCAGCAGGGCCGCGACATCACCCACCCCGAGACCGGCGCGCTCGACATGCTGTTCCAGTTCGAGCACATGGACCTCGACAGCGTGGGCGGCCATGTGATGGGCAAGTGGGCGGCCAGGCCGCTCGACCTGCGCGAGCTGAAACGCACCATGGGCCGCTGGCAGGACGAGCTACACGGTCGCGGCTGGAACAGCCTCTACCTGAGCAACCACGACCAGCCACGGCCAGTCTCGCGCTTCGGCGACGACGGCCGCTACCGGGTCGAATCGGCCAAGATGCTCGCGACCTGGCTGCACGGCATGCAGGGCACGCCCTACATCTACCAGGGCGAGGAGCTCGGCATGAGCAACGTCGCCTTCGAACGGATCGAGGACTACCGCGACATCGAGAGCCTGAACTTCCACCGCGTCGCCACCACCGAACGCGGCTGGACCCCGGAGCAGGCGCTGGCGGCCATCCACACCAAGGGCCGCGACAACGCGCGCACGCCCATGCCCTGGGACGGCAGCGACCAGGCCGGCTTCAGCAGCGGCCGGCCCTGGATCGCGCTCCACCCGAATGCTCCCGAGGTCAATGCCGCACAGGCGCTGGCCGACCCGAACTCGGTGTTCCACTACTACCGTGCGCTGATCGCGCTGCGCAAGCAGCTGCCGGTGCTGGTGGCGGGTCGCCACGAGCTGCTGCTGCCCGGGCATGAGCAGCTCTACGCCTACCTGCGCTGCCTGGACCAGCAGCGGCTGCTGGTGCTGTGCAACTTCGGCGCCGGCGAGCTGGCAGTCGAGCTGCCACCCGAGGTGGCCACCTGCCAGGCCGAGCGGCTGATCGGCAACTATCCCGAAGCCCAGCCGCTGGCCCTGGAAGGCCTGCGCTTGCGACCCTACGAGGCGCTGATGTGCTGGCTGCATTGAGCCGTGCGGGAGCCGGACTGGCGCATGGCATTGTTCGCGTTACGTAACCAGGCGCCCCCCGACTTGCTGGCCAGAATCGTGACAATTCCCTGATTTGATCGGGTTATTGCGTGCACCAGACCACCTCCACTGTCCGCCCCAGCCTGAACAAGGTGGCCGTGCCCATCGTGGGCGAGTTCATCCTGGGCATGAGCGTGGCACTGGCCGGGCTCTACCTGGCCTCGCACAGCTCGGACGCGGCGGCGGGCTCATTCGGCCTGGTGCAGCAGGTGCTCGAGACCCTATTCGTGGTGTTCCGCGTGCTGGCCATCGGCCTGGGCGTGGTGGTCACGCAGCGCCTGGGCAGCGGCGACGTCGAGCAGGCAAACCGGATTGCCCGCATGGCGCTGGGCGCGAGCAGCTGGGCCGGCGCCGCGGTCGCGCTGTGGCTGCTGCTGGGTGGCCGCCTGACGCTGGACATCCTGAACGCACCCGAGGAGCTCTGGCCAATGGCCACGCTCTACATGCTGCTGCTGGCGCCCTCGATGACGCTGGAGGCCTGCAACCTGAGCATGGCGGCCGTGCTGCGCGCCCACCTGCACGCGCGCGAATCGCTGCTGATCATGGTCGCCATGCATGGCAGCCACCTGCTGCTGGCGGTGCCGCTGATGCGCGGCTGGGGCGACTGGGACGGCCTGGGACTCAACGGCTTCGCGCTGGCCTGGTTCCTCAGCCGCTGCCTGGGCCTGGCGCTGCACCTGTGGCTGTGGCGCAGCCGGATGCAGATCCGGCCCCAGGCGCGCGACTGGTGGCGGGTGCCGACCGAGCTGCTCTGGCCGGTGCTGCGCATCGGCCTGCCAGGCGCGGCGTCCGAGATGGTCTACCGCATCGGCTTCATGGTCTCGCTGTCGGCGGTGGCACGGCTCGGCGTGGCCGCGCTGGCGACGCATTCCTACGTGCTACAGACGCTCAAGTACGTGCTGATCATCAGCATGGCGATCGGCTGGGCCTGCGAGATCATGGTCGGCCGGCTGGTCGGTTCGGGCTCGCTGCGCGCGGCCGATGCCATGGTCAGGAAGGGGGTGCGCAACGGCATGCTGGCCTCGGGCGGCATCGCCCTGCTGGCCGCGCTGGCCGCGCCCTGGCTGATGCGCCTCTTCACGCGCGACCCGGCCATCATCGCGGCGGCGCAGACCCTGCTCTGGCTCTCGGTGCTGCTCGAGCTCGGCCGGGTCATGAACCTGGTCGTCCCCGGCGCGCTGCGCGCCAGCGGCGACATCCATTTTCCGCTGGTCAGCGGCATTCCCTCCCAGCTGCTGGTGCTCGGCCTGGGCTCCTACTGGCTCGGCCGCCAGTTCGGCCTGCCCGGCATCTGGATCGCCTATGTCGCCGACGAAGCCGTGCGCGGCGGCCTGATGTGGTGGCGCTGGCGCCGCCATGGTTGGTTGCCGCATGCCCGCCAGACCCTGCGCGCCTTGCGGCAGCGCTCCTGAATCCCTTGCCTATCCGTTCTTGTCATGGAAATCCTGCAACCTTCCCACCCTGCCGCCACGATGGCAGCCCCACGCCTGCTGGCCGACGTCGGCGGCACCAATGCCCGCTTTGCCTGGCAGGCCGCCGCTGGCGCGACCATCGAGGACCAGATCACCCTGCCTTGCGCCGACCACGAGTCGCTCGAGGCCGCGATCCTGGCCTACCTGGGGCGCATCGACCGGCCCCGGCCCCGGGTCTGCGCGATCGCGATCGCCAACCCGGTGCATGGCGACCGCATCCAGATGACCAACCACCACTGGTCGTTCTCGATCGACGCGCTGCAGCGCTCGCTCAGGCTAGAGCGGCTGCGCGTGCTCAACGACTTCACCGCGCTCGCGCTGGCCCTGCCGGGGCTGGCACCCGAACAGCTGGTCCAGGTCGGCGGCGGCCAGGCCATGCCCGGCACGGCGATCGGCTTGCTCGGGCCCGGCACCGGGCTCGGCGTCTCGGGCCTGCTGCCCGACGGCCGCGGCGGCTGGCTGCCGCTGCAAGGCGAGGGCGGCCATGTCAGCCTGGCCGCCACCACGCCGCGCGAGCAAGCGGTGGTCGGCTTCCTGAGCGAGCGCCATGGCCATGCCTCGGCCGAGCGCGCGATCAGCGGCATGGGGCTGGTCGACATCCACCGCGCGCTCTGCCTGGCCGATGGCGTGCCGCCCCCCGAAGGCTGGGAGGCCGCCCAGGTCAGCCAGGCCGCGCTGTCCGGCCAGGACGCGCGCTGCGCGGAAGCGCTGGCCATGATGTGCGCCTTCCTGGGCTCGGTCGCCGGCAACCTGGCGCTCACCCTCGGCGCCAAGGGGGGCATCTACATCGGTGGTGGCATCGTGCCGCGGCTGGGCGACTGGTTCCTGGGTTCGCCTTTCAGGGCCAGGTTCGAGGCCAAGGGGCGCTTCCAGCCCTACCTGGCCGGGATTCCGGTCTGGGTCATCAACGCCAGCCAGTCACCGGCACTGGCCGGGGCGGCGGTGGCGCTGGAGCGGGACTGAGCCAGGCCAGCGGCTGGTCAGGCCGGACCTCTTGATCGACATTGCCGAGAATGGCTGCAAGGCCGCAAGGCCTGATGGCGGGCTGGGGGCCGGTGCGGCCGGTGCGG
>NZ_PVLQ01000025.1 GCF_002980595.1 Malikia granosa
TGGTGACCTTGAAGGCATCGACGGTGTATTTTTCAACGGCCTGTTAGGTCATGAAAGTGCACACTCGGAAGCATCACAGGGCCATTTGGCATCCTATAAGTCAAGTTTTTTAGCTGCTCACGAAAAGCCGACCAGATTAGGGAAGCTCCGTTGACAACAGCAAGGTCGTACGGCGGAGCCAAGCGCTCTGCGCCAGGTGGAATTCGCACCAAAGCAACCGCAAGGTAGGGCGGCACAAGTCAATCCTGGCGGATTCACTACCTCGGCCCGGAGGCCATCGGTGCCGCATCGAACGGCCGGTTTCGGAAACTGCTCCCTGTGTCTGCTGCTGGCCGAGACCGGTACTTGACCCGGCAGCCGACGGCCAGCTGCTGACTCCGCCTGCTCCGTAGATGAAGTGCGTTAGCGTGTCCCCAGTTCCGAGGCGCATACTGGGCGGAACCCATCATCTCGATGGGAGACTATCATGGGTATGCGGCCTGTGGATATTCTTGCCATCAAGTGATATCCAAAGTCGCTTGGACGAGAAGAATGCATTTCTGCCGTAGCCCAATGCGTCGAACCACTTGGATCGGCAGCTACCAGGATGCCGCGGCGCTTCAAGTAGCGCCTGCAGCGCTCGAAGTCGTAGCCCTTGTCTGCATGCAGCTTGTCCTGGCGCTTCCTGGGTCGTCCCCGCAAGCCTGGTACGGCCACCAGTGCATCAAGCGTGGCCTCGAATGCCATCGAGTCGTGGCGGTTCGCCCCCGTCACCGTCAGGGCCAACGGGATGCCTTGCGCATCTACTACAAGGTGACGCGTGCTGCCGAGCTTTCCCCGGTCGGTCGTGTTCGGGCCTGTCTCTTGGCCCCCGGGGCTGGCCACACTGGCGCTGTCGATGCTGGCTCGGCTCCAGTCGATACGGTCATGCTCGCGCAGCTTGCTGAGCATGGCCTGATGCAGCTTCGACCAGACCCCACTGGCCTGCCAATGGCGCAAGCGTCGCCAGCAAGTCATGCCGCTGCCCAAGCCCAGTTCTTGGGGCAGGTCTTCCCATGGGAGGCCCGTCTGCAGCACGAACAGGATGCCGTTCAAGGCAGCCCGGTCATCGACCGAGCGGCGGCGTCCGCCCTTGGGCGAGGGGATGAACGGTGACAGCAGCGGCTCCAGGGTCAACCACAGTTCATCGCTGATAGGTCTTCTTGCCATGCCAGCTAACCTACCCCGATACCGCCAAATTGTCCAGTTGTGTTAGCCGCTGTTAGGTTGGCTGCAGTCGTTCCGCGTTAGTGCCTCGATGACGGCTCCCGCCGTTGCCGGTCATCCGTCAGCAGCAGGACGGGCGCCCCCCAGATACCCCTCAGGAAGCGCGTGTCCAATCTTCGGGCACCAATTTGAGACCGTCACGCCAGCGTTCTCGTAACGCGGTCTGGAAGTGGGCGTCATCACTAAAGTACGGGTGATCCGTGATGATCACCTGGAACTTGCCATCTAGGCTTGTGACCACGTCAAAGATCAGGCCGAAGAGGCGCTTCACGGCCCTACGGTCGGCATCAATCTTCTCCTGCGTCAGACCTTCGCCCGGCACCGTGTCTGGAGAGAAGTGCGCTTGGGACAGTTGATCCAGCAGCAGGAAGGACGGAACCGGCCGACCGCGGCTCGCGAACCAGGTGTGCAGCGCTAGATGCGCCACGATGTGATAGCCGACATGGTTCTCACCACTACCGATCTCGCGCATAGGCACCGGCCGTTCCGGTGTGTCCGCCACGATGGTCAGGTTGCGAGGGTCCAGGCGCAAGGGCGTATCGGAATATTCCAGGTCGATCTGCTTGGCGTAGTTCCAGAGATACCGGTTTACGTTGGACAGGCAGGACTCCATCTTCGCCTGGATGGTGTCAGCACTGACAGCCTCGTCGAGTAGGTCCTCCTGTAGTCTCAGCTCCTTCAGTCGCTCCTGCTGTTCACTGAGGTCGGGCATTTGCGGGATGTTCTCCAAATACAGGCTGATCCGGCCTAGCACTATGGCGCGCCGCACTTCCATGTCCGAGGCCAGTTGCAGGCGCTGGTTGCCACGCTTAACCGCTGTCAGCAGGACACGGTTGTCTTCCATGCGGCGCCGTACGTCTGAGAGCTTGGTCTCGACATCCTGGATGGCCATCTCGATGCGCGGGGTCGCCGAATCCATCGCGCCACTGCGTTCGCCGATATAGTCCTGGGCGGCGCGAAGGTCGCCGATGGACGGAACCCTCGAGGTTTCGGGTAACCCCTGCAGGCACAACGGGCAGGCGTGTCCCGGCTGGTCATGCTCGAAGACGCTCACTGCTTGCAGGCGCGCAGTGTGTTCGCGCGCTTCTGCCGAATAGCCCTTGGAACTGCCTTCGAAGCTGCGGGCGCGTTCGAGCGTGGACTCCAAGGTGCGCTGCTCCTGCAGGAGTTCGCTGCGCACCGCGGATAGCCGTCGAAACTCGGCGTCGCTGTCAACCTCTGCCACCGTCGAGGGCACCGGCCTGTTCTGAATCTCGCGAAGCGTGTCGAGCTTCTCCTGCCAGGATGCGCTGTCGGGGAGCCCGCTCATGCCTACCGATTTGGCCTCCGCCAGTAGCGTGTCCGCGCGTCCCACGCCATCACCTCGGATTGCGGCGGCTTCTGCAAGCCGGCGCTCGATCTGGCGGATCTCGGCGCGAACGCGCTTGAGCTCCTGCTGATTGGCGACGTAGTCATCGGTGACCGCGCCCAGGAAGTAGGGCAGGGTGTCCTTGATCGCCTGCGCCACGAACCTATCACTGGAGCCATGGAACAGGTGCTTGCGCTGCGCGATCTCATTCTGGGATTGGAAGCAGAAGGTGAGCGCATGGCTGATGGTTGCGGCCAGCGCGTCGCGCGTCTGCCCGGACGGAGGCTCATGCAGGTAGTCCGACAGGCCGGTCCAGGAGGCCAACAGCGAACGCAGCCCTTCCCGGTTGGTCGTCTGGCGCAGTGCCGATGCCGGAGGAATGTTGACCTCCGTGTCGGTCTGCACATAGACCGCTTCGTTGGACTTACCGTCACCTCTCGGCAGCTGCCGCGCTACAAAGGCCTGACCGCGAGGCGTCTGTAGCAGCAACGCAAACCAGGCTACATTGCGGCGTACCTTGCCCTCGGGCACGTCGATCTCCTTGGCCCCGAAGCAGTAGTCGATGATGCCCAGGATGGCTGACTTGCCGGTGCGCGAGTCTCCGGAAATGATGTTGACGCTGCCCGGTTCGAAGGGTACCACTCGCTGGCGTCCGTCGTGGCTGTAGATCACTACGGCACGAATCTGAATCATGCTTGAACTCCCAATAGCGCCAACACAGTTGTGGGCGCCCCCGCTTTGCACAGCCAACGACCCACGAACGCGGCCTGGCGCATGCAGTCCCTGACCTCTGCGCTCGATGCGCCCAGGTAAGTCTTTATCTTCTTGGTTTGTGATTCGCCGCTGGTGATCCAGGGGCCATCCAGCGCGAGTAACTCGTGCTGCGTACCGAACAGCAAGGCCTCGCGGACCGTCTGCCGCAACACGACCACGCCCTTTGCAACGGCTGACCGCTCCAGCGGGTGATCGTGCACCCAGGTGGCGAGCGAACTCGTGATCGTGCGGGGCAATTGCTCTCGCGTCTGGCCACGTAGAACGAGGCTCATCCCCACGAAGGCCAACTTAAACGGGAGCCCCACCTGATCTGTACCGAGCGCCGTTGCCTCGGTGGCATAGCCGCGCGCGAGATGCCACACCGCAATCGCGCAGAAGGCTGGATTGAGCAAGTTGCGCTGTTCGATGGTGCGATCCTGCCAAGCCGTCATGCCGTCTTCCCTTGCACGACCGCGTCGAGTACGGCCTTCAGTCGGGTCTCGAACTGCGGGTGCCAGCCCACGCGCATGTCCTCTGCGAGCATGTGCAGAGAACCTCGGCAGACCCACGGGACATTGACACCGGAACGGATGGAGATATGTGCGTCTTCTGCCCACTTCAGGAGGGCACGACCCGCCTGCGTCATTACCGCTTCGGTGGCATCCGGACCGAGCTCGTCGCAGACTTGGCCGTACTGCAGCTCCCATTCGGCCTGCAGGCGCTTGTCGTACTTGTCCAGGTCGGCATCGAACAGCAGGTCGTGACGGGTCCAGGCAGAACGTTGCCGGAAGGCTTGCAGATAGCTGGTGATCGCATTACGGATGCGCAGCTGGCTGCCGCTGACCAGCTCCACCTGTTTGTAGAAGGGGCGATTGGCGAACTCGGGCAGTTGTTCCAGCGCGACCATCAGCGAGTCGAAGTCGTCATCGATGGGCAGGGCGTCGGGCTTCAGCGACTCCTGGATGTCCGAGATCTGTGCGTCGATCTCGGCGCGAGGGATGCCGCCCTCCGGGTGGACCATTTCATTTAGCACCCTCTTGAACCACCAACCTTCGAGCATCTGCACCGACAGCGCCTGATGGTTCAGGGAGACATGGTAAAGCTCGGACTGTAACTGTTCGGTAATCTGGACGGCGTCAGGCTGTGACGGGATGACGTACACCTGCGCCAACAACGCTTCGCGCTCAGCTTCCGCCAGCGCCAGATATGCCTCGAAAGCCGGCTTGAGTTCGCTGTTGCTGGAACTGGTTGCTGCATGCTTGAGGCGTTTGCCGGCCTCTGCCACGTCGCGATCACGGCCTTCGATACTCAGGGCCGCGCATGCGCTTCCTGGCGCTGCTGCAGCGGTGGTGATCAGGAAGCGCGCCGTGCCAATCGGAATTTCACCACTGGTCAGGCCGACCATCCAGACGCGCAGCGTCTTCCACAGCTCCGCACTCATATCGGTCAGGTTCGCAGCCGCCTTCAGCGAATGCTTGGCCTGCAGCACCGCCAGAGGCTCTCCGCCGAGTTCGAAACTCACGTCATCCAGCGTCTCCAGGTTGATAATGAAGTCGCTGGTACGGCTGCGGCGAATTGCCCACAGCAGGGCGAGCCGGACCTGGTACAGGTAGCCCACCATCGACGGGGCGGCACCGAAGGTGGAGATGCTGGTTGGGATCATTGTGGATACCTCCTGTCCTGAATTCGAGCTATGCCACGGCAACGCGTGGCACGCCAGCCCTGTCGAGCACCATGGCAAATGGCGCAGCAACTGCCACCAAATACGCGATGCCGCGTCACTTACCGTATCGGTGGACCAGCCGACCGGTATCGAAAAGATCAAGCATGTTTTTGATCTCTCTTGATTATTTTCATTATCACAAATGGTAGCAGCCCGTTGCATACGCTCGACTCGGCGAGATCAGCTCTCGCTCAACCAGTGCTCGCAAAGATCGCAGAGTAATAGATAGGGGAAGTACGAACCGCCTACGCGAAAGGCCGCAACCGCTGCATCGCCGACATCGCGTCTTTTTCGTGCAATGTCTGGATACAGCCAGCAGCAGGGGCTTCATTGCATTGGGCTTTGGTACACCCACTCCGAGCCCAGTCCGGTGCCCAGCAGCGACGACGACTGCGTGCCTGCGAAGGAGCATGCGCTAGCCGCGGTTCCACAACTTTCCGGCTTTGTCTTCGTGATTTTTGGAACTGCGAGGTTTCCGACAGGCCTTAAGGCGTGAGTACACGACGGCGACCAACTTCTGGCGGTAGAGTCGCCTGTGCAAAAGGTAGCAGACGACCGGCTGAGTTGACGAGTTGCTGCCCAATAGGTCGGGTACAGATACATCTCACGCATGCTGTGCATACAAGCAGGGATTGGTACAGACTTTTTTGCGCAGGTACAAACTTTTTTGTACCTGCGCAGCAGAAAGGGCGAGTGATTTCAAGGTGTCTTTACTGCCTTTTTGGCCAGCAGCTTGGCCAGCGACACATGGGGCTTCTT
>NZ_PVLQ01000026.1 GCF_002980595.1 Malikia granosa
TACTAAGTTTTCTGAAAGAATTGTCACATCCGAGCGTACAGGCACTCGTTATGCCCAAAGAACGATCTGACCAGATTCGGCAACTTTTGGATGCGGCGCAAGGCGCCCAGAGCCAGTCGCTTCATTTCGTCCTTGGATTCGACGAACTGGCTGCTGACGCGTCGCTTGACATGCGCCCAGACCTGCTCGTCGGGGTTGAGCTGGGGCGAGTACGGCGGCAGGAAGAACAACTGCAGCTTGCCGCCCTGGCTCTCGATGTACTGCCGCACCAAGGCAGACTTGTGAACGGGGTGACCATCGACCACCACGAACACCGGATTTGTAGCACCGGCCATCAGGCGCTGCAGGAAAGTCTTGAAGACTGGAGCAGTGACGGTACCGTCGTGCAGCATGAAGCGAAATTCGCCCTTGGGGCTGACCGCCGAGAGCATGTTGAGCGAGAAGCGTCGGCCGGTGGCCGTCACCACGGGCGTCTGTCCCGCCGGTGCCCAGGTCGTGCCCGTGTGGTAGTCCGATCGGATGCCCGCCTCATCGGCGAAGAACACCGTCGCACCTTGTTCGCGTGCCTGCTTCTTGATGGCGGGAAACTCCTCGGTCTCCCACTTGCGCACCCGCTCGGGGTCCTGCTGCCAGGCCCGGTAGAGGGGTTTTTGCACCGTGATGCCCAGCAGCGACATGACGCGGCTGACCGAGGACAGAGACATGGTGTGGCCGAACTGGCGCCGGATCAGCTCACGCAGGATCGACAGTGTCCAAAGCCCGACCTCGAAGCCGTGTTGCAGCGGCGTCTGATCGGTGACGGCCTGTGCCAGCGACTGCATCTGAGGGGCATCGAGCTTAGGCGGTCGACCCGGAATCGGCTTGGCCTTGAGCGCCTGCTCACCGCCCTTGTAGTAGTCGGCCAGCCAACGAAAGACCGTGCGGCGATGCACGCCGTAGGCCAGCGCCAGGTCGGTCGCCTTCATGCCGGCTTTGGTCGCTTCGATCGCACGCAGGCGCATGACTTCGAGCGTGGCATGGTCAAGCTTACGGGCGTCGGTCTTCTGGTTGGTGCTCATCCCACGATTCTACGAAAGTGACTCTACTTTCGGAAACCTTAGTA
>NZ_PVLQ01000027.1 GCF_002980595.1 Malikia granosa
TGCGTTAACAGGCCCTAGGAGTCCGAGGCCATGGACCGCCGCCTGCTCGACCACTACAACCGCGAGCTCGGCCATCTGCGCGAGCTCGGTGCCGAGTTTGCCGCCGAGTTCCCCAAGATCGCCGCTCGCCTGGGGCTCGATGGCAGCGAGCCGGCGCAGGATCCCTATGTCGAGCGCCTGCTCGAGGGCGCTGCCTTCCTCGCGGCCCGGGTGCAGCTCAAGCTCGATGCCGAGTTCCCGCGCTTCACCGAGCAGCTGCTCGCGATGCTCTATCCGCATTACCTGGCGCCGACGCCGGCGATGCTGATCGCCCAGTTCCAGCCCATGGCGGGCGATGCCAATCTGGCGGCCGGCCAGCTGCTGCCGCGCGGGTCGGCGCTGCGCCAGGCCGGTGCCGGCGCCGATGCGGTGGCCTGCGAGTTCCGCACCAGCTGCGATCTGCGGCTGTGGCCGCTGGAGCTGCGCGAGGCGCGCTATGTCAGCTCGGTGCCCGAGCTGGCGCTGGCGGGGTGGCAGGGGCCTGCGCGCTGCCAGGCCGGGATCAGGCTCAAGCTGCATGTTGGCGCCGGACTGAACCTGTCGGCGCTCAAGCTCGACCAGCTGCACTTCTTCCTGGGCGGTGCGCCGGAGATCGCGCATCGGCTGCATGAACTGATCGGGGCCTCGACCCTGGGCCTGCTGGTGCGCGGCGAGCAGGGCTGGCAGTCACTGCCCGCCAGCAGCGTGAGGCTGGTCGGTTTCGATGACGACGAGGCGCTGCTGCCGGTGAGCGGGCGCGGCTTCAGCGGCCATCGGCTGCTGCAGGAGTATTTCGCCTTTCCGGCGCGCTACCTGTTCTTCGCGATCGAGGGCCTGGCGCCGCTGTTGGCCCAGCAGCCAGGCAGCGAGCTCGAGCTGCTGTTGCTGTTCGGCCGCGCCGCCCCCGCGCTCGAGGGCCAGGTCGATGCGCGCCATTTCCTGCTGCATTGCGTGCCGGCGATCAACCTGTTCGAGCGCCGCCTGGACCGGGTCGAGCTGCAGCCGGGCGAGCCGGACTTCCATCTGCTGGCCGACCGGGCCCGGCCGCTCGACTACGAGGTCTACGACCTGCTCGAGGTCATCGGCCATGGCAGCGGCCGGGCCGAGCAGCCTTTCCGGGCCTTCTACTCGACCAGTCGCCTGACCGAGCCCGGCTCCGAGGCCTATTTCACGCTGCGGCGCGAGCCCAGGCTGCTCGGCGCGGCCCAGCGCCGCGGACGGCGGTTGACCGGCTATGTCGGCAGCGAGGTTTTCCTGTCCCTGGTTGATCCGAACCAGGCGCCTTATCCGCCAGGGCTGCGCCAGCTCTCGCTGCGGGCGCGCTGCACCAACCGCGACCTGCCGCTGCTGATGAAGCTGGGCCATGGCTCGACCGACTTCACGCTCGAGGTCGCGGCGCCGGTCGAGCGCATCCGCTGCGTCAGGGGACCCTCGGCGCCGCAGGGCGCGCTGGCCCAGGGCGCCGAAGGCTGGAAGCTGATCAGCCAGCTCTCGCTCAACTACCTGTCGCTGCTCGACAGCAGTCCCGAGCAGGGTGCAGCTGCGCTGCGCGAGCTGCTGGGCTTGCATGCCGACGCGGCCGATCCCGGCTTGCGCCGCCATGTCGAAGGCCTGCGTTCGGTTTCCTGCCAGCCCGTGGTCGCGCGCTTGCCGCTGCCTGGTCCGCTGTGCTTCGGCCGCGGGGTCGGGATCACGCTCGAGGTCGACGAGCTGGCGTTCGAGGGCGGCAGTGCCTTCCTGTTCGGCAGCGTGCTCGAGCGCTTCCTGGCACGCCATGTCTCGCTCAACAGCTTCACCGAAACCGCGCTGCGTACGCTCACGCGCGGCGAGATCATGCGCTGGAGGCCCCGATGCGGGACGCGGCCGATCCTGTGAGCGCCGGGCCGCAGCGGCCCGGGGGCAGCGACACGGTCCAGGCGGGTCCTGCTGACCGCCGGCAGGCGCTGTTCGCGGCGATCGCGGCCACGCCCTGGCGCTGGAACTATTTCCAGGCCCTGCGCCTGCTCGACTGCCTGAACCCCGAGCTGCCGCGCCTGGGCCAGGCCCGTCGTCCGGCCGACGAGCCGGTGCGCCTGGGCCAGCAGCCGGCGCTGGATTTCGCCCCGGCCAGCCTGGCCGGGCTGGAGCCAGGCCATGGGAGCGTGCCGGCGCGGATCAGCGTACGCTTTCTTGGCCTGTTCGGCCCCAACGGGCCACTGCCGCTGCACCTGAGCGAGTACGCGCGCAAGCGCCTGCTGCACGCGGGCGACGCGAGCCTGGTCCGCTTTGCCGACCTGATCCAGCACCGCTTCCTGAGCCTGTTCTACCGTGCCTGGGCCCAGGCCCAGCCCTGCGTCAGCCTGGACCGGCCCGGCCAGGACCGCTTTGCGCATTATGTCGGCGCCCTCTGCGGGCTGGGCCTGGACAGCCTGCTCGGGCGTCGGGTCTGGGACCGCCAGCACAAGTTCCGGCTGCAGATCGGTCCGCTGTCGCTGCCGGACTATGACTGCCTGTTGCCGCAGGCCGACGGCCTGGCGCTGCTGGCGGCAGCGGTGCGCAACTACGTCGGCTTCGAGTTCGACTGGGATCTGTGCCTGCTGCTGCGCGCCGACAGCGTGCCCCGCCTGGCGCTCGGGGGCAAGCAGCGCCTGGGCTACAGCAGCTGGCTGGGCCGGCGCCGCAGCGGCTTGGCGGCGGGCGACTTGGTGCTTGCCGCACCGCCTGCCAGCAGTCACTCTAACCCGGGGGAACATCGCCAGGCCGGCCACCGCGACCCGGCAGCAGGAGGAAGCCATGGACAGCGAACGCTTTGACCGCCGGGTCCGGGTGGCCAGTGCCCTGGGCGATGCCCTGGTCTTCGAGCGGCTCGAAGGCGCCGATGGCCTGTCCTGCCTGGGCGAGTACCGGCTCTGCCTGCTGTCGCGGCGCGGCGACCTGTTGGCGTCCGAGCTGCTGGGCCAGCCGGTCTCGGTGCTGGTCGAGCTGGTGCCTGGCGGTGTGCGCGAGTTCAACGGCCTGGTGACCGGCTTTTCCCTGCTGGCCCCTCGGGGCCGGCTGCATCGCTACCAGCTCATCCTGCGGCCCTGGCTCTGGATGCTGACCCGCTGCAGCGATTGCCGCATCTTCCAGGACCAGAGCACGCCGCAGATCCTGCAAGCCGTGTTCGCCGCCCATCCCCAGGCCGACTTCCGCTTCGAGCTGACGGGGAGCTACCTGCCCCGGCCCTACTGCGTCCAGTACCGCGAGACCGACTACCAGTTCGTCGCCCGGCTGATGGAGCAGGAAGGCCTGCATTATTTCTTCGCGCACCAGGATGGCAGGCAGCAGCTGGTGGTCGCCGACAGCGCTGCGGCGCACCAGCCGGTGCCGGGCTATGCGCAGGTGGATTTTCTCGAGCCCGATCCGCAGCCGGGCTGGCAGCGCGAAGGCCTGCAGAGCTGGATCTGCTCGGCCGAGATCCAGTCCACGCGCCAGGTCCTGCGCGCCCATGATTTCGAGAAGCCGCGCGCCGATCTCCAGGTCGAGGGCGAGGCGGCCTGTCCGATTCATCACGAGCCGGTACAGCCACTCGAGCGCTACGACTATCCCGGCGACTACCGCGAACGCGCCGAGGGCGAGCGGCTGGCGCGCATCCGGGCCGAGGCGCTGCGCGCGCAGCAACAGACCTTCGCGGGCGCAGGCAATGCCGCCGGGTTGAGCCCTGGCGCGCGCTTTCGCCTGCAATCGCATCCCAGGTCCGACCAGAACCAGGACTACCTGGTCACGGCGGCCGAATACCGGCTGCAGGAGGCTGGCCTCGAGCCTGGCGAGCGGGCCGAGGCCTGGCTGAGCCTGAAGCTGTCGGCCATTCCCGCCACCCAGGAGTACCGGCCGCCCAGCCAGACTCCAAGGCCCCTGATCCAGGGGCCGCAGACGGCCATCGTCACCGGTCCGCCGGGCGACGAGATCCATGTCGACCGCTACGGCCGGGTCAAGGTCCGCTTCCACTGGGACCGCAGTGGGCGCGACGACCAGGACAGCTCCTGCTGGATCCGGGTCGCCCATCCCTGGGCCGGGCAGAACTGGGGCCTGGTCGCGATCCCGCGCGTCGGCCAGGAGGTGGTGGTCGAGTTCCTGGAGGGTGATCCTGACCGGCCCTTGATCACCGGCAGCGTCTACAACGCCGACCAGATGCCGCCCTATGAGCTGCCCCAGTACATGACGCAAAGCGGCATCCGGTCGCGCTCGAGCCCGGGCGGCAATGGCTCGAACTACAACGAGATCCGCTTCGAGGACCGGCGTGGCGCGGAGGAGCTGCGCCTGCATGCCGAGCGCGACCAGCTGCTGCAGACCCGCCGCGACCGGGTCGAGTCGGTCGGCAACGAGAGCCACCTGACGGTCGGCCAGGACCTGCGCGAGCAGCTGGGCGGCGACCATCACCTGCGCATTGGCGGCGACCAGAGGGTTGAGCTCGGCGGCAGCCATTCCTTGCGCGTCGGGCAGGACTGGCTGGGGCAGGTCGGCCTGCGGCTGGCGCTCGAGGCCGGCCAGGAGATCCACCTCAAGGCCGGCAGCAAGCTGGTGCTCGAGGCCGGCGCCCAGCTCACGCTCAAGGTCGGGGGCAGCTTCATCGAGATCGGCCCGGGCGGCGTGACCCTGGCCGGACCCAGCGTCAACCTGCATGGCGGCGGCATGCCGGGCAATGGCTCGGGCGCCAGTCCGGAGCCACCGCTGGCACCCAGGCCCGTCGTTGCGCCGGATGCTGCCGCCGCATCGTCGTCGGCACCGGCCGGTGCGCGGCGTGCCTCGTCCCGGCAGGCGCAGGCGCTCAGGCTGGCGCGTGACAGCGCCAGTGCCTTCGTCGAGAAATGTCCGGATTGAGCCATGGGATCCATGCCTGGCCATGCGCTGAACCAACGGCTCTGGTCCTTGCCAGGCTGGCGGCCCTGGGTCGTACTCGACGGCGCGGGCGTGGCCGGGCTGTTGCCGCGCCTGCACGGCCCGTCGGCCCCGCGCTGGAGCTGCCTGTTCCAGGGCCAGCTGGAGCCCGAAGTGGCCGAGCTGGCGCCCTATCTGCTCGAGCTGCCGCGCCAGGGGCCGCTGCCCGACTGGCTGCTCGCGGGCTGGGGCAGCCACTGGGGGGTCTATCTGCTGGCGCCCGAGGCGATGGACCTGGCGGCGCTGCGTCGCCATCTGCGCCAGCTCGGCCTGGCCTATGGGCCTGCTGGCGAAACCCTCTGGTTTCGCTGGTACGACCCGCGCGTGCTGGCGCTGGTCGCGCCGCAGCTGGAGGCCGACCAACTGCAGGCCCTGTTCGGTCCCTTGCGCAGCTTCCTGTGCGAGGCGCCGCAGCCTGGCCAGGGGCTGGCGCTTGGGCTGGCGGGCGGAAAACTCGCGCTCAGCCGCTTTGGCTAGCGGGCCTCGGTCTCGCGCAGGCCCAGGCGCAGGGCGCCGTAGCCGGCCGGACAGGGGGCGCCGGGCGGACAATCCGGCCGCCCTGCCAGGGCCAGCTGGCCCGAGCGGGCACTGGCGAGCGCCTGCTCGATCCGCTCCCTGGAGGCTGCGAACATGATGCCGTTCCGGGTCCAGCCCAGATCAGTGAAGTCGCGCTGCGACTCGGACACCAGCAGCAGGATTTCCCAGTCGCCGGCTGGCAGGTCGGCCTGGTACTGCCAGCCCGGTCGGGGCAGGCGCAGCGGCTGGCCGGCCTGGATCTGCGGTGCCGGATCGAGCGCATTGGGCAGCAGCAGGCCGAGCTGTCCGTTGGCGCGGTCCCACAGCAGCAGGTGCAGCCACCCATCCCGCTGGCTGAGCAGATCCAGGCTCAGGCTGTCGCGTCCCACTTGCAGCGGGTTCTTCAGCCCCGAGACGCTCAGTCCGAAATCGGGCGAGGCCGCCGCGAGGACGGTTTGCCAGGCCGCTTCCAGGCTGACGGCGGGTGGCGTCATGGCGACGGGATCGGTTGCAGGAGGCTGCGGCGAGGCCGCGGATTCTGCCGGCTTCGCCTGGGCGGTGGCAGTCGGCTGTCCGAGGTTGGCGGCTTGCAGCGCTGGCAGTTCCGGAGCATCCAGCAACCAGCCGAGCAGCAGGCTGCTGGCCACCACGGCAACGCTGGCGAGGGCTGCGGCGCGGTACCCGCGGCGGTGCTGGCGCCAGTGGGTATCCAGCCGGCTGGTGGTTGCCGGCGCCGGCGTTGGTGTTGGCTCCGGTGCTTGGCGCGGCGCCAGTGTCTGGGCCTGAGGCAGTGCGGATGCCGGTGCTGGGGGCGCTGTCGTGGTCTCCGGACTGGCCGGGGCCTGGGCTGGAGCAGGAGTGGCAGAGGCAGAGGCAGAGGCAGAGGCAGCCGGTTCCAGCAGCGCGCGCAACTGGGCCACCGACTGCGGCCGGTCCTCGCCCTTGAGCGCCAGACAGCGGTCGATGCCATGCAGCAGGGCTTCCGAGTAGCGTCCGGCGACTCGGACCGTCAGTGCCTCGTAGGGGGCGCGCAGCATGCGACCGACCGCCGGCGGCGGCGTCTGTCCGGTGATGATCCAGTGCAGGACGGCGCCGAGCGCGTAGAGATCGGTCCACGGGCCTTGCCGGATGCCGGGCATCTCGGCGAACTGTTCGATCGGTGCATAGCCCGGCTTGAGCATGACGGTCAGCGCCTGGCCCATGTCGCCGATCACGCGCCGCGCGGCACCGAAGTCGAGCAGCACCGGATGGCCGATCTCGGGCAGCAGGATGTTGTCGGGCGCGATGTCCCGGTGCAGGCAGTCCTGCCGGTGCAGCAGCTCCAGGGCATCGAGCAGCGGCTCCAGCAGGTCCCTGAGCCACGCTTCGTCGGGCGGGTCCGCCATGGCTTGCACCGCGGCCTTCAGGGTCGGGCCCTCGTAGTAGGGCATGACCAGGTAGGCGGTGTCGTTCGCCTGCCAGAAGCGGTGCACCTTGACCAGCGCCGGATGGTCGAAGCGCGCCAGCAACCTGGCCTCGTTGACGAAGCTCTCGAGTCCCTTGGCATAGCTGTCGGCATGGCGCTGCGAGCGCAGCACCACCGACTGGTCATGGCCATGTGCGGCCAGTGCGGCGGGCAGATATTCCTTCAGCGCGACCCGGCGCAGCAGCAGGTGGTCGTAGGCCTGATAGACCACGCCGAAGCCGCCTTCGCCTATCAGTCCGGTGATCTCGAATTCGTGCAGCCGGGTGCCGTTGGGCAGCAGGTCATGCGGGCTGTCCGGGCCCTGGGCGGCCGCCTGGCCTCCCAGCACGATGGTCTGTTCGTCCCGCGGCAGTGGCGGGCTGGATCGGGTGCTCATGGGCGTACTCGGTGCCTGCTGGGCCTGAGTGGGGTGGATGGCTTCATGGCGCAGGCTCCTGCTCCGCAGCGCTGCGCTGACGTTCGAGGATCGAGAACAGCAGCAGCGTGAAGTCCTCCAGCGCCTGTGCCTTGCGGCTGGGCGAGAGCTGGTCCGAATCCAGGATCTGGGCCAGCGCCGGTATGCTGCGGTCGAAGCCCTCGCCGAGCAGGAAGGCGCTCAGCGCGAAGCGGGCGGCCGAGCGTTCGTCCTCCAGCCCGTAGCGGCGCGCCAGCAGGGTCTGGGCCCAGAGCCGCTCGTCCAGCCGGTCGTCGTCTATCCCGGCGGACTGGCGCGGGAAATGCTCGCGTATCAGCTCCCTGAGCCGCTGCAGGTAGCTGGCGCGGCCCATCGCCTCGTACTGGACCGGCTCGAGTTGCAGCACCATGGTGGCTCTCCTTCCTGCCGTCAAAGTCCTTGCGGACAACGGAATTCGGCCAGCTCGCGCAGGCGCAGCGGCTGACGCACGCTGGCCGCCGTGACCTCGAAGCTGGCGCGCTGGCTGCCGGCCTCGAAGCTGGCCTTGAACTTTTCCGGTGCGCCGAGCGGCTCGAGGCGCGCGCGGTCCAGCAGCCGCCACAGCGCCCAGGGACCTTCCGCGGCGATCAGCTCGGTCCCGAGCCTGAGCTCGGCCGTCAGGCCGTTGCGTGGGCCCTGCCACTGGATCGACTGCCGCCTGGACTGTGCCGGGTCGAACAGCAGCCGCTGGCCGTCGATCTCCAGCGTCAGCGGCCCCAGGTTGGGGTCGACCTCGAGCAGCTTGAAGTCGAAGCGCAGCAGGCCGGCGCCAAAGAAGACATCGCGGATCATGGCCGCGCGCTCGAACTGCACCAGTTGGCCCGGGCCGCCGAAGGACTGTGGTTGGCGGAAGCGCCAGGGCCGGCTGCTGCTGTCGACATGGGGTGCCAGTTGCTGCTGGAAGAACTGGTCGAACAGCCCGCCTGGCCCGAACAGGCGCGCGAAGTCCTCCGGCGTCACGTCGCGCGAACTGCTGCGCAGGAAGGGATAGCGGCCCTCTGTCGCCAGCCGGCAGAAGCTGCCGATCTGCTGGCCAAGCTCGGCTGACAGCTTCTGCCGGGTCGCGCTCAGCGCCTGTCCCGCTGCCATGTCCGCCAGCTGGGGCAGCAGCTGGCGCAGGGGCTCGGGCAGCCTGGCGCTCTCGGCCTTGAGCCGTGCGCCCGCGTCGCCGGCTGGTGGCGGCAGCCGGTCGCGCAGCGCTGCCTCGCTGGCCACGAGCTGCAGGTAGAACTCGTCGAGTCGCTTGAGCAGCGCCTGGATCGGCGCCGATTGCGCATCGCCCGCGACGAGCTGGCGCAGCGCGGCAAAGCGCTCGTCGACCAGCCTTTGCGCTGCCGGGTCCTGCTCGGGGATCACCCCCGGCAAGCGGTCCTGGCCGAACAGCCTGCCGAGCTGCGCCTTGGCCTGGGCCAGCCGGCTATCGGACGGGTCGGTAGCTGGCACCGGTTCTGGCACCAGGGTGGTCTCGTGCACGATGGCCGTGACCAGCTTGAGCAGCGGCGAGTCCGGGCTCGAGAGCAGCCGGGCCAGTTGCACGCTTTGCGCCAGGCTGGCCGATGGCCGCAGCGCCAGGTCGGCCAGCAGCGCTTCCCAGATCCGGGCATAGTCCTGCAGGTAGAGCTCGCGCACCTGCTGCGCGATGGCGCCGGCCTGGGCCTGCTGGAGGCCAGCGCTAGGTCCCAGCACCCATGCCGCTTCCGCCACCAGCTGGTGGCTGATGCGATCGAGTCCGGGTCCGAAATGCTGCCGGTAGCCTGCGCGCGTGTAGAGCCCGGGCAGTGGCTCGCTCAAAGGCTTGCCGCTGCGCCTGGCAAACACCAGCGCCGCCTCGGGGCCGACGGCCTGCAACAGGCTGAAGTCCGTGAGCGGGGGGCCGACGCCTTCGCGCCTGAGTCGGCCGTAGAGGTGCCTGGACAGCGGCTCTTGCAGCAGCCGCTCGCGCGTGCGCGCGACCAGGGCTTGGTCGGGCCCGATCGGCAGGCTGGGCGGACCGGCCGCGAACAAGGCATCGAGCTGGCGCTCGAGTGCCGCGCGCCCGGCGCCATTCGGTGCGCCAGCGGGCTGGCGTTCCCAGTCGCGCAGTATCCAGGCCTTGAGCGCGCTTGCGTCGAAATGCGCCGGCTCGTGCAGCATCAGATAGGCCTTGAGCGCTTCATGGCTGAACTCGGGGTCGCTGCCGTTTGGCTCATGCAGCTGCTGCCTCAGACGCTGGCTGATCCGCGGCAGCAGCAGCTCGTGTCGCAGCGCCCCGCCGGCCTGGCGCGCCGCGGCGTCGAGCTTGTCGCCCTGGGACAGGCCCAGTCCCATGCCTATGCCCGGTTCGCCCAAGGCCCTGGTCGGCGTGGCCGAGATCTGGCTCACGGTCTCGAGCAGCGGCAGCAGGGCGGCGAGGTCCTGTGCCGGGGTCTGGGCCGCTGGCGCCAGCATCGGCCGGACCGCGGCGACTGCCTGATCGACCTGCGCGACATAGCGGCTGTTGTTGCGGTAGCTCAGGGCCCAGCCCGCCAGCAGCGCGAGGCTGCAGACAACGCTGGCCGCTAGCAGGCCGAGCTGCAGGCGCCCGCGCCGCTTCTGGTCGTCCTGCGCCAGGCCCGCGAGCTGCGGCTCGGCGAATACCAGCTCCCGCAGCAGCCGGGACAGGAAATAGCTGCGGCCCTGGCCTGTCCATGAGGGCAGCCAGCGCCGCTCCAGGCCGCAGGCCTGGCCCAGCCGCGACAGCAACGGGTCGAACGGCTGGCCCTGCTGCAGGGCGCTGCTGAAGTAGACGCCGCGTAGTCGCGCTGTCGGCGCGGTCCCGGAGGCTGGAAACAGGGCCTGGACGAAAGGCAGCAGCTGGCGGCAGCAGGCCGCGAACCGCTGGTCGAAGCCAGCGATGGCGCAGCGCCGGTCGAGATCGGGTTCCTGCTGCAGCCGGCTCAGCAGCTGGTCCTGCAGGCGCTCGCGCAGCGCGTCGAGCCGGGGCACCAGCGACTGGACCGGATCGGTGGCCGCTGGCCCGTCCAGGGGCAGGGTGCAGCCCCAGACCTGGTCGCGGCCGGCCTGGTCCAGCGTGGCAAAGAAGGGCTCGAAGCCCGCGATCAGGTCGGCCTTGGTGACCAGCAGGTAGACCGGCAGGCGCAGTCCCAGCTGCTGCTCCAGCTCCTGCAGCCGGGCCCGCAGCGCCTGTGCTTGCCGCGCAGCAGCGTTCTCGGCGGGCTCGAGCAGCTCGGCAGCGCTGAGCGTCAGGATCACGCCGTTGAGCGGCTGATCGGGCCGGTGCTGGCGCAGCAGTCCGAGCAAGCCCAGCCAACCTTCCCGGTCGCTGGCCTGTCCCGAGTCCTGGCTCGCGTAGCGGCCGGCCGTATCGAGCAGCACCGCTTGCTCGCCTATCCACCAGTCGCAGTCGGACCTGTCGCCCTGCGGCTCGACCGCATGGCTGGCTGGCCTGTCGCTGCGCGCCAAGGGCAGGCCGGCATGGGCCAGGGCGCTGGTCTTGCCCGAGCCCGGCGCACCGAGCCACAGATACCAGGGCCGCGGATCGCGCTGGCGTCCACCGCCCAGCTCCAGCAGCCGCGCCAGCAGGCCGACCGCATGGGGCCGGCCCTCGTGCAGCCGTTCGATCGCCTGCTCGAGGCGCTGGCGCAAGCGCTGGACCTCGGCCGGCTCGGCGGTCTTGGCCGGCCGGCCGAGCAGGCGCTGCCACAGCTCCGCTGCGCCGCTGCTGGTCCGGAAGCGGCGCCGGCCGGCCCGCAGCGCGAACGCGAGCAGCAGCAGCGCGATCGCGATCCCGCGCGAGCGGGCGGATTCGAGCGGTATATGCCCCGCGATCGCGACCAGCGGGCCGATCCACCAGACCAGCAGGGCCAGGGCCAGCAGGCCGAGCAGCTTGAGCGGGGCCGGCTGGAGCAGGGCGTTGAAGAATCTCCTCATGCTCACTGTCCTTGGTTCGCGTGCCTGCCGCAGCGTCTGGCCGTTCAGCGGCCCGGCGCCGAGGTGTAGAGCACGATCTCGACGCGCCGGTTGCGCGCGCGGCCCTCGGCGCTCTGGTTGCTCGCGACCGGCTCGCTGTCGGCCAGTCCCTCGGTCCTGAGCCTGGCCGGATCGCCCAGCATCGGCTGCAGCAGCCGGGCCGCGGCCTCCGCGCGCGCCAGCGACAGGTGCCAGTTCGACGGGAAGCGCAGCGAGCGGATCGGACGGTCATCGGTATGGCCCCGGACCAGCAGCTGGCCCGGCGTGTGCGCGACCGCCACGCCGATGCGCTTGAGCAGGCGGGCAAAGCTGTCGGAGACCGTCGCGCTGCCGGGTTCGAACAGCTGGTCGCCCTGTGCGATCACGAGGCTGCGGTCAGGCAGGTCGCGCACCGTCAAGGCGCCTGAGGCGATCTCGGCGGCGAGCAGCCGGCCCAGGCGATCGGGGGCTGGTGCCGTGGCTGGCGACATGGGGGGCAGGCGCAGCGCCAGGATGGCCGAGAAGGTCGGGTCGGACTGGCGGTTGAGCGCGAACGACAGTCCGCCATGGACCAGGGCCAGCAGCAGCGCCGCCAGCGCGGCGAACACCCAGGCCGGCGTGCGCTTGTGCTGGACCGGTAGCGTGGCGGCCTCGCTGCGCCATTGCGGGGACAGTTCGTGCTCGATGGGGCCGCGCTGGCTGGCGAGCTGTTGTGCCAGCCGCTCGCGCAGCTCGCAGAGCTGGGCGCGGCCGTTGGCCAGCACCCGGTAGCGCCCCTCGAAGCCCAGCGCGAGGATCAGATACAGCAGCTCGAGCAAGGCGCGGTGTTCTTGCGGGCGTTCGGCCAGCTTGCCGAGCAGCAGGAAGAACTTCTCGCCGCCCCAGGCCTCGTTGTGGAATTGCACCAGCAGGCTGCGCTGGGCCCAGACCGGCTCGCCCCAGGGCGTGCCGGCCGCCACCTCGTCGAGCAAGGTGCACAGCGCATAGCGCGCCGCGAGCCGCTCGCCATGTCCGACCCCGACGGCCACCGTCCGCGACTCGAACAGCTTGATCGCCTGGGTCAGGGTCTCGCGCAGGCCGGCCGGGTCGGGGTGATGGACCTGCTGGCGCAAGCTGGCTGCGAGTGCGAGCAGGGGATTGGCCGCGGCCACCAGCGGGTTGATGCCGGTCTGCCAGTCTGGCATGAGCTGTTCCAGCCGCGGCGCTGGCTGGCGCAGCCTGGCCATGGCAGCCGGCCAATGGTCCGGCCCGGTGATCAACAGCGTCTGTTCCATGCCTGCCTCCCTGTCGGAGCTGATGGCGGGTCCGGGCGGCTGGAGCGCGCGGCCTGGCGCTTCAGCTCCGGATCGCCCACAGGGCCAGCTCCAGCCCTGGGTAGTCGCCCGTGATGTAGAGCCCCAGCCCGCCCGAGGACTCGAGCTGCTGCCAGAGCTCCCCGCTCTGCTCGAGCCCGAAGTAGCTGAAGCCGGCGTGGTAGGGCAGCTGGCGCGGCGCGACCGGCAGCGGGCTCAGCCGCAGGCCCGGCAGCTGCAGGTTGACGATGTCGCGTATGCGCTCGACCGGGCCGAGCTTGGCCTGGGCCGGAAAGCGGGTGCGCAGCGTCTCGCCCGCCAGCTGGGCCTTGACCGCGAGCACGAAGCTGGCCTGCCGCAGCAGGCTGTGGTCGGGAATCAGGCCGACATAGCGGCCCTGCTGGTGGTCCTTGAGTTCGATCGGGATCGCCTGCGGCTCCTGCAAGCTGGCCAGCCCGAGCCGGAGTTCGCGCAGCAGCGGCACGAAGCAAGCCTCCAGCGCATCATGCTGGTAGGGCGGCAGCGGCAAGGGCCGGCGCTCCGCGCTGGCCAGCGTCGCAAGCTCGCCATGCAGCGCGAGCAGAGCGCTGAAGCTGCGTTCGGGATGGAGCTGGGACAGGTCCGCGAGATGCTCCAGCAGCGGCTGGTGGCGGTTGATCGTCAGCAGCAAGATGAAGTCGGCGATCTCGGCGATGCCGCCCTGGCCCGGCTGGCCGAGACGGGCGGCGAGCGCCTGGCCGCGCTGCGCCAGCCGGCCATTGAGCTCGCGCAGCCAGCCCCACAGCAGCGGCGAGGCGCGGCAGGACAGCAGCGGCGGGATGAAGTTCCGGTCCAGCACCAGGCTGTTGTCGGGCCGGCGCTCGACGATGCGCGCGACCGCCAGCCGCACGACGTCATCACCCGCCTGCGGTTCGAGCGCCAGCCTCAGGTTGGGCTGGCCGATTTCCAGCGGTTCCGGTGCGGTCGCGCTGCCGGTCGAGTCGATGACGGCCTCGTCGGCGTAGCGGTAGCGCGCGAGCCCGGCCGGCTGCTCCGGGCGCACCGCCTCCAGGCTGTCGGGGCGGCGCAGCGGCAAGGTCAGGTAGACCAGCGCATCGTGCAGTCCGGCCGGCACCTCGAGCGCGCCGGGGGCTTCGTCGGTGGCGGGGAAGTCGAACGGCGTGCCGTCCGGCAGCACGCCTCGGGCCGAATCCAGCGCCAGCTGGCCGCTCAGCAGCGCCGGGGCATCGAGCTCCAGCGCGAAAAAGCCCCAGAAATGACTGCCCAGGCTGCGCACCCGGGCCTCGACCCACCATTCGTGATGCCGGTCCTGCTGCTGGAGATGCTGTGGCCGCAGGAATAGGCCCTCGGACCACAAGACTTTGCTGTACCACGACATATGCTTGATCTGCTTTCCTGTCCCGTTGGCCTGGGACTTGAATCATGGGGATCTTGCTGTCGGGCCGATTATTCACGCGAAGTCTGATGTTTTCCAGTGGGATATGGGGGTGGCGGCCGTTTTTCTGCCGCGGGGCCCGCAGCAGTGCGGAGCCCCGGGCAGCCATCCCTGTCAGTCCTTGCCGCCGCTCCAGCCGAACAGGCTCAGCAGGCTGGTGAACAGGTTGAACAGCGAGACGAACAGGCTGACCGTGGCCAGCACGTAGTTGGTCTCGCCGCCGTTGACGATGCGGCTGGTCTCGAACAGGATCATGCCGGCCGACAGCAGCGCCACCATGGCCGACACCGCCAGGCCCAGCGCCGGCAGCTCGAAGAACACCGCGCCGAGGCCGGCCAGCAGCGCCACCACCATGCCGGCGAACAGGAAGCCGCCCATGAAGCTGAAGTCGCGCCGGGTCGCCAGCACCCAGCCCGACAGCGCCAGGAAGGTCACGCCGGTGGCGCCCAGCGCCAGCGCAATGCTCTGCGCGCCGCCCGGCAGCGCCAGGTGCATCGACAGCAGCGGGCCCAGCGTGTAGCCCATGAAGCCGGTCAGCGCGAACACGGCCGGAATCGCCCAGCCGCTGTGCTGCACCTTGTGGATCAGGAACAGCAGGCCGAAATAGCCCGCCAGCGTCACGAGCATGCCGGGGGCCGGCAGGCGCAGCGCCACCCCGAGTGCGGCGCTGCCGGCGCTGAACAGCAGCGTCAGCGACAGCAGGGCATAGGTGTTGCGCAGCACCCGGTGCGTGGCGATGCCGGACCCCCAGCCCGACTGGGCGGCGCTGCGGCGATGGACGATCACAGGATTCATGATGGACTCCTCGAAGGAAAGGGCCGGCTCGGGTCGGCTCGAACCGTCGAGCCACCGGGCACCAGCCTGGACATGGGAACAAGCGTAGTCCGTTCGAGAAGTCGGAAAAATCAGATAATCATTGAATTTGATTCTGTTTTTTACTGAGTGATGGGGCAATGAAAAAAGCCCGCGCTGCAGGGCAGGGCGGGCTTTGGCGGGCAGGGGTGCAGCGTCAGAACGGCGCTTCGTCGGCCTTGGGTTCGGCTTCGGTCGCCGGCTGGGCTGCGCTGCCCTCGGCGGCTGCGTTGTCGGCCTCGGCCTCGGCACCGGCCTGTGCCTGGCGCACGCCAGCCTTGTCGCCCGCGCTGGCGAACTTGCTGTACTTGCCGAGCATGCCGACCAGCTGGCCGTAGACGCGCGGGTTGGCGGCCAGGCATTCCTTCTGCTCGAGGAAGTCGGCCTCGCCGGTGAAGTTGCCGACCAGGCCGCCGGCCTCGGTCACGAGCAGCGATCCGGCGGCGACGTCCCAGGGGCTCAGGCCGGTCTCGAAGAAGCCGTCGGAAAAGCCGGCGGCGAGGTAGGCCAGGTCGAGCGCGGCCGAACCCGGGCGGCGCACGCCCGAGACGCGCGGCATGACCTCGGTCAGCATCGCCATGTAGTTCTTGAAGTTGTCGCCCGGACGGAAGGGAAAGCCGGTGCTGATCAGGCAGTCGCGCAGCTGGGTGCGCTTGGCCACGCGGATGCGGCGGTCGTTCAGGTAGGCGCCGCGGCCCTTGGTGGCGCAGAACAGGTCGTTGCGGCTCGGATCGTAGATCACGGCCTGCTCGATCTTGCCGTTGTACATCAGCGCGATGCTGACGCAGTAGACCGGGAAGCCGTGGATGAAGTTGGTGGTGCCATCGAGCGGGTCGATGATCCACATATGTCGCTTGCCTGCACCCGTGCCTTCGCGGCGGCCCGATTCCTCGGCCCAGATGCCGTGCTCGGGATAGGCTTCGAGCAGGGTCGAGATGATGATGTCCTCGGCGGCCTTGTCGACTTCGGTCACGAAGTCGTTGGTTTGCTTGGCGGCGACGCGGACCGACTCGACATCGAGGGCGGCACGGTTGATGATGGCGCCAGCGGCGCGCGCAGCCTTGATGGCCACGTTGAGCATGGGGTGCAGATGAGCAGACATGAATTGTGTGAGGAACGAATAAGGGGCCGTGCGATGACGGCGACAATAGCGCGATTCTATCCTTTCGTCATCATTTGCGCCATATGCGAACCCGCTTCATCCTGATCGAGACCAGTCACGCCGGCAATGTCGGCTCCGTCGCGCGCGCCATCAAGGTGATGGGCTTCGACGAACTGGTGCTGGTGCGCCCGCGCTGGCCCGACGTGCTGCAGCGCGAGGAGGCGCTGGCGCTGGCCAGCGGGGCCGACGATGTGCTGGCGCGCGCGCGCATCGTGCCGACGCTGGACGAGGCGCTCGACGGGGTCTCCCATGTCTGCGCGACCGCGATGACGCCGCGCGACTTCGGCCCGCCCACGGTGGCGCCGCGCGAGCACCTGGCCGCACTGGCCGCGCGCTTGCTCAGTCCCGCGGCATCACGGGGCGGCGATACCGGTGAGCCGGCAGCGGGCGCGGCGGCGGCTGATCCGGTTGACGGTACCACGCCGTCTGCGCCTGAGCCGGCGCCCGCCGTCCCGACTGGCGTCGCCTTCCTGTTCGGCTCCGAGCGCTACGGCATGAAGAACGAGGATGTCTACCGCTGCCATGCCTGTCTGAGCATCCCGACCGCGCCCGACTACGGCTCGCTGAACCTGGCCGCTGCCGTGCAGCTGATCGCCTACGAGTGGCGGCAGGCGCTCGGCGGCTTCGCGCTGGCCCCCTCGGGGGCGCCCGAGCCGCGGCTGGCCGATGCGCAGGCGGTCGCCGGCCTGCTCGCGCACTGGGAGCAGGCGCTGGTCGCCGTCGGCTTCCTCGACCCGGCAGCGCCCAGGAAGCTGCTGCCGCGCCTGAACCAGCTCTGCAACCGCGCGCAGCCGACCGAGGAGGACGTCCATATCCTGCGCGGGGTGGCGCGCGCCATGCTGCAGACCGCCGCCCAGGCCAGGCGCTAGACTGTAGGCCAGATTGGACCCGAGCATGTTTTCCCGCCTCAAGACCGACATCGACTGCATCCTGGAACGCGACCCGGCCGCGCGCTCGCGCTGGGAGGTGCTGACCTGTTACCCGGGCCTGCATGCGGTCCTGCTGCACCGGCTGGCGCATGGCTGCTGGACGCGCGGCTACCGCTGGCTCGGGCGCTTCGTGTCGCACCTGGGCCGCTTCCTGACCGGGATCGAGATCCATCCGGGCGCCAAGCTCGGCGAGCGCGTCTTCATCGACCATGGCATGGGGGTGGTGATCGGCGAGACGGCCGAGATCGGCGACGGCTGCACCATCTACCACGGCGTCACGCTGGGCGGCACCTCGCTCTACAAGGGTGCCAAGCGGCACCCAACCCTGGGCCGCGATGTGGTGGTCGGCGCCGGCGCCAAGGTGCTGGGCGGCTTCACCGTCGGCGATGGCGCCAAGGTCGGCAGCAATGCGGTGGTGACCAAGCCGGTGCCGGCGGGTGCGACCGCGGTTGGCAACCCGGCGCGCATCATCCAGGCCGAGGCCGATGCCAAGCGCGAGGAGGCGGCGTCCAAGATGGGCTTCTCGGCCTATGGCGTGACGCAGAACGACGACCCGCTGTCCCAGGCCATGCGCGGCCTGATCGACAACGCGGCCGGCCACGAGCACCAGATCGCGCTGCTGTGGCAGGCGATCGAGAAGCTGGCCTGCGCCCGTGCGCCCGGCCTGCCGGTCGATGCGGCCAAGGTCGAGCATTTCCCGGCCGACAAGTTCAACGAGATGGTAGGCAAGTGAGCGCTGGCTGAGCGCCCGCCGGGCCGGCGCTTGCCGCTGCGCCGACCCCGTGGCCCAGATCCGGCCGGTCTGGCGGCTTCAGCCGCGCGGTGGCCGGATCGCGCTCTTGGGCCGGAAGGCCTGGCAAATGTCGTCGTGGGTTTCGAGATAGGGGCCGCCGATCAGGTCGATGCAGTAGGGCACGGCCGCGAAGATGCCCTTGACCAGCTGCCTGCCGTCGGCGTCCTTCAGTCCGGCCAGGGTCTCGGCGATGGCCTTGGGCTGGCCCGGCAGGTTGATGATCAGGCTCTGGTCCCGGATCACCGCGACCTGGCGCGACAGGATGGCGGTCGGCACGAAGGCCAGGCTGATCTGGCGCATCTGTTCGCCAAAACCCGGCATCTCCTTGTGCGCGACCGCCAGCGTGGCCTCGGGCGTGACATCGCGTAGCGCCGGCCCGGTGCCGCCGGTGGTCAGCACCAGCGAGCAGCCGGCATCGACCAGCTCGACCAGGGTCTGGCTGATCAGGGCCTGCTCGTCGGGGATCAGCCGCGCCTCGAACTGGATCGGGTTCTTTAGCGCCCGGCTCAGCCAGTCCTGCAGCGCGGGCAGGCCCTGGTCCTGGTAGACGCCCGAGGAGGCGCGGTCGCTGATCGAGACGATGCCGATCCGCACCGGCTCCGGACCGGCGTTCAGGGCTTGACTCATGCGTCTTCCTCGTCCTCAACGCCATCCTCGGCGGCCTGGGCCGCGGCGGCATCGCCGTCGAGCTTGGCGCGCACGAGCTGGAAGATCTCGCGGTAGGACTTGCCGTGGCGCGGCGCCTCGCCTTCTTGCGCCGGCACGGCGTCCTTGCGCGCCTGGCGCACCAGCGTGCGCAGGCGCTGCAGGTCGGCGTCCGGGTCGAGCTGCAGCCAGGCCTCGAGCGCCTCGTCCTCGGCGATCAGGCGGTCGCGCCATTGCTCGGCCTGGTGCAGGCGCAGCGTGTCCTTGGCGCTGCCCTGGTGCTGGACCTTGAGCGCCTCCTCGATCGCGGCGACGGTCGCCTCGTCGAGCTTGCGCATCAGCTTGCCGATGAACTGCATCTGGCGCCGCTTGCCTTCGAAGTTGGTGATGCGCTTGGCTTCGGCCATGGCGTCGAGCAGGCGGTCGGGCAGCGCCAGCTTGTCGAGCAGGCCGCGGCGCAATGTGAGCAGCTGCTCGCCGAGCGACTGCAGGTGCTCGCTGTGCTTCTTCAGATCGGTGCGGCTTTGGTCGACGTCGCCGCGCAGTTCGCGCTTGAGTTCGAGGTCGAGTTCGCTGCCTTCAGCGACGAAGTGGCCTTTGACGTAATAGCCTTTGGTGGGTTTGCGTGACATGCCAAGTATCATAGCCGCCGACATGAAGAAGACCAGCGCCGCCTCCACCCCTTCGCCCCAGTCCCAGCCCGAGACTGGCTTCCAGTTCAGCCGGGCCCAGTTCGAGGAGCTGTCCGATCTCGCGCTCTCGCACGCCCGCAAGCTCGGCGCGCTTGATGGCGGCATCGACGTCTCCGAAGGCGCGGGCCTGAGCGTCTCGGTGCGCAAGGGCGAGCTCGAGAATGTCGAGCGCAACCGCGACAAGTCGCTCGGCGTTACCCTCTATCTGGGCCACAGGCGCGGCAATGCCTCGACCTCGGACTTCAGTCCGGCGGCGATCCGGCGCACGGTGCAGGCGGCCTATGACATCGCGCGCTTCACGGCCGAGGACCCGGTCGCCGGCCTGCCCGACGAGCAGGACATCGCCAACGACTACCCCGACCTCGACCTGTTCCATCCCTGGGCCGTCACGCCCGAGGAGGCGATGCAGATCGCGCTGCGCTGCGAGGCGGCGGCCTTCGCGACCAGCAAGAAGATCAGCAACAGCGAGGGCGCGGGCGTCTCGGCCCAGCAGTCGCATTTCTTCACCGAGCACATGCGCGGCGGCGAACGTGGCCGGCCCGGCATCTTCCGCGGCGGCTACGCGAGCTCGCGCCACAGCTTCTCGGTCGCGCCGATCGCGGGCCGCGGCGCCAACATGCAGCGCGACGCCTGGTACAGCTCGATGCGCTCGCCGGCCGACCTGGCCAGCCCCGAGGCGGTCGGGCGCTATGCGGCCGAGCGCGCGCTGTCGCGCCTGAAGCCGCGCAAGATCGCGACCACCGAATGCCCGGTGCTGTTCGAGGCACCGCTGGCCGCCGGCCTGCTGGGCGGCTTCGTGCAGGCGGTCAGCGGTGGTGCGCTGTATCGCAAGACCAGCTTCCTGCTCGACAGCCTGGGCACCCAGGTGTTTCCCGACCATATCGACATCCTGGAAGACCCGCATCTGCGCGGTGGCAAGGGCAGCGCGCCCTTCGACGACGAGGGCGTGCGCACCGCGAAGCGCCAGGTGGTCGAGGCGGGCATCGTCCAGGGCTATTTCCTCAGCACCTATTCGGCGCGCAAGCTCGGCATGCGCACCACCGGCAATGCCGGCGGCTCGCACAACCTGACCCTGGCCAGCCGGCTCACCCAGCCGGGCGACGACCTCGACGCGATGCTGCGCAAGCTCGGCACCGGCCTGTTCGTGACCGAGCTGATGGGCCAGGGCGTCAACTACGTGACCGGCGACTATTCGCGCGGCGCCTCGGGCTTCTGGGTCGAGAACGGCCAGATCGCCTTTCCGGTGCAGGAGATCACGATCGCCGGCAACCTGCGCGAGATGCTGCAACAGATCGTCGCGGTCGGCGCCGATGTCTACAACTACGGCGCCAAGAGCGTGGGTTCGGTGCTGATCCAGCGCATGAAGCTGGCGGGCAGTTAAAGTTAAAGCCCGCTGCTGCCGCTTCTGTCCAGGGTCGGTCCAGCCGGCCCGGGCAGGTTTCAAGTTGCTGCCGTGGCCGGCAGTGCCGCCGGCAGCAGGGCCGGCTCGACCGGCGCGCCCCAGAGCGCGCTGATCACGGGGCCGATGCGCCGCGGGTCGGCGCTGGTCCAGAACTGCTCGCGGCCGACCTCGGTGGCCGGGTTCAGCAGGTCGAGTGCCGCGAGCCGGCGCGCGAGCTCGCGCGCCACGGCCGGTGCCGGGTCCAGCACCTGCACCGCTGGTCCGGCCAGGCGGCGGATCAGCGGTGCCAGGAAGGGGTAGTGGGTGCAGCCCAGCACCAGCGTGTCGGCGCCTTGCGCGAGCAGGGGGCGCAGGAACTGCGCCACCGCAGCCTCGGTCTCGGCGCCGTCGAGTTCGCCGCGTTCGACCCGCTCGACCCAGCCCGGGCAGGCCTGCAGCAGCACTTGCCTGCCGCTGGCGTGCAGCTGCAGCAGGCGCTGCAGCCCGGGGCTGGCGACGGTCTGGCGCGTCGCCAGCAGGCCGATCACGCCACTGTGCGTGGACTGCGCGGCCGGCTTGACCGCCGGCTCGATCGCGATCAGCGGCAGGCCCGGAAAGGCCGCGCGCAGATGTCCGATCACCAGTCCGGTCACGGTGTTGCAGGCCACGACTACGGCCTTGGCGCCCTGCGCCTGCAGGAAGCCGATGATGTGGCGCGAGCGTGCCTCGATATAGGCCACGCTGCGCTCGCCGTAGGGAGCGTGCGCCGAGTCGGCCACGTAGCACAGCGTCTCGGCGGGCAGGGCGCGCCGGATCTCGCGCAGTACCGACAGCCCGCCGACGCCGGAGTCGAACACGCCGATCGGGCGCGAGCGGTCCTGTTCGGTGGCGGCGGGCGCTGGCATCGGGCCGGGTTTCTGTCGCTGCGCGGGGCTCAGCCGGCCAGGGCGGCCTTGACGGCGGCCGAGACCTGGGCCATTTCGGCCTTGCCGGCCAGCGCCGCCTTGGCCGCCGCCATCAGCTTGCCCATGTCGGCGGCGCCCGGCGCGTGGCCGAGCTCGGCCGCCACCTCGGCCACCAGGGCCTGGACCGCGGCCGCCACTTCCTCGGCGCTCAGGCGCGCGGGCAGGTAGGCCTGCAGCACGGCAGCCTCGGCCCTTTCCTTGGCGGCCAGGTCGTCGCGGCCGGCCTGCTCGAAGGCGGTGATCGAGTCCTTGCGCTGCTTGAGCATCTTGTCGAGCACGGCGATCACGGCGCTGTCGTCGAGCGTGATCTGCTCGTCGACTTCCTTTTGCTTGATCGAGGCTTGCAGCAGGCGGATGGTGCCGAGGCGATCCATGTCCTTGGCGCGCATCGCGGTCTTCATGTCTTCGGTGATCTGCTCTTTGAGTGCCATGGTCCAGCCCTGTAGGTAAATGCGAATCTTAGCGCCTGGCCGCTCCGGTGGACGGGCCAGAAACGACAAAGCCCGCCTGAGCGTCCTCCAGCGGGCTTGTGCGCGGTCGTCAGGGACGACTGCAGCGGAATACAGCGATCAGTACAGACGCTTGGGCAGCTGCATCGAGCGCACGCGCTTGTAGTGGCGCTTGACGGCGGCAGCCTTCTTGCGCTTGCGCTCGGCGGTGGGCTTCTCGTAGAACTCGCGGGCGCGCAGGTCGGTCAGCAGGCCCAGCTTCTCGATGGTGCGCTTGAAGCGGCGCAGGGCGATGTCGTACGGTTCGTTGTCTTTAACGCGGATGGTGGTCATTAGCTAATAACAGAATTGCGCCGCTGTCGGTGTCCAGGGAAGATCGGGCCTTGAATCCGCACTTGCGGCAGTTTTCCCCGTCTATCGTGATCTGGCCGACGGGGTTTGCCGGCAAAGACGAGCATTATAGCCCTGCAAATGGCGCTTGTCGCGGTTACAGTGGCGGGAAAAACTGGAGAATTCATGTTCGAGTCGGCGGAAATCGGTCATCGCATAGACAAGAAAACCTGGAAGCAGCGCGAGCCCGAGCTGCGCGCGGCCTTGCTGGACATGCAGTTCCGGCTGCTGCGCGAGGCCCGCTTCGCGGTCGTGATCCTGGTCAACGGGGTCGACCTGGCCGGGCGCGGCGAGACGGTCAATGTGCTCAACGAGTGGATGGACCCGCGCCATATCCGCACCGAGGCCTTCGGTCCGATCGCCGACCATGAGCGCCACCACCCCGAGATGTTCCGCTTCTGGCGCGTGCTGCCGTCCAAGGGGCATATCGGCATCCTGTTCGGCAACTGGTACACCGATCCCGTCAGCGCGCATGCGCTGGGCCACGAGACGCGCGAGCATTTCGTGCGCCGCCTCGAGCGCATCCGCCAGTTCGAGCGCATGCTGGCGGCCGAGGGCGTGCTGCTGCTCAAGTTCTGGTTCCACCTGTCGAAGAAGGCGGCCAAGGCGCGCATGAAGGAGCTGCAGGATTCGCCCAAGACCGCCTGGCGCGTGACGCCGCAGGAGGAGCACAACCTCAGGCATTACGACGAGTTCATCCGGGTCAGCGACGAGGCGCTGCGCAAGACCAGCATCGGCGAGGCGCCCTGGCTCGTGATCGAGGGCAGCGATCCCTATTACCGCTACCTGAGCGCGGGCCAGCTGCTGCTGGATTCGGTCAACCGGCGCCTTGCCCAGCCGCTGCCCCAGCCGCTGCCCCAGCCGCTGCCCGCGCCGCTGGTGCCCGAGACGCAGCCGCTCGACCGGCTCAGCTTGCTGGCAGCGCAGGACTACGGCCGCAGCGTCGCGCGCAAGGACTACGAGGACCGGCTCGAGACCCTGCAGGGCCGCCTCAACCTGCTCAGCCGCGACCCGCGCCTGCAGCAGCTGTCGCTGGTGGTGGTGTTCGAGGGCATGGATGCGGCCGGCAAGGGCAGCACGATCCGGCGCCTGACGCAGGCGCTCGATGCGCGCTTCTACCGCGTGATCCCGGTCGCGGCGCCGAACGAGAACGAGCGCGCCCAGCCCTATCTGTGGCGCTTCTGGCGCTACATCCCCAAGTTCGGCCACGCGACCCTGTTCGACCGCAGCTGGTATGGCCGGGTGCTGGTCGAGCGGGTCGAGGGCTTCTGTTCCGAGGCCGACTGGATGCGCGCCTATGGCGAGATCAACGAGTTCGAGGAGGAGCTGTCCGAGTCCGGGGTGCTGATCGTCAAGTTCTGGCTCGCGATCACGCCCGAGGAGCAGCTGCGCCGCTTCAAGGAGCGCAGCGAGACGCCGCACAAGAGCTACAAGATCACCGACGAGGACTGGCGCAACCGCGACAAGTGGCCGCAGTACGAGCAGGCGATCGGCGACATGATAGACCGCACCTCGACCCAGATCGCGCCCTGGCATGTGGTCGCCTCGGACGACAAGCACTGGTCGCGCCTCGAGGTGCTCGAGACCCTGTGCGACCGGATCGAGCGTGCGCTCAAGGCGCGCGGCTGAACCTCTGCCGTGGCCGCCTCAGGCGCTGGCCATGCGGTCGGCGGCCAGCGCCTGGGCGCAGGCGTGCGCGCTCGACCAGGCCCACTGGAAGTTGTAGCCGCCGAGCCAGCCGGTCACGTCGACCACCTCGCCGATGAAGTGCAGGCCGGGTTGCTTCGATTCCATGGTCTGCGAGGACAGCTGGCGGGTATCGACGCCGCCGGCCGTGACCTCGGCCTTGGCATAGCCCTCGGTGCCGGTCGGGGTCAGCTCCCAGCGCTGCAGGCCCTGGGCCAGCTGGGCGATCGCCTTGTCGGGCGTGTCGCTGACCGGGCGCTGCCATTGCGGCTGCTGCGCGGTCCAGGTATCGGCCAGCCGGCTCGGCAGGTGCAGCGCGAGCTCGTTGGCCAGCAGCTTGCGCGAGCGGGCCTTGGCCTCCAGCAGCAGCGGCTCGAGCGCGGATTCGGGGTGCAGGTCGAGCCGCAGCGGCTGGCCGGGGCGCCAGTAGCTCGAGATCTGCAGCACGGCCGGACCGCTCAGGCCCCGGTGGGTGAACAGCAGGTCCTCGAGGAATTCCATCTTCGTCTTCTTCTCGCCGGTGGCGATGCGCACCGGCAGCGCCAGCCCCGACAGCTCGGCGAACGGGGCCCAGGCGGCGGCGTCGAAGGTCAGCGGAACCAGTGCCGGGCGCAGCTCGACCACATCGAGGCCGAACTGGCGCGCGAGCCGGAAGCCGAAGTCGCTGGCGCCGATCTTCGGGATCGACAGGCCGCCGGTGGCGACCACCAGCGAGCGGCAGCCGACCGGGCCGCGGTCGGTCTGCAGCTGGTAGCGCTCGGCCGGGTCGGCATCGGAATAGCCGACCGCCTGCACCGCGCAGGGCTGCCAGCGCTGCACGCCGCCGGCCGCGCATTCGGCCAGCAGCAGCTCGATCAGGTCCTGCGCCGAGCGGTCGCAGAACAGCTGGCCCTTGTGCTTCTCGTGGAACGGGATCGCGTGGCGCTGCAGCAGCTCGATGAAGTCGGCCGGGGTGTAGCGCGACAGCGCCGAGCGGCAGAAGTTGGGGTTGTCGCCCAGGAAATGCTTGTGCGGCTGGCGCGGGTCGAGCTCGCGGTTGGTGAAGTTGCAGCGGCCGCCGCCCGAGATGCGGATCTTCTCGGCGACCTTGGGCGCATGGTCGAGCAGCAGCACGCGCAGGCCGAGCTGGCCGGCCACGCCGGCACAGAACAGGCCGGCCGCGCCGGCGCCGATGATGGCGACATCGAATTTTTCCATGGCCGCGAGTGTAGGCGGCTTTGCCCGGCCCGCGGCTGGCGTGATCCTTGCCTCTCTGTCATCAGGTCCGCATAAACTCCCCATCATGAACTTGCCCGCACACCAACTCAGCATGACCGTGCTGATGTCGCCCGACATGGCCAACTTCTCCGGCAATGTCCACGGCGGCGCCATCCTCAAGCTGCTCGACCAGGTGGCCTATGCCTGCGCCAGCCGCTATGCCTCGCACTATGTCGTGACCCTGAGCGTCGACCAGGTCATGTTCCTGCAGCCGATCCATGTCGGCGAGCTGGTGACCTTCCTGGCCAGCGTCAACCACACCGGCAACTCCTCGATGGAGATCGGCATCAAGGTGGTGGCCGAGGACATCCGCAGCCAGGTGGTGCGCCATGTCAACAGCTGCTTCTTCACCATGGTCGCGGTCGACGACGACCGCAAGCCGGCCAAGGTGCCCACGCTGCGCCCCTTCAGCCCCGACGAGAAGCGGCGCTGGGATGCGGCCCTGGTGCGCAAGCAGGTGCGCCAGGAGCTGGCCCAGCGCTACCAGCAGGTCAGGCAGCCGGTTGTCGACGAGGCCTGAGATGGCCAAGACCCTGGCCCATGGCGAAAGCCAGATCCTGCTGCCGGAATCCTTCGTCGCGCTGTTCGTGCCGCCCGGCAAGATCAAGCCGACCGAGCCCTACGAGGTCATCGCGCAGCGCCACGAGCTGTGCGAGGACATGGCGCAGTTGCTGACCGAACAGGCCGCGCAGCTGCAGTTCAAGCTCGGCGTGCACGAGTCCGACGTGCTCGAGCGCATCCATGCCGGCCTGAGCAGCGGCGAGACTGGCCTGTCGGCCGCCGAGGCCGGCTGGGTGGTCAAGCGCCTGGCCGAACTGCTCGACTGGCCCTGGCCGAGCTGGCTCGAGGCCTGAGCGCGGCTGCCAGCGTAGGGGCACCGCGGGCCTGGCTGGCTGCGTCCGCGCTGCTCTGCTGACGGGGCGGGCCCGGTCTCAGGCGACCTGGCGCGCGCCGGCTGGCTGGCGCAGCTGGGCCAGGCCCGAGACCACGTCGCCGACGACCAGGATGGACGGACTGCCGAGCCGTTCGGCCTGCAGCGTCTCGACCAGCTGGTCCAGGGTGCAGCCTGCATGGCGCTGCTGCGGCAGGCTGGCGCGCTGCACGATCGCGGTCGGCGTGGCGGCCGGCAGGCCTTGCAGCAGGCCGGCCTGGATGGCGGCGGCGCTCGAGACGCCCATGTAGATCACGAGCGTGAGCCTGGCCTCGCGCGCGCAATGCGCGAGCGCCGCCCAGTCGGTGCCGGAATCGCCGGGCTTGGCGTGGCCGGTCACGAAGACCACGCCATGGGCATGTTCGCGGTGCGTCAGCGGCACGTTGAGCGAGCTGAGCGCGGCCAGTCCGGCGGTGATGCCGTTGACCACCGTGACCGGGATGCCGGCGGCCTGCAGGTGCTCGACCTCCTCGCCGCCGCGGCCGAAGATGAAGGGATCGCCGCCCTTGAGCCGCACCACCACCTCGCCCTCCTGGGCGGCCTGGATCATCAGCTTCTCGATGAAGGACTGCGGCGTGCTCTTGCAGCCGCCGCGTTTTCCCACATGGACGATGCGGGCCCGCGGTGAGGCATGTTCCAGCACCGCGTCATTGACCAGGTCATCGACCAGCAGCACGGTCGCCGCGCCGATCGCGCGGACCGCCTTCAGCGTCAGCAGTTCCGGGTCGCCCGGGCCGGCGCCGACCAGAGTGACCTGGCCCGGTGCGGTCAGGGGCAGGGTGGAGTTCATAGGTTGGCAATCAGCGCTCATGATGCCTGCACCGCTTGCAAGACATGTTCCACCTGGCGCGCGATCGGCGCCGGCACGGCCCGGCGACCGGCGAGCACTTCGCTGATCCAGGCGGCCGTGCTGGCGGCATCGATCGCGGGCAGCTCGGGCAGGCTGGCCAGCGGGCCGCCCTGGGCTTCCTGCACGCAGCGGCGCTGGCCTTGCTGGAAGACATCGATCTGCGGCAGGCGGCGTGGATCGGCCACCGGCTCGCCCTCGGTGCCGCGCAGCAGCATCGCGCGCTGCCGTGTCAGCTCGAAGGTCTTGCCCATCGAGAGCAGGTATTCGGGATGGGTGTAGCTGCCGACCACCAGCGCGTCGCCGTCGCAGGGGTTCATGAGCTTGACCAGGCTGTGCGCCGAGTTGCGCAGGCCGATGACCCGGCGCACCTCGAGCAGGCGCTGCAGGCCCGGACACAGCAGGCCGGTCGGCACGAAGCGCACCTGGCCGGCTTGCAGCGGCTGCACGCTGCTGTCGGCGGCCACTCCGAGCAGCGCCAGCACCTCGGCCGAGCTCACGCGCCGGCTTTCGGTCGCCGCGCCATGCACCAGCACCGGCAGGCCCTCGCGCGCCAGCAGCAGCGCCAGCAGTGGCGTGAGCACCGGCAGCTTGCGCGCACCGTTGTAGCTCGGCAGCACCACGGCGGTGCGCCCCTGGGTCGGCACCTTGTCGGTGCGCAGGGCCGTCGCGTCGAGGAAGCCGGCCATCTCCTCGGGTGTCTCGCCCTTGATGCGCATCGCGAGACAGAAGGCGCCGAGCTCGAGCTCGCTCACCTGGCCGTCGAGCAGCTCGCCGAACAGGTCGGCCGCCTGCGCGCGGTCGAGCGAGCGGGCGCCGTCCTTGCCGCGCCCGATTTCCTTGAGATAGTGACTGATGGCCATGTAGCGATTTTCCGCGATGCCTGATGACTTCGAGTTATGAAGCAAAAAATCCCCGCCGCTGGCCATGCCGCAGCGGGGCGTGAGCTCAGCAGCTCAGGGCGGCACTGGCTGGCACCAGCGCGACCAGGCGCTTGAGCGTCGGCAGGCAGGAACCGCAGCGGGTGCCGCAGCCCAGGCCGTCCTGCAGCTGCAGCAGGCGCTGGGTGCCGTCGCCGCCACAGTCGGGCAGCGCGCGGCGGATCGCGTCCTCGCTGACGTCGAGGCAGCTGCAGACCTGAGGGCTGCGCGGCGCCAGCGCGACGGGTGCCTGCGTGTCGGACCTGAGCAGCAGGCGACCGTAGTCCTGCGCCGGCAGCTGGTCCTGCAGCAGGGTTCTGAGCCAGGGTTCGGACCGGCTGTCGCCGGCCAGCAGGAAGGCCTCGACCTGCTGGCTGGCGCCCACCTGGCTCAGGCGGATCGCCCGGCTGTGCTGGCGCTTGTGGTCGGCGTAGCGCAGCACCCCGCTGCTATCGAGGCCGAGCCAGCTGGCGATGCGCTCGACCAGTTCCGCCGGCGGCGGCTTGGCGCAGGCCGCGCGCAGCAGCAGGCCGCTGCGCTCGCGCCCGAACGGCACGCAGCTGGCGAAATCGAACTCGGGCAGCAGGGCGCGCAGCTCGCGCTGGACCTCGATCGCGCGCTCCGGCGGCAGCCAGGCCAGGCCGAGCAGGGTCCAGGGCAGCTTGGCCTGCTCGATGCGGACCGCGCAATGCTTGAGCTCGGGCTGCCTGGACAGCGGGCAGCTGGCCGGGGTGGTCAGCGTATTGACGCCGGCCAGCGGCCGGCCCGCGGCATCGCGGCCGCCGAGCGTCTCCGAGCCCCAGTGCATCGGGATGAAAGCCTGTTGCCGGCCCAGCTCGGGTGCGGCTTGCACCGGCAACACGATCGCGCCGCGCACGCTGCTGACCCGTACCAGCTCGCCGGCCTGCAGGCCGAGTGCGAGCAGGTCGTCCGGATGCAGGCCGACCGCCGGCTCGGGGGCATGGCCGAACAGCCGTCCGATCGTGCCGGTGCGCGTCATGCCATGCCACTGGTCGCGCAGCCGCCCGGTCGAGAGCGAGAACGGGTAGCGCGGCGAGCGCGGCTCGGCCACCGGGCGCCAGGCATCGGCCGCGAAGCGCGCCCGGCCGTCTGGCGCGGCGAACAGGCCGTCGGCGTAGAGCCTGGCCTGGCCTTCGCTGGCACCGGCCGGCAGCGGCCATTGCTGCGGGCCGAGCTGGTCGAGCAAGGCATAGCTCAGTCCCGTGATGTCGAGGTCGCGCCCGCGCGTGCTCTCGCGGTGCTCGAGCCAGGCCTGCTCGGGCGTCTCGAAGCCGAACAGGCTGGGCTGGCCAGGGCGCAGTCGCGCTTCGAGCCGGCGCGCGACATCGCGTGCGATCAGCCAGTCGGGCCTGGCCTGGCCGGCCGGCGCGATGGCGGCGCGCACGCGCGAAATGCGGCGCTCGCTGTTGGTCACCGTGCCTGCCTTCTCGCCCCAGCTCGCCGCCGGCAGCAGCAAGTCGGCATAGTCGCAGCTCGCGGCGGTGGCGAAGGCTTCCTGCACGATCACGAATTCGGCGCGTTGCAGCGCGCGCCGCACCAGCGCCTGGTCGGGCATCGATTGCGCCGGATTGGTGCAGGCGATCCACAGCGCCTTGATCCGGCCGTCGGCGGCGGCCTGGAACAGCTCGGTCGCGGTCAGGCCGGGCTGCGCGGGCAACTGGTCGACGCCCCACAGGCGGGCGATCTCGGCCCGGTGCTCGGCGTTTGCCGGGTCGCGATGGCCGGGCAGCAGCGTGGCCATGGCGCCGACCTCACGCCCGCCCATGGCATTGGGCTGGCCGGTCAGCGAGAAGGGGCCGGCGCCGGGCCGGCCGATCTGTCCGGTCGCCAGGTGCAGGTTGATCAGTGCGGCGTTGTTGTCGCTGCCGCTGCTGCTCTGGTTCAGGCCCATGCAGTAGAGGCTGAGCGTGGCGTTCGATTGCGCGAACCAGCGTGCCGCGGTGTGCAGGTCCTCGACGCTGACGCCGCAGCCGCGCGCGACGCGCTCGGGCGTGGCCTGGCGCACCAGTTCCTTCAGTGCCTCGAAGCCGCTGGTGTGTCTGGCGATGTAGTCGGGCCTTGTCCAGCCCTCCCACAGCATGATGTGCAGCAGGCCGTGGCAGAGCAGTACATCGGTGCCGGGCTGGATCTGCAGGTGCAGGTCGGCCTGCTCGGCGGTCTCGGTGCGGCGCGGATCGACCACGATGAGCTTCATGCCGGCGCGCGCGTCCTCGATGCGCCGGAACAGGATCGGATGCGCCCAGGCCGTGTTGCTGCCGCTGATGAACAGGCAGTCGGCCCGCGCCAGGTCGTCGTAGCAGGTTGGTGGCGCGTCCGAGCCCAGCGTGCGCTTGTAGCCCACCACCGCGCTGCTCATGCACAGCCGCGAGTTGCTGTCGATGTGGTTGCTGCCGACCAGGCCGCGTGCGAGCTTGTTGAAGACATGGTAGTCCTCGGTCAGCAGCTGGCCCGACAGGTAGAAGCCGACCGCGTCGGGCCCGTGCTGCTCGATGATGTCGCCCAGCCGGCCGGCAGCCAGATCCAGCGCGCCATCCCAGCCGAGCGGCTGCGGCGCAGTACCTCGCTGCAGCCGCTGCATCGGCTGCAGCAGCCGGGCCTGGCGCGTGATGGCTTCGGTGGCGGTCAGGTGCAGCGTCTGGCCCTTGGTGCAGAGCCGGCCGAAGTTCGCTGGGTGATCGGGGTCGCCGCGCACGCCGGTGATGCGGTCGCCCTGCGACTCGATGATCACGCCGCAGCCGACGCCGCAGTAGGGGCAGGTGGATCGGGTTTCGGCCATGCGTGCTCCTGTTGCTGGGATCAGTTCAGGGCCAGCAGGACCTGGCCGTCCTCGACCTTGACCGCGAAGGTCTGGCTGCAGCCGCTGTCGGGCGCCACCGCCTGGCCGCTTTCGAGCTCGAAGTTCCAGCCGTGCAGCGGGCAGGTCACGCGCTTGCCGTGCACCAGGCCCTGCGACAGCGGGCCGCCCTTGTGCGGGCATTTGTCGTGCAGCGCGAAGACCTCGTCGGCCGCGGTGCGGAAGATCGCGATGTCGCCGCCCGTCGGGCGCTGCACGATGCGCGAGCCCAGCGGCGGGATGTCGTCCAGCGGGCAGATCAGGTTCCAGGTCGTCATGTCTTGGTTTCCTTGGATGGCGTTTCAGGCTTCGAGCTTGATCGGGATGAACTGCTTGACCGGCTGGGTCTCGCGCGAGGTCTGCCAGGGGTCCTTGGCGTCCTTCAACGAGTCGAGCAGGCGGGCGTAGAGCGCCTGGCGCCCGGCGGCGTCATCGACCACCTGGCGCTTGACAGCGTCCAGGCCGACCCGTTCCAGCCAGTGGCAGGTGCGCTCCAGGTACCAGCCTTGCTCGCGGTACAGCTGCAGGAAGGCGCCGGCGTACTCCATCACTTCCTCGTCGGTCCTGACCTTGCACAGGAACTGCGCGACCTCGGTCTTGATGCCGCCGTTGCCGCCGACATAGAGCTCGTAGCCCGAGTCGACGCCGATCACGCCGACATCCTTGATGCCGGCCTCGGCGCAGTTGCGCGGGCAGCCCGACACCGCGAGCTTGACCTTGTGCGGCGCGTACATGTCGAACAGCATCTTCTCGAGCTTGACGCCCATGTCCATCGCCAGCTGGGTGCCGAAGCGGCAATGCTCGGCGCCGACGCAGGTCTTGACGGTACGGATCGACTTGCCGTAGGCGTGGCCCGACACCATGCCGGCCGCGTTGAGGTCGGCCCAGATGGCTGGCAGATCCTCTTTCTTGATGCCGAGCAGGTCGATGCGCTGGCCGCCGGTGACCTTGACCGTCGGCACCTGGTATTTCTCGGCCGCGTCGGCGATGGCGCGCAGTTCGGCCGGCGTGGTCAGGCCACCCCACATGCGCGGCACGACCGAGTAGGTGCCGTCCTTCTGGATGTTGGCGTGGGCGCGCTCGTTGATCAGGCGGCTCTGCGGATCGTCCTTGGCCTCGTGCGGCCAGCTCGAGATCAGGTAGTAGTTGATCGCCGGACGGCATTTGTCGCAGCCGTTGGGCGTCTTCCACTCGAGGAAGTCGAATACCGCCTCCTTGCTGGTGAGGCGCTGCGCGACGATGGCCTCGCGTACCGCCTTGTGCGAATGCTCGGTGCAGCCGCAGACCGGCTTGCTGTCGAGCTTGGCCGGGGTGTAGGCGCCGCCTATCGTGCTGGCCAGGATCTGCTCGACCAGACCGGCGCAGGAACCGCAGGAAGACGCTGCCTTGGTGTGCTTCTTGACCTCGTCGAGGCTGAACAGGCCCTTTTCCTTGATCGCCTGGCAGATCTTGCCCTTGCTGACGCCATTGCAGCCGCAGACCTCGGCGCTGTCGGCCATCTCGGCGGCCTTGCTGTTGCCGGCGTGGCCGACATCGCCGACCTGCGACTGGCCGAAGATCAGGCTGTCGCGCAGCTCGTGGATGTCGCGCCCGTCCTTGAGCAGCTGGAAATACCAGGGGCCGTCGGCCGTGTCGCCGTACAGCACGCCGCCGACCAGCTTGTTGTCCTTGACGATCAGCTTCTTGTAGACGCCGCCATGCGGGTCGTTGAGCGTGATCTCCTCGGCGTCATCCTGGCCGCCCTGGAAGTCACCGGCCGAGAACAGGTCGATGCCGGTCACCTTGAGCTTGGTCGAGGTCACCGATCCCTGGTAGCGCCCGATGCCGTGGCTGGCCAGGTGGTTCGCCGCCACCTTGGCCTGCTCGAACAGCGGCGCGACCAGGCCGTAGGCGATGCCACGGTGGCTCACGCATTCGCCGACCGCATAGACGCGCGGGTCGTAGGTCTGCATCGTGTCGCTGACCACGATGCCGCGGTTGCAGTGGATGCCGGCGGCCTCGGCCAGCGCGTAGTTGGGCCTGATGCCGGCGGCCATCACGACCAGGTCGGCCGGGATCTGCAGGCCGTCCTTGAAGCGCACCGCGCCGACCCGGCCCTCGGGGCCGCCGTCGGGGGCTGGCAGCAGCGCCTCGGTCTGCTTGCTCAGCAGGAATTTCAGCCCCTTGTCCTCGAGCGACTGCTGCAGCATCTTGCCGGCCACCTCGTCGAGCTGGCGCTCGAGCAGCCAGGGACCGATGTGCACCACGGTCACGTCCATGCCGCGCAACTTCAGGCCGTTGGCGGCTTCGAGCCCGAGCAGGCCGCCGCCGATCACCACCGCGTGCCGGTACTGGCTGGCCGCGGCGATCATCTCGTCGGTGTCCTTGATGTCGCGGTAGCCGATCACGCCCGGCAGCTGCCGGCCGGGAATCGGCAGCATGAAGGGGGTCGAGCCGGTCGCGATCAGCAGCCGGTCGTAGCGCGCCTCGGTGCCGTCATCGGCGATCACGACTCGGCGGACCCGGTCGATCTGCGTCACGGTCTTGCCGGTGTGCAGCTGGATGCCGTGCTCGGCATACCAGTCCAGCCCGTTGAGGATGATGTCCTGGACCTGCATCTCGCCGGCGAGCACCGGCGACAGCAGGATGCGGTTGTAGTTCGGGTGCGGTTCGGCGCCGAACACCGTGATCTCGTACTGATCGGGGGCGAGCTTGAGCAGCTCCTCCAGCGTGCGCACGCCGGCCATGCCGTTGCCGATCAACACCAATTTGGGCTTTTCCATCTTGACTCCGTCAGTCGCTGCAGAAAACAAAAAGGCGTCCATGCAGGGACCACCCGTTGCGGGGCGGTGCTGCAGGGACGCCTTTGTCCTGGTTGCACCCGGCCCATCCTTGGGCGGGGTGCTGAGCCGGTCACCATTGACCGTTGCCGGATTCAAGCAATTGCCGTGCCAATCCTTTCCCGTCGAACGGCAGGCCAGTGTCAGCGCGTTGTGCGCCCGGTTCGGCTTCGCCTGGCCTCCAATCTGGTGCATCTTGCCCGTCAGCCTGCCGTCAGTTGGCCCGCTATGGTGCATGTGCAGCCGACCCTGAGGCATTTTTCATGTCGGTAGTGCTAGTTTTGCTCTATCGAATGATGTTCGTGATAGCTTTTATCTAGCGATAACTTGACCTTGGGCGGGCGAACCCTGCAAAAAAGTCCGAAAATCGGCTATTACGGATTCTTGACCACAAGCAGCGGGTCGGTCCGGCAAAGCACACACGAAAGATGACAGTGAAACGTTTGGACGATTTCCGCTTGCGCCTGGGTGGCGACGAGCTGGTGCCGATCATGATCGGCGGCATGGGCGTGGACATTTCCTCCTCCGACCTCGCGCTCGAAGCCGCGCGTCTGGGTGGCGTGGGCCATATCTCGGATGCGATGATCAAGACGGTGACCGACCGCCGCTACAAGACCAAGTACGTGAAGGCCAAACAGGCGCAGTACAAGTACAACGTCGACAATGTCGACAAGTCGGACGTCAAGTTCGACCTCGGCCACCTGGCCGAAGCGACCAAGCTGCATGTCGAGCACAGCATGAGCCGCAAGCAGGGCAGCGGCCAGATCTTCATCAACTGCATGGAGAAGCTGACCATGAACGCGCCCAAGGAGACCCTCAAGGTCCGCCTGTCGGCCGCGCTCGACGCCGGCATCGACGGCATCACGCTGGCCGCCGGCCTGCACCTGGGCAGCTTCGCGCTGATCGAGGATCATCCGCGCTTCCGCCATGCCAAGCTCGGCATCATCGTCTCCTCGCTGCGTGCGCTGCAGCTCTTCCTCAAGAAGAGCGCGCGCCTGAACCGCCTGCCCGACTACGTCGTGGTCGAGGGCCCGCTGGCCGGCGGCCACCTGGGCTTCGGCATGGACTGGGCCAAGTACGACCTCGCGACCATCGTCGCCGAGATCGCCGCCTGGCTCAAGGCCGAGCAGCTCGACATCCCGCTGATCCCGGCCGGCGGCATCTTCACCGGCAGCGACGCGGTGCGCTTCATGGAAATGGGCGCCTCCGCCGTCCAGGTCGCGACCCGCTTCACCGTGACCAAGGAATGCGGCCTGCCCGACGATGTCAAGCAGGAATACTTCAAGGCCGACGAGGACGACATCGAGGTCAACGAGATCTCGCCGACCGGCTACCCGATGCGCATGATCAAGTCCAGCCCGGGCATCGGCGATGGCATCCGCCCGAATTGCGAGGCCTATGGCTACCTGCTCGACGCCAACGGCAAGTGCGCCTATATCGACGCCTACAACCGCGAGCTGCTGGCGCATCCGGGCGAGCGCAAGATCCAGGTCTGGGACAAGACCTGCCTGTGCACCCATATGCGCAACTTCGCGATCTGGACCTGCGGCCAGCTGACCTGGCGCCTGAAGGACACCACGTTGCGCCATGACGACGGCAGCTTCCAGCTGCTGAGCGCCCAGCATGTGTTCGAGGACTACCAGTTCAGCGTCGACGACAAGGTGAACCTGCCGGTCGCCGAAGCCCTGGCCTGATTCAGCCCTGGAGTCTGGCGGTCCCGTGACCGCTGGCGCATGAAAAAACCCGCCACTGCAGCCGCAGGGCTGGTTTTTTCATGCCGGGCCCGGCTTCAGGCCGGGTCCATGCCGTTGCGGCGCTTGGCCTCGGCCGTGGCCGGCGAGGCCAGGAAGCCGAGCAGCTCGCGCACCGCTTCGGGCCGGGTCGAGGTCGCGGCGATGCCGGCCGAGAAGGTGGTGGTGATCTGGACCTCTGGCGGCAGCGGGCCGAGCAGGGTGATGCCCTCGAGATTCATGAGTTCGCTGAGCTGCTGGAAGCCGAGCTCGACCGCGCCCTGGGCCACCAGCGCGCCGACCGGCACGCCGGGCGGCGCGGTCACGATGCGGTCGGCGATCTGCTCGGCAATGCCCCAGCGCTCGAACAGCTTGGCCAGCTGCACGCCGCTCGGGCCGGTCGAGTAGCCCAGGGTGCGCGCTGCCAGCACGGCGGCCTTCAGCGCGGCTTCATTCGAGATATCGGGTCGGGCGGCGCCGGCGCGCACCGCGACCGCCACGCCCGAATGCACCAGGTCGACCCGGCTGCCGGCCAGCACATGGCCCTCGGCGATCAGCTTGTCGATCGCGTTCGAGGCCAGCGCCACGACGTCGAAGGCTTCGCCGGCCTGCACCCGCTTGGCCGCGTCGACGCCACCGACCGATTCCACGCTGACCGCGCTGCCGGGACTGGCCTGGGCATGGAGGGCGACGAGGTCGGCGAGCAGGGCTTTGGTCGCCATGGAGGAGATGACGCGCAGGGCAGAAGTCATGGGTGAGCTATCGGTAGGAAAAACAGCCCCGCCAGCGGGCGGGGCCAGTGACAAAGTGCCTATGCTAGCGGATCAGGCGCCGCCGCCCAGCGCCTTGTAGAGCGCGATCTGGTTCTGCCACCAGGCCAGTCTTGTCTGCGTCAGCGCCTGCTGGCTGGCGAACAGCGAGCGCTGCGCATCGAGCCAGTCGAGCTGGCTGGCCGCGCCATGCTGATAGCGCAGCTCGGTCAGCTCGAGCCGGCGCTGGTCGGCGGCGGTCTGCGCCTGCTGGGCCTGCAGCTGGCGCGCCAGCGTCTCGCGTCCGGCCAGGGCATCGGCCACCTCGCGGAAGGCGGACTGGATCGCCTTCTCGTACTGGGCCAGCGCGGCCTCGCGCCCGGCGCGCGCCGCATCGAGCCCGGCCTGGTTGCGCCCGGCGTCGAAGATCGGCAGCAGCAGCTGCGGCGCCAGCGTGAAGCCCCAGCTGCCATCCTTGAACAGGCCGGACAGCTCGCTGCTGGCCGATCCGATGCCGGTCGTCAGCGTGATGCGCGGGAAGAAGGCCGCGCGCGCCGCGCCGATGTTGGCATTGGCCGCGATCAGCTGCTGTTCGGCCTGCACGATGTCGGGCCGGCGCGTCAGCAACTGCGACGGCAGGCCGGCAGCCAGGGTCGGCAGCTGCAGCCCGCTCAGCTGCTGCGGCGCCAGCTCGGCGCGCAGGCCGGGGTCCAGCGGCTGGCCCAGCAGCAGCGCCAGCGCGTTCTCGTCCTGCGCGCGCTGGCGCTCGAACTGCGCCAGCGCGACGCGCGCGTTTTCCACCAGCGACTCGGCCTGGCTCAGCTCGAGCGCCGAAGTCGTGCCATGCTCGAAGCGCAGCCGGATCAGGCCCAGCGAGGCCTCGCGCGTGGCCAGGGTCTGCCGTGCCAGCTCGAGCTGGGCCTGGTCGGCCAGCAGCGCGAGCCAGCTCTGCGCCACGCCTGCGACCAGGCTGATGCGCAGGTTCTGGCGACCGGCCTCGCTGGCCAGGTACTGGGCCAGCGCCTGCTCCTTCAGGCTGGCGACGCGGCCGAAGAAGTCGAGCTCGTAGGCCGTGACCAGCAGGCCGCCGCTGTAGTTGCTCGTGATGCCGCCCGAGTTGTTGGGCGTGCGCGAGCCGTTGATCCCCAGGCCGACGCCGGGCCATTGCTCGGCGCGCCGCAGGCCGAGCTGGGCGCGTGCCTGCTCGAGGTTGAATGCGGCCACGCGCAGGTCGCGGTTCTGCGCCAGCGCGGTGTCGATCAGCTGGCGCAGCGTCGCATCGCCGAAGAAGCCTTGCCAGTCGGGCAAGGCATCGGCCGCCGTGGCGGCGGCTGCCGCTTGATCGGCTGCGCCGGCGCTGGCCGGCCATTGCGCCGGCACCGGCGCGGCCGGCCGCTCGTAGGCCGGCATCAGGCTGCAGCCGCTCAGGAACAAGGCCGCCGCCAGCGGGCCGAGCAGGGTGGATGAAGTCTTATTCATGGCTATGGATTCCGGCTTGCTGGCCATGGGCCCGGTCGAATTGGTGCTGGCGCTCGCTGCCCTTGAACAGGCTGCGCACGACCACGAAGAACACCGGCACGAAGACCACCGCCAGCAGCGTGCCCGTGACCATGCCGCCGATCACGCCGGTGCCGATCGCGCGCTGGCTGGCCGAGCCGGCGCCGCTCGAGAGCGCCAGCGGCAGCACGCCGAGCATGAAGGCCAGCGAGGTCATGATGATGGGACGGAAGCGCAGGTGGGCGGCTTCCAGCGCGGCCTCGATCACGCTCTTGCCCTGGGCCTGCAGGTCCTTGGCGAACTCGATGATCAGGATCGCGTTCTTGGCCGACAGGCCGATGATCGTGATCAGGCCGACCTGGAAGTAGACATCGTTGGCATAGCCGCGCAGCAGCGTCGCGAGCAGCACGCCGAGCACGCCGAGCGGTACCACCAGGATCACCGCCAGCGGGATCGACCAGCTTTCGTACAGCGCGGCCAGGCACAGGAAGACTGCCAGGATCGCGAAGCCGTAGACGATGATGGCCTGCGCGCCGGCGAGCTTTTCCTCGCGCGACTGGCCGGTCCACTCGAAGCCCAGGCCAGGTGGCAGCTGGGCCGCGAGCTGTTCCATCTCGGCCATTGCCGCGCCGGTGCTGTAGCCGGGCGCGGCGCTGCCGCTGATGCGCATCGCCGGATAGCCGTTGTAGCGCACCGTCTGCATCGCGCCGGTGATCCAGCGCGTGCTGGCAAAGGCCGACAGCGGCACGGCCTGGCCGCTGCTGTTGATCACATGCAGCTTGAGCAGGTCGTCGGGCTGCATGCGGGCCGGCGCATCGGCCTGCACCACCACCCGCTGCAGCCGGCCGGCGTTCGGGAAGTCGTTGATGTAGCTCGAGCCCAGCGCGGTCGAGATCGTCGCGTTGATCGCATCGAAGCCGACGCCGAGCGCCTGCGCCTTGTCGCGGTCGATGTCGAGCTGCAGCTGCGGCGCGTCCTCCAGGCCGTCGGGACGGACCTGGGTCAGCACCTTGCTCTGGCTCGCCATGCCGAGCAGCTGGTTGCGCGCGCCCAGCAGCACCTCGCGGCCCAGGCCGGCGCGGTCCTGCAGCCGGAACGAGAAGCCCGAGGCCGAGCCCAGTTCGGGAATCGGCGGCGGGCTCAGCGGGAAGATGAAGGCGTCGCGGATGCCCGAGAGCGCACCGAAGGCGCGGCCGGCCAGGTCCTGCGCCGAGCTGCCCGGCGCATGGCGCTCGGACCAGTCCTTCAGCGTCACGAAGGCGAGCGCGGCGTTCTGGCCCTGGCCCGAGAACGAGAAGCCCAGCACGCCGACCATGCTCTGGACCTCGGGCTGCTTGAGCATGAAGCCCTCGACCTGCTCCATGACGGCGCTGGTGCGCTCGCGGGTGGCGCCCGGCGGCAGCTGCACGTTGACCAGCAGCGTGCCCTGGTCCTCGTTGGGCAGGAAGGAGGTCGGCAGCCGCAGGTAGACCAGCGCCGCCACGCCGACGATGACGCCGTAGATCAGCAGCGAGCGGCCGGCGCGCGGCAGCAGCCGGCCGACCCAGCCCTCGTAGCGCTTGGCGCTGCGCGAGAAGCCGCGGTTGAACCAGCCGAAGAAGCCGGTCTTCTCGTGGTGATGGCCGGCCTCGACCGGCTTCAGCAGGGTGGCGCACAGCGCTGGCGTCAGCGACAGCGCGAAGAAGGCCGAGAACGCGATCGACACCCCCATCACGGTGGCGAACTGGCGGTAGATGTTGCCGACCGAGCCGCTGAAGAAAGCCAGCGGCACGAAGACCGAGATCAGCACCACGGTGATGCCGACGATGGCGCCCGAGATCTGGCGCATCGCCTTGCGCGTCGCCTGCTGCGGCGACAGGCCTTCCTCGCTCATGATGCGCTCGACGTTCTCGACCACCACGATCGCGTCGTCGACCACGATGCCGATCACCAGCACCATGCCGAACATGGTCAGCACGTTGATCGAGAAGCCCAGCGCCAGCAGCGCGGCGAAGGTGCCCAGCAGCGCCACCGGCACCACGATGGTCGGGATCAGCGTGTAGCGCCAGTTCTGCAGGAACAGGAACATCACCAGGAACACCAGCGCCACCGCTTCCAGCAAGGTCTTGGCCACCTGCTCGATCGAGATCTTGATGAAGCGCGAGCTGTCGTAAGGGATCTTCCACTCCATGCCGGCGGGGAAGAACTTCTCGAGCTCGTGCATCTTGGCGCGCACGGCCTCGGCGGTGGCCAGCGCGTTGCCGCTCGGCGACAGCTGCACGCCGATGCCGGTCGAGGGCTTGCCGTTCAGTCGCGCCGAGGTCGCGTAGGCCTGGCCGCCGAGCTCGATGCGCGCGACATCCTTCAGTCGCACCGCCGAGCCGTCGGGGTTGGCGCGCAACAGGATGCGGCCGAACTGCTCGACGCTGGAGAGCTGGCCGTTGACCACCACGGTGGCCGCGATGCCCTGGCCCGCGACATTGGGCAGGCTGCCGATCTCGCCAGCCGAGACCTGGGCGTTCTGGGCCCGGATCGCCGCGTTGACATCGGCCGCGCTGAGCTTGTAGCCCAGCAGCTTGGCCGGGTCGATCCAGATCCGCATTGCGCGCTCGGTGCCGAACAGCTGGGCCTGGCCGACGCCGGGCAGGCGCTGCAGTTCGGGCACCACGTTGCGCGAGGCGTAGTCGCCCAGCGCGACCGGGTCCCAGGCTGGGTCATCCGAGGACAGGATCGCGAACAGCAGGAAGTTGTTGCGCGACTTGTCGACCCGCACGCCCTGCTGCGTGACCGCTGCCGGCAGGCGCGGCGTGGCGCGCGCCAGCCGGTTCTGCACGTCGACCTGGGCCAGATCCGGGTTGGTGCCGGGCTGGAAGCTCAGCGTGATGTTGCCCGAGCCGTCGGCCTGCGCCACCGACTCCATGTAGATCAGGCCGGGCGAGCCGTTCATCTCGCGCTCGATCACCGACAGCACGCTGTCCTCCAGCGTCTGCGCCGAGGCGCCCGGATAGGCGGTCGAGACCACGATCGATGGCGGCGCCACCGGCGGATACTGCGCGATCGGCAGCTGGGTGATGGCCACCGAGCCCAGCACCATCACGAACAGCGCGATCACCCAGGCAAAGATGGGCCGCTCGATAAAGAATTTCGCCATGTCTGTGACTCCTCAGCGTGCCGCGCCAGCGCCGGCCTTGGCGGGCTCGGCCGGTGCCTTGGCCGCATTGCCCGCGGCCTCGGCCGGCGCTGCGGCCTTGCCGTCCGGCTGGCCCGGGGTGCCGGCCTTCTCCTGCCACGGTACCGGCTTGACCACCTTGGCGCCGCGCAGCTTCTGGAAGCCGTCGACCATCACCTGCTCGCCGGCCTTGAGCCCGTCGAGCACGATCCAGCGGCCGCCCTGCTGGGCGCCGATCTTGACCGGGCGCGGGCTGAAGCTGCCGTCCTCGGCCACCACCATCACGCTGTCGCCCTGGGCCGTGCGCGTGACCGCCTGCTGCGGCAGGGTGATCGCCTGGCTGGCCTTGGCCTGCTCCAGTCGCACCCGCACATAGAGGCCCGGCAGCAGCTGGCCGCCCGGGTTCGGCACCTCGGCACGCAGCGTGACCTGGCCGCTGCTGCCGTCGACCGTCAGGTCGGAAAACAGCAGCTTGCCGCTGCGCCCATGCTCGCTGCCGTCGGGCAGCAGCAGGCGCACGCTGGCGCCGTCCTGTCCGGCGCGCTTGAGCTGGCCGCTCTCGAGCGCGCGCCGCAGCTGCAGCGTCTCGTCGGCCGACTGGGTGAAGTTGACATAGACCGGATCGATCTGCTGCACCACCGCCAGCGGCGTGGCCTCGCCCTGGCCGACCAGGGCGCCCTCGGTCACCAGCGCGCGGCCGATGCGGCCCGCGATCGGCGCCGTGACTCTTGTATGGCCGAGGTTGATGCGTGCGGTCTGCAGCGCCGCCTTGGCCACGGCCACGTCGGCCTGGGCCTGCTTCTGCGCTGCCTGCGCGTTGACGAATTCCTGCTGGCTGATCGCCTTCGCTTCGGCCAGCGGCCGGTAGCGCTCGGCCAGCGCGCTGGCCTGGGTCAGGTTGGCCTCGGCCTTGGCCAGGCTGGCCTGGGCGCTGTCGAAGGCGGCCTGGTAGGGGCTGGCGTCGATCTCGAACAGCGGCTGGCCGGCCTTGACATCGCTGCCTTCGCGGAACAGGCGCTGCTGCAGGATGCCAGCGGCGCGCGCGCGTACCTGGGCCACGCGCGAGGCCTCGAGCCGGCCCGGCAGTTCGGTGACCAGTCCGACCTCGCCCGGCGTCACGCTCAGCACGCCGACTTCGGGTGGTGGCATGCCGCCGCCAGGCGCTGCCGGGGCAGCGGCCTTGTCGCCGCAGGCGGCGAGCAGGGCGGCCAGGCCCAGGGCACTGAGGGTGGCGCGCCATTGCGCGCGGCGACTTGGGGAGGCAGGGTGGATCACTGGCATGTCGGGGTCCGGAAGAGGCGTGGTAGAGCGCACCGGCCAGGCGGCCAGCACAATGCGAGCCAGTATACATACAATTGTGAATGTATAAGGGCAGATGGCTGCTCTGGAATCCGTTGGAAAGTGAACTCTCGACATGGCCCGTCGCACCAAAGCCGATGCCCTCGCGACCCGTCACCAGCTGCTCGACGCGGCCGAGTGCCTGTTTGCCGAAAAGGGGGTGTCGCGTACCTCGCTCAATGACATCGCGCTGGCCGCTGGTGCCAGCCGGGGCGCGATCTACTGGCATTTCAAGAACAAGGCCGACCTGTTCAATGCCATGATGGAGCGCACCACCTTGCCGATGGAGCAGGCGCTGCAGCAGGTCGGGCATGAGCCCGGACAGGACCCACTGGTCGAACTGCGGCGCTCGATCGCCGACGCCATGCACCGCATCGCGCATGACGAGCGCACCCGTCGCGTGTTCGAGGTCGCCACGCTCAAGGTCGAATATGTCGACGAGCTGATGGCGGTGCGCGCGCGCCACCGGCGCGTGCAGGCCGACAACGTGGGCCAGATGGAGCGCAGCCTGCAAGCTGCCCTGGCCCAGCGCGCGCTGTCCTTGCCCCTGCCGGTGGCCCTGCTGGCGCAGGGGCTCTATGCCCTGCTGGTCGGGCTGATCCATACCTGGCTGCTGGCGCCCGAGACCTTCGAGCTCGAGGCCACGGCCGAGGCCTCGGTCCAGGCCTACCTGGCGGGTTGGGGCCTGCTGCCGGCGCAGGCCGGCTGAGCCCGCCCAGCCTTCAGTCCTCAGCCCGCTTGGTCTTCAGGCGGCCTTCTCGACATGGCCCTGGCGCGTGTAGAGGAAGTCGATCACGGCCTTGCGGCAGCGCTGGTAGTCCGGGTCGTCGGCCAGCGCGACCCGGTTGCGCGGGCGCGCCAGCGGCACCGGCAGCAGCTCGCCGATGGTCGCGGCCGGGCCGTTGCTCATCATCACGATCTTGTCTGACAGCAGCACCGCCTCGTCGACATCGTGCGTGACCATCACCACCGTGCTGCGCGTGCGTGCGACGATCTCGAGCAGCTCGTCCTGCAGCCGGGCGCGCGTCAGCGCGTCGAGCGCGCCGAAGGGCTCGTCCATCAGCAGCACCTGCGGCTCCATCGCCAGCGCGCGCGCGATGCCGACGCGCTGCTTCATGCCGCCCGAGATCTCGCCCGGGCGCTTGTGCGCCGCATGGCCCAGGCTGACCAGCTCGAGCGCGGCGGCGGTGCGGCTTTTGAGCTGGTCCTTCTTCTCGGTCTTGCCGAAGACGCGCTCGACGCCCAGGTAGACGTTGTCGAAACAGCTCAGCCAGGGCAGCAGCGAGTGGTTCTGGAACACCATCGCGCGCTCGGGCCCCGGGCCCTTGATCTCCTTGTTGGCGCACAGCAGGCCGCCCTCGGTCGGCGTGGTCAGGCCGGCGATCAGGTTGAGCAGCGTCGACTTGCCGCAGCCCGAGTGCCCGATCAGCGCGACGAACTCGCCCTTGGCGATCTGCAAGTTGATGTCGCGCAGCGCCGGGAAAACACCCTTGGCGGTCTTGAAGGTCTGCGCCACGCCGCTGATGTCGATGAATTTGGCGTCGTTGTTCATGATGGTGGTTCCTGGGTTTTCAGGACTTGACGTCCTCGTAGCTGAAGGCGCTGGCGAGCTTGACCAGCGCGGCCTCGAGCAGCAGGCCGACGATGCCGATCACGAAGATCGCGATGATGATGTTCTTGACGTTGAGGTTGTTCCACTCGTCCCAGACCCAGAAGCCGATGCCCACGCCGCCGGTCAGCATCTCGGCCGCGACGATCACCAGCCAGGCCGTGCCCACCGCCAGCCGCACGCCGGTCAGCATGTAGGGCAGCACCGAGGGCAGCAGGATGGTGGTCAGGATCTTCCACTCCGACAGGTTGAGCACGCGCGCCACGTTCAGGTAGTCCTGCGGCACCCGCTGCACGCCGACCGCGGTGTTGATGATCATCGGCCAGATCGAGCAGATGAAGATGGTCCAGATCGCGGCCGGATCGGCGCCCTTGAACACCAGCAGGCCGATCGGCAGCCAGGCCAGCGGCGAGACCGGGCGCAGCAGGCTGATCAGCGGGTTGAACATCCGGCCCAGCAGCGCCGAGCGCCCGAGCGCGAAGCCGGCCGGGATGCCGACCGCCGCCGCCAGCCCGAAGCCCAGCGCGACCCGCTCGAGCGAGGCCAGCAGGTTCCAGCCCACTCCCTGGTCGTTCGGGCCGTTGCGGTAGAACGGGTCGCTGAACAGCTCGACCGCCTGCAGCCAGGTTTCCTGCGGGCCCGGGATGCCGCTGCCGCTCGAATGGGACAGCAGCGACCAGACCAGCACCAGCAGGCCCAGGCCGAACAGCGGCGGCAGCACCGCGAGCGCCAGCCCGCGTCCGTGGTCGCGCCAGTCGCGCACCGGCTTGGATTGGGCGCTGGCTGGCGCGGCAGCGGCTGCCGTCGCTACGGCGGCGCCGGGCAGGCCGGGGGATGAAGCGGCCGCTCCGGTCTCGGTGGCCGAAGCCCCGAGCGGGGAATGGAAGACTGCACTGACCATGGTGATGCTCCTGGGTGGGCGGCTTTCAGGCCTTGATCTTGAAGGAATCGGCGTACTGCTTCGGGTTCTTGCCGTCCCAGACCACGCCGTCGATCAGCTTGCTGCTGCGCAGCTCGCTCTTGGGCAGCGCGGCCTTGGCGGCGGTCGCGGCCTGCTTGTAGAGCTCGACCTGGTTGATCTGCCGCGCCACGCCCAGGTAGTCGGGATGGTCCTTGAGCAGGCCCCAGCGCTTGTGCTGGGTCAGGAACCACATGCCATCGCTCAGGTAGGGGAAGTTGGCCGCCCCCTCGTTGTAGAACTTCATGTGGTTCGGGTCGTCCCAGGTCTTGCCCATGCCGTTCTGGTAGCGGCCCAGGATGCGCTGGTTGATCGCGTCCACGCTGGTGTTGACATAGCTCTTGCCGGCGATGGTCTCGGCCATGCGGGTCTTGTTCGACAGGCTGGCATCGATCCACTGGCCGGCCTCGATGATGGCGGCGGTCACCGCGCGCGCGGTGTTGGGGTATTTCTTGACGAAGTCGCTGGTCGTGCCCAGCACCTTCTCGGGGTGGTTCTGCCAGATCTCCTGGCTGGTCGCCGCCGTCACGCCGATGCCGTCGATGATGGCGCGGTGGTTCCAGGGCTCGCCGACGCAGAAGCCGTCCATGTTGCCGATCCGCATATTGGCCACCATCTGCGGCGGCGGCACCGTGATCACCTTGGCGCCCTGGATCGGGTCGATGCCGTGCGCGGCCAGCCAGTAGTACAGCCACATCGCGTGGGTGCCGGTCGGGAAGGTCTGGGCGAAGGTGTATTCGCGCGGCTCGGCCGCCATCAGCTTGGCCAGGCCGGCGCCGTTGACGGCGCCCTTGTCGGCCAGCTTCTTGCTCAGCGTGATGGCCTGGCCGTTCTGGTTCAGGTTCATCAGCACCGCCATGTCCTTCTTCGGGCCGCCGAGCCCGAGGTGCACGCCGTAGACCAGGCCGTACAGCACATGGGCGAAGTCGAGCTCGCCGTTGACCAGCTTGTCGCGCACGCCGGCCCAGCTCGACTCCTTGGTTGGGATGATCTTGACCCCGTGCTTCTGGTCCAGGCCCAGCACGCTGGCCATCACCACGCTGGCGCAGTCGGTCAGCGGGATGAAGCCGATGCGCACTTCCTTCTTTTCTGGTGCATCGGAGCCGGCGGCATGCACCAGGGAGCGCAGCGCGGGCGAGATGCCCGCGGCTCCCACGGTGGCGGCTTGCAGCACGGTGCGGCGGCTCAGCGGGCGGTTGGCGAGGTGGATCATGACAACACTCCTGTAGGCAAGAAAAACAAAAAAGACGTCCTCATGCTGCAGTCGGCCAGAGGCCATGGCTGCAGATGGGGACGTCTTTGTCCGGTTTGGACCTGTTGCACCCGCCCTTGGGTGCCGTCGGTCCGTCGACCTTCCTTGGTCTTGAAAAAATAAAAGCAGGATTCGTGCCAGCTTTCAGGCCAGCAGGTCGATCACGTCGAGCATGCGCTGCGCGACCTCGTGCAGCCGCAGGCCCTTGTCCATCGCGGTCTTGCGCAGGCGGGCATAGGCCTCGGGTTCGCTCAGGCCCTGGCGCTGCATCAGCAGGCCCTTGGCCCGCTCGATGGTCTTGCGCTCCCTGAGTTCGGTGCGCGCGCTGTCGAGCTCGGCGCGCAAGGCCTGCTCGTGCTCGAAACGCGCCAGCGCGACGTCCAGGATCGGGCGTATGCGCGCCGCCTCGAGCCCGGCGACGATATAGGCCGTGACGCCGGCTGCCACCGCATGCCGCACCTGCGAGGTATCGCTGTCGTTGGTGAACAGCACGATCGGGCGCGGTGCCTCGCGCGTGGCCATCACCACATGCTCGAGCGCATCGCGCGCCTCGCTTTCGGCATCGACGATCACCAGGTCGGGGTGCAGCTGCGCCAGCCGCTCGGTCAGGAAGGGGTCGGCCGGCAGCACCGCGACCAGGTTGTAGCCGTTTTCCAGCAGGCCGATGCGCAGCGCGCGCGAGCGCTCGGCCTGTTGCAAGGCCTGCGGGTCCTCGTCCGCGATATCGAGATCGGGCGCGACGACGACAATGCGCAGCGATTCGCTCATGCGGGCGTGCCGTCCTGGACGGCGCTGCCAGGGCTGGCACTCGCCAGCCAGGCCTTGGCCGTGCGCAGCACCGTCTCGACCTTGCCGGGCGTCAGCCGGTTCGGGCCAGGCGTGGCGGCAGGCCGGCCCGGGAGCGAGCGGGCCTGCTGCTGGGCCAGCGCCTGCTGCATCTCCTGCAGCAGGCTGCGCTCGACCTCGCGCAGCTCGTTCATGCGCCGGCTGCAGCTGCGGAACCACTGCTCGCCCAGGCCCGGGTCGAGCGCGGCCTGGTCCACGCTGTCGGCCAGCTGCTGGCGCAGCCGTTCGAGCTCGGCCTGGGTCTCGAGTTGCAGGCTGTCCTTGAGGCGCTTGCGCGCACCCGGCCTGGCGCGGCTGATGAAGGCCGAGGCGCAGCGGTGCTGGGCCTCGATCAGCTGCACGATGCGCTGCCAGACCCGCGCATCGTGGCAAGCCGAGGCATACAGGCCGGCGCCGCTGGCGCGCTCCTGTCCGCTGTATTCCTTGGCCCACATCAGCTGCCGCAGGGTGGCGAGTTCCTGCGCCAGCGCGGGCTCCTGGATCGCCTGGACGGCGGCCTCGACCAGCTCCAGCAGTTGCGCGAGCAGGCTGCAGTAGGCATCGAACATCTGCTGGCGGGCGCAGCGCAGCAACAGCAGATCGCGGCGCAGCGGCACCAGGTCGGCCAGGCCGGGCGAGTTCAGCAGCGCCAGGCCCAGCCGCTGCAGCTTGAGCTGGCCGGGGTCCGTCGTCGCCGGCAGCGCCTCGAGCCGCAGCAGCTGGCGGCGCAAGGCCTGCTCGGCCTCTTCGCTGAGCTGCAGCTGTTCGCGCAGCGCCGAGGCGTAGCTCTCGCCCACGCTGCCCAGCAGCAACTGGCCGAGGCCGCGCTCGCGTTGCAGCTCGTCGATCAGATCGGTGCAGCCCTGCACCAGTTCGATGCATGACAGCGACCATTCCAGTGCGTTGGCTGCCTGCTGGCGCAGGGTTGCGACATGTCCAGTTTCTTGCCTCATGCTTGCTTCTCCCGAATGCGACAAAACCGTCGGCCTTGTCAAGCAAGTTCCACACCATGGCCGCACGCTTACACTTGCCCCATGTTGATCCTCGGAATCGAATCCTCCTGCGACGAGACCGGCGTCGCGCTGGTCGACGCCAGCGGCAGCGCCGTGCCGCGCCTGCTCGGCCATGCGCTGCACAGCCAGATCGAGATGCACCAGGCCTACGGCGGCGTGGTGCCCGAACTGGCCAGTCGCGACCATATCCGCCGCGTGCTGCCGCTGACCGAAGCCACCCTGCAGCAGTCCGGGCTGGACCTGGCCGCCGTCGACTTGGTCGCCTATACCCGGGGGCCGGGCCTGGCTGGCGCGCTGCTGGTCGGCGCTGGCGTCGCCTGCGCGATCGCGGCGGCGCTGGACAAGCCCACGCTGGGCGTGCATCACCTCGAAGGCCATCTGCTGTCGCCCTTCCTGAGCGCCGACCCGCCCGAATTCCCCTTCATCGCGCTGCTGGTCTCGGGCGGCCATACCCAGCTCATGCGCGTCGACGGCGTCGGCCGCTACGAGCTGCTCGGCGAAACCATCGACGATGCCGCTGGCGAGGCCTTCGACAAGTCGGCCAAGCTGCTCGGCCTGGGCTATCCCGGCGGTCCCGCGCTGTCGCGCCTGGCCCGGCAGGGCGACCCGGAGGCCTTCAAGCTGCCGCGCCCGCTGCTGCATAGCGGCGACCTCGATTTTTCCTTTGCCGGACTCAAGACCGCAGTGCTCACCCAGGCCAGGAAGCTTGGCACCGAGCTGCCCGCGCGCCAGGCCGACCTGGCCGCCTCGACCCAGGCCGCCATCGTCGAGGTGCTGGTCAAGAAATCCGTCGCCGCGCTCAAGCAGTCGGGCTTGAAGCGCCTGGTCGTCGCCGGCGGCGTCGGCGCCAATGCCAGCTTGCGCGAGCAACTCGATGCCGCCTGCGCCAAGCGCGGCTGGCGCGTGCATTACCCTGAGCTGCATCTGTGCACCGACAACGGTGCCATGATCGCGCTGGCCGCCGGCATGCGAGTCCAGGCCGGCCTGGCCGACCGGGCCGCCGCCGACTACGCCTTCGACGTGCGTCCGCGCTGGCCACTGGCCGAGCTGTCCCTGCCGGCCTGAAAGGGCTCGCTTTCCGCATTCCGGCCGGCCTGCGTTTCAGCCGGGATGCGGCTTTTCCATGGAGAAATGATGAATCTTCGCAAGCATTCGTTCAACCGCCGCCATTCCCTGCTGGCGCTGGCCGGCCTGCTGGGTGTGGCGGCGCTGCCGGTGCGGGCGGCCAGCCCGGACCAGTCGCCGATCCGCGTCGCGCTGATCGAGAGCCTGTCGGGCCCGATCGCCAACACCGGCGAGGCCGTGCACCGCAACCTGGTGCTGGCGACCGAGCGCGTCAACGCGCGCGGCGGCGTCAAGCTCGCGGGTGGCCGGGCTCCTCTGGCCATCGAACGCTACGACAGCAAGGGCCAGATCGAGGACGCGCTGGCCGCGCTGCGCTCGGCCATCGATGCCGGCATCCGCATCGTCGCCCAGGGCAACTCCTCGGCGGTCGCCGGCGCCCTGGTCGAGGCCATCGCCAAGCACAACGAGCGCAATCCGGCGCAGCAGGTGCTGTTCCTCAACTATTCCGCGGTCGATCCGGCGCTGACCAACGAGCGCTGCAACTTCTGGCATTTCCGCTTCGATGCCCATGCCGACATGCGCATGGCCGCGCTGATGGACGTGCTCAAGAACGACCGCCAGGTCGCCAGCGCCTACCTGATCGGCCAGGACTACAGCTTCGGCCAGTCGGTGCTGCGCGAGGCCAAGCGCCAGCTCTCGATGCGCCGCCCCGACGTGAAGATCGTCGGCGAGGAACTGCATCCGATGGCGCGCGTGAAGGATTTCCTGCCCTACGCGACCAAGATCAAGGCCAGCGGCGCCCAGGCCGTCATCACCGGCAACTGGGGCAACGACCTGACCCTGCTGATCAAGGCCGCGCGCGAGGTCGGCTACGAGGGCAAGTTCTACACCTTCTATGGCAACGCGCTCGGTGCGCCGGCTGCCATCGGCGATGCCGGCGTCGGCCAGGTGCTGGCGGTGGCCGAATGGTTCCCGAACGCGCTGGGCCAGGCCAGCAAGGCCTTCTACCAGGCCTTCCGCCAGCGCTTCCCCAAGCCCGAGGACGATTACGTGCACCTGCGCATGCAGCTGATGATCGAGGCGCTGGCGCAGGCGATCGAGCGCGCGGCCGCCCAGCCGGTGGGGCAGGGCGCTGCCAAGGGTCAGTCGGCCGTCCCGAGCGCGCTGGCCATCGCGCGCGCGCTCGAGCAGGCCGATGTCAGCCTGGCCGGCCAGCGCCTGCAGATGCGCGCCGCCGACCACCAGGCGCAGCAGCCGCTGATGGTCGCGATCATGGAGCGCAAGGGCGCCAAGGGAGTGGCCTTCGATGTCGAGGGCTCGGGCTACGGCTTCCGGGTCGTGCACCAGCTCAATGCCGAGGCGGCCTCGCACGCGCACAGCTGCCGCATGGTGCGGCCTTGAAGCCCCTGGCGCGGCCGGCCTGGCCCGCGCTATAATCAGCGACCCCCGCCATTTCGGCGAGCGGTTTCACGCCCGTTGCGGCTGCCCCCAAGAGGAGGCTGCGGCGGGATGCAAGTCATACAAGGACCACCATGATCTCTTTCGACAACAAGGCGCAAGTCATTGCCGCCAACGCCCGCAGCGCCAACGACACCGGTAGCCCGGAAGTCCAGGTCGCCATCATGACCGCCCGCATCAACGAACTGATGCCGCACTTCAAGGCTCACGCCAAGGACCACCACGGTCGTCGCGGCCTGCTGAAGATGGTCAGCCGTCGTCGCAAGCTGCTGGACTACCTGAAGGCCAAGGACGCTGCGCGTTACGTCGCCCTGATCCAGAAGCTGGGCCTGCGCAAGTAAACTTGACGCTGTCTTGCTGACCGAAACGCCTGGGTTGCTTGGCCACTCAGGCGTTTTGCGCTTTTAAACCCTTCAATCGGAGTTGTGTCTTTTCAGAGCGAAGCTGTGTCATTCCAACGGGGTCCCCTGGGGCTGCGCTGGAATGGCATCGTGTTCTGAGGGCCTGACTCCAGGCACCGTGCGCTGCCCCTTAGCGCACAACATCCTAGGAAAACCATGAGCCTGTTCAACAAAGTCACCAAGACCTTCCAATGGGGTCAGCACACCGTCCGCATGGAAACCGGCGAGATCGCGCGCCAGTCCAGCGGCGCCGTGCTGCTCGACATGGACGGTACCGTCGTGCTGGCCACCGTCGTCGCCAAGTCCGACGCCAAGGCCGGCCAGGACTTCTTCCCGCTGACCGTCGACTACATCGAGAAGTCATACGCCGCCGGCAAGATCCCGGGCAGCTTCTTCAAGCGCGAAGGCCGTCCGTCCGAGTTCGAGACCCTGACCAGCCGCCTGATCGACCGTCCGATCCGTCCGCTGTTCCCGGAAGGCTTCTTCAACGAAGTCCAGGTCGTGATCCACACCCTGTCGCTCAACCCCGAGGTTGATGCCGACATCGCCGCCATGATCGCCACCAGCGCCGCGCTGTCGGTCTCTGGCATCCCGTTCAACGGCCCGATCGGCGCAGCCCGCGTCGGCTATGTCAACGGCGAGTTCGTGCTCAACCCGGGCCAGACCGCGCGCAACAACAGCCAGATGGACCTGGTCGTCGCCGGCACCGAAGCCGCCGTGCTGATGGTCGAGTCCGAGGCGCAGCAACTGTCCGAGGAAACCATGCTGGCCGCCGTCGTGTTCGGCCACGAGCAGGGCAATATCGCCATCGCCGCGATCAACGAGCTGGTGCGCGAAGCCGGCAAGCCGGAGTGGAACTGGCAAGCCCCGGCGCGCGACGAAGCGCTGATCGCCAAGGTCGAGGCCCTGGGCGCCGACAAGCTGGCTGCTGCCTACCAGATTCGCAACAAGCAGGCCCGCACCCAGGCCTGCCGCAGCGCCTACGCCGAAGTCATGGCTGGCCTGAAGGCCGATGGCGTCGAGTTCGACGCCGTCAAGGTCGAAGGCCTGCTGTTTGACATCGAGGCGCGCATCGTGCGCGGCCAGATCCTGGCCGGCGAGCCGCGCATCGACGGCCGCGACACCCGCACCGTGCGCCCGATCGAGATCCGCAACGGCGTGCTGCCGCGCACCCACGGCTCGGCCTTGTTCACCCGCGGCGAGACCCAGGCGCTCGTCGTGGCAACGCTGGGTACCGACCGCGACGCGCAGCGCATCGACGCGCTGGCTGGCGAGTTCGAAGACCGCTTCATGCTGCACTACAACATGCCTCCCTTCGCCACTGGCGAAACCGGCCGTGTCGGCAGCCCCAAGCGCCGCGAGATCGGCCACGGCCGCCTGGCCAAGCGCGCCCTGGTCGCCGCGCTGCCGTCCAAGGAAGAGTTCCCCTACACCCTGCGCGTGGTGTCCGAGATCACCGAGTCCAACGGCTCCTCGTCGATGGCTTCGGTCTGCGGCGGCTGCCTGGCGCTCATGGATGCCGGCGTGCCGATGAAGGCCCATGTGGCCGGCATCGCCATGGGCCTGATCAAGGACGGCAACCGCTTCGCGGTGCTGACCGACATCCTGGGTGACGAGGACCACCTCGGCGACATGGACTTCAAGGTCGCCGGCACCACCGCTGGCGTGACCGCGCTGCAGATGGACATCAAGATCCAGGGCATCACCAAGGAAATCATGCAGGTCGCGCTGGCCCAGGCCAAGGAAGCCCGCCTGCACATCCTCGACAAGATGCAAAGCGCCATGGGCGAAGCCAAGACCGAGATCTCGGACTTCGCGCCCAAGCTCTTCACCATGAAGATCAACCCCGAGAAGATCCGCGACGTGATCGGCAAGGGCGGCGCCACCATCCGCGCGCTGACCGAGGAAACCGGCTGCCAGATCAACATCGAGGAAGACGGCACCATCACCATCGCTGCTGCCGAGTCGGCCAAGGCTGACGAGGCCAAGCGCCGCATCGAGCAGATCACGGCCGAGGTCGAGGTCGGCAAGGTCTACGAAGGCCCGGTCACCAAGATCCTGGACTTCGGTGCCCTGATCAACCTGCTGCCGGGCAAGGACGGTCTGCTGCACATCAGCCAGATCGCGCACCAACGTGTCGAGAAGGTCACCGACTTCCTGAGCGAAGGCCAGATCGTCAAGGTCAAGGTGCTCGAGACCGACGAGAAGGGCCGCGTCAAGCTGTCGATGAAGGCGCTGATCGATCGCGACGAAGCGTTCGCCCAGCAACAGCAACAACAGCAGTAAGCCAGCCATGCAGGCCGTCGAGATCACCACCCCTGGCGCCCCCGAGGTGCTTCAGTTGGTGCAGCGCGAGCGTCCGGTGCCGGGCGCTGGCGAGCTGCTGATCCGCGTCAGCGCATCGGGCGTCAACCGTCCCGACGTGCTGCAGCGCACCGGCAACTATCCGGTGCCGCCGGGTGCCTCCGACATTCCCGGCCTCGAAGTGGCCGGTGTGATCGTCGAGGGCGATGCCGCGGCGCTCGCCGCCGAGGGCTTGCACCTCGGCGACCGCGTCTGCGCGCTGGTGGCCGGCGGCGGCTATGCCGAGTACTGCGTCGCCCCGGTGGCGCAATGCCTGCCGGTGCCCAAGGGCTGGACCGACCTGGAGGCCGCCGGCCTGCCCGAGACCTTCTTCACGGTCTGGAGCAATGTCTTCGAGCGTGGCCACCTGCAGCCGGGCGAAACCCTGCTGGTGCAGGGCGGCTCGAGCGGCATCGGCGTGACCGCGATCCAGCTGGCCAAGGCGCGCGGCGCCCAGGTCATCGTGACCGTGGGCAGCGCCGAGAAGGCGCAGGCCTGCCTCGCGCTCGGCGCCGACCATGCGATCGACTACAAGTCGCAGGACTTCGTCGCCGAGGTCGCCCGTCTGACGGACGGACGCGGCGTCGATGTCATTCTCGACATGGTGGCCGGTCCCTATGTGGCGCGCGAGATCGACTGCCTGGCCGAGGACGGCCGCCTGGTCATCATCGCGGTGCAGGGTGGCGCCAAGGCCGAGATCAATGCCGGCAAGGTGCTGCGCCGGCGCCTGACGGTCACCGGCTCGACGCTGCGTCCGCGCCCGCTGGCCTTCAAGGCCGCGATCGCGCGCTCGCTGCGCCATGTGGTCTGGCCGCTGATCGAGTCCGGCCAGATCAAGCCCGTGATCCATCAGGTGTTCCCGGCGGCGCAGGCTGCGCAGGCGCATGAGCTGATGGAATCCAACCGGCACATCGGCAAGATCCTGCTCGACTGGGCATCCGCCTGAATCCGCAACCCCCTTGCTCCTTGTCACGCATGACGAAGAAACTGATAGTCGGCAACTGGAAGATGAACGGCAGCCTGGCCGCCAATGCCGGGCTGCTGCAGGCCCTGCTGGCCGGACTGGGCGATCAGGCAGCCGCTGCCGATGTCGCCCTCTGCGCCAGTGCCCCCTACCTGGCGCAGCTGCAGGCCTTGCTGCAGGGCAGCGCGATCGGCTGGGGCGCCCAGGACTGCTCGGCCCACGAGTCGGGCGCCTACACCGGCGAGGTCGCCGCCGCGATGCTGCGCGACTTCGGTTGCCGCTACGTCATCCTCGGCCATTCGGAGCGCCGCCAGTACCATGGCGAGACCGATGACCAGGTGGCGCAGAAGGCGCAGCGCGCGCTGGCCGCCGGCATCACGCCCATCGTCTGCGTCGGCGAGACGCTGGCCGACCGCGAAGCCGGCCGCACCGAGTTCGTCGTCAAGCGCCAGCTGTCGGCCGTGATTCACGCCGTCGGCCATTGCGCCAGCGAGATCGTGGTGGCCTACGAGCCGGTCTGGGCCATCGGCACCGGCCGTACCGCGACGCCCGAGCAGGCGCAAGCCGTGCATGCGGTGCTGCGCGCCCAGCTCAAGGCGGCCTCGGCGCATTCGAGCCGCAACCGCATCCTCTACGGCGGCAGCATGAACGCGGGCAATGCCGCCGAACTGCTCTGCCAGTCCGACATCGACGGCGGCCTGATCGGCGGCGCCTCGCTCAAGGCCGACGAATTCCTCTCCATCATTGCCAGCTGTCCGCTTGCGGCGGCTGGCCTCTGAAGCACCAGATCATGACCATTCTCTTCAACCTGCTTTTGATCGTTCAAATCCTGTCCGCGCTGGCCATGATCGGCCTGATCCTGATGCAGCACGGCAAGGGCGCCGATGCTGGCGCAGCCTTCGGCGGCGGCGGCTCGGCCAGCCTGTTCGGCGCCACCGGCGGCGCCAACTTCCTGTCGCGCAGCACCGGCGTGCTGGCCACCGTGTTCTTCGTCTGCACGCTGGCGCTGGCCTACTTTGGCCACTCCAAGCCGGCCAGCAGCGGCAGCGTGCTCGAGAGCGCGGCGCCCGCTGCTGCCGCGCCGGCGACGGCTCCGGTCCAGCCGGCTGCCGGCCAGATCCCGGGCCAGTGATGACGAAAGCGCCCGCTGCATAAAAAGCTGCGGGCGGCCGAGAAAAGCGATTTTTTCGGGATAGAATACACGAATTGGTGCAGCGCAGTACCCCGGTACTTGCAACAAGTTGTATCAAGACAATAGCCGACGTGGTGAAATTGGTAGACACGCTATCTTGAGGGGGTAGTGGCGAAAGCTGTGCGAGTTCGAGTCTCGCCGTCGGCACCAAAAATTCAATGGGCGCGCAAGGCGTCCGCGGAACAAGCAAATGGACATAGCACAATACCTCCCGGTACTCTTGTTTGTTTTGGTCGGTCTTGCGGTAGGTGTGCTGCCGCAAGTCCTGGGCTACATACTAGGCCCCAATCGCCCTGACGCGGCGAAAAACTCCCCTTACGAGTGCGGCTTCGAAGCTTTCGAAGACGCGCGCATGAAGTTCGATGTGCGTTACTACCTGATCGCCATCCTCTTCATATTGTTCGACCTGGAAATCGCGTTCCTCATCCCTTGGGCGGTCGCCTTGACCGACATCGGTTCGACCGGTTTCTGGACCGGCGTGGTGTTCCTGATCGACCTGCTCGTGGGCTTTGTCTACGCCTGGAAGATCGGTGCCCTGGACTGGGAATGAAGCGCGCTAGCGCTCAGGAGTACAAATGATCGAAGGCGTCTTCAAGGAAGGTTTCATCACCACCAGCTACGATTCGGTGGTGAACTGGGCCAAAACCGGTTCGCTCTGGCCCATGACCTTTGGTCTGGCCTGCTGCGCGGTCGAGATGATGCATGCGGCGACCGCCCGCTATGACATCGCCCGCTTCGGTGCCGAAGTCTTCCGTGCCAGTCCGCGTCAGTCCGACCTCATGATCGTGGCCGGTACCCTCTGCAACAAGATGGCGCCCGCGCTGCGCAAGGTCTACGACCAGATGGCCGAGCCGCGCTGGGTCCTGTCGATGGGCTCCTGCGCCAACGGCGGCGGCTACTACCACTACAGCTATTCGGTGGTGCGTGGCTGTGACCGCATCGTGCCGGTCGATGTCTATGTGCCGGGCTGCCCGCCGACGGCCGAAGCGCTGATCTACGGCATCATCCAGCTGCAGAACAAGATCCGCCGCACCAACACCATTGCGCGCGCTTGAGCGCCGGAGACCCCCCGATGACGAACGCAACCGCACAGGCTGTGGCGATCGCCCCTGAGGCGCTGCAGCAAACCGTCGCCGAGGTGCTCGGCGACAAGATCAAGAAGACCAAGCTCGAGCACGGTGAAGTCACCGTTGAAGTCGCTCCCGCCGACTACTTCGAGGCCATGCAGCTGCTGCGCGACGCGCCGGGCTGCCGCTTCGACCAGCTGCTCGACATCTGCGGCCTCGACTATTCCGCCTACCGCGACGGCGCCTGGGAAGGCCAGCGCTTCGCGGTGGTCGCGCATCTGCTGTCGGTCGAGCTCAACCAGCGCCTGCGCGTGCGCGTGTTCTGCGCCGACGACGACTTCCCGGTCGTTGCCACGCTGTGCCCGCTCTGGTCGTCGGCCAACTGGTACGAGCGCGAAGCCTTCGACCTCTATGGCATCGTGTTCGAAGGCCATGAGGACCTGCGCCGCATTCTGACCGACTACGGCTTCATCGGTCACCCCTTCCGCAAGGACTTCCCCGTGACCGGCCATGTCGAGATGCGCTACGACGCCGAGCGCCGCCGCGTGGTCTACGAGCCGGTTTCCATCGAGGCGCGCGAGATCACGCCGCGCATCATCCGCGAAGACAACTACGGGGGCCTGCACTGAAGGGCTGATGCCCCTTAGGCGAAATCATGGCTGAAATCAAGAACTACACCCTCAACTTCGGTCCGCAGCACCCGGCCGCGCACGGCGTGCTGCGTCTCGTGCTCGAGCTCGACGGCGAAGTAGTGCAACGCGCCGACCCGCATATCGGCCTGTTGCACCGCGCCACCGAGAAGCTGGCCGAGACCAAGACCTTCATCCAGTCGCTGCCCTACATGGACCGGCTGGATTACGTGTCGATGATGTGCAACGAGCACGCCTACTGCCTGGCGATCGAGAAGCTGCTCGGCATCGAGGTGCCGATCCGCGCCCAGTACATCCGCGTGATGTTCAGCGAGATCACCCGCATGCTCAACCACCTGATGTGGCTGGGCTCGCACGGCAACGACATCGGCAGCTCGACCATCCTGATCTACGCCTTCCGCGAGCGCGAGGACCTGTTCGACATGTACGAGGCGGTGTCGGGCGCGCGCATGCACGCGGCCTATTTCCGTCCGGGCGGCGTCTACCGCGACCTGCCGGACACCATGCCGCAGTACAAGCACAGCAAGATCCGCAATGCGCGTGCCATGGCCGAGATGAACGAGAACCGCCAGGGTTCCCTGCTCGACTTCATCGACGACTTCACCCAGCGCTTCCCCAAGTACCTGGCCGAATACCACACCCTGCTGACCGACAACCGGATCTGGAAGCAGCGTACCGTCGGCATCGGCGTCGTCTCCCCCGAGCGCGCGCTCAACATGGGCCTGACCGGCCCGATGCTGCGCGGCTCCGGCTTTGCCTGGGACTTGCGCAAGAAGCAGCCCTACGATGCCTACGACAAGGTCGAGTTCGACATTCCGGTCGGCAAGACCGGCGACACCTACGACCGCTACCTGGTCCGGATGGAAGAGCTCAAGCAGTCCAACCGCATCATCAAGCAGTGCGTCGACTGGCTGCGTGCCAACCCGGGTCCGGTCATCACCGACAACCACAAGGTGGCACCGCCTTCGCGCGAAGCGATGAAGTCGAACATGGAGGAGCTGATCCACCATTTCAAGCTCTTCACCGAAGGTTTCCACGTCCCCGAGGGCGAGGCCTATGCCGCGGTCGAGCACCCGAAGGGCGAGTTCGGCATCTACCTGGTCAGCGACGGCGCCAACAAGCCGTACCGGCTCAAGATCCGCGCTCCGGGCTTTGCCCACCTGGCCAGCCTCGACGAGATGGCCAAGGGCCACATGCTGGCCGACGCGGTCGCCATCATCGGCACCATGGATATCGTGTTTGGAGAAATTGACCGATGAGCTCCATCAAGCAAGGCGTGCAGGCCCAGTCCTTCTCGGAAGCGACGCTGGCCCGTTTCGCACGCGAAGTGGCCAAGTACCCGGCCGAACAGAAGCAGTCGGCCGTGATGGCCATCCTGTCCATCGTGCAGCAGGAGCAGGGCTGGGTCAGCCCCGAGTCCGAGCAGGGCATCGCCGACTACCTCGGCATGCCGGCGATGGCCGTGCATGAGGTCACGACCTTCTACAACATGTACAACCAGCGTCCGGTGGGCAAGTACAAGCTCAACGTCTGCACCAACCTGCCTTGCGTGCTGCGCGACGGGCAGAAGGCGCTGGCCCATCTCGAGCAGAAGCTCGGCATCCACATGGGCGAGACCTCGGCCGACGGCCTGTTCACGCTGCAGCAGTCCGAATGCCTGGGCGCCTGCGCCGACTCGCCGGTGATGCTGGTCAACGACCGCCACATGTGCAGCTTCATGAGCAACAGCCGGCTCGATCAGCTGATCGACGACCTGCGCGCCGCGGAGGGCAAGGCATGAACGCCAACCAAGTGCTGCAACAATTCTCCGCCTCCGGCGTCGAGACCTGCTTCCACGATCGCCACATCAACCCGCAGATCTACGCGGGCCTGAATGGCAAGAACTGGTCGATCAAGGACTACGAAGCGCGTGGCGGCTATGCCGCGCTGCGCAAGATCCTGGGCCAGGACGGCGGCGAAGGCCTGAACCAGGACCAGGTCATCGCGACGGTCAAGGAATCCGGCCTGCGCGGCCGCGGCGGCGCGGGTTTCCCGACCGGCCTGAAGTGGAGCTTCATGCCGCGCCAGTTCCCGGGCGTCAAGCATCTGGTATGCAACTCGGACGAAGGCGAGCCGGGCACCTGCAAGGATCGCGAGATCCTGATGCACAACCCGCACATCGTGATCGAGGGCATGATCATCGCTGCCTACGCGATGGGCATTCCGCTCGGCTACAACTACATCCACGGCGAGATCTTCGAGGTCTACGAGCGCTTCGAGGCAGCCCTCGAGGAAGCGCGCGCGGCCGGCTACCTGGGTGACAACATCATGGGCAGCAGCTTCAGCTTCCAGCTGCATGCTGCCCACGGCTTCGGCGCCTACATCTGCGGCGAGGAAACCGCGCTGCTCGAGTCGCTCGAGGGCAAGAAGGGCCAGCCGCGCTTCAAGCCGCCGTTCCCGGCCAGCTTCGGCCTGTACGGCAAGCCGACCACCATCAACAACACCGAGACCTTCGCGGCGGTGCCCTGGATCATCCGCAACGGCGGCCAGGCCTACCTCGAGTGCGGCAAGCCCAACAACGGCGGCACCAAGATCTTCTCGGTCAGCGGTGACGTCGAGCGTCCGGGCAACTACGAGATCCCGCTCGGCACCCCGTTTGCCAAGCTGCTCGAGCTCGCCGGTGGCGTGCGCCAGGGGCGCAAGCTCAAGGCGGTGATTCCGGGCGGTTCGTCCTCGCCGGTGCTGCCGGCCGACATCATCATGAACTGCACGATGGACTACGACTCCATCGCCAAGGCCGGCTCGATGCTGGGCTCGGGCGCGGTGATCGTGATGGACGACACGCGCTGCATGGTCAAGTCGCTGCAGCGCCTGTCCTACTTCTACATGCACGAGTCCTGCGGCCAGTGCACGCCTTGCCGCGAAGGCACGGGCTGGCTCTGGCGCATGGTCGACCGCATCGAGCGCGGCGAGGGCAAGCCCAGCGATCTGGCGCTGCTCGACAACGTGGCCGAGAACATCATGGGCCGCACCATCTGCGCCCTGGGCGACGCAGCGGCAATGCCGGTGCGCGGCATGATCAAACATTTCCGGCACGAGTTCGAGCACCACATCGAACACAAGACCTGCATGGTCCCGGCATACGTCTGAGGTCTTTGAACCATGGTTGAAATCGAACTCGACGGCAAGAAAGTGCAAGTACCCCCCGGCAGCATGGTCATGCATGCAGCCGAAAAGGTGGGTACCTATATCCCGCACTTCTGCTATCACAAGAAACTCTCCATCGCGGCATCCTGCCGCATGTGCCTGGTCGACGTCGAGAAGGCGCCCAAGGCCATGCCGGCCTGCGCCACGCCCGTCACCATGGGCATGGTCGTGCGCACCAAGTCCGACAAGGCCGTCAAGGCCCAGAAGTCGGTCATGGAGTTCCTGCTGATCAACCACCCGCTGGACTGCCCGATCTGCGACCAGGGCGGCGAGTGCCAGCTGCAGGACATCGCGGTCGGCTACGGCGGCGGCGAATCGCGCTACGAGGAAGAAAAGCGCGTCGTGATGCCGAAGGACGTCGGCCCGCTGGTTTCGATGCAGGAAATGAGCCGCTGCATCCAGTGCACCCGCTGCGTGCGCTTCGGCCAGGAAATCGCCGGCGTCATGGAGCTCGGCATGTCGCATCGCGGCGAGCACGCCGAGATCGAGACCTTCGTCGGCCAGTCCGTCGACTCCGAGCTGTCGGGCAACATGATCGACATCTGCCCGGTCGGCGCGCTGACCAGCAAGCCGTTCCGCTACAACGCGCGCAGCTGGGAGCTGGGCCGGCGCAAGAGCGTCAGCCCGCACGACTCGGCCGGCGCCAACCTGATCGTCCAGGTCAAGAACAACCAGGTCATGCGTGTCGTCCCGTTCGAGAACGAGGAAGTCAACGAATGCTGGATCGCCGACCGCGACCGCTTCTCCTACGAGGCACTGAACTCGGCCGAGCGCCTGACCAAGCCCATGCTCAAGCAGGGCGGCGTCTGGAAGGAAGTGGACTGGCAGATCGCGCTCGAATATGTCGCCAATGGCCTGAAGACCATCAAGGCCGAGCAGGGCGCCCAGGCCATCGGCCTGCTGGCCAGCCCGCACAGCACGGTCGAGGAACTGGCCCTGGCCGGCGCCCTGGTGCGCGGCCTGGGCAGTTCGAACATCGACAGCCGCCTGCGTGCGGCCGACTTCGGCAACGTCGCCCCCGAGGGCGAGGCGCGCTGGCTCGGCCTGCCGATCGCCGCACTGAGCGACCTGCAGCGCGTGCTGGTGGTCGGCTCGAACCTGCGCAAGGACCATCCGCTGTTCGCCCAGCGCATCCGCCAGGCTGTCCGCAAGGGCGCCCAGGTCCATGCGCTGAACGAGTCGGTGCAGGACTGGGCCATGCCGGTGGCCAACACCCTGGTGGCCGAGGCCACCCACTGGACCCAGGCGCTGGCGGCCATCGCCGCTGCCGTGGCCGAGTCCAAGGGCGTTGCCGCTCCGGTCGCTGCCACTATCGATGACGCCGCCCGCGCCATCGCCGCCTCGCTGCTGGGCGGTGACCGCAAGGCGGTGCTGCTCGGCAATGCCGCCGCCCACCATGCCCAGGCTTCCAGCCTGCTGGCCCTGGCGCAGTGGATTGCAACGCAGACCGGTGCCAGCTTCGGCTACCTGAGCGAGGCGGCCAACACCGTCGGCGCGCAGCTGGTGCGCGCGCTGCCCGGTCAGGGCGGTCTCGACGCCGGCCAGATGCTGTCCGGCAGCCTCAAGGCGGCGCTGCTGCTCAACGTCGAGCCCGGCGCCGACACGGCGATCGACGGCAAGGCCCTGGCCAATGCCGAGATGGTCGTGACCTTGAGCCCGTTCAAGACCAATCTGGACATCAGCGACGTGCTGCTGCCGATCGCACCGTTCAGCGAGACCTCGGGTTCCTTCGTCAACGCCGAAGGCCGGCTGCAGAGCTTCCATGCCGTGGTCAAGCCGCTGGGCGAGACCCGCCCGGCCTGGAAGGTGCTGCGCGTGCTCGGCAACCTGCTCGATCTGGGCGGTTTCGCCCAGGAGTCCACCCAGGATGTGCTGGCCCAGGCCCTGCCTGGCGTCGTGAGCGGCGAGCTCGTATCGGCCGTGCGCCTGTCTAACCGGACCGATGCCGCGATCGACACCGCTGCTGCCGTCGGCAAGCCCTGCGTGGCGTCGATTTACCAACTGGACGCGCTGGTGCGTCGCGCCGGTTCCCTGCAACTGACGGCTGACGCCCGTGCTGTCTCGGAGGTGAGCGCATGATCGATGCTCTGTACAACGGCGGCCTGAACCTGGTTCCCGCCCAATGGTGGGCCACCATGGCCTGGCCGGTCCTGTGGATCCTGCTCAAGATCGTCGCGGTGCTGGCACCGCTGATGGGCGCCGTCGCCTACATGACGCTGTGGGAGCGCAAGCTGCTGGGCTTCATGCAGGTCCGCCTCGGTCCCAACCGCGTCGGCCCCAAGGGCCTGCTGCAGCCGATCGCCGACGCGGTCAAGCTGCTGTCCAAGGAACTGATCAACCCGACGGCGGCTGCCAAGGGCCTGTTCCGCCTCGGTCCGGTCATGGCCATCATGCCGGCGCTGGCCGCTTGGGTGGTGGTGCCGTTCGGCCCCGAAGCCGTGCTGGCCAATGTCAACGCCGGCCTGCTGGTCATCCTCGCGATCACCTCGATCGAAGTCTACGGCGTGATCATCGCCGGCTGGGCCTCGAACTCCAAGTACGCCTTCCTCGGCGCGCTGCGCGCCTCGGCGCAGATGGTGAGCTACGAGATCGCGATCGGCTTCTGCTTCCTGATCGTCGTCATGACCGCCGGCAGCCTGAACCTGGCCGAGATCGTCGCCTCGCAGGCACGCGGCTTCGCGGCCGACAACGGCCTGAGCTTCCTGTCCTGGAACTGGCTGCCGCTGCTGCCGGTGTTCTTCGTCTACCTGATCTCGGGCGTGGCCGAAACCAACCGCCATCCCTTCGACGTGGTCGAGGGCGAAGCCGAGATCGTCGCCGGTCACATGGTCGAGTACTCGGGCATGGGCTTCGCGATCTTCTTCCTGGCCGAATACGCCAGCATGTGGCTGATCTCGATGCTGGCCGTGCTGATGTTCCTGGGTGGCTGGCTGTCGCCTTTCGCCTTCCTCGACTTCATCCCGGGCTGGATCTGGCTGGGCCTCAAGTCCTTCCTGATCATGTCGGCCTTCATCTGGATCCGCGCCACCTTCCCGCGCTACCGCTATGACCAGATCATGCGTCTGGGCTGGAAGATCTTCATTCCCGTGACCCTGGTCTGGTTGCTGCTGGTCGGCTTCCTGATGCAGTCTTCCTGGAATATCTGGAAGTAATTGGGGCCAAACAAGATGTCTGCTAACACGACGACCACCGCCGTTGCGCCCTTCTCGCTGAAGGACTTTTTCAAGAGCTTCATGCTGGTGGAGCTCTTCAAGGGCATGGCCCTGACCGGCCGCTACACCTTCCGCCGCAAGGTCACGGTGCAGTTCCCCGAAGAGAAGACCCCGCTGTCGCCGCGCTTCCGCGGCCTGCATGCGCAGCGCCGCTACGAGAACGGCGAGGAGCGCTGCATCGCCTGCAAGCTGTGCGAGGCGATCTGCCCGGCCATGGCCATCACCATCGAGGCCGGCCCGCGCCAGGATGACGGCTCGCGCCGCACCACCCGCTACGACATCGACCTGACCAAGTGCATCTTTTGCGGTTTCTGCGAAGAGGCCTGCCCGGTCGACGCCATCGTCGAGACCCAGATCCTGGAGTACCACGGCGAGAAGCGCGGTGACCTGTACTTCACCAAGGACATGCTGCTGGCGGTCGGTGACAAGTTCGAACCCGAGATCGCCGCAGCCAAGGCCGCGGACGCCAAGTACCGCTGAGGCTAAGGATCACCATGGAATTCCAGACCGGATTTTTCTACCTGTTCTCGGCGGTGCTGCTGTTCGCAGCCTTCCGGACCGTCACCGCGCGCAGCCCCGTGCATGCGGTGCTCTACCTGATGCTGGCCTTCTCGCAGGCCGCCGCCATCTGGCTGCTGCTCAAGGCCGAGTTCCTCGGCATCACCTTGGTGCTGGTCTACCTGGGCGCCGTCATGGTGCTGTTCCTGTTCGTCGTGATGATGCTCGACATCAACGTCGAGGAGTTGCGCCAGGGCTTCTGGAAGAACTTCCCGCTCGCCGCGATCATGGGCGCCGGCATCGGCTTCGAGCTGATCAGCGTGCTGTGGATCGGCTTCCCCGAGATGGTCGTGGCGCCCGAGGTCGCGCAGACCGCGATGCACCTGGCCGACCACAACAACACGCGTGAAATCGGCAAGCTGATGTACTCGCAGTACTTCGTGGCGGTCGAGATCGCCGCCGTGATCCTGCTGGTCGGCATGTTCGCCGCGATTGCACTGACCCTGCGCCAGCGCAAGGACAGCAAGGCGATCGACCCCTCGATCCAAGTCAAGGTGCGCGCCGCCGACCGCCTCGAAGTCGTGTCGCTGCCGGCCACCCGCCCCGCACAACAGCCGGAGAGCCAAGCATGAGTCTGACCCTGGGACATTTCCTCTCGCTGGGCGCGATCCTGTTCGCGCTGTCGGTGGTCGGCATCTACCTGAACCGCAAGAACCTGATCGTGCTGCTGATGGCGATCGAGTTGATGCTGCTGGCAGTGAACATGAACTTCGTGGCCTTTGCCCATTACCTGGGTGACCTCAACGGCCAGATCTTCGTGTTCTTCGTCCTGACCGTTGCAGCCGCGGAGTCCGCGATCGGCCTCGCCATCCTGGTGCTGCTGTTCCGCAACAAGTCGTCCATCAACGTGGATGAGCTCAACTCGCTCAAGGGCTAAGGGCTCGAGGGTTCAACGCCAAGTCTAAAAATGAGTACAAGCCTCTCTGCAAGCACCTTGCTGGCGGTGCCCCTGGCCCCGCTGGTCGGCTCCGCGCTGGCCGGCGTCCTCGGCACCCGGTTCGGCGGCAACCTGCTGGGCCGTCGTGCCGCCCACTGCCTGACCATCCTGGGCGTGTTCGTCGCGCTCGTGATCTCGGTCATCACCTTCAACGATGTCCTCGACGGTGCCCGCTTCAACGCCACCATCTACGAGTGGATGGTCATCGGCGGCATGAAGATGGAAATCGGCTTCATGGTCGACGGCCTGACCGCGATGATGATGTGCGTCGTCACCTTCGTCTCGCTGATGGTCCACCTCTACACCATCGGCTACATGGAAGAAGACGAGGGCTACAACCGCTTCTTCGCCTACATCTCGCTGTTCACCTTCAGCATGCTGATGCTCGTCATGAGCAACAACCTGCTGCAGCTGTTCTTCGGCTGGGAAGCCGTCGGCCTGGTGTCCTACCTGCTGATCGGTTTCTGGTTCAACAAGCCGACCGCGATCTTCGCCAACATGAAGGCCTTCCTGGTCAACCGCGTCGGCGACTTCGGCTTCATCCTGGGCATCGGCCTGCTGGCGGCCTACACCGGCTCGCTGAACTACACCGAGATTTTCGCCAAGGCGCCCGAGCTGGCCGCGATCGAGTTCCCGTGGTACATCATGGGGCAGGACGCGATGCTGGTGACCGTGATCGGCATCTGCCTGTTCATCGGCGCGATGGGCAAGTCGGCCCAGTTCCCGCTGCATGTCTGGCTGCCGGACTCGATGGAAGGCCCGACCCCGATCTCCGCGCTGATCCACGCCGCCACCATGGTGACGGCCGGCATCTTCATGGTCTCGCGCATGTCGCCGATCTATGAGCTGTCCGACACCGCGCTGAACTTCATCCTGGTGATCGGTGCCATCACCGCGCTGTTCATGGGCTTCCTGGGCATCATCCAGAACGACATCAAGCGCGTCATCGCCTACTCGACCCTGTCGCAGCTGGGCTACATGACCGTCGCTCTCGGCGCCTCGGCCTACTCGGTCGCGGTGTTCCACCTGATGACCCACGCCTTCTTCAAGGCACTGCTGTTCCTCGGCGCCGGCTCGGTCATCATGGGCCTGCACCACAACCAGGACATCCGCTGGATGGGCAATGTGCGCAAGTACATGAAGATCACCTGGATCACCTTCGTGCTCGGCACCCTGGCGCTGATCGGCACCCCGCTGTTCTCGGGCTTCTACTCGAAGGACAGCATCATCGAGGCGGTGCATTTCAGCAACCTGCCGGCCGCCGGTTTCGCCCACTTCGCGGTGCTGGCGGGCGTGTTCGTGACCTCGTTCTACTCGTTCCGCCTGTACTTCCTGGTCTTCCACGGCCAGGAGCGCTACGACCAGAACCCGGACGCGCACCACGGTCATCACGATGACCACCATGACGACCACGCCGCGCATGACGACCATGGCCACCATGGCGACGGCAAGCCGCACGAGTCGCCCTGGGTCGTGACCGTGCCGCTGCTGCTGCTGGCGATTCCCTCGGTGCTGATCGGCTACTTCACGATCGAGCCGATGCTCTATGGCGACTTCCTGAAGGACGCCATCACGATCAACCTGCATGCCCACCCGGCGCTGGAAATGCTGGCCGAGGAATTCCACGGTCCGCTGGCGATGGCCCAGCACGCGCTGACCACCGCGCCGTTCTGGCTGGCCCTGGCCGGTGCCGTCTCGGCCTGGTACATGTACCTGGTCAACCCGGCCGTGCCGGCCTTCTTCGCCCGTGCCCTGCGCCCGCTGATCGTGATCCTGGAGAACAAGTACTTCATGGACTGGATCAACGAGAACATCCTGGCCAAGGCAGCACGCGGCCTGGGCCTGGGTCTCTGGAAGGGCGGCGACCGCGGCATCATCGAGGCTGCCGTCGTCAACCTGAGCTGGAAGATCGTCGGTGCGGTCGCGGGCCTGGTGCGCCGCTTCCAGACCGGCTACTTGTATACCTACGCGTTCTGGATGATCGCAGGCGTGCTGGCCTTCATGATCTATTTCGTGCAGCTCGCCAAATAAGGAGAAGAACAAGATGGGTTTGCTGAGCCTTGCGATCTGGACGCCAGTCCTGTTTGGTGTCCTTCTACTCGCCATGGGTGGCGACAAGCGTGATTCGGGCGCCGTGCGCTGGCTCGCGCTGCTCGGAGCCGTCGCCGGCCTGGCCGTGACGGTGCCGCTCTACACCGGCTTCCAGGCGGGTTCCGCCGCGATGCAGTTCGTCGAGCGCGTGCTGTGGGTGCCGGCCTTCAACGTCCATTACCACCTGGCGGTGGACGGCATCTCGCTCTGGCTGGTGCTGCTGACCGCCTTCATCAACCTGATCGTGGTGCTGGCCGGCTGGGAAGTGATCCAGGAGCGCGTGAACCAGTACATGGGCGCCTTCCTGATCCTGTCGGGCCTGATGATCGGTGTCTTCAGCGCGCAGGATGCGATGCTGTTCTACATCTTCTTCGAAGCCACGCTGATCCCGATGTACCTGATCATCGGCATCTGGGGCGGTCCGAACAAGATCTACGCCGCGTTCAAGTTCTTCCTCTACACCCTGCTCGGCTCGCTGCTGATGCTGGTGGCGCTGATTTACCTGTACAACGTCTCGGGTGGCAGCTTCGACCTGCAGGCCTGGTACAAGCTGCCGCTGGGCGCCCAGGCACAGACCCTGCTGTTCTTCGCCTTCTTTGCCGCCTTCGCGGTCAAGATCCCGATGTGGCCGGTCCACACCTGGTTGCCCGACGTGCACGTCGAGGCGCCGACCGGCGGCTCCGCCGTGCTGGCCGCGATCATGCTGAAGCTGGGTGCCTACGGCTTCCTGCGCTTCTCGCTGCCGATCACGCCCGATGCCGCGCATGAATGGTCGGGCCTGATGGTCGGCCTGTCGCTGGTCGCCGTGGTCTATGTCGGCCTGGTCGCGATGGTGCAGCAGGACATGAAGAAGCTGGTCGCGTACTCGTCGGTCGCGCACATGGGCTTCGTCTCGCTGGGCTTCTTCCTGTTCAACGACCTGTCGGTCTCGGGCGCCATCGTGCAGATGATTGCCCACGGCTTCGTCTCGGCCGCGATGTTCCTCGGCATCGGCGTGCTGTACGACCGTGTCCACTCGCGCGAGATCGCTTCCTACGGCGGCGTGGTCAACACCATGCCCAAGTTCGCCGCCTTCGCGCTGCTGTTCACGATGGCCAACTGCGGCCTGCCGGGCACCGCTGGCTTCGTCGGCGAGTGGATGGTGATCCTGGGCGCCGTCAAGGCCAACTTCTGGGTCGGCCTGATCGCCGCCAGCGCGCTGATCTTCGGCGCCGCCTATTCGCTCTGGATGTTCAAGCGCGTCTACCTGGGCCCGGTCGGCAACGACGATGTCAAGGCGCTGCAGGACATCAACGGCCGCGAATTCCTGGTCATGGCATTGCTGGCCGTGATGGTGCTCTACATGGGCATCCATCCCAAGCCCTTCACTGACGTGATGGACGCTTCGGTCGCCGAGCTGCTCAAGCATGTGGCCGTCTCCAAGCTGCCCTGAGGCCCACCCCTCTCAACGTTTCGAAAGAGCACAACAATGATAGAGAGTAACAACTGGGCGGCGGTTGCGCCGGAGCTGCTGCTCCTGGCCATGACCAGCCTGATCGCCCTGTTCGATCTGGCGGTCAAGACCCCGCTGCGCGGCGCGACCTACCGCCTGACGCTGCTGACGCTCGCGGTGGTGGCGGCCCTGCATTTCGTGCAGGCCGGCAGCGACGAGACCGTCTATGTCTTCAGCCACATGATCGTGGTCGATCCGATGGCCTCGCTGCTCAAGGGCTTCGCCACCCTGGCAGTGCTGGTGACCCTGGTCTACAGCCGTCCCTACGCCGGTGCGCGCGACATGCTGCGCGCGGGCGACCTGTTCACGCTGTCGCTCTACTCGCTGCTGGGCATGTGCGTGATGATCTCGGGCCATCACTTCCTGACCCTCTACCTGGGCTTGGAGCTGCTGACCCTGCCGGGCTATGCCCTGGTCGCGTTGCGCCGCGACGAGCTGCGCTCGACCGAAGCCGCCATGAAGTACTTCGTGCTCGGCTCGCTGGCCAGCGGCTTCCTGCTCTACGGCCTGTCTCTGGTCTATGGCGCCACCGGCTCGCTCGACCTCGCCGAGGTGCAGCAGGCGGTCTCCAGCGGCATGCTCGACAAGACCGTGCTGATGCTGGGCCTGGTCTTCGTCGTCGCCGGCCTGGCCTTCAAGCTCGGTGCCGTGCCCTTCCACATGTGGGTGCCTGACGTCTACCACGGTGCACCGACCGCCGTCACGCTGATGATCGGCGGTGCGCCCAAGCTGGCCGCCTTCGCGATCGTGATGCGCCTGCTGGTCGAGGGCATGCTGCCGCTGGTCTGGCACTGGCAGCAGATGCTGATGGTGCTGGCCGTGGCCTCGCTGCTGATCGGCAACCTGGCCGCCGTCGCGCAGACCAACCTCAAGCGCATGCTGGCCTTCTCGACCATCGCGCAGATGGGCTTCGTGCTGCTGTCCTTCGTCTCGGGCGTGGTCGGCCAGGACGGCACCAACATGAACGCGGCCTACAGCTCGGCCATGTTCTACATGATCACCTATGTGCTGACCACGCTGGCGGCCTTCGGCGTCATCCTGCTGCTGGCGCGCGACGGCTTCGAGTCGGAGGAAATCTCCGACCTGGCCGGCCTGAACCAGCGCAATCCGATGTTCGCCGCCGTCATGACCTGCTGCATGTTCTCGCTCGCAGGCGTGCCGCCCCTGGTCGGCTTCTATGCCAAGTTCTCGGTGCTGCAGTCGCTGCTCAACGCCGGCGGTGGCGTCTACATCGGCCTGACGGTGTTCGCGGTCATGATGTCGCTGATCGGCGCCTTCTACTACCTGCGCGTGGTCAAGGTCATGTACTTCGATGCGCCGGTGCAGACCGCAGCGATCGAGGCAGATGCCGACCAGCGCATCATGCTGGGGCTCAACGGCGCCCTGGTGCTGGGCCTGGGCCTGATGCCCGGCGGCCTGATGATGCTGTGCGACCAGGCCATCCTGGCGCTCTGGCACTGAGCCGCATGAACCAGACTTCATCGGTCTGGCTGGTGCTGCTGGCGGCCCTGGCGGCCGCCAATCTGCCATTCCTGAGCCAGCGCCTGCTCGGCCTCTGGCCCACGCGCTCGGGCGAGAAGGGCCTGGCGCTGCGCTTGCTCGAACTGTCCCTGCTGTATCTGCTGGTCGGCGGCCTCGGGCTGGCGCTCGAGCAGTCGCTGGGCCAGATCTATCCGCAGGGCTGGGAGTTCTATGCCATCACCGCGACCCTGTTCCTGACGCTGGCCTTCCCGGGCTTCGTCTGGCGCTATCTGGTGCGGCATTGAGCCTGGCCGGCCCCCGCTTCTTCCGTCCGCAGCCCCGTCATGGGGCTTCGTCGTTTCTGCGCCCGATGTGCGCGCACCGAACTCGTCCACCGCCATGAACCCCTTGCTGCCCGATCTGCAACCGGCCCATCTGCGCGAAGTCTGCATCGACAGCGCCACCGTCTTCCAGGGCCATTTCCTGCACGCGCTGCGCGACACCGTGCGCCTGCCCGACGGGTCGAGCGCCGCGCGCGAGTACATCAGGCATCCCGGCGCCGTCATGGTCATTCCGCTGCTCGACGACGGCCGAGTCGTGCTCGAGCGCCAGTACCGCTATCCGCTGCAGCGGGCCTTGCTCGAATTCCCGGCCGGCAAGATCGACCCGGGCGAGGACCATTTCGCCTGCGCCCGGCGCGAACTGCGCGAGGAAACCGGCTACAGCGCGCGCGAATGGGCTTATGCCGGCGTGCTGCATCCGGTGCTGGCCTATGCCGACGAGTTCATCGAGATCTGGTTCGCGCGGGCCTTAAGCCTGGGCGAGCGCGAGCTCGACCAGGGCGAATTCCTCGATGTGCTGGCCGCCACGCCCGACGAGCTGCTGGCGGCCTGCCGCGATGGCGTGCTGACCGACGCCAAGACCCTGACCGGACTGCTCTGGCTGCAGAATGTCCTGTCGGGGGCCTGGGCGCTCGACTGGCAGCCGGCGCCGGAACAGGGCTGATCAGGGGCCGCTCAAGGATAGAGGCCGCGCAGGTCGCGCGCGCGCAGGATGCGCTGGCAGGCGATGATGAAGGTCGCGGTGCGCAGGCTGACCCGGTGCTGCTCGGCCACCTGCCAGACGGCGGCGAAGGCGTCGCGCATGATCTTGATCAGGCGCGCGTTGATCTCGTCCTCGCTCCAGAAGAAGCTCGAGAAGTCCTGCACCCACTCGAAGTAGCTGACCGTCACGCCGCCGGCGTTGGCGATCACGTCCGGCAGCACCAGCACGCCGCGCTCGTGCAGGATGTCGTCGGCCGCCGGCGTGGTCGGGCCGTTGGCGCCCTCGATCACCAGCCTGGCCTTGATCCGGCCCGCGTTGGCTTCGGTGATCTGCTGCTCGAGCGCCGCCGGGATCAGGATCTCGCAGTCGACATCCCAGAAGCTGTCCTGGGCGAGGGCCTCGGCACCGGGGAAGTCGAGCACCGATCCGTGGCGCCTGACATGGTCGAGCAGCGCGGGAATGTCCAGGCCGGCCTCGCGGTAGACCGTGCCGGCATGGTCCTGCACTGCCACCACGCGCGCGCCGGCCTCGGCGAACAGCCGCGCGGCGACGCTGCCGACGTTGCCGAAGCCCTGCACCGCGATGCGCGCGCCCTTGAGCTCGAGGCCGATGCGTGCCGCCGCCTCTTGGCCGACCGTGAACACGCCGCGGCCGGTTGCCTCGCGCCGGCCCAGCGAGCCGCCGAGGTCGATCGGCTTGCCGGTGACGACGCCGGTTGCGTTCTCGCCGACGTTCATCGAGTAGGTGTCCATCATCCAGGCCATCACCTGCTCGTTGGTGTTGACGTCGGGTGCCGGGATGTCCTTGGTCGGGCCGATGATCAGGCCGATCTCGCTGGTGTAGCGGCGCGTCACCCGCTCCAGCTCGCCGCGCGAGAGCCGGCGCGGATCGACCCGGATGCCGCCCTTGGCGCCGCCGAACGGCACGTTGACCGCCGCGTTCTTGATCGACATCCAGGCCGACAGCGCCATCACCTCGGACAGCGTCACGTCCTGGTGGAAGCGCACGCCGCCCTTGCCCGGACCGCGCGAGGTGTTGTGCTGCACCCGGTAGCCCTCGAAATGGGCGATGCTGCCGTCATCCAGCTGGATCGGCACGTCGACGACCAGGATGCGCTTGGGTCGGGTCAGGGTCTCGACCCAGCGCGACAGGTCGCCGAGGTAGGGGGTGACGCGGTCTACCTGTTGTAGGAAGATGCCCCAGGGACCGAGCTGGTCGGCTTGCAGGTAGGAGGGCAGGGAATGGAGAACTTGGCTCATGGACAGGACTCGAGTTGGACCAGGCGCCAAGCATAAGCAGCCCGCTCCGGTCTGTCCAAGGCCGATGGCTTTGCACCCCATGCAAGAAATGCATGAAGTCGGCCGGCCCAGGGCTGAATCCACCAGCGGCTGCTGAACTGGCCGCAGCGCGGCACAATCGGGTTCTTAGCCATCACCTGGCCCGGGCGCGCAAGCGCCGGGCCTCATCCATGATCGACCCCCGGACTGCCCCGCTGATCGGCACCGACCGACATCTGCCTCCGGTGCCGCCGCAGCGCCTCAGCGGCCCGGCGCTGCGCCAGCGCTTCGCCGCGCGCCCGGCCTGGCAGCCCGAGCTGGTGCGCGATCCGCGCCACTTCACTGACCGGCCCACGCGCCATGCCGCCGTGCTGGTACCCATTCTGCTGCGCGACCAGCCCACCGTGCTGCTGACGCGGCGTGCCGACCAGCTCTCGAGCCACGCCGGCCAGGTGGCCTTTCCTGGCGGCAAGGTCGACGACGGCGACGAGGATGCGGTCGCTGCCGCGCTGCGCGAGGCCGAGGAGGAGGTCGGACTGGCGCCGGAGCGGGTCGAGGTGCTGGGCCTGCTGCCCGACTACCTGACCGGCAGCGCCTACCGCATCACGCCCGTGGTCGGGCTGGTGCGACCGGATGCCGTGTTCAGGCCCAACCCGCAGGAGGTGGCCGAGCTGTTCGAGGTGCCGCTGGCCTTCCTGATGGACCCGGCCAACCACCGACGGCATGCCCTGGATTGGGAGGGCCGGCCGCTCAACTGGCTGGCCATGCCTTATGCGGATGGCAAGGACGAGCGCTTCATCTGGGGCGCGACGGCAGCGCTGTTGCGCAACCTGTACCGCTTCCTGGCGGCCTGAAGCCCCGCAGCGGGTCGGGCCGCGTGCCGCTATCATCAGGGCATGAGTTTCTTCGCCATCTTCCTTGCTCTCCTGCTCGAGCAGGCCCGGCCGCTGGGCCGGGACAATAGCGCGCACCGCATGGCAACGGCCTGGCGCCGCTGGGTCAGGCGCAGCCTCGATGCAGGCCAGGCGCCGCATGGCTGGATGGCCTGGAGCGCGGCGGCGCTGGTGCCGGCCCTGCTCGCGGCCATGGTGCACTGGTTGCTGCTGCCCTTCAGCGACCTGCTGATGTTTGCCTGGACGGTCGGCGTGCTGTATCTGACGCTGGGATTCCGCCAGTTCAGCCATTACTTCACCGCGATCCGCCAGGCGCTCGAAGCTAACGACGAGGCCAGCGCGCGCGCCGAACTGGCCGAGTGGCAGCAGGTCGAGGTCGGCGAGCTGCCGCGCCAGGAGCTGCTGCGCCATGTGATCGAGCATTCGGCGCTGGCCGCGCACCACCATGTCTTCGGCGTCCTGTTCGCCTATTCGGTCTTTGCCGCGCTCGGCTTCGGGCCGGCTGGTGCGGTGCTCTACCGCATGGCCGAGTCGCTGGCGCGCCGCTGGCAGCCGCGCTTGCAGGATGCACCCAGCAGCGCCGCACAGCAGGCGGCCGCGCAGGGCTGGCAATGGATAGACCATGTGCCGGCGCGCGCGACCGCGCTTGCCTTTGCCGTGGTCGGCAACTTCGAGGAGGCGATTGCCGCCTGGCGCTCGGATGCCACCCGCGCCACCCAGACCAATGACGGTATCGTGCTGGCTGCCACCGCCGGCGCGATCAACGTCCGCCTCGGCGGCCTGGGCCTGGGCGCCAATCCGGCGGCCGGCGAGGCCGGCGGCCCCGAGCTGTCTGGCGTCTGGAGCGAAGGCCGCGAGCCGCAGAACGGCCACCTGACCAGCCTGGTCGGACTGGTCTGGCGTTCGGTGGTGCTGTGGCTGTTGCTGCTCGCGCTGATGACGCTGGCGCGCAGCGTCGGCTGAGCCTGGTCGAGCGCTTCAGTAGCGCGGCTGCGACAGCTCGGCGAACAGCTCGCCGTAGAGGCGGTAGCGGTTCTCGTTGATGCCGTCCGGGGCGCCGACCGCATCGCGCACCGCGCAGCCCGGCTCGTGCAGGTGGCTGCAGTTGTAGAAGCGGCAGTTTCCGAGCCGGACCGCGAAGTCGGGCATCAGTTGCGCGAGCCGGGTCGGCTCGATGTGGTGCAGGCCGAATTCCTGGAAGCCGGGCGAATCGATCAGCGCGGTGCTCTTGCCCTCGTCGACCCAGTACCAGGTGGTGCTGGTGGTGGTGTGCTTGCCGCTGTTGAGCGCGCGCGAGATCTCGTTGGTCTGGGCCCGGGCCGCCGGCACCAGCCGGTTGATCAGCGTGCTCTTGCCCGCGCCCGAGGGGCCCAGCACCAGCGTGGTCTTGCCCTGCAGCCGCTGCTCGAGGTCTGCCACCCCGGCCTGCGCGCCGTCCTGCAGCGACAGCGCGAGCACGGTCTGGCCCATCGCGCGGTAGGGCTCCAGCCGCTGCCAGGCACGCTCGAACAGGGCGCCGAGGTCGCTTTTGTTGAGCACGATCAGCACCTCGATCGATTCGGCCTGGGCCGCGATCAGCGCGCGCGTGAGCTGGCTTTCCGAGAACTCGGGCTCGGCCGCCAGCAGCACCAGCACCTGGTCCAGGTTGGCCGCGAAGGACTTGGTCCGGATCTCGTCCTGGCGATACAGCAGGTTGCGCCGGGGCTGCAGCTTCTCGATCGTGCCTTCGTCGGCGCTGGCCTGCCACCAGACGCGGTCGCCGACCACGGCCTGGCTCTTCTTGCCGCGCGGGTGGCAGATCAGGCGCTCGCCGGTTTCGGTCTCGACCAGGCAGTGGCGGCCGTAGGCGGCGATCACCAGCCCGGTGCGTAGGGAATCATTCATGTCTTGCGGGTCTCAGGCGGGCAGTCGCTCGAGGCGCTCGGCTGCTGGGGGGTGGGAGTAATAGAAGCCCGCATAGAGCGGGTCGGGGGTCAGCGTGCTGGCATTGTCCTGGTACAGCTTGACCAGCGCGGACGCCAGGTCCTGGCCGTCGGCATGGGCACAGGCATAGGCATCGGCCTCGAATTCCTGCCGGCGCGACAGCTGGCTCAGCAGCGGCGTCAGGAAGAAGCTCGCCAGCGGCGCGACGTTGATGAACAGCAGCAGCGCCAGCGCGTCGCTGGGCGCGACCAGGTTGGGCCGCACGCCCAGGCCGCTGTAGAACCAGAACTGTCCGGACAGCAAGCCCAGCAGCGCGAAGCCGAGCAGGCTGATGCTGCCCATCAGCACCAGCCGCTTGGGCAGGTGGCGCCGGCTGAAATGGCCGAGCTCGTGCGCCAGCACGGCATCGATCTCGCCGGGCGCGAGCCGCTGCAGCAGGGTGTCGAAGAACACCACCCGCTTGGCTGGACCGAAGCCGGTGAAGTAGGCGTTGGCATGCGAGCTGCGCTTGCTGCCGTCCATCACGAACAGGCCGCGCGAGCGAAAGCCGCAGCGCGCCATCAGCGCCTCGATGCGCTGGCGCAGCGTCGCGTCGGCCAGCGGCTCGAAGCGGTTGAACAGCGGTGCGATCAGGGTCGGATAGAGCAGCAGGGTCAGCAGGCTCAGGCTCAGCCAGGCGGCCCAGGACCAGACCCACCAGAGCGAGCCGGCCGCCTCCATCAGCCACAGCAGCAGGGCGGCAAAGGGCAGGCCGATCGCGGCGCCGACGAGCGCCGACTTGATGCCGTCGGCCAGCCACAGCCCCAGGGTCATGCGGTTGAAGCCATGGGCCTGCTCGACGCGGAAGGTGCGCACCCAGGTCCAGGGCAGCTCGAGCAGGGCTGTGATCGCGAAGAAGCCCGCGAGCAGGGCGACCTGCTGCAGCAGGCCGTCGCCGAGCTGGCTGCGCAGCAACTGGTTGAGCCAGTCGAGTCCGCCGAGCAGGGTCCAGCCCAGCAGCAGCGCCGCATTCCAAGCCATCTCTAACAGTTCGAGCCTGAGCTTGGCCAGGCTGTAGTCGGCCGCCTTCTGGTGCGCGGCCAGGCTCACGCGCGCCGCGAACGGCGCCGGCACCGCGTCCCGATGGCGTGCGACATGGCGGATCTGCCGGCTCGAGAGCCAGAGCCGGGTCAGCAGGCCCGCGATCAGCAGGGCGCAAAAGCCCAGGGTCCAGAGGCTGGCAAGAGTAGGGGAGGGAAAATCCATGGCTGCGAGTCTAGCGAATGCCGGCCCATGCCGCTGCGCGATCGGTGAAAATCGGGGGCATGAGCGAGAAATCCAGCCCCCCCGGCCCGAGCGCCGATCCCGGCAACAGCCAGCCCGTCGTCCCGCATCTGGTCAAGAGCGACCAGAACCTGATCTGGCTCGACTGCGAGATGACCGGTCTCGACCCAGAGACCGACCGCCTGCTCGAGATCGCGGTCGTCATCACCGGCCCCGACCTGTTGCCGCGCGTCGAGGGTCCGGTGCTCGCGATCCACCAGAGCGATGCCGCGCTCGACGCGATGGACGCCTGGAACAAGGGCACCCATGGCCGCAGCGGCCTGATCAACCGGGTCAAGGCCAGCGCGACGACCGAGGCCGATGCCGAGGCCCAGGTCATCGAGTTCATCCGCAAGTACCTGCCCAAGGGCGCGTCGCCGATGTGCGGCAACTCGATCGGCCAGGACCGCCGCTTCCTGGTCAAGTACATGCCCAGGCTGCACGCCTATTTCCACTACCGCAACCTCGACGTCAGCACCCTCAAGGAGCTCGCCAAGCGCTGGCGGCCCGAGGTCTACAAGGCCTTCAAGAAGCACCAGCGCCACACCGCGCTGGCCGACGTGCACGAGTCGATCGACGAGCTCGTGCACTACCGCGAGCATTTCCTGCGCTGAATCAGGCGAACAGCTGCAGGCTGATCCAGTAGGCCACGGCCGCGACGAAGGCCGAGGCCGGAATGGTCAGCACCCAGGCCCAGACGATGTTGCCGGCCACGCCCCAGCGCACCGCGCTCAGGCGCTGCACCGAACCGACGCCGACGATGGCGCCGGTGATGGTGTGGGTGGTCGAGACCGGCACGCCGAGCGCCGTGGCCAGGAACAGCGTGATCGCGCCGCCGGTCTCGGCACAGAAGCCGCCGACCGGCTTGAGCTTGGTGATCTTCTGCCCCATGGTCTTGACGATGCGCCAGCCGCCAAACATGGTGCCGGCGCCGATCGCCGCGTAGCAGCACACGATCACCCAGCTCGCCGGCGCCTTGTCGTCGGCGGCCGCATAGCCGGTCGCGATCAGCAGCATCCAGATGATGCCGATGGTCTTTTGCGCGTCGTTGCCGCCATGGCCCAGGCTGTAGGCGCCGGCCGAGACCAGCTGCAGGCGGCGGAACCAGCGGTCCACCTTGGACGGCGTGGTGCGGCGGAAGACCCAGGCCACCAGCACCATCATCAGCGAGCCGAACAGGAAGCCCAGCAGCGGCGAGACGAAGATGAAGACCACGGTGCGGATCAGCCCGGAGGAGACCAGCGCGCCGGCGCCGGCCTTGGCGATCACGGCACCGACGATGCCGCCGATCAGCGCGTGCGAGGAACTGCTCGGGATGCCGTAGTACCAGGTGATCACGTTCCAGGTGATGGCGCCGGCCAGGGCGCCGAACACCACATGGGTATCGACCACGCCGGGCTGGGCGATGCCCTTGCCGACGGTGGCCGCCACGCTCAGGTGGAAGATGAAGATGGCGACGAAGTTGAAGAAGGCCGCGAAGACCACCGCCTGCGTCGGCTTGAGCACGCCGGTCGAGACCACGGTCGCGATCGAGTTGGCCGCGTCATGGAAGCCGTTCATGAAGTCGAACAGCAGCGCCATCGCGACCAGCATGGCGATGACCCAGAAGGCCGCCTGCATTGAAGTCATGGTCTTGTCTCCCGGATCAGGAGTTCTCGAGGATCACGCCCTCGATCAGGTTGGCCACGTCCTCGCAGCGGTCGGTGATGGTCTCGAGCAGCTCGTAGATGGCCTTGAGCTTGATCAGCTCGCGCACGTCGTTTTCCTCGCGGAACAGCTTGCTCATCGCATTGCGCAGCACCCGGTCGGCGTCGGACTCGAGGCGGTCGATCTCCTCGCAGGTCTTGAGCGCGGCCTCGGCGGTCTTGGCGTCGGCGATCTTGTCGAGCAGGGCGACCGCTGCCTGCAGGCGCTCGCAGCACTTGACGCCGAGGTCGGTCAGGCGGCTGATCTCCTCGGTCATGTGGTGCACGTCGTACAGCGCCATGGTCTCGGCCGAGTCCTGGATCAGGTCGGCGACATCGTCCATGGTGTTGATCAGCGAGTGGATCTGCTCGCGGTCGATCGGCGTGATGAAGGTCTTGTGCAGCAGGCGGTTGACTTCAATCGTGACGCGATCGGCGGCGTGCTCGGCGCGGTCGACATCCTGGTTGTACTTGTCGCGCAGCACCGGGTCGGCGTAGTTCTTGACCAGCTCGGCAAAGGCATGCGAGGCCTCGACCATATGCTTGGCGTGCTGGTTGAAGAGTTCGAAGAAGTTGCCCTCTCGGGGCAGCAGTTTGCCAAAGATCATGTCGGCTCCAGGGATGGATTGTCAAAAAAATGACACAAAAAAGATGTAGCTGCGAATTGTAGGCGCCGACTGCGTTCCCTGTCCTGTGACACGGCTCGTGTCGATCGATGGCGCTGAAATAAAAAAAGCTTGGGGAAAACCCGCAGCTGTGCGACAATTGCAAGCTGTCAGCCGCACAAGCGGCGACTCTTAGCGCATCTGCCTCACTCTGGCCCCTCACGGTGTAAACCGGCGACCCATTCCGGGTTTGAATTCAGGGCCCCACGCATACCAGTCGGCCCTTCATGGGCACGCGGCATGCCGATCTGTTTGATGGTTGATGTTTCTTGTTGACCATGATCGGATCGGGCACGCTGCCCGGACTTCCTCAGTCCGGCTCGTCCTGCTTTGCTCATTGCGCGCTTTTCAGCGCCTGGACGATAGACATGACTGACTCTTTGCAATTCTCGGCTGAAGCCGAATTCGACTCCTCCATCGCCACCGACACCGTCGAGACCGCTGCTGCCGTCCCGGCCGGCCCCAATCCCTTCGAGGCCCTGGGCCTGGCGCCCGAGCTGGTGCAGGCGGTGGCCGACCTCGGCTTCACCCAGCCGACCCTGGTGCAGAACGCCACCATCCCCAAGGCCATGAGCGGCGGCCATGCCGAAGGCTTCACCGACCTGATGGTGTCGAGCCAGACCGGCAGCGGCAAGACCGCCGCCTTCCTGCTGCCGGTGCTGCACACCCTGCTCGAGCAGCAGGCCGCCGCCGAGGCCGCCGAGCGCGCCGACTGGGAGCGCCAGATCGCCGAAGCCGAAGCTGCCGGCCAGCCGGCACCGAAGAAGCCCAAGCGCAAGAACCCGCTGCTGGCGCGTCACTTCACCCCGGCCGTGCCCGGCGCGCTGATCCTGTGCCCGACGCGCGAACTCGCGCAGCAGGTGGCCCAGGACGCGATCGAGCTGGTCCGCCATTGCCGTGGCCTGCGCATTGCCAACGTGGTCGGCGGCATTCCCTATCCGGTCCAGATCGCCAAGCTGCAGAACGCCGACCTGGTCGTCGCCACCCCGGGTCGCCTGCTCGACCTGCAGCGCAACGGCCAGATCAAGCTCGACAAGGTCCAGTTCCTGGTCGTCGACGAAGCCGACCGCATGCTCGACCTGGGTTTCTCGGACGACCTGGCCGAGATCAACCAGCTGACCATCCAGCGCCACCAGACCATGATGTTCAGCGCCACCTTCGCGCCGCGCATCCAGACCCTGGCCCAGCGCGTGATGCGTGCGCCGCAGAAGGTGCAGATCGATTCGCCGCAGGACAAGCACAGCAACATCGAGCAGCAGCTGTTCTGGTGCGACAGCCAGGAGCACAAGCGCCAGCTGCTCGACCATTGGCTGCGCGACGCGACCATCGACCAGGCGATCGTCTTCGCCAGCACCCAGATCGAGTGCGACTCGCTGGCTGAAGAGCTGCAGCAGGTCGGCTTCTCGGCCGTCGCCTTGCACGGTGCCCTGAGCCAGGGCCTGCGTACCCGCCGCCTGATGGCGCTGCGCAACGGCCAGGTGCAGATCCTGGTCGCGACCGACGTGGCCGCGCGCGGCATCGACGTGCCCACCATCACCCACGTGTTCAACTACGGCCTGCCGCTCAAGGCCGAGGACTACACCCACCGCATCGGCCGTACCGGTCGCGCCGGCCGCAAGGGCCTGGCCGTGACCATGGCCGAGTTCCGTGACCGCCGCAAGATCGGCGAGATCGAGGCCTACAGCCAGCAGGTGTTCAAGACCCACACGATTGCCGGTCTCGAGCCGAAGAAGCCGGTCTACGAGTTCAACGACCGCCGTCCGGGCGGCCGTGGCGGCAATGGCCGCGGCGCTCCGCGTGGCGGCAACTTCCGTGGCAACGACCGCGGTGGCGATCGCGGCGGCTGGGGCCGCAACGACGGCGGCTTCGCTGGTTTTGGCGGCAATGCCGGCCGTCCGGCCAGCCGCGGCGAGTTCCAGCCCCGTGGCGAGTTCCGCTCCGAGCCGCGCGGCGACGTGCGCTTCGAGCCGCGCGGTGATGCCCGTCCGGCCGGTCGCGGCGAGTTCCGTGGTGGCGACCGCTCCGAGCCGCGTGGCGAGTTCCGCGGCGAGTCGCGCGGTTTTGCCGGCCGCGAACAGCGTGGCCCGCAGGGTGGCTTCGGTGGCGAGCAGCGCCGCGAGTCCTTCGGCCGTCCGCAGGGCGAGCGCAGCTTCGGCGACCGTCCGGCCTTCGAGCGTCGCTCGGGTGAGCGCCACGAGCCGCGCGGCCATGGCGCGCCGTCCTTCGGCGACCGCCGCCCGCGTCCCGAAGGCGGTGCCGGCAAGCCGCGCTTCGTCAAGCGCTAAGCCCCAGGCCCTCTCCTGAAGAAACCCGGCTGGTCCGGGTTTTTTCATGCCTGGTCGGCGCCGAGGCCGGCCGCCTGGCTCCCCCGCGGCCTTGACAGCCCGCCAGCGCTGCTCCAGCATCTGATCCGACGATTGGTCAGCGCAGGCCATGTCCGCGGCGTGAGCGCTGCCGGGGACGCGCCGGGCTTGTCGGCCCATATCGGCGTGACAGGCGTGATAGGGCGTGACAGTTGTGACAGCAACAAGGGAGAACCAGAATGCCATACCAGATGCGACTGCTTTCGCTCGCCCTCGCGGCCCTGCTGGCTGCCTGCGGCGATGGCGGGCCCGAGACCCGTGCGGTGCGGGTCGCAGGCGACAGCCTGAGCGACAGCGGTACCTTCGGCTTCAAGGCGACCGTGCAGGGCAGCAGCCTGGCCGATACCTGGATCTGGACCGACCATGTGGCCCACGCGGTCGGTGTCGCGCCCCCTTGCCCGCGTTACCTGGCGGCCAATGCCAACCAGGTGGCGCCCAACACCGATCCCGCCTTTGCCGACTGTCGCTCGAATGCGGTGGTGCGGGCCCGCATCAACGTGCCGCCCGACATGGCGGCGGGCGACGACAGCCCGTTTTCCATCCTGCAGCAGCTCGAGGACCTTTCAGCGACACGCTACGACCCCGACGAGCTGCTGCTGCTCGATGGCGGCGGCAACGACCTGGCCGACCTGATGCGCGGCTTCCTGACCCTGGGTAGCGAGCTGCAGGGACTGGTGCCGTTTGCCGACACCCGCTTCGTCAAGCTGCTGGGCGAGCTCGGCATCGTCCCGGCCAGCGCCGCAGCGACCGATCTGGCCCAGGCCGGTGCTCAGTACATGGCCGCCTTGGCCGACCGCTTCAGCGCCCAGATCCGGGTCCAGGCCCTGGAGCGCGGCGCGCAGCGCGTGGTGCTGCTGAACCTGCCCGACCTGGTTCGCACGCCTTACTTCCAGGCCATGCTGGCGGCGGTGGCCCAGGCCAATGGCGGTGGCAATGCCGGCCAGGCGGCCGCGCTGCAGGTACAGGCCATGGCCGACGGCTGGATCCAGGCCTTCAATACCCGGCTCCAGGCCGGTTTCGCCGCCGAGGCGCGGGTGGCGGTGGTCGATTTCCATGCCGCCTTGCAGCAGTGGGTCACGCCGCCGGCTGTCGCCGGCCAGCCCAACCGCTACGGCTTCAGCAACACCACCACACCAGCCTGCGCTCCCACGGGGACCGACGCGATGGGCCTGCCGAGCTATTTCCTCGGCAGCTGCCTGGCCGCCGATCTGTCGCACCAGCTGCCGCAGGCCGCGCTCAACCCCGGCTGGTGGACCGGCCATGTCTTCGCCGATGACTTCCACGGCGGCCCGAGGACCAACCAGCTGATGGCCGAGCTGGTGCTCGACGCGCTGCGCAGCCGCGGCTGGTACTGAGCGCGTGACCGGGTCGGTCGGCTCCAGCGGGCGGGCAGGGCACTGCGTCGCCCGCCTTTCTACAATCGGTCCATGCTTGAAACCCAATCCCTATTTGCCGAGTCGCCGCTGCTGCACGGCCTCAATGCCGAGCAGCTGGCGGCCGTCACGCTGCCGCCCGAGCCTGCGTTGATCCTGGCCGGCGCCGGCTCCGGCAAGACCCGCGTGCTGACCACGCGCATCGCCTGGCTGCTGCAGACCGGCCAGGTCACGCCGGGCGGCCTGCTGGCCGTGACCTTCACCAACAAGGCGGCCAAGGAAATGCTGACCCGCCTGTCGGCTCTGCTGCCGCTCAATGTGCGCGGCATGTGGATCGGCACCTTCCACGGCCTGTGCCACCGGCTGCTGCGCGCGCACTGGAAGCTCGCCAGCCTGCCGCAGACCTTCCAGATCCTCGACATGCAGGACCAGCTCAGCGCGATCAAGCGCCTGTGCAAGCAGCACCAGATCGACGAGGAGCGCTATCCTCCGAAGCAGCTGCAATGGTTCATCGCCGGCTGCAAGGAGGACGGGCTGCGCGCGCACCAGATGAGCCCGCGCGACGAGGACCAGCGGCGCAAGATCGACTTCTACCAGCTCTACGAGGAACAATGCCAGCGCGAGGGCGTGGTCGACTTCGGCGAGCTGATGCTGCGCTGCTACGAGCTGCTGCGCGACCAGGACGCGGTGCGCGAGCATTACCAGCGGCGCTTCCGCCATATCCTGGTCGACGAGTTCCAGGACACCAACAAGCTGCAGTACGCCTGGCTCAAGCTGCTCGCGGGCCATGACGAGAACGGCCGCTTCGTGCCGGCCGGCAACGCGGTGCTCGCGGTCGGCGACGACGACCAGAGCATCTACGCCTTCCGTGGCGCGCGCGTCGGCAACATGGCCGATTTCGTGCGCGAGTTCGAGGTCAGGCGCCAGATCAAGCTGGAGCAGAACTACCGCAGCCACGGCAATATCCTGGAAGCGGCCAACCAGCTGATCGAGCACAACAGCGGCCGCCTGGGCAAGAACCTGCGCACCGAGCAGGGCGCGGGCGAGCCGATCCGGGTCTACGAGGCGGCGAGCGACTTCGCCGAGGCCGACTGGCTGATCGACGAGATCCGAAGCCTGCTGGCCGAGGGCTGGTCGCGCCAGGAGATCGCGCTGCTGTACCGCAGCAACGCGCAGAGCCGGGTCATCGAGACCGCGCTGTTCCGCGCCGGCCTGCCGTATCGCGTCTACGGCGGCCTGCGCTTCTTCGAGCGCGCCGAGGTCAAGCATGCGCTGGCCTATTTGCGCCTGCTCGACAACCCGAACGACGACACCAGCCTGCTGCGGGTGGTGAATTTCCCGCCGCGCGGCATTGGCGCGCGCTCGGTCGAGCAGCTGCAGGACGCCGCGCGCGCGCTCGGCTGCTCGCTGCATGACGCGGCCAGCAGCCTGGGTGGCGCCGCCGGCACCAAGCTGTCGGCCTTCGTCGCCAAGATCGACGTGCTGCGCGAGCAGACCGAGGGCCGCAGCTTGCGCGAGATCATCGAGCTGGTGCTGCAGCACAGCGGCCTGCTCGAGCATTACCGTGCCGACCGCGACGGCGCCGACCGGGTCGAGAACCTGGAGGAACTGGTCAACGCGGCCGAGAGCTTCGTGCTGCAGGAGGGCTTTGGCCGCGATGCGGTGGCGCTGCCGCTCGACGAGACCGCGCCGGCCGGCCCGGGACTGACCCAGTCGCCGGCCAGCCAGGGCCTGGACCCCGATGCCGATGGCTTCGAGGCCTTCGCGGCTGCCAGTGTACAAGTTGCTGCAGGAATCCAGTCCGACAGCGGCGAGACCCTGAGCCCGCTGGCCGCCTTCCTGACCCATGCCGCGCTCGAGTCGGGCGACAACCAGGCCCAGGCCGGCCAGGACGCGATCCAGCTCATGACGGTGCATGCGGCCAAGGGGCTGGAGTTCGACGCCGTCTTCATCACCGGACTCGAGGAAGGCCTGTTCCCGCACGAGAACAGCCAGAGCGACCGCGACGGCCTGGAGGAGGAGCGCCGCCTGATGTATGTCGCGATCACCCGCGCGAGGAAGCGCCTCTACCTGAGCCATGCCCAGACCCGCATGCTGCACGGCCAGACCCGCTACAACCTGCGCAGCCGCTTCCTCGACGAGTTGCCCGAGCCCTGCCTGAAATGGATCAGCCCGAAGCAGGGCGGCTGGGGGTCGGGGCTGGGTCGCGGCGGCTCCGGCCCGGGCACAGTCCAGCCGGCCTGGGGCCGCAGCGGGCTCGGTGACCCGGGTTCGGGTCGTGGCGGCAAGGACGCGGCCTACAGCGGTGCTGGCAGCGTGCCGGCGCAGAAGGCCGCGCCAGCCCATGGCATCCGGGCCGGCATGCAGGTGTTCCACAACAAGTTCGGCGAGGGCAAGGTGCTCACCGTCGAAGGCCAGGGTGACGATGCGCGGGCCCAGGTCAACTTTGCCCGCCATGGAAGCAAGTGGCTGGCGCTGGCGATCGCCAAGCTGACGCCGGTCTGAGCGATCCCGCCGCTGCCGCTCCAGGCTCGGCGTCGGCCGGGGTCACGGCAGATGAGCGGGTGTCGTGACCCCGCTGCGATCCTGGCGCATCGAGGCAAAGCGATCGGCCAGGAAATCGATGAAGACCCGCACCTTGGCCGACAGGTGGTGGCGCTGTGGATAGATCGCATGGATGTCCGCGCTGACGCCGGTCCAGGGGGCAAGAATGCCCTGCAAGCGGCCGCTTTCCAGTTCTCCGGCAATGTCCCATTCCGAGCGCAGGATGATGCCGTGGCCCGCCAGCGCCCAGTCCACGGCGACTTCGCCATGGTTGGTGGCCAGGCGGCCGCGCACCTTCACGGTGAGCTGCTGTTGTCCGTCGGTCAGCTGCCAGTGGTTGAAGGCCGTGCGGTTCTCGCGGATCACGATGCAGTCGTGCTCGAGCAGCTCGCGCGGCGAGCCTGGCAGGCCGCGTGCTGCCAGGTAGCTCGGCGCCGCGCAGGGCAGGCGGCGGTTGTCGGCGATGCGGCGTGCCAGCACGCGGGCATCCGGTGGCGGCCCGAAGCGGATGCCGATATCCATCGCATGCTCGGTCAAGTCCAGCGGTCTGTCGGTCAGTTGCAGGATGACCTCGATGTCGGGATAGCGCCGCGCGAACTCCGAGATGGCGGGGGCCAGGTGGCGGCGGCCGAAACCGAAGGTCGCGTTGATGCGCAGCAGGCCGCGTGGCGTTTCTCGGCTGGCGCCCAGGGTCCGCTCCAGCTGGTCGATCTCGCGCAGGATCTGCTCCCCATCTTCCAGGTAGCGTTCACCCTCGGGGGTCAGGCTCAGGCGGCGCGTGGTCCGATTGAGCAGTCGTACCCCGAGCCGGTGCTCCAGCGCGGCCAGCCGCCGGCTCACCGCCGGCGGGGTGACATCGAGCTGTTGCGCCGCCGCTGCCAGGCTGGGCTGGCGGGCCAGCAAGTTGAAGAAGCTCAGGTCGTCGGCGCCGCTCATTCGTGCATCCAGATCATCAATGAATTGATTCGCTGATCATTGCATATTTCCGTGGGCGCAATAGCATCGGTGCTTTCCCGCCAGCCGATCGCCCACCATGTTCACGGATTTCCTGCCCACGCTTGCCATTGCCCTGTCGCTGGGCGCTGCACTCGGATTCTTTGGCGGCTTGTTCGGCATCGGGGGCGGCATCATCGCGATTCCCCTGCTGGTGCTGGCGTTTGGCATGGAGCAGCCGCTGGCCCAGGGCACCGCGCTGGTCATGATGGCGCCCAATCTGCTGATCGGCTTCTGGCGCTATTGCCAGCGTCAGCCCCTGTCGCTCGGCTCGACGCTCAGCATCGGCCTGTCATCGACCCTGGTGACCTGGCTGGTGGCGGGCTTCGCCAACCGTCTCGATCCGGCGCTGCTGCGATTGGGGTTCTCGGTTTTCCTGGCGCTGCTCGGTCTGCACATGCTGTGGCGGCGCGAGCGGCCGGCCGCTGCGGACGGCAGCCAGCCGGGCCTGGCCACGCTGGCCGGAGTCGGCGCCGTGGGCGGATGTAGCATGGGTTTCCTGGGAATCGGCGGTGGCCTGCTCGCCACGCCGCTGCTGGCCGGATTGGGGGTGCGCCAGGTCGTGGCCCAGAGCCTGGCACTGGCGCTGGTGGCACCCAGTTCGCTGGCTGCGCTGGCCAGCTACGCCGGTGCCGGCCGCGTCGACTGGCATATGGGACTGCCGATGGCGCTCGGCGGCCTGATGACCGTTTCGCCCGGGGTCGCGCTGGCGCACCGGCTGCCCGAGCGGCGCATGCGCACGGCCTTTGCCCTCATGCTGGTCCTGGCCGCGCTGTGGCTGGCTGTGGGCGGCTCCCGCAGCCATTGAGCCGCGCCGGGAGGGCTCAGCGGTAGAACACCTCGACCTGGCCCTTGAGCTTGATCAGCAGCGGAAAGCCCTTGCGGTCGACGGTCTTGCCGGCCGGCACCTTCACCCAGCCTTCGCTGATGCAGTATTCGCAGACATCGGAGCGGTCCTTGCCGTTGAACAGGATGCCGATGTCATGCTCGAACACGGCGGCTACATGGTGCGGACTGCGCGGGTCGATCGAGAGGTGGTCGGGCAGGGCGGGGCGGTTGTCGCTCATGATGGGGTCTTTCCGTGGTTGAAATCGCAAAGACGCCGATTGTCCCGGATTTGGCCGCCGGCCGACGCGGGCTATCATCGAGCCATGAACTTCGAACTGCGGGACGCCATTGCCGCCGATGCCGCCGGCATCGCGCTCATCTACAACGATGCGGTCGCCAATGGCACCGCGATCTGGAACGAACGCCTGGTCGACGCGGCCGATCGGCGCGCCTGGATCAGCGCGCGCCAGGCTGGCGGCTGGCCGGTGCTGGTGGCGGTCGATGCGCAGGGCCGGGTGCTGGGCTATGGCAGCTTCGCCGACTTCCGCGCCTTCGACGGCTACCGGCATACGGTCGAGCATTCGGTCTATGTGAGCACCGACTGCCGGGGCGCCGGCCTCGGTGCCGCCTTGCTGCTGGCCCTGGTCGAGCGCGCCAAGGCCGCCGGCAAGCATGCGATGGTGGCGGCGATCGAGGCGGGCAACCAGGCCTCGCTGCGCCTGCATGCCCGCTGCGGCTTCGAGCCGGCCGGCACGCTCAGGCAGGTCGGCACCAAGTTTGGCCGCTGGCTGGACCTGGCCTTCATGCAGCGCCTGCTCGACGACTTGCCGCCGCGCTGAGGCCGGCGCTGGCAGGGCTGCCGGCTACTGCTTCAGGATCCAGTGCACCATGCGCTTGGCGTCGCGTTCGCTGATCTGGGCCCGCTCGGAATCGTCCGGCATCTTGACCTGTCCCCAGTGCGGACCGCCGGCGGCCGAGCTGCCCTGGCGTACCGTGGTGACCAGAGTCTTTTCCGCCTCGGGCTTGCCGCGCCAAGCGCTGGCGATCTGCTGGAACGAGGGGCCGATGCTGGCCTTGTCCACCGCATGGCAACCCAGGCAGAGGTAATGCTGCACCAGCTTTTCGCCGCCGCTGCTGGCATGGGCCTGCAAGCCGAAGGTCGAGAAGGCCGCCAGTGCGGCCAGGGTCAAGAGTTTCTTCATGTGACAGCTCCCGATGGATGATGACCATCGGAACCAGCTTAGGCCTGGTGCTCGGCGCTGTCAATGCAGGGGTTTCCCCGGCTGAGCCACGGGGGCCAGCCGAGCCGCCGGCTGCGATCCGGTGTCTCACGCCAGCGGCTGGCCGTCGTCGTCGCTGAAGCTGTCGCGGAAGGTGAAGTAGAAGCTGCTGAAGAACATTGCGGCCAGCGTCAGCGCGGCGGCAAACAGCAGCGAGGCCAGCAGGTCGGGGCTGCCCAGCAGGCTGCCGAGCAGCGACAGCAGCAGGCCGGTCACCATGAAGACGGCCATCCAGCCCAGCATGAAGAGCGCGAGCGCGCCCTTGTTCTGCCAGCAGGCCAGCAGGCTGAAGAACAGGCTCTTGGCCGGGCTGATGCCCTGCCAGTGCACCAGCGCCGGCGCATGCCAGAACAGCAGCGCCAGCGGCAGGTACAGCAGCATGCCGACCCACATCGCGTTCTGGAAGGCTTCGCCCTGCACGACTTCCTGCGTGATCTCCGACGTTCCCAGGTAGAGCTGGGCGAACTGGCCGCCATCGAACAGGGCCGAGATGCCCAGCACGGCCATGAAGCCCAGCGCGTAGATCAGGCCGAGCAGCAGCATCGCGCGCAGGCGATCGCGCCCGGCGCGAAACGCGCTCGCCAGCAGCACCGGCATCGGGAACTTGCCGCTGTCGGCTTCGCGCGTGGCGACCATCAGGCCCAGCGTGGTGGCCGGCAGCAATGCCAGCGCCAGCAGGTTGCCGATCACGGGCAGCGCGCTGAGCAGCGACAGCGCGAGCATGTAGAGCAGGAACAGGCCAGAGAGCGCCAGCGGCTGGCGCGCGAAGGTCGCGATGCCCTGCCTGACCCAGAGCAAGCCGGTCTTGGCCGGCACCGGCCTGAGTTTCACAGCGGCTCCAGCCGCTCGCGCAGCACGCGCTCGAAATGGGCCGGGTCGTGGGCTTTCAGCATGCTGGCTTCGCGCGGCAGATGCCAGTCCCACAGGCGCGAGATCCAGAAGCGCAGCGCGCCGGCGCGCAGCATGGCCGGCATCAGCTCGCGCTCGGCCGCCGTCAGCGGGCGCACGCTTTCGTAGGCTTCGCGCATGGCGCGGCTGCGCTCGGGGTCCGGGCGGCCTGTTCCATGGTCGATGCACCAGTCGTTCAGGCAGACCGCGAGATCGAAGGCGAAGCTGTCGATGCCCGCGAAGTAGAAGTCGAACAGGCCGCTGAGCTGGCCCTGGTCGAACATCACGTTGTCGCGGAACAGGTCGGCATGGACCGGTCCGCGCGGCAGCGCCTCGTAGCTGGCGCTGGCCGCCACATGGTTCTGGTAGGCCAGCTCGGCTTGCAGCAGCGTTGCCTGCTCGGGCGTCAGGTGCGGCAGCACCACCGGCACGGTCTCGTTCCACCAGGCCAGGCCGCGCAGATTGGGTTGGCTGCGCTCGTAGTCCTGGCCGGCCAGGTGCATGCGCGCGAGCATGGCGCCGACCTGGGCGCAGTGGCTGGCGCCGGGCGCGAGTTCGCTGCGGCCCTTCAAGCGGTTGACCACCGCCGCCGGCTTGTTCTTGAGCTTGTGCAGGATCTCGCCCCTGGCATCGGCGGCCGGGTCCGGCACCGGGATGCCCTTGCCGGCCAGATGCTTCATCAGGTGCAGGTAGAAGGGCAGCTGCTCGAAGCTCAGGCGCTCGAACAGCGTCAGCACATAGTGATGCGGCTCGCCGTCGCGCAGGGTGCTGACGAAATAGTTGGTGTTCTCGATGCCGCCGGCGCAGCCTTCGATGTCGGTGAGCTGGCCCAGGTTGAGCCGGCTCAGCAGGGCGGCGGCTTCGGTCTTGCTGACTTGGGTGAAAACGGCCATGGGCGGGGTAAGCGTGCTTGGTGCTGCGGCCGAGTAGGGCCGCTGGCGGATGGGAGGGCGCGAAAGGGGTAGCCGGGGCTCAGAACTTCATCAGTCGCCAGCTGCTCTTGCCGGCGCTGCGCTCGGACTGGTCAAGCGGGCTGGCGTCCAGCGGCTGGACCTGGTAGGGCGGCAGGGTGGACTTGGTCTGGACCTCGATGCGCCGGGTCTGGCCGCCGACGCGCAGTTCGTCGATGCGGCTGCCCGCATCCTCGTGCGTGATCGATTCGGCCTTTTGCTCGATCACGGCCTTGCCCTCGTCCTGGGTCAGCCGGGACGGCATCGTGACTGGCTGGGCGCTGGCGGCGCCAGCCAGGGCGGACAGCAGCAGGGCGATGAAGGGGGATCGGGCGGTCGAGCGGTGCATAACCCACAATTGTAGGTCTTGAGCGGGTTCCTGCGTGCTGCCAGGGTGGCTTTCGCCGACAATCCGGGCATGACCGAGACCCAGAAGACCCTGGTGCTGGTGGATGGCTCCAGCTACCTCTACCGCGCTTTCCATGCCATGCCCGACCTGCGCGCCGTGCCTGGCGATCCGACCAGTCCGCCGACTGGCGCCATCCGCGGCATGATCAACATGATGCAGGCGCTGCAAAAGGAGCAGCCGAGCGACTACATCGCTTGCGTGTTCGATGCCTCGGGTCCCACCTTCCGCGACGCGCTCTATCCCGACTACAAGGCGCATCGCAGCCCGATGCCCGACGACCTGCGCGCGCAGATCGCGCCCATCCACGAGGTGGTGCGCCTGCTCGGCTGGACCGTGCTCGACATTCCCGGCGTCGAGGCCGACGACGTGATCGGCACCCTGGCCAGGACGGCGGCGGCGCAGGGGGTGCGCGTGATCGTCTCGAGCGGCGACAAGGACCTGAGCCAGCTGGTCGACGAGCATGTGACCATCATCGACACGATGAACGGCAAGCGGCGCGATGTCGCCGGCGTGACGGCCGAGTTCGGCGTGCCGCCGGCACTGATGATCGATTTCCAGACCCTGGTCGGCGACCAGGTCGACAACGTGCCGGGCGTGCACAAGGTCGGACCCAAGACCGCCGCCAAATGGCTGCTCGAATACGGCAGCCTCGACGCGCTGCTGGCCAACGCCGACCAGATCAAGGGCGTGGCGGGCGAGAACCTGCGCCAGGCCCGGGACTGGCTGCCGACCGGGCGCCAGCTGGTGACGATCAAGACCGACTGCGACCTGCGCGAGCAGCTGCCCGGCCTGCCTGCGCTCGATGAGCTGGCGCAGCGCCAGCGCGACAACGCCTGCCTGCGCGACTTCTATGAGCGCTACGGCTTCAAGGGCCTGGCGCGCGCGCTCGAACTTCCTGCCAAGGGTGCCGAGCCCGTCGGCGCAGCAGCTGGCCTGCCGGCTGAAGGCACCAAGCCGGTCGCGCGCCAGCTGCGGCCTCGCGCCGTCCCGGCACAGCCGGCCTTCGGTGCCAGTGGCGACCTGTTCGCCGAGCCGGCGCCGCAGGCCGTCGAATCCACCGATGCCGATGATGCCGCTGCTGCGGCACAGGCTACAGATGCGGCACAGGCTACAGATGCGGCAGATGCGGCAGATGCGGCAGAGGCGGCCGCGACAAGCGCGTTGCGCTACGAGACCCTGCTCGACTGGCCGGCCTTCGACGCCTGGCTGGCCAGGCTGCAGGCGGCCGAGCTGGTCGCGCTCGATACCGAGACCACCTCGCTCGACGCGATGCAGGCCGAGATCGTCGGCATCAGCTTCAGCGTCCGGCCGGGCGAGGCGGCCTATGTGCCGCTGCTGCATGCCGGCCCCGATGCGCCGGCCCAGCTGCCGCGCGACGAGGTGCTGGCCCGCCTCAAGCCCTGGCTCGAGGACCCCGCCGCCAGGAAGCTCGGCCAGCATGTCAAGTACGACCGCCATGTGTTCGCCAACCATGGCATCGAGGTGCACGGCTATGTCCATGACACCATGCTGCAGAGCTATGTGCTCGAGGTGCACAGGCCGCACAGCCTGGCCAGCCTGGCCGAGCGCCACCTCGGGCGCAGTGGCATCAACTACGAGGACCTGTGCGGCAAGGGCGCCAAGCAGATCCCGTTCGCGCAGGTCGAGGTCGCCAAGGCCGCCGAGTATTCCTGCGAGGACAGCGACATGACGCTCGAGGTCCACCAGCTGCTCTGGCCGCTGATCGAGGCCGACCAGAAGCTGGGCCGGATCTACCAGCTCGAGATCGCCACCAGCGAGGCGCTGTATCGGGTCGAGCGCAATGGCGTGCTGATCGACGCGCAGACGCTGGCGCGCCAGAGCCATGAACTGGGCCAGCGCATCCTGCAGCTCGAGGCCGAGGCCTACGAGATCGCCGGCCAGCCCTTCAACCTCGCGAGCCCCAAGCAGCTCGGCGAAATCTTCTTCGACAAGCTGGGCCTGCCGGTGATCAAGAAGACCGCGACCGGCGCGCGCAGCACCGACGAGGAGGTGCTGGAGAAGCTGGCCGAGGACTATCCCCTGCCGGCCAAGCTGCTCGAGCACCGCTCGCTGTCCAAGCTCAAGGGTACCTATACCGACAAGCTCGCGAGCCTGGCCCATCCGCGCACCGGCCGCGTGCATACCCATTACGCCCAGGCCGTGGCCGTGACCGGGCGCCTGAGCAGCAACGAGCCCAATCTGCAGAACATCCCGATCCGCACGCCCGAGGGCCGGCGCGTGCGCGAGGCCTTCGTCGCGCCGCCGGGCCGCCTGATCGCGAGCGCCGACTACTCGCAGATCGAGCTGCGCATCATGGCCCACCTGAGCGGCGACGCGGCGCTGCTCAAGGCCTTCGCCGAGGGACTGGACGTGCACCGGGCGACCGCGGCCGAGATCTTCGGCATCCTCCCCGCCGAGGTCAGCAGCGAGCAGCGGCGCTATGCCAAGGTCATCAATTTCGGCCTGATCTACGGCATGAGCGGCTTCGGCCTGGCCAAGGCGCTGGGCATCGACAACGCGGCGGCGAAGAACTACATCGAGCGCTATTTCCAGCGCTTTGCCGGCGTGCGCGACTACATGGACCAGACCAAGGCGCAGGCCAAGGCGCAGGGCTATGTCGAGACCGTGTTTGGCCGCCGGCTCTACCTGCCTGAGATCAACAGCCCGAACGGCCCGCGCCGCGCCGCCGCCGAGCGCGCCGCGATCAACGCGCCGATGCAGGGCACGGCGGCCGACCTGATCAAGATGAGCATGGTCGCGGTCCAGGCCGCGATCGATGCCCAGGGCCTGGGCACGCGCATCATCATGCAGGTGCATGACGAACTGGTGTTCGAGCTGCCCGAGGCCGAGCTCGACTGGGTCCGGACCGAGGTGCCGCGCCTGATGGCGGGCGTGGCCGAACTCAAGGTGCCGCTGCTGGCCGAGGTCGGCGTCGGCGTCAACTGGGAGCAGGCGCACTGAGGCGATGACGGGCATCGGGTCCCGGTCGCACTGGGTCCGGGCATCCGCTTATGCGTTTTTTTTCCGGACTCATGCAGGACTCCCGGGATGCGACTATCATGGCTGGCAGAAATGACATCCAATTATTAGGTGGTAAAAATGACAGTCGAAGACACCGTTGCCGGTCCTACGCGCGTGATGCTGGTCGCGCTGCCCCTGATGTCCTGGGGTCTTGAGCGTTTGCTCGAGGGCGACCACGGCCGTTGGTCGGTGGTCGGCGTGGTCGAGAGCGCTGCCGAGGGCGTGCTGCGCATGGAGCAGATTGCGCCCGACGTGATCGTGTTCGACCTCGATGGCGAGGAGGGCACCGAATCGCTGGCCCATCTGCAGGCGCAGACGGCAGCCAAGATCCTGGCCCTGACCAGTTCGCGCGACCCGGCACTGCAGGACAGCGCGGTGCTGGTCGGCGCGCGTGGCGTGGTCGGCAAGTACGAGGCGCCGGTCGTGCTGCTGCGCGCGCTCGAGAAGATCCACAACGGCGAGATGTGGATCGAGCGCAGCGCGACCAGCCGCATCTTCCTCGAGCTCTCGCGGCACCAGGATGGCCGCTGGCGCAGCTCGCGCCGGGCCTCGGTCAGCGTGCTGACGCCGAAGGAGAAACTGACGGTCGAGGCCCTGGCCTCGGATGCCGCGGCGCCGGGCAAGGTGATCGCGCAGCGCCTCAACATCAGCGAGCACACGCTGCGCAACCACCTGACCTCGATCTACCGCAAGCTGTCGGTCTCGAACCGGGCCGAGCTGCACGCCTACGTCAACCGGCACGGGCTAGACCGCCTGGGCTGAGCGGGCTGGCTCAGGGGCCAAGGCCTCTGCTGGAAGGGGCGTGCCGGCGCTCGGGTCAGCCCGGCCTGGGGTGCCTACTGGCTGATTGCCAGGGTGGCGGGCTCAGTCCTGCAGCGCCGAGCCCATCTTGGCGCGGTACCACTCGTGGAAATGCTGCATGCCGTCTTCCATCGGGCTCTGGTAGGGGCCGACTTCGTTGTCGCCGCGCGCGAGCAGGGCCTTGCGCCCGGCGTCCATGCGCTCGCCGATCTCGTCGTCCTCGATGCAGGTCTCCATGTAGGCGGCGCGCTGGGCATCGACGAAGTCGCGCTCGAAGGCGGCGATCTCCTCCGGGTAGTAGAACTCGACCCGGTTCAGCGTCTTGTCGACGCTGATCGGATGCAGGGTCGAGACCGTCAGCACATGCGGGTACCACTCGACCATGATGTGCGGGTAGTAGGTCAGCCAGACCGCGCCCTGCTCGGGCAGCTCGCCGTTGCGGTAGGCCATCAGCTGCTGGTGCCATTTCTGGTACACCGGGCTGCCCGCGCCCTTGAGCAGGTTCTGCACGCCGACGGTCTGTACCGAGTACTCGGGCTTGAATTCCCACTTGAGGTCGTCGCAGGTCACGAAGTTGCCCAGTCCGGGGTGGAAGGGCACGACATGGTAGTCCTCGAGGTAAACCTCGATGAAGGTCTTCCAGTTGTAGTTGCACTCGTGCAGCTCGACATGGTCGAGCACCATGCCGTCGAAGCTCAGCGTGCTGGCCGGGCCCAGACCGGCGAGGTCGGCGGCGATGTCGCGGCCGTTGTCCTCGAACAGCATGCCGTTCCATTCGCGCAGCGGGTAGCGCTGCAGGTTCAGGCAGGGGTCCTGGGAAAAGTGCGGCGCGCCGATCAGCTCGCCGAGCTTGGCCATGCCCGAGCCGCCGCTGTAGGTCCAGCGGTGCAGCGGGCAGACGATGTTACCGGCGGCGCTGCCGTTGCGGTGCTCGCCCAGGTTGCCGCGGCCCTTGAGCATGACGGCCTGGCGATGCCGGCAGACGTTGCTGACGAGCTCGACGCCCTGGGCGGTCCTGACCAGGGCGCGCCCTTCGCCTTCCTGGGGCAGGGCGTAGTAGTCGCCCAGGTTGGGCACGGCGTTGACATGCCCCACATAGCGGGGCCCGCGCTGGAAGATGGTCTCCATCTCGCGCTGGAACAGCGCTGGGTCGAAATAGCTGGAAACCGGAAATTGGCTTGCGGCCTGCTGGAACTGAAGACTTAAATCAGACATGAAGGTCCTGACCTAGAGACTCCCCCTATTAAGGGGCAGGGAAGCGCTTTGATCGTTGAACGAATGAGCGCGGGAGGTTTTACAACTCCTGATGAGCTGGAAAGGGGCAGGTATTGTACCCCCTCGGGCCCATCTGTGCCGGCGTTTCCGGACGGCCTCCGGTCTCCGGGCTGCAGGCCCTAAAATCCTAGTTTTGATTTTTTCTCGCCGGCGGCAACCAGCCGCAGCGACCCCAGCCATGGCCCCTATCCTTGCGCACCGGCAGATCTCTCGTTTCCTCGCCGCCTGCCGCTCCGGCACGCCGCTTTCGCACGCGAGGGCGGCATGAGCACGCCGTCCGCCGATTTCAGCTCCTGGAGCCAGGCGCGTCTGGCCGAGGTCGAGTCCCTGCTCGAGCAATGGGTGCCCGAGGCAGCACCGGCCGGCCTGGGAGCCGCGATGCGCTATGCGGTGCTCGATGGCGGCAAGCGCCTGCGTCCGCTGCTGGTGCTGGCCTCCGCCGAGGCGGTCGGCGGCCAGTTGCCGCCGCTGGGCAGCGCGGCCTGGCGCGCGGCCTGCGCGCTCGAGCTGATCCATGCCTATTCGCTGGTGCATGACGACCTGCCCTGCATGGACAACGATGTGCTGCGCCGCGGCAAGCCGACGCTGCATGTGCAGTTCGGCGAGGCACCGGCGCTGCTGGCGGGCGATGCGCTGCAGGCGCTGGCCTTCGAGGTCCTGTTGCCCGACGACCCGGCGCTCGAGCCGGCGCTGGCGGTGGCGCTCTGTCGCCAGCTGGCGCGCGCCTCGGGCTGGGACGGCATGGCCGGCGGCCAGGCGATCGATCTCGCCGGCGTCGGCCAGCAGCTCGACCAGGCCAGCCTGGAAGACATGCACCGTCGCAAGACCGGCGCCCTGCTGCTGGCCAGCGTCGAGATGGGGGCGCTCGCCGCGGGCGCCAGCGCGGCCCAGCTGGTCGCCCTGGGGCGCTACGGCCGTGCACTCGGCCTGGCCTTCCAGGTGGTCGACGACATCCTGGATGTCACGGCCGATTCGAGCACCCTGGGCAAGACCGCCGGCAAGGATGCCGCGGCCGACAAGCCCACCTTCGTTTCGCTGCTCGGGCTGACGGCGGCCCAGGCCTATGCCGACGACCTGCTGGCACAGGCCCATCAGGCGCTGGACCAGGCCGGCCTGGTCCAGGCGGCCCATCTGCATGCCATCGCCGACTGGGTCGTGCGCCGCAGCCACTGAATCCCGGCCGTCGCCTGCCGTCACTCGCTACACGAGAACCCCGAACAATGACCGGTTTGCTGTCCACCATCGATTCCCCGGCCGATCTGCGCCGACTGACGCGCGCCCAGCTGCCCGCGCTGGCGACCGAGCTGCGCGATTTCCTGCTGCACAGCGTGGCGCGCACCGGCGGCCACCTGAGCTCCAACCTCGGCACGGTCGAGCTGACCATCGCGCTGCACTATGTCTTCAACACGCCCGAGGACCGCATCGTCTGGGACGTCGGCCACCAGACCTATCCGCACAAGATCCTGACCGGCCGGCGCGAGCGCATGGGCAGCCTGCGCCAGCACGGCGGCATCAGCGGCTTTCCGCTGCGCAGCGAGAGCGGGTTCGATGCCTTCGGCACCGCGCATTCCTCGACCAGCATCTCGGCGGCGCTCGGCATGGCGATGGCGGCGCACCAGAAAGGCGAGAGCCGGCAGGCGATCGCCGTTATCGGCGACGGCGCGATGACCGCCGGCATGGCCTTCGAGGCACTCAACAACGCCGGCGTGCTCGACGGCCGGCTGCTGGTGATCCTGAACGACAACGACATGTCGATCAGCCCGCCGGTCGGCGCGCTGAACCGCTACCTGGCCCAGCTCATGAGCGGGCGCTTCTACTCGGCGGCCAAGCAGGTCGGCAAGCAGGTGCTGGCCAAGGCGCCGCACCTGTTCGAGCTGGCCAAGCGCCTGGAGGAACAGGCCAAGGGCCTGGTGGTGCCGGCCACGCTGTTCGAGAAGTTCGGCTTCAACTACATCGGCCCGATCGACGGCCATGACCTCGAGTCGCTGATTCCGACGCTGGAGAACATCAAGCAGCTCGAGGGCCCGCAGTTCCTGCATGTGGTGACCAAGAAGGGTCGCGGCTACGATCTGGCCGAGGCCGATCCGATCGCCTACCACGGCCCGGGCAAGTTCGACCCCAAGGTCGGCCTGCAGCAGCCAGCCCAGGCTCCGAAGCCGACCTTCAGCCAGGTGTTCGGCCGCTGGCTGTGCGACATGGCCGCGCATGACCAGCGCCTGGTCGGCATCACGCCGGCGATGCGCGAGGGCTCGGGCATGGTCGAGTTCCACCAGCGCTTCCCGGACCGCTACTACGATGTCGGCATCGCCGAGCAGCACGCGGTGACCTTTGGCTCCGGCCTGGCCTGCGAGGGCCTCAAGCCGGTGGTCGCGATCTATTCGACCTTCCTGCAGCGCGCCTACGACCAGCTGGTGCACGACGTCGCGCTGCAGAAGCTGCCGATGGTGCTGGCGCTGGACCGCGCCGGTCTGGTTGGCGCCGACGGCCCGACCCATGCCGGCGCCTACGACATCCCGTTCCTGCGCTGCATTCCGAACGTCAGCATCGCCTGTCCGGCCGACGAGGCCGAGTGCTACCGCCTGCTCTCGACCGCCTATGCCCAGGACCATGCGGTGGCGGTGCGCTATCCGCGCGGCGCTGGCGTCGGTGCCGCCTTGCCTGACGATCTCGAGGGCTTGCCGTTCGGCAAGGGCGAACTGCGGCGCCAGGGCCGGCGCGTCGCGATCCTGGCCTTCGGCACCCTGCTGCAGCCCGCGCTGGCTGCCGCCGAGGCGCTCGACGCGACGGTGGTCAACATGCGCTGGGCCAAGCCGCTCGACCTCGAGCTGCTGCTCGAGGTGGCGCGCAGCCACGAGGCGATCGTCACGCTTGAGGAGGGCGCGATTGCCGGCGGCGCCGGTTCTGCCGTGCTCGAGGCCCTGCAGGCCGCCCGCCTGCCGCTGCCGGTGCTGCAGCTCGGACTGCCGGACCGCTTCATCGAGCATGGCGACCATGCCGGCCTGCTGTCCCAGCTCGGCCTGGATGCCGCAGGCATCGAGCGCAGCGTCCGGGCCTGGCTGATGCCGATCGAGGTGGCGAAGGGCGAGGCATCTTGAGGCGCCGCGGCGTACTGGGTCAGGCCGGCCTGGCCGGCATCCTGGCCAGCTGCAGCGCGCCGGCGGTGCTGGCCCAGCCCGTGATTCGCTGGCGCCTGGCGTCTGCCTGCCATCCTTCGCTCGACGCCGTCTACGGCGGCACCGAGCAGTTTGCGCGCCAATTGGGTCTGCTCTCTGGCGGTCGGCTGCAGGTCACGCTGCTGCCGACCGAGGAGCCGGTCGCGTCACTGCCACTGCTCGAGGCGCTGCAGGCCGGCGAGATCGATGCGCTGCACGCGGTGCCGAGCCATTTCGTCGCCATCGACGAATGCTTTGCGCTCGACAGCGCCGTGCCGTTCGGGCTCAACAGCCGGCAGATGAGCACCTGGCAGCTCGAGGGCAACGGGCTCAAGCTGCTGCGCGACTTCTACGCCCAGCACCAGATCGTCAATTTTCCGATGGGCAATTCCGGTGCCCAGATGGGGGGCTGGTTCCGGCGCGAACTCGATTCGCCCGCCGACCTGGCCGACCTGCGCATGCAGATGGGCGGGCTGGGCGCGCGCGTGCTGCAGTCGCTCGGCGCCGTGCCGCAGCAGCTGCCGATGGGCGAGCTGGTCGGCGCGCTCGAGCGCGGCCAGCTCGATGCGGTCGAGTGGGTCGGTCCGCATGATGACCGCAAGCTTGGCCTGGGCCGGGTCGCGCGCTACTACTATTACCCGGGCTGGTGGGAGGGCAGTGCCCAGCTCAGCCTGTACTGCAATGCCAAGGCCTGGCGCGCCCTGCCACCCGATCTGAAGGCCATGGTCGAGATGGCCGCCCAGTCGGTCCATGCCGCGATACAGGCGCGCTACGACGTGCTCAACCCGGTCGCGCTCAAGCAGCTGGTCGCCTCCGGCGTGCGGGTCAAGACCTTTTCCAAGCCGGTGCTCGATGCCGCCTTCAAGGCCTCGAATGCCCTGTGCGCCGATCTGTCGCGCCGCAATCCGGCCTGGCGCCGCATCTATGCCGACTATTCGGCCTTCCGGCGCGAGCAGAACCTCTGGCACCGGCTCGCCGAGGCCAGCTTCGACCGCTACCTGCAGTCGGCCCGGCTCTGACGCTGAGTCAGCTCATTTCACGCTATCTCCATGCAAATCGACGTCAAGATCCTCGACCCGCGGCTCGCGCAGCAGCCGCCCGCCTATGCCACGCCGGGCAGCGCCGGCCTCGACCTGAGGGCCTGCCTCGAGCAGCCGCTGCGGCTCGAGCCCAATGCCTGGCAGCTGGTGCCGACCGGCCTGGCGATCCACCTGGCCGATCCCGGCTATGCCGCGCTGATCCTGCCGCGCTCGGGCCTGGGCCACAAGCATGGCATCGTGCTCGGCAACCTGGTCGGGCTGATCGACAGCGACTACCAGGGCCAGCTGATGGTCAGCGCCTGGAACCGCAGCGCGGTGCCGTTCACGATCGAGCCGATGGAGCGCATCGCCCAGCTGGTGATCGTGCCGGTGCTGCAGGCCAAGTTCAACATCGTCGATGAATTTGCCGCCGCCACCGAGCGCGGCATCGGCGGCTACGGCTCGACCGGCCGCAGCTGAGCGCAGGCGGCTCGTTCAAGCGAGGTCGTCAATTCCGGTGGCCGGCCATGGCTGGCCGCCAGGCCGGCTTCAGTGCAGGGTGTGGCCGTCGTTGTTGGCCGGAGGCTGCTCGCCGCCGCCGAGGCGGAAGAAGCCCGTGCCCAGCGTGCCCTGGCCGATCTCCTCGACATAGGCCTCGCGCACCGCATGCACCTTGAGCTGCAGCCGCAGCGCGATGCCGGCCAGCGGGTGGTTGGCATCGAGCACGACATGCTCGGGATAGATCTCGCTGACGAAGTAGACCTGATCGCGCGGCGCGTCCGGATTGCAGCCTTCCGGCAGCCCTTCGAAGGCCATGCCTTCCTCGAGCTCGGCCGGGAAGGCCGCGCGCGGCTCCAGGAACAGCTTGTGGTCGTCGAAATCACCGAAGGCCTCTTCGGGCTCGAGCTGCAGTTCGAGCTCGTCGCCCGCCTCCAGGCCTTGCAGCTGGGCCTCGATCTTGGCCAGCAGATCCTGGCCGCCGAGCAGGAACTCGACCGGCTCGTCGAGCTCGTCGAGGACTTCGCCGAGGGTATCTTTGAGCGTCCAGGTCAGCGACACGACGCATTGTGGAGTGATTTTCATCGCACAATTGTCCCATGACCGATGTCCAATTTCCCCTGCCTCCCGCCCCGGACCAGCCGCTTGCCTTGCTCGGCGGCCTGACTCCGGCCCAGTTCATGCGCCGTCACTGGCAAAAGAAGCCCCTGCTGGTCAAGGGCGCCTTGCCCGGCTTCCAGCCCCTGCTGTCGCGCCCCGAACTGTTCGCGCTGTCCGGCCAGGAGCAGGTCGAGTCGCGCCTGGTGGTGCAAAAGCCTGGCGTGGACTGGGCGCTCAAGCATGGGCCGTTCACCAAGTCGGCGTTTCCGCCCTTCAAGCAGCCGCACTGGAGCCTGCTGGTGCAGGGCGTCGACCTGCACCATGACGGGGCGCACGCGCTGATGCAGCAGTTCCGCTTCCTGCCCGATGCGCGGCTGGACGACCTGATGATCTCCTGGGCCAGCGAGGGCGGCGGCGTCGGCCCGCATTACGACAGCTACGACGTGTTCCTGATCCAGGCCCAGGGCAAGCGCCGCTGGCGCATTGGTCGCCAGAAGGACCTGAGCCTCGAGCCCGACCTGCCGCTCAAGATCCTGCGCCATTTCGAGGCCGAGGAGGAATATGTCTGCGAGCCCGGCGACATGCTCTACCTGCCGCCCAAATGGGCCCATGACGGCGTCGCGGTCGAGGGCGAATGCATGACCTACTCGGTGGGTTTCCGCGTGCCGCAGCGTGGCGGACTGGCGGGCGAGATCGCCCAGCGCCTGGCCGACGACCACGAGGACGAGACCCTCTACCGCGACCCGGACCAGGCAGCGACCCAGCAGCCGGGTCGCATCCCGGCTGGCCTGCAGGCGTTCACGGCCGATGCGCTCAAGCGCCTGCTCGAGCAGCCCGAGGACATGGCGCGTGCGCTCGGCGAGGTCATGACCGAGCCCAAGCCCAAGGTCTGGTTCGACGAGCCCGAGGCCGACTGGACGCCCGGCGCGATCGTCCTCGATCGGCGCAGCCGCATGATGTATGACGAGCATCACATCTTCATCAACGGCGAGGCCTACCGTGCCGGCGGCAAGGATGCCGAGCTGATGCGCCGGCTGGCCGACGAGCGGCGTCTGGATGGTCGCGCGGTGCGCGGCGCGAGCAAGGGCGCCAAGGCCTTGCTGGGCGAATGGTACGAAGCCGGCTGGCTGCACGCGCAGCCGAACTGAGGCCGATCACGCGCTGATCCGGGCGGCGTTCCGAGACGTTGTTGACATTTCGCTACAAAAAAAAGCCTATCAGGGTTATCCCTTCTCTGTTTTGGCTTTATCATTGTGATTGAACTGGCGCGCTGGAGGGAATTTGTCAGCGTCGCGAAAGTTACACTGGCCGTCATTTCAGGATGGTGACGCCGGATGCTTCCAATGATCGTCCTGACAAAATTTTTTGGACCGAAAGATGAACAAGACTCTCGTTATCGCTGCTCTGATGGCTGCTGCTGCTCTGTCCGCTTGCGGCAAGAAGGAAGAAGCTGCTGCTCCGGCACCGGCACCGGCACCCGCTGCTGAAGCTCCGGCCGCTGCCCCGGCTGCTGCTCCCGCTGAAGCTGCTGCCCCGGCCGCTCCGGCTGCTGACGCCGCTGCTGCTGCCCCGGCCGCTGAAGAGAAGAAGTAATTTCTTCTGCCTCAGGCAAGAAACCGCCGCCAGGCGGTTTTTTTACGTCTGTTGCATGCCGTTGCCGCCACATCGGCACTGCCGGCTGCTAGCAACCCCGGCGGCTTTCCGCCATGAAAAACGGCCCCATGCAGGGGCCGTTCTGGTTCTGGCGATCTGGCCTTACTTGAGGTCGTTGGTCAGCAGTTGCAGGATCTTGCCGGCCGTGGCCGATGTCTCGGGCTGGCCCTGGGCATCGAGCACCGAGACCTGGCTCTGGCTGGCGTCGCTGCCGACCTTGATGCGGTAGCGCTGCGGCGTGATTTCCTTGGCCTTGGCGCCGAACAGGCTGGAGAGGAAGCCCGGCTTGCCGTCCTGCGTCCCGTTGTCGCTGGGCAGGTAGCGCACGAAGTAGATGCCCTGGCTGCGGTCGCGGTCCTCGACCGTGAAGCCGGTGCGGTCCAGCGCCAGGCCGATGCGGCGCCAGGCGCGGTCGAAGCCTTCGGCCAGCTGCAAGGTCGGCACGCCGTTGAGCGTGGTGGTCTTGGCGGCCTGCGGTTGGGTGCCGGCCGCCAGCACGGCCTTGGCCTGCTCGGGCGCGGTGCCGAGCTTGATCATCAGGCGGCGCAGGAATTCGGCCTCGAGCTCGACATCCGAGGGGCGCGGCTGCCAGACGGTCTGCTCCTTCTTGTCGCTGGTGTAGACCTCGATCATGCCGCGGTGGCTGATGTAGATCTCGCTGCCGCCCTGGGCGTTGCGCTCGATGCGGGTGCGGAACTTGTCGCGCTCGCCGGTCGAGTACAGGCTGTCGAACACCCGACCGATGGTCGAGCGGATGATGTCCTGCGGCAGCTTGGCGCGGTTCTCTGCCCACTCGGTTTCCATGATGCCGAGCTTTTCCTGCTCGAGCGCCAGGTTGAAACCGCTTTCCTGCCAGAACTCGCGCAGCGGTTCCCAGAGCTTTTCCGGCGCGCGGTCGATCACCAGCCAGCGCTGGCTGCCGGCGCGCTCGATGCGCAGCTTGGCGTCGGTCGGGACGACGGCAACTGAAGCGGCCGGCTGGACTTGCGCCTGCTGCTGCAGGCTCGAAGCCGTCACCGAGGCACCTGGCACCAGGTAGCGCGAGTCGCGGCTGAGCTGGGTCAGGTCGGGCGGTACTTCGAGGTTGCTGACCTTCTTGGCGCTGCGGTAGTCGACCTTGCCTTCTTCGAGCACCGAGCAGCCGACGGCGGCGACGGCGCTCAGGCCGATCAGGGTCCAGCGTGCGCAGGCGAGGGCGGTGCGGGGGGCTGCGTTGAGCGTTGACGGCTTCTTGATCATGGTGCGGAGGCGTTGGGCGCGGTGGGAGCCGGGCCTGGAATTCAGAGCAGGCCCGAGGCGCGCAGCGCGGCCTCGACCACGGGTTCGTTGCCGCGCGTCAGGCGGGTCATCGGCAGGCGCATCGCGTCGTTGCACAGGCCCAGGCGCTTCATGGCCCACTTGACCGGGATCGGGTTGGCCTCGACGAACAGTTGCTTGTGGATCGGCAGCAGCTGCAGCTGGATGGCCATTGCGCGCTTGACGTCGCCGGCAATCGCCGCCATGCACAGCTCGTGCATCTGGCGCGGCGCGATGTTGGCGCTGACGCTGACGTTGCCCTGGCCGCCCATCAGCATCAGGCCGACGGCGGTCGGGTCATCGCCCGAGTAGACCGAGAACTCGGCCGGGGTTTCCTTGATCAGCCACTGCGCGCGCTCGAGGTTGCCGGTGGCTTCCTTGATGCCGAAGATGCCGGGTACCTGGGCCAGGCGCAGCACGGTGTCGTGCAGCATGTCGGCGCCCGAGCGGCCCGGCACGTTGTAGAGCATGATCGGCAGGTCGCCGCCGGTGGCCTCGGCGATGGCCTTGAAGTGCAGGTACTGGCCTTCCTGGGTCGGCTTGTTGTAGTAGGGCACGACCTGGAGCTGGCAGTCGGCGCCGACTTTCTGTGCGAACTTGGCGAGCTCGATCGCCTCGGCGGTCGAATTGGCACCGCAGCCGGCCAGGATCGGCACCCGCTTGGCGGCCTGCTCGACCGCGACGCGGATGATCTCGCAATGCTCCTCGACATTGACGGTGGGCGATTCGCCGGTGGTGCCGACCACACCGATGCAGTCCGTGCCTTCGGCGACATGCCAGTCGATCAGCTTGCGCAGCGCGGCGTAATCGACGCTGCCGTCTTCGTGCATGGGAGTGACCAGGGCGACGATGCTGCCGGTGATGGGTTTCATGGCGGAGTCTCTAGAGGAATTTAATGTCGATCCACATTCTACCCAGCGCCGTGCAGGGGATAGCGCGCGGGGGGCGCAGCTTTGTCACCAGCCGTGACAGCTGGCCCGGCGTTGACGGCCGCGATGCGCTGGACAAAGCGTTCGGGATGGTTCAGGAAACCGTCCTCGTAGGCCACGATGCGCAGTCCGGCGCAGACGCGCAGCAGCTCGCCGGGCTGCAGCAGGAACTCGGGCCGGGCTGGCCGGCCGACGCTGGCGTTGCCGTCGGCAAAGGTCTCGTAGAGCAGCAGGCCGCCTGGGGCCAGGCTGACCAGGATCCGCGGCCAGAGCGGGCGCCAGAGGTAGTTGGTCACGACCACGGCCTCAAACTCTCGGCCTTCCAGCGGCCAGGGCCCGTTCTCGAGGTCGGCTTGCAGGGGCCGCACCCAGGGCCCGAGCTCGGCCAGTCCGGCCAGCGCCTGCGCATCGCGGTCGACCGCGGTCACCTGGTGGCCCTGGCGCATCAGCCAGCGGCTGTGCCGGCCCTGTCCGCAGGCCAGGTCGAGCACGCGCGCACCGCCCGGCCGGTCCGGGATCAGGTGGCCCCAGCGCCGCACCCATTCCGACGGCGGGAGTGTATCGGTCGTCATCTTGCCTTCATCTTTCAGAAACAGGACCAGAGCAGATCGGCCAGGTCCTGCATGAAGCCGGGCCGGAAGTAGAGCGAGAACACCGCCAGCAGAACCAGCAGGCTGGCCAAGCGCAGCAGCCAGGCGCTCATGGCGTGCTGGCGGCGGCGCGCTGCGGCGCGCGCGCGATCGCGGTCTCGCGCACCGGCAGGCTGACGGCGGTGGCGAGCAGGCCCAGGCCGATCGAGATCAGCCAGACCAGGTCGTAGTTGCCGTTGCGGTCGTACAGCAGTCCGCCGAGCCAGACGCCGCAGAAGCTGCCGACCTGATGGCTGCAGAAGACGAAGCCGCTGAGCATCGAGAAATGGCGCACGCCGAAGATCTGCGCCACGATGGCATTGGTCGGCGGCACGGTCGAGAGCCAGAGCAGGCCCATCGCAGAGGCGAAGACATAGACGCTCCAGGGGGTGAGCGGCGCGAGCAGGAACAGCGTGATCGCGACCGAGCGCGTGCCGTAGATGGCTGCGAGCAGGTAGCGCTTGGGCCAGCGCTGGCCCAGCATGCCGACCCCGTAGCTGCCGAAGACGTTGAACAGGCCGATCAGCGCCAGCGCGGTGCTGGCGACCTGGGGTGCCAGGCCCTGGTCCTTCAGGTAGCTCGGCAGGTGCACGCCGATGAAGACGACCTGGAAGCCGCAGACGAAGTAGCCCGCCATCAGCAGGCGAAAGCTCGGGTAGCTGGCCGCCTCGCGCAGGGCCTGCCACAGGCTCTGGTCGGCAGCGGGTGGCGCGCTCGACGGCGTGCTTGGCTTGAAGTCGGGCTCGCGCAGCAGCAGCGCCAGCGGCGCGATCAGCAGCGTTGCGGCAGCCAGGACCAGCAGCGCCTGCTGCCAGCCAAAGCTGCTGATCAGCCAGCCCTCGGTCGGCACCATCAGGAACTGGCCGAAGCTGCCCGCCGCGGCCGTCAGCCCCATGGCCCAGGAGCGCCGCTCGGGCGCGATCTGCCGGCCCAGGATGCCGTAGATCACGGTGTAGGTGCTGGCGGCCTGGGCTGCGCCGATCAGCAGGCCGGCGCTCAGCGCAAAGCCCAGCTCGGACTGCGCCAGCGCCATGCCGCACAGGCCCAGCGCCCACAGCAGGGCGCCGCCGAGCAGCACCCGCAAGCCGCCCCAGCGGTCGGCCAGCATGCCGGCCACGATGCCGAGCAGACCCCAGGACAGGTTCTGCAGCGCGATCGCGAAGGCGAACGATTCGCGCGTCCAGCCCTGGTCCTGCGTGACCGGCTGCAGCCAGAGGCCGAAGCCATGCCGCACCCCCATCGAGAGGGTCAGGATCAGGCTGCTGCAGATCAGCAGTTGCAACAGGGGCAGGCGGTGGGCGGCTGGCTTCATGGGTTGGGTGACACTGTTTTAGTTAGTGGAAATACTAATTGCTATTTTTGTTATGTAAGTTAACTTGGTTTGAGTTATGTTTTTTAACAGATTTATGCTCAAATTAGCAAATTTTAAGGTGGCTACCCGTCTTGGAGTGGGTTTTGCGTTGGTTCTTGCGCTCTTGCTGGCAATGGCATTGTCGGCTAGTTTCCTGATCAAGCATGTGCATGAAAATGGGCGTTACTATTTTGATAACGTCGTGCCTTCGCTCGACAATGTGGCGCAGGTGCGTGGCGACATGGAAAACATCCGCCGGGCCGAGGCCAACCATATCCTGAGCAGTTCCGAGCAGGACATGGCTGCCCTTGAGCAACGCATTGCCCGCGATCGCGAGCACCTCCGCAGTACCCTGGCAGCCTATGAGAAGCTGGTCTCGGACGACGAGGACAAGCGACGCTGGCTCAAGGTCCAGGCCGACGTGGCGACGTATCTGGCGCTCTGGGAGCAGATCCTCGTGCTGTCGCACCAGACCGCCACCGATTCGAGCGCGCTCGAAAAGGCTCGCAGTCTGTTTGCGAACGATGGCAGCAAGGCCTTTGATGCCGCCTTGCTCAGTCTGGAAGCGATGTGGACCTACAACGAGACCCTAGGCCAGAAAAAGGTCCAGGAAGCTGATGGCACCTACGATACCGCCAAGATCGCCTTGAGCGGCTTGGCGATCGTGGCGGTGGCGCTGGGCGGTGCGGCGGCGCTGCTGATCGCCCGTTCGGTGACGCGACCGCTGGCCCAGGCGCAGAGCGCCGTGAGCCGTCTGGCCGAGGGTGATCTGACCGTCACGTTGCACGCCGATGGCAAGGACGAGATCGTGCAACTGGTCCAGGCGCTGTCGCAGATGAAGGAGAGTCTGGCTCGCACCGTCGCCAATGTGCGCCAGAATGCCGAAAGCGTCGCCAGCGTCAGCGAGCAGATCGCGCATGGCAATGCCGACATGAGCCAGCGCACCGAGGAACAGGCCAGTGCGCTGGAGCAGACCTCGGCCTCGATGGAGGAGCTTGGCAGCACCGCGAGCCAGAATGCCGACAATGTCCAGCAGGCCAATCAGCTTGCGCTCGGAGCATCGAACGTGGCGGCCCAGGGGGGCTCGGTGGTCAATCAAGTGGTTGAAACCATGAAGGGCATCAACGAGGCGTCAACCAGGATCGCCAACATCATCAACGTGATCGACGGCATCGCATTCCAGACCAACATCCTGGCGCTCAACGCGGCGGTCGAGGCCGCCCGCGCGGGTGAGCAGGGCCGTGGCTTTGCCGTGGTGGCGACCGAGGTGCGCAGTCTCGCGCAGCGCAGCGCCGAGGCGGCCAAGGAAATCAAGGGCCTGATCACGACCAGCGTCGAGCGCGTCGAGCGCGGCACGGTGCTGGTCGATCAGGCCGGCAACACGATGAGCGAGGTCGTCACAGCGATCAAGCGCGTGACCGATCTGATGAAGGAGATCAATGTCTCAAGCAATGAGCAGAGCGCCAATGTGGCGCAGGTCAGCGGCGCGGTGATCCAGATGGACCACATGACCCAGCAAAATGCCGCGCTGGTCGAGGAAAGCGCGGCGGCGGCCGAGAGTCTCAAGCAGCAGGCGCACGAACTGGTGCAAGCCGTCGCGGTGTTCAAGCTGGCGCATCGCGGCTAGGCTGCAGGCGCACCGGTCGTGCGTGCGCCGGTCCAGTCGGCCGCTCCAGCCCCTGCGCTGGCATCGGTGTCCGATGACGACCGAGCCTCGTGCTGATTCGGGCCTCGGGGGGCTGGCCTGGAGATCGGGCGCGGGGGCGACTGGCGCCGAGGCGCGCTGCCCGGGGTCGGCAGCCGCCGGACGCGAGGGCAATCCGCTCCATTCGGATCAAGCGTGATGTTCGCTCTCTACAATCGCGCCTCATCATGGCAGACAAACCGAACTCGACCAATTCCGCTGGTACCGCCTATGCCGAGGGCTCGATCCGCGTGCTCAAGGGCCTGGAGCCGGTCAAGCAGCGCCCCGGCATGTATACCCGCACCGACAACCCGCTGCATATCGTGCAGGAGGTGCTCGACAACGCGGCCGACGAGGCGCTGGCCGGCTACGGCAAGAAGATCAAGGTGACCTTGCACGACGACGGTTCGGTCGCGATCGAGGACGACGGGCGCGGCATCCCGCATGGCATCCACCCCGAGGAGGGTGCCCCGGTGCTCGAGCTGGTCTTCACGCGGCTGCACGCGGGTGGCAAGTTCGACAAGGGCAAGGGCGGCGCCTACAGCTTCTCGGGCGGCCTGCACGGCGTGGGGGTCAGCGTGACCAATGCGCTGTCGACCCGGCTCGAGGTCAGCAGCCACCGCGACGGCCAGCTGGCGCGGCTGGTGTTTGCCGGCGGCGACGTGGTCGAGTCCTTGAGCCGGCGCCCGCTCGAGCCTGGCGAGCGCAAGCAGGGCACGACGGTGCGGGCCTGGCCCGATCCGAAGTACTTCGAGTCTGCCGCCCTTCCCATGGGCGAGCTGGTGCAGCTGCTGCGCTCGAAGGCGGTGCTGATGCCGGGGGTCTCGGTCACACTGGTCAACGAGAAGACGAAGGAAAGCCAGACCTGGCAGTACAAGGGCGGCCTGCGCGACTATCTGCTGCAGACCCTGGTCGGCGAGCCGGTGATCCCGCTGTTCGAGGGCGAGGGTCATGCCGATGCCGGCCACGAGAGCTTCGCCGAGGGCGAGGGCGCGGCCTGGGCGGTGGCCTTCACCGAGGAAGGCGCGCCGGTGCGCGAGAGCTATGTCAACCTGATCCCGACCCCGTCGGGCGGCACCCATGACAGCGGCCTCAGAGATGGCCTGTTCCAGGCGGTGAAAGGCTTCATCGAGCTGCATGCGCTGCTCCCGAAGGGCGTCAAGCTGATGCCCGAGGACGTGTTCGCGCGCGCCAGCTATGTGCTGAGCGCCAAGGTGCTCGATCCGCAGTTCCAGGGCCAGATCAAGGAGAAGCTCAACTCGCGCGACGCGCTGCGCCTGGTCTCGGGCTATGTGCGCCCGGCGCTCGAGCTGTGGCTGAACCAGCATGTCGACTATGGCAAGAAGCTGGCCGAGCTCGCGATCAAGGCCGCGCAGAGCCGCCAGCGCGCCGGCCAGAAGGTCGAGAAGAAGAAGGGCAGCGGCGTGGCCGTGCTGCCGGGCAAGCTGACCGACTGCGAGAGCCGGGATCTGGCGCACAACGAGCTGTTCCTGGTCGAGGGCGATTCGGCCGGCGGCAGCGCCAAGATGGGCCGCGACAAAGAGACCCAGGCCGTGCTGCCGCTGCGCGGCAAGGTGCTCAATACCTGGGAGGTCGAGCGCGACCGGCTGTTCGCCAATACCGAGATCCACGACATCGCGGTCGCGATCGGCGTCGATCCGCACGGCCCGCTCGACGCGCCCGACCTGAGCGGACTGCGCTATGGCAAGGTCTGCATCCTGTCGGATGCGGACGTCGACGGCTCGCATATCCAGGTGCTGCTGCTGACGCTGTTCTTCCGCCATTTCCCCAAGCTGATCGAGGCCGGCAATGTCTATGTCGCGCGGCCGCCGCTGTTCCGGGTCGATGTGCCGGCGCGCGGCAAGAAGCCGGCCACCAAGGCCTACGCGCTCGACGAGGGTGAGCTGAGCGCCATCCTGGACAAGGCAGCCAAGGAGGGCGTGGCGCGCGACAAATGCCAGATCAGCCGCTTCAAGGGCCTGGGCGAGATGAATGCCGAGCAGCTCTGGGACACCACGCTGAACCCCGACACGCGCCGCCTGCTGCCGGTGCAGCTCGGCGGCCTGAGCTTTGCCGACACCGAGGACGTCATCACCCAGCTGATGGGCAAGGGCGAGGCCGCGGCGCGGCGCGAGCTGATGGAGCTGCACGGCGACGAGGTCGAGATCGACGTCTGACCTGGGCCTTATGGCTTCGGCTTTCAGCTTTTAGGTAGGCATCGGTGGCCAGGCAGGTGGCTACCTCATGCTGGAGTAGTAGAAATCGGTGGCCGCCTGCCCGGCCTGTCAGAGCTCGAGTTGCGCCCGCAGCTGCTCGAGCCGTTTCATGCCTATGCCCTTGACCCGCAGCAGGTCGTTGATCGAGCGGTAAGGCCGCTGGGCGATGATCGACTCAGCCATCTTGTGGCCTATGCCCTGGAGCGAACGGATCTGGCTGGCGCTGGCGCGGTTGATCGAGACCCGCTGGGCGCTGGTCCTGGCTTTGGCTGATGGCAGTTGCCTGGCCTGTGCCGGTTCGCTGTCGATCGCGGCGGGGACGCCTGCCTGGGCCGGCGTTGCTGTGGCCGCTGGCGCCGATTCTGCTTCCGGCGCTGCTGCCGGTACTGGCTCGGGCGCTGGCGCTACTGGCGCAGCCTGGGCCGGCTGCTCCAGCAGGCGGTAGTCGCGCGTGACATAGCCGGCAGCGGTCCATTCGCGCAGCATCAGCGTGAGCTCGCTGTTCGCGGGCCAGGGGGCTGCGTGCACGAGGAAACGGTTGTGCTCCAGGCTGGCCTGGCCGTCGAGGCAGCCGATCACCAGGCTGGCCACCGGGGTGCCGGACCAGCTGCCGCCGGCGTAGGGGGCGTCGAGCGCCCAGAGTTCGAGTGCCAGCGTGCCGCTGAGGTTGCCAGGCGCACGCGGATTCCTGATCGACTCGACTTCGATCGTCAGGCCCTCGTCGTTCGATTGACAGTCCACCGCCCCGAGCAGGCGTGGCTGGGCGAAGCCTTGCAGCAAGCCGAAGGCCTGTTGGTCGTACAGTTCGGCGTAGTCGCCCGGCTGGCCGGAGACCAGCTTGAGGCTCATGCGGTGGAAGTTGTCGCCCGCCGGCGGCTGTGCGGTCGCCAGGCCGCTGACCCTGAGCAGGCCCTGCTCATCGGCCTCGAACAGACCGAGCGGCAATTCGGCGACCTTGACGGTATCGTCGGCCCAGAGCTGCAGCGCCCATTGACTCTGTCCCGACCAGCCCGGCGGGCCGGCAATATCGGCCTGCAACTCGACCTGGTCGGCATCGAATCGATAGCTCAGATTGCCGCAGAAAGTCGTGCGGGGCATGGATGTGAGGTCTGACATATCGGGAATTTGGCGGCTGGGGATGATCGATGGCGCAGCAATATCTGCGCCAGACCGCTATTGTTTCAGGTCACGATGAATGGATCATGTCAAAGCCTGGCCAGCAATTCGGCTTTCTTGCTGCCGTATTCCAGATCGCTCAGCAGGCCGCGCTGGTGCAATTCGGCCAGTCGCTCGATCAGCGTGAAGATATCGCTCGCGGTCGCGATCGGCTGCGCAGGCGTGGGCAGCAGGGCCCCCCAGTTGCTGGCACTTTGCGGTGCTGGTGCCGGTCCCGGTGCTGCCTGGCCATTGATGCTGAGCACTGGCAGGCGCTTGATGTCGATCTGGCCGTGCTGGCTGCTGAAGCTCAGCGAGCCATCCTGGCCCTGCTGCTGCGAGACGCCGCCGATCTGGTGGTCCTGCGTGTCGTAGATCGTGACCTGGCCGTTGCACTCGATCGCGAGCCGGTGTGCCTGCGAGAAATAGGCGTAGCGCACGCCGTTTTGCGCGCCACTGCTGTCGGGCCAGCGCAGATCCGGCCCCCACCAGTCCGGTCCGGCCGGCATGAACAGGCTGGCGTCGTTCGGGCCCAGCGGCGGCGCGCTGGTGCGCTGGAGCAGGTCGGGCTGGTTCGCGACCAGCGCGGCCAGTTCGGCGCACAGGCTGTCGACCCGGCCCTTGAGGTAGTTGTTGAACATGTCGGACAGCATGGTCATGCCGCCCGACATCCACTGGCCCGAGCCGCCGAATTCGGGGTGGCTGAATTGCGCCATGCTGCCGTTGCCGTTGATGACGGCGTCGAGCATGGTTGTCACGGCCTCGACGCTGAAGCCATGGCGCTGTGCGATCTGGCTGATGGCCTGCTGGCCGGAGGGGGTGAGGGGTCGCATGGTATGAATCCTGTTGGCCTGGAAAGGAGCGAATCTTCGATTGTGTTTGGCAGCGGAGAATTTCGCTGGCTGGATTGGATAAATGTAATCCAGTCGCGTGACCCGGAATTTTTTCGGATTTTCGTGCTGGAATTCTCGAGGTCTATTTCAATTGCGCACAATAGCGGTGCATCAATGCACGAAAACGGGCGCTGATGGGCCGATGTTGGGCATTCCGATTCGGCTTGATCCCCTGTGGCGGCCGCCTGACCGCCGCCGTGGTGCGCGGCCCGGGTCCGAGACGCTACGATAGCGACCCCATGACCGAAGAAATCCTCGACCTCAAGCCCGCCACGGGCGACCCCGACAGCCTGGCCGCCTACGCCCAGCGCGCCTATCTCGAGTACGCGCTCAGCGTGGTCAAGGGCCGCGCGCTGCCCGATGTCTGCGACGGCCAGAAACCGGTCCAGCGCCGCATCCTGTACGCGATGCAGCGCATGGGCCTGGGCTACGGTGGCGCCAACCACAACACCCCGGCCAAGCCGGTCAAGAGCGCCCGCGTGGTCGGCGACGTGCTGGGCCGCTACCACCCGCATGGCGACACCGCCGCCTACGACGCGCTGGTGCGCATGGCGCAGGACTTCGCGCTGCGCTATCCGCTGATCGACGGCCAGGGCAACTTCGGCTCCCGCGACGGCGACGGCGCCGCCGCGATGCGCTACACCGAGGCCCGCCTGTCGCGCATCACCAGCCTGCTGCTCGACGAGATCGACCTCGGCACGGTCGACTTCATTCCCAACTACGACGGCAGCACCCAGGAGCCGAAACAGCTGCCGGCGCGACTGCCGTTCTCGCTGCTCAACGGCGCCAGCGGCATCGCAGTCGGCATGGCGACCGAGATCCCGAGCCACAACCTGCGCGAGATCGCGAACGCCTGCGTCGCGCTGGTGAAGAATCCGCAGCTGACTGAGGCCGAGCTGTTCGAGCTGATCCCGGGCCCCGACTACCCCGGCGGCGGCCAGATCATCAGCAGCGCTGCCGACATCGCCGACGCCTACCGCGGCGGGCGCGGCAGCTTGAAGGTGCGCGCGCGCTGGAAGATCGAGGACCTGGCGCGCGGCCAGTGGCAGCTGGTCGTGACCGAGCTGCCGCCCGGCGTGAGCAGCCAGAAAGTGCTCGAGGAGATCGAGGAGCTCACCAACCCCAAGGTCAAGGCCGGCAAGAAGGCGCTGAGCCAGGAGCAGAGCCAGCTCAAGGCCTCGCTGCTGGCAGTGCTCGACGGCGTGCGCGACGAGTCGAGCAAGGACGCGCCGGTGCGGCTGGTGTTCGAGCCCAAGAGCCGCACGGTCGAGCAGCAGGAGCTGATCACCGCGTTGCTGGCGCACACCAGCCTCGAGACCTCGGCGCCGATCAACCTGACCCTGGTCGGGCTCGACGGCAAGCCGGTGCAGAAATCGCTGCGCCAGATGCTGGCCGAATGGGTCGAGTTCCGCCAGGCCACCATCACCCGGCGCAGCCAGCACAAGCTGCACAAGGTGCTCGAGCGCATCCACATCCTCGAAGGGCGGCAGCTGGTGCTGCTCAACATCGACGAGGTGATCGCGATCATCCGCCACAGCGACGAGCCGAAAGCCGCGCTGATCGAGCGCTTCCGCCTGTCCGAGCGCCAGGCCGAGGACATCCTCGAGATCCGCCTGCGCCAGCTCGCGCGGCTCGAGGCGATCAAGATCGAGCAGGAACTGGCCGAGCTGCGCGCCGAGCAGGGCAAGCTGGAAGACATCCTGGCCAACCCGAACAGCCTCAAGCGCCTGATGATCAAGGAGATCGAGGCCGATGCCAAGACCTTCGGCGACGAGCGCCGCACGCTGATCCAGGCCGAGAAGCGGGCCGTGGCCGAGATCAAGGTGGTCGACGAGCCGGTGACGGTGGTGGTCTCGAGCAAGGGCTGGGTGCGCGCGCGCACCGGCCATGGCCATGAGGCTGGCGGCTTCGCCTTCAAGGCTGGCGACGGCCTGCACGGCACCTTCGAGTGCCGCACGGTCGACCAGCTGATCGTGTTCGGCAGCAACGGGCGCGTCTATTCGGTGCCGGTGGCCGCGCTGCCGGGGGCGCGCGGCGATGGCCAGCCGATCACGACCCTGATCGAGCTCGAGGCCGGCACCCAGCCGGTGCATTATTTCGCCGGTCCGGCCAGCACGACCCTGCTGCTGAGCGGCTCGGGCGGCTATGGCCTGCTGGCCCGGGTCGAGGATCTGGTCGCGCGCCACAAGGGCGGCAAGGCCTTCGTCACGCTGGCCGAGGGCGAGAGCCTGTGCGCGCCCTCGCTGGTGCAGGGCGGCGGCGCGCTGCGGCTGGCGGGCCAGGATGGCAGCGTGCTGGCGCTCCTGCCGGGCGAGGGCGCTCCAGCGGCGGCTGGCGGCGCGCCGGCGGCCAGCCGTGTCTGCTGCGTCTCGCAGGCCGGCCGCATCCTGACCTTCGAGCTGACCGAGCTCAAGCACCAGCCCAAGGGCGGACGCGGCCTGCAGCTGCTGGCGCTGGAGGACAGCGACAGCCTGGCGGGCGCGGCCGCCTATGTCCGCAGCGTGCGCATCGAGGGCGTGGGCCGCGGCGGCAAGCTGCGCGACGAGACGCTCGAGATCCGCAGCCTGAACAATGCGCTGGGCGCCCGCGGTCGCAAGGGCAAGGACGCGACTTTCGGCTTCAAGCCGAACCGGGTGCTGCGCTGGGTCTGATGGCTGCCGCCAAGATGTCCTGGCACAGGCAGCCCTATCTGCTGGCGGCGACTTTCGCGCTGCTGGCGCTGCTGCTCCTTTCGGGTTGGGCTCCCTACGACCGCGCCACCTGGCTGATGGAGGTGTTGCCGGTGATGATCGTGCTGCCGCTGCTGGTCTTGAGCTACCGCCGCTTTCCGCTCACCAGCCTGCTGTATGCCTGCATCTTCGCGCACGCGGTCGTGCTCATGGTGGGAGGCGCCTATACCTACGCGCGGGTGCCGCTCGGCTTCCAGCTCGCCGAATGGCTGGACCTGCAGCGCAATCCCTATGACCGGATCGGCCATTTCTTCCAGGGCTTCGTTCCGGCGCTGGCCGCGCGCGAGATCCTGCTGCGCGGTGACCATGTGCGCGGTCGGCGCATGCTGGCTTTCCTGGTGGTCTGCGTCGTGCTGGCCATCAGCGCCTGCTACGAGCTGATCGAATGGGGGGCCGCGCTGGCGCTGGGTCAGGGGGCGGATGAATTCCTCGGCACCCAGGGCGATCCCTGGGACACGCAGTCCGACATGTCGATGGCCCTGGTCGGGGCGGTCTGTTCGCTGCTGAGCTGTTCGCGCCTGCACGACCGCCAGCTGCGACGCCTGGGCGCCGTCTGAACGCTCCTGGGGTCGCTGGATTGATCCCGGGAGGGCGGCCCGCTTGACTTGGCGTTGTCTGGCGCGTCAAAGTCTCCCGATCCGGCCCGGATCTTCAGCTCGGGCCTCGCTTCGAAGGGAGGCATGATGGCGTTCAGGAAGCATATGCGCAGCTGGCGCAACCCCGATCTGGTGATCCGCTTTCGCGAGGTCAGCCTGTCGGTCGCCAAGCTCGAAGCCCGCCCGGATGTCGCTGCGGGGGTGAAGGAGCAGGCCAGCTCCTGGCTGGTGGATGCACAGGATATCCTGGACCAGCGCCACTTCGGTATCCTGCCCTACGACCGCTACGACGCGGTATGGGCCTTGATCAACCAGTTGCGCCACCTCTTGTGCAGCGTGCTGCCAGCGCCCGACTTGCTCGCCGTGCTGGCCGATGTGCGCGCTTCCTGCTGCTATCTGCCGCAGCAGCAGCAGCGCTTGCTTGGCGAGCGTGAGCTGGCCCGGCTCGAAGCCGAGTTGATCGGCGGCCCTGTCCCCGGGGCTGCCATCCCTGCCGCCACCAGCGAGCCGCTGCCGCGCATCCGCCTGGAACTCGAACGCCTGTCGCGCCTGGTGGCCGGCGCGCGCGAGGCGCACTGGAGAAAGGTCAACCTGCTGCGCAAGCGCTTGACGGTGACGGGGTCGGTGCTGCTGGTCCTGCTGTGCACGGCGTTCTGGCTGTTGCCCGATCTCTTGCGTGGAATGGTCATCACCCGCCCGCAGCTGGCTGGCATCATGCTGTTCGGTGCCATCGGCGGCCTGGTCAGCGCGCTGTGGACCAACGAGTCGATCCACGCGTCTTCCGCCCAGTTCTACCTGCAGCGCACCTTGCTGGCGCTCAAGCCCATCGTGGGGGCGGCCTCCGCGACATTCATTGTCCTGCTGCAGCAAGCCGGCTTTGTCTCGCTGCTGCCTGCGAATGCCGACCCGATGACCGCTTGCCTGGTGCTGGCTTTCCTGGCCGGTTTCAGCGAGCGCTTCATTCGCACCCGGATCGAGGAAGCGACGAACTCATCTGTCGTCAGCGTCAATCCGGCCGCTGCTGAGGCCAGCCAGAAAAGCAGGAAGGGGCAGTGAGTTCGCCTCTTGCCTTGCCGGCAAGCCGATGCCGGAACCGAGTGGCAGCCCAGGCCCCGCCTGGGCCGGGTTCGCCGGCGCTGGCCAGTCGCTTCAGGGCTTCTTGCGGTGGAAGACGATGGGCTGGATGTCGGCGCCCATCGGATGCCGGGGCTGGTGGCTGCAGCTGTGCGGGCTGGCCGAGAAGAAGCCCTTGAAGTCGCCCCGGCGCCACTTGTCGTGCACGCGCCAGCCCAGCAGGGCCAGCAGCAGGGCGGCATGGACCGAGACCTCGGCGAAGTCGTTCTTGCCGGCCTTCTTCAGGAAGAAATGCAGCACCGACAGGATGGCGACCAGGTAGACCAGCCGGTGCAGGCGCTGCCATTTGGCGGCGCCCAGATGGCGGATGGCCTGGTTGAACGAGGTCGCGCCCAGCGGCAGCATGAAGGCCAGTGCCAGCAGGCCGACCGTGATGACGGGCCGGGTCATGACGTCGCGCAGGATCTCGCCGACGTCGAGCGCCATCTCGAGCCAGGCATAGGCCGCGAAGTGCAGCAGCGCGTAGACCAGCGACCAGACGCCCAGGAAGCGGCGCCAGCGCGCCAGCGCCGGCAGGCCCAGCAGCTTGCGCAGCGGGGTGACGGCCAGCGTGGCCAGCAGCAGGCGCAGCGACCATTCGCCGGTGTCGCTGATCAGGGTCTCGACCGGGTTGCTGCCGAGCCGGTCATGCTGGCCGGCCCAGAGCAGGGCGAGCAGCGGCAGGGCGCAGGCCAGCAACGCAAGCGGCCGCAGGAAGTTGAGCAGGCGGGTACTGGACATGGCGCCATTGTAGGCAGGCCCTGCCGCCATGCCAGGCTCGCCGGCCTTGTCCTTGTTGCCTGGCCGGATATGAAAATGCCGCCCCTGGGGGCGGCATGGCGGGACAGGAGCCGGGCCTTGCTTACCAGCTGCTTTCGCGTTCTGGCGTGGCGCGGATGCGGTGGATGCTGAGGTCGGCGCCCTCGTATTCATCCTCCTGGCTCAGGCGCAGGCCGAAGGTGGCCTTGAGCGCGCCGTAGACGGCCAGTCCGCCCAGCAGCGCCCAGCCCACGCCCATGGCGGTGCCGATCAGCTGGCTGGCCAAGCTCACGCCGCCGAGTCCGCCCATGGCCTTGAGGCCGAAGATGCCGGCCGCGATCCCGCCCCAGGCGCCGCACAGGCCGTGCAGCGGCCAGACGCCCAGCACGTCGTCGATCTTCCAGCGGTTCTGCGTCAGCGTGAACATGCCGACGAACAGCAGGCCGGCCACCACGCCGACCGCCAATGCACCAATCGGGTGCATAAGGTCGGAGCCGGCGCAGACCGCGACCAGGCCGGCCAGCGGGCCGTTGTGCACGAAGCCGGGGTCGTTCTTGCCGGCGACCAGGGCGGCCAGCGTGCCGCCGACCATGGCCATCAGCGAGTTGACCGCGACCAGGCCCGAGATCTTGTCGAGCGTCTGCGCGCTCATCACGTTGAAGCCGAACCAGCCGACGATCAGGATCCAGGAGCCCAGCGCGAGGAAGGGGATGTTCGACGGCGGGTGCGCGCTCATGGCGCCGTCCTTGCGGTAGCGGTTGGCGCGCGGGCCCAGCAACAGCACCGCGCCAAGCGCGATCCAGCCGCCGACGGCATGCACGACCACCGAGCCGGCGAAGTCATGGAATTCGGCGCCGGTCAGCGCCTTGATCCAGGCCTGGACGCCGAAATGCTGGTTCCAGACTATGCCCTCGAAGAAGGGATAGACGAAGCCGACGATGACGGCGGTCGCCAGCAGCTGCGGCCAGAAGCGCGCGCGCTCGGCGATGCCGCCCGAGATGATGGCCGGAATCGCCGCCGCGAAGGTCAGCAGGAAGAAGAACTTGACCAGCTCGTAGCCGTTCTGCTGCATGAGCTGTTCGGCGCCGACCAGGAAGCTGCTGCCATAGGCCACGCTGTAGCCGAGCAGGAAATAGACCAGGGTCGAGACCGAGAAGTCGACCAGGATCTTGACCAGTGCGTTGACCTGGTTCTTCTGTCGGACCGTGCCGAGCTCGAGGAAGGCGAAGCCGGCGTGCATCGCCAGCACCATGATGCCCCCGAGCAGGATGAAGAGGACATCTGCGCCCTGTTTTAGTGCGTCCATGCTTGTTTTTGGTGAAAAAAGTGAATTCTCGATGCGGACAGTGGCTGCTGTCCAGTCTGGCACCAAAAGCAAGCAAAAAACAAGCCAGGCTGGTGCAGCATGCACAGGCCTGGCGCGGATTCAGCAGCGGGACGGTGGCGCCCGGCCGTTGCCGGGTCCGGGACTCAGGCCAGCTCGGCGATCAGCTCGATCTCGACGCAGGCGCCGAGCGGGATCTGCGCCACGCCGAAGGCGCTGCGCGCATGGGTGCCGGCCGCACCGAAGACCTCGCCGAGCAGCTCGGAGCAGCCGTTGGTGACCAGGTGCTGTTCGGTGAAGGTCGAGGTCGAGTTGACCAGGCTCATGACCTTGACGATGCGCTTGATGCCGTCGAGGTCGGTGCCGGCGGCGCGGCAGGCATGTTCGAGCGTGCCCATCAGGTCGACGGCGACCGCGCGCGCGGCCGCGCGGCCCTGCTCGGTCGTCATGGTCAGGCCGAGCTGGCCGACCCAGGGCTTGCCGTCCTGCTTGGCGATATGGCCGCTCAGGAACAGCTGCTTGCCGCTTTGCACATAGGGCAGGTAGGCCGCGGCCGGCACGGCGACCGGGGGCAGGGTGAGGTTCAGGGCTTGCAGGCGGGCGTAGACGCTCATTCGGGACTCCGGTGGGTAAATCCGTCAATTCTACGGATTGCCAGGCCTCAGTCGTCGAGCGGGCTCATGCACAGGGACCGGCCCAGGTCGCCCGCGGGGCGGTCCGACGGCGGCGCTGCCGGCAGCGGCGTGGCCTGGATCACGATCACGGTCTTGTCGTCGGTGACGGCCGTGAGCTGGGTGTAGTCGGCGAGGTCGCTGCGCAGCGAATTCATGATCATCTGGGGCTTGGCCTGGCTGCGCTGGCCCAGCTCGAGGATATGCTTGACGCGCTCGTCGCCATAGGGCACATGGTCCGGGTCCAGCGCCTCGGAGATGCCGTCCGAGTAGAGCAGCAGCGTGTCGCCGGCATGGAAGGCGTGGACATGCTCCTCGTAGACTTCGGACTCGTGGATGCCCAGCGGCATGTTCCCGCCGATGAGGGAGATGATGGCGTGTCCGTCCCTGGGCGCGATCAGGGTCGGCATGTGGCCGGCATTGACCCAGGTCACGGTCTGCGCGGCGCTGTCGAAGCGCAGCAGGGTCATCGTGACGAAGGTCTCGAGCTGGATCAGCCGCGGCGTGATGTCGGCATGGATCGCGTTGACCAGTTCGGCCGGCGATGGCAGGCCGGCCTGGCGCTTGGTGTCGAGCCGGGCCAGGGCCTTGTCGTAGGCGCTCTTGACGCCGGCGGCCGTCATCGCGGCCTGCAGGCCCTTGCCCATCGCATCGCCGGTCAGCACCTCGAAGCAGGTCGGGCTGAGCTGGGTGAAGCTGTAGAAGTCGCCGTCCACCCCCTGCGACGGCTCCGAGTGGTAGGCGATCGAGTAGCCATTCAGGTCAGCCGGCGGCGTGCCGAACAGCAGTTGCTGCTGGATCGTCGAGCAGAACTCCATTTCCCGCGCGCGCCATTGGGCGAGTTCCTGCTCGACCTCGATGCGGGCCGCCAGGCTGCGCTGCAGCTGCAGGTTGAGCGCCTCGAGCTCGCGCTGCTGGCGCGCCCGCTCGAGATGGAGCCGGATGCGCGCGCGCACGACCACCGGGTTGAGCGGCTTGTGGATGAAGTCCACGCCACCGCTGGCCAGCGCGAGTGCCTCGCTGTCGGCATCGGTCTTGGCGGTGACGAAGATCACCGGGATGTCGCGCGTGGCCGGATCGCTCCTGAGCGCGGCGCAGACCTCGTAGCCGTCCATGCCAGGCATCATGACGTCGAGCAGGATCAGGTCCGGCTTCTGGCCCTTGGCCAGCAGCCTGAGCGTCTGCTGGCCTGAAGTCGCCGCGCTGAGCTCGTGGTCGGCCTGCAGCATGGCGATCAGGACCTTGATGTTGGAGGGCGTGTCGTCGACGATCAGGACACGCGGCAGGGGGTGTGACAGACTCATGCTATTCCTTGTTTTAATTCTCTAGTTTCTTGTTTTCTAGGCCAGTGACGGGACCGGGGACGGGCCTGGCCATGACCAGTGGCGCAGGTGCTGGCTGGCGAAGTCCTGCAGCTGCTGCAGCGCGGCCTCGAAGTCGAAGTTCGCGATCGATTCGCTGATCGGGGCGTAGTCGGCTTGCCAGCGGGTGCCGGCCAGCAGCGCCTCGATCGCCTCGCTGCAGGGCTGCGACCGGACCTGGCTGCCTTCGAGCAGGCGCGCGAGCGCTTCGAGCCGGGGCAGCAGCTCGGCCAGCCTGACGGCGGTCGCGCCTGGTGCGTCTGGCATGCCTGGCACATCTGGTCCCGGATGGGCTGGCGCGGCGCTCGCCTTGGCCGGGGCGGCATCGCTGGGCGCGCACAGCGCGGCGATCGCCGCGAGCGCCTGCTGCAGGCTGGCAGTGAACGCCTGCAGCAGGCGCTGGTCGCCTTGCTTGAGGCCTTGCTCGAACTGCTGCGCCAGCTGGTGCAGTGCACCGGCGCCGCACAGGGGCGCGAGTCCCTTGATCGTGTGCAGCAGCCGCAGCGCCGGCTCGAACTCATCGCGCGCGAGCAGCAGGCCGAGCCGCTCGGAGGCGTCCGAGAAATCCTGGTGGAAGCTGGCGAGCACCGTCCTGAGCAGGTCCGGGTCGCCGCCGAGCGCCTTGCCGGCCTGCTCGAGGTCGAGCACTGGCGCTGTGCTCGGTGCCGCGATCGGCGCCAGCGGGCTGGCCGCAGCGTGTGGCGCGCGCAGGCGGAACCAGAAGCGCGAGCCACGGCCGGGTTCGGAGTGGACGCCGAGCTCGCCGCCCATGCGCTCGGCGAGCTGGCGCGCGATCGCGAGCCCGAGGCCGCTGCCGCCGTAGCGGCGCGTCCCCGAGCCGTCGAGCTGCCGGAAGCGCTCGAAGACCGCATCGAGCTGTTCGGCCGCGATGCCGATGCCGGTGTCGCTGACCGAGAACTCGAGCAGCGCGCCGTCCTCGTCGCTCTCGATCAGGTCGAGTTCGACCCGGACCCGGCCTGCGTGGCTGAACTTGATCGCGTTGTCGATCAGCTTGGACAGCAGCTGGCGCAGGCACAGCGGATCGATCCGGTAATGGGTCTGCGTCCCGAGCTCGCAGCGGCTATCGAGCTGCAGGTGCTTGTGGCGCGCCGCGGCCTCGAAGGCCGCGACGCAGTCGTGCAGCAGCCCCGGCATGGCGCAGTCAGCCAGCTGCAGCGGGATCTCGCCGGCCTCGGGCTGGCAGAAGTTGAGGATGTCGTTGAGCAGCGCGTGCAGCTGCTGGCCGGAGTCGAGCAGGACCTGCAGGTGCTTGTGACGGTCGGCCGCGCTGAATTCCTGGCTGTGCAGCAGCTGCGCCATGCCGAGGATGCCGTTCATCGGGGTGCGCAGCTCGTGGCTCATCATCGCGAGGAACTCGGACTTGGCCTGGTTGGCGCCTTCGGCGGCCTCCTTGGCGTCACGCAGGCGGATGCCGACCTCGTGCAGCGCCGCGAGGTCGGCGGTGCGCTGGATCAGCAGGTCTTCCAGGTCCTGCCGCTGCTGCTCGAGCTCCTGTTCGCGCGCATGGACGGTGGCCGCGAGCTGGTCCAGGGTCTGCGAGACCGCCTCGATCTCGTCGCCGTCCTGGTCCTGCCGGGGGCCGCTGCCATCCTGCTGCTGGATCCGCTCGATCTGCAGGCGCAGCGCGGCCAGCGGCCGCTCCAGCAGCTGGCGCAGCACGACATGCGCGAGCAGCAGGGTGCAGCCGATCGCCAGCAGCAGCAACAGCAGCAGTTGCTGCCGGCTGCGATGCAGCAGCTCCTCGCCCTGGGCATGGGGCAGCCGGGCGGTCAGATAGGCCATCCCGTTCGCGATCGGCAGGCCGATCACGCCGATGAAGGTGTCGCGGCTCTCGATCGGCCGGATCGGCGGGACCGCGAGCCCGGGGCCCAGGCGCTGCGCGCGATCGGCATAGGGGCTGTCGAAGCTCGTGTCCAGCCCATAGCCGAGATCGTGCGAGAAGTCATCGAAGAAGCTGCGGTCCAGCGTCCGGCTCATCTCGAGGTGGCCGATCGGTGTTCCGGGATCGTCGCGCAGGATGTTGAGGTTGGCGCGGATCAGCAGCTCGTCGCCCGTGCGGTGGTAGCTGATGACGATGGCATTGCCTGCCCGGGGCCTGGTCTGGTAGCTCGGATGCTGGTAGCGCAGCGGGCTGTTCGGGGCCGGCAGCGGGACGGAGGCATAGAAGCTGCTGCCCTCGCTGCGCTGCAGCGCGCTGGCGCGGCCGTTGGCGAACGAGATATAGGCCTCCCGGTAGCGGCCCTGTTCCTTGCCGGCATAGGCAATCAGCTCGCCGCGGCGGCCATAGAGCACCGCGCTCTGGTGGAAGGCGAGCTTGGCATGGGTGAGCAGGTAGCTGGCGAGGTTCTTCTTTTCCTCGTCGATCAGCAGCAGCGCTTCGGGCGAGTCCTGCTGCTGCGCCTCCTCCATCCGCTGCATCGAGGCAATGAAGCGGGGGTCCTTTTCCAGCAGCGCCACGCCCTCGCTGAGCTGGGTCTCGGTCTGCACCAGGTGGTGCGAGAGGCGGTTGAAGCCATGCTGGAGCTGCTGCTGCGCCTGCTCGCTGAAATGGGCCTTGAGCACGCCGTCGAAGTAGAAGCCCAGGATCGTGGTCAGGAAAACCACTAGCCCGATCACCAGGACCGTCAGCTTGAACTTGAGCTTGAACTGGATGATCGGCAAGGACATGGCGGGGCCGGAAGTTCAGCGGAAAACTGATTTTATTATTGAAATCGGAAATTTTATCTTGCTACGAAGCGCTCGCTGGGCAGCATCGGCTGCCAGGTGCTCGACTGATGCGCTGGTCGATCGCGACCGAGCCAGCGGACTGGTCTGGTGTGACAGCTTAGCGTCAGATCGCTTCAGGCGTGTGGCACGGGGGCCTGGTCCGGGTATTCCCCAGGTGGCGCCACCGTGACCTCGACTTGCAGCAGGTGGGCGCCGCCGCCCTGGATCACGCCGCGCAGCGGCGAGACGTCGCCGAAGTCGCGTCCCAGCGTCAGCGTGACATAGTCCTCGCCCGGACAAGGGCTGCCGCAGCGGTCGTTGGTCGGATCGAAGTCATGCCAGGCGCCGTCGCACCAGACCGAGACCCAGGCGTGCGAGGCGTCGGCGCCGATCAGGCGCGGCTGTCCCGGTGGCGGCTGGGTCAGCAGGTAGCCGCTGACATAGCGTGCGGCCAGGCCCAGGCTGCGCAGGCAGCCGATCATGATGTGGGCGAAGTCCTGGCACACGCCCTTGCCCTGCGCGAGCGCTTCGAGCGCTGGGGTGTTGACCTGGGTGCTGGCGCTCTCGTACTTGAGATCGGTGTGGATCTTGCGGCACAGCGCCGCGCAGGCCTCGAGCAGCGGCCGCCCGGGCGTGAAGACCGGACGCGCGAAGGCGGCGAAGGCTTCATCGCGCGGCACATAGGGCGAGGCGAACAGGAATTCGCTCGCGGGCAGGTAGCGGGCGCCGGCGTGGTAGCGGAAGCCCTCGCGGACTTCTTCCCAGGCGGGCGAGTCGGGCAGCGGCGCGGGGGGGCGGGTCTGCACCAGGCTGTCGGCGCCGACCTCGAGCGTCTCGTGCGCGCTTTGCAGCGCGAAGAAGCAGCGCCAGTTGCCGAAGGCGTCCAGGCCCTGCTGCAGCTGGGCCGGTTCGGGGCTGACGCTCAAGCGATGCTCGAGCACCTGCTGGCCTTGCCATTCCAGCGGGCGCAGGTGGGCCAGGTGCTGGGCCAGCAGCACCGGGGCCTGGTAGCGGTAGCGGGTGTGGTGGACGATGCGCAGCAGCATGGGGATCAGGCCATCAGGCTGGTGTTGACGCGGTCGGCGTGGCTGAAGTAGCGCTGCGCGAGCTGGGTCGACAGCGTCAGCACCGAGCTCTCGAGCTGGCGCATCAGCGGCAGCAGCGGCGGCTCCATGAGCTGGTCCAGCGTCCAGTCGTCGGGGTCGGGCAGCAGGCTCTTGAGCTTGATCCCGTCCTCCTTGGCGCGCGGCAGCTTGGACAGGCGCGAGCGCAGCGTCGACAGCACCCAGCCCAGCGAGCGCGGGTTGTCGCGGTTGACGATCAACACGTCGAGCAGCGCGGTGCGGTCGCGCCGCTGCTGGTACTGGTAGTGGAAGGTGATCGTGCTGTCGAACAGCGCCAGCAAGGCCTCGAAGCCGTCGTCATGGCGCAGGCAGCCGCTCTCCATCGCCAGCGCCAGCGCGCCCGCCAGCGTGTGCAGCCGCTCGATGTGGCGACCGATGCTGAGCATGCGCCAGCCGTCGTCGCGCACCATGCGGTCGGTCTGCTCGCCGGTGATCGCGGTCAGCAGGCCGCTGGCCTCGTTGAGCGCGTCGAGCGCTTCCTGTGGCGCGTAGTCGGCGTCGGCGCTGAGCGAGGCATGGCGCGCCGTGAACTGTTCGTCGACGCGCTCGATCAGCGCGCGCAGGTCGAGCGAGAGCCGCTCGCGCACCTGGTCGGCCGACTGGCGCAGCGCGCGCAGGTTGTGGCCGACGCTGGCGCTGCCCGAGCCGGCGCCGAGCCGCTCGATCAGCAGGCGCTCGAAGCCGCGCACCGAACGGAGCGGATCGGTGGCATCGAACGGGACCAGGCCCTGGTGGCGCGCGGCCTTGCCGAGCCAGCCCAGCAGCTCGGCGTTGTTGAGCTGTTCGCCTTGCAGCAGGCGCAGCGTCAGCCTGGCCAGTCGCAGGCTGTTGTCGGCGCGCTCGGTGTAGCGACCGAGCCAGAACAGGTTCTCGGCCGAGCGGCTCGAGACGATGCGCTTTTGCTGGGCATGGGCGCGCGCATTGTGCGCATCCGACAGCAGGCTGGTGCGGTCGATCTCGCCCTCGGTCTGGACCCAGCAGTCGGCGCTGCTGCCGCCGCTCTGCATCGACGCGATGGCCTGGCCGGGCGGCGCCATGCGCACCAGTCCGCCGGGCAGCACGCGCCAGGATTGCGGTCCGTCGCAGAGCGCGAACACGCGCAGCATGACCGCGCGCGGCACGATCTCGCCGGCACGCCAGGTCGGCTGCTGCGACAGCGGCAGGTAGGACTGCAGGGTGTACTGCTCGGGCTGCTCGCGGATGCGCTCGCGCAGTGCGGTGATGGCCGGCGGGCTCAGCATCGGGCCGATCTCGGTCTCGCTGCTGGTGCGCGGGTAGGTGCGCTTGACCACGCTGCGCTCGAGCCGGTGCAGGCCGTCGGCCAGGCTGGCGGCTTCGCCGCACCACCAGGTCGGCAGCGAGGGCAGCAGCAGCTCCTCGCCCAGCAGCTGCCGGCTGATCGCGGGCAGGAAGCCCAGCAGCGCGCTCGACTCCAGCGGCGCCGAGCCCGGCGCATTGGCCAGCAGCACATGGCCGGCGCGCACCGCCTGCATCAGGCCCGGCACGCCGAGCGCCGAGTCCGAGCGCAGCTCGAGCGGGTCCAGCCAGTCGTCGCCCAGGCGCTTGATCAGCACGTCGACCGGCTCGAGCCCGTGCAGGGTCTTGAGGTAGACCCGCTGGTCGCGCACCGTCAGGTCGTTGCCCTCGACCAGCGGCAGGCCCAGGTAGCGCGCCAGGTAGGCGTGCTCGAAGTAGGTCTCGTTGTAGGGGCCAGGCGTCAGCAGCGCGATGCGCGCGTCGGCCCCGCGCGGACTGAGCGCACGCAGCCCCTGCATCAGCGCCTTGTAGCTCGCGCCCAGGCGCTGCACCTTCATCGCGTTGAAGGCGTTCGGGAACTGGCGCCCGATCGTCATGCGGTTTTCCAGCAGATAGCCCAGCCCGGACGGCGACTGGGTGCGGTGCGAGACCACCCGCCAGCGGCCGTCGGGGCCATGGGCCAGGTCGACCGCGACCACATGCAGCCAGGTTTCCCCGGCTGGCCGCAGGCCGCGCATGGCGCGCAGATAGCCCGGGTGTCCCTGCACCAGCGCCGGCGGCAGGAAGCCCTGCTGCAGCAGCTGCTGCGGGCCATAGAGGTCGGTCATGATGGTGTTGAGCAGCCGGGCCCGCTGCAGCACGCCGGCCTCGATCCCGGTCCATTGCGCGGCCGGGATGATGAGAGGAAACAGGTCGATCGACCAGGGCCGCTGCTGGCTGTCCTGGTCGGCGTAGACGTTATAGGTCACGCCGTTGTCGCGCAGCTGACGCGCCACGCTCTGCTCGCGCCGGTTCAGGTCGGACAGGCCCTCGACGCCCAGGTGATCGAAGAACTCGCCCCACTCGGGCGCCAGGCCAGCTGGCGCGGCCGCACCGGCCAGGCCGCCGCGCAGCTCGTCGCGATGCCCCGCCGCGACCGGCTGGGCGAGCGAGAGCGCCCAGGCCTGCGGGCAGGCCAGGCTGGCGGATGGACGGGGCAGCGGGTGATCGTTCAAGGTCAGACGGGTAGGCAAGCGACGAGGACAGGCGAAGTATGCCTGCTTCGTCGCCCGGTCCCACCCTTTTGACAAGTCTCAGCGCCGCAGGTCGAGCGTGAACGGGAACTCGCGGCTCGGTTGGGCCGGCTCGGCCTGCAGCCGGCCCGGTGTGTGGCCCATGCGGAAGAAGCGCGCCAGCCGGCGGCTCTCGGCCTCGTAGGAGTTGATCGGGAAACTGTCGTAGTTGCGCCCGCCCGGATGCGTGACATGGTACTGGCAGCCGCCCAGCGAGCGCTGCATCCAGCTGTCGACGATGTCGAACACCAGCGGCGCATGCACGCCGATGGTCGGGTGCAGGCTGGACGGCGGGTTCCAGGCCTTGTAGCGCACCCCGGCCACATAGTCGCCCACGGTGCCGGTGTTCTGCAGCGGCAGCGCGCGGCCGTTGACGGTCAGCAGGTAGCGGCTGTCGTTCCAGCCGCTGACGCGGACCTCGAGCCGCTCAAGCGAGGAGTCGACATAGCGCGCCGTGCCGCCCGCAGTGCTTTCCTCGCCCATCACATGCCAGGGCTCGAGCGCGTTGCGCAGGCTCAGCTCGATGCCGCGCGTGGCGAGCTGGCCCACCAGCGGGAAGCGGAACTCGAAATGCGGCGCGAACCAGGCCTTGTCGAACGGGTAGCCGAAGGCGGCCAGGTCATCGAGCACATCCTCGAAGTCCATCTGCACGAAGGTCGGCAGCAGGAAGCGGTCGTGCAGCTCGGTGCCCCAGCGCGTCAGCTTGCCGACCTGCGGCTGCTGCCAGAAGCGCGCCACCAGCGCGCGCAGCAGCAGCTGCTGCGCGATGCTCATGCGCGCATGTGGCGGCATCTCGAAGGCGCGCAGCTCGAGCAGTCCCAGGCGGCCGGTGGCCGAATCGGGCGAGTAGAGCTTGTCGATGCTGAACTCGCTGCGGTGGGTGTTGCCGGTGACGTCGATCAGCAGGTTGCGCAGCGTGCGGTCGACCAGCCAGGGCGGCATGGCCTCGCCGTGCAGCTCGCGGTTGCGCGCGATCTGATCCAGCGCGATCTCGAGCTCGTAGAGCTGGTCGTTGCGCGCCTCGTCGACGCGCGGCGCCTGGCTGGTGGGCCCGATGAACAGGCCGCTGAACAGGTAGCTCAAGCTCGGGTGGTTGTGCCAGTAGGCCAGCAGGCTGGCGAGCACTTCGGGCTTGCGCAGGAAGGGCGAGTCCGAGGGCGTGGCGCCACCGAGCACGAAATGGTTGCCGCCGCCGGTGCCGGTGTGGCGGCCGTCGGTCATGAACTTCTCGGCACAGAGATGGGTCTGGTGCGCGGCCTCGTAGAGGAACTCGGTGCGCTCGACCAGCTCGGCCCAGCTGCTCGAGGGGTGGATGTTGACCTCGATCACGCCCGGGTCGGGGGTGACCTGCAGCAATTTCAGGCGCGGGTCGCGCGGCGGCGGGTAGCCCTCGAGCACGAGCTGCACATCCTGCTCGATCGCCGTTGCCTCGATGGCGGCCAGCAGGTCGAGGTAGTCCTCGAGGCGCTGCAGCGGCGGCATGAAGACATAGAGGTGGCTGCTGGCGCCGCCATGGCGCACCTCGGCCTTGGGGCCGTTGGCGCGCTGCGGATCGCGTGCCTCGACGCACAGCGCGGTGCGGGTCAGCCAGTGCGCCGATTCGTGGCGGGCGGGCTGGCGGGTCGTGTCGGCGGCTGCCAGGGCGCTGGCCGGAGCGGCGCCGCTGCCAATGCCGCGGCCTGCTTCCAGCCCGGCAGCGGTCCGGCCTGCCAATTCGCCCGCCTTGCCTGCCCGCTCCGCCTCATGCCAGCCGTACTCGCGGTTCTGCATCGCGACCACGCCGCCCTCGGCGAAGCCGCCGCCGAACTGGTGCGGCGCGTACTGGTGCAGGAAGGTCGCGCCGGCGGGCAGGGCGTCGCGCGCCACGCTCGGGTCCTGCTCGATGTGGTAGGGGTAGTCGCGCGCGGCGACCCAGGGCAGCGAGTCCAGCGGCAGCCGGTAGCCCATCGGCGAGTCGCCCGGGATCAGGTACATGCGCTCGTCGCGGAAGAACCAGGGCCCGCTGCCCCAGCGCGGCCCGCTGGCCTCGACCTCGTGCCGCGCCTGCAGCGGCAGCACATAGCCGACCGCCGCCTCGAGTCCCTGGCTGAAGACGCGGCGCAGGCGCACCCGCTCGAGCTCGTCGTCGAGCCGGGAGTCGAAGGGGTCGACGTTGACCGGCAGCTTGCGCTCGCGCCACAGGTAGTACCAGCTGTCCTCGAAGCCCGGGGTGATGAAGTCGGTCGCCAGGCCGAGCTTGCGCGCCAGCGCCTCGGTGAAGCGCTGCGCGTCCTCGGCCGTGTAGCGGGCCGGGTTGCGCTCGTCGGCCAGCCGGGACGGGTCGTGCCAGACCGGCTCGCCGTCGGCGCGCCAGTAGAGCGACAGCGCCCAGCGCGGCAGCTGCTCGCCCGGGTACCACTTGCCCTGGCCCAGGTGCACGAAGCCGCCCGAGCCGTACTGCTCGCGCAGGCGACCGAGCAGCTCGGTCGCGTAGTCGCGCTTGGTCGGGCCGAGCGCATCGGTGTTCCACTCGGCTGCGTCGCGGTCGCGGGTGGCGACATAGGTCGGCTCGCCGCCCATGGTCAGGCGCACATCGCCCGCGACCAGATCCTGGTCGACCTGTTCGCCCAGCGCCAGGATGGCCTGCCACTGCTCGTCGCTGTAGGGCCGGGTCACGCGCGGCGACTCGTAGATGCGCGTGACCTGCATGTGGTGCTCGAACTCGACCTCGCACTCGTCGAGCGCGCCGTCGATCGGTGCCGCGCTCGAGGGTTGCGGCGTGCAGGCCAGCGGGATATGGCCTTCACCGGCCAGCAGACCCGAGGTCGGGTCGAGTCCGATCCAGCCCGCGCCGGGCAGGAAGACCTCGCACCAGGCGTGCAGGTCGGTGAAGTCGACCTCGGTGCCGCTCGGGCCGTCGATGGCCTTGACATCGGGGGTCAGCTGGATCAGGTAGCCCGAGACGAAGCGCGCCGCCAGGCCGAGCTGGCGCAGCAGCTGCACCAGCAGCCAGCCGGTGTCGCGGCAGGAGCCGCTGCGTTTCTCGAGTGTCTGCTCGGGCGTCTGCACGCCGGGCTCCAGCCGGATCGTGTACGAGATGTCCTGCTGCAGCTTCTGGTTGATGCCGACCAGGAAGTCGATCGTGCGCTGCTCCTTGCTGTCCACCTGCTCGAGGTAGGCCGCGAGCAGCGGCGTCAGCTCGGACTTGATGCGGTAGGGCGCGAGCTCGGCCTCGAGCTCAGGGCTGTAGCCGAAGGGAAAGTTCTCGGCGCTGGGCTCGAGGAAGAAGTCGAAGGGGTTGTGCACCGCCATCTCGACCACCAGGTCGACCGTGACCTTGAGCTCGCGCGTCGGGGTCGGGAACACCAGCCGTGCCTGGTAGTTCGAGAACGGGTCCTGCTGCCAGTTGATGAAATGCTCGGCCGGTTCTATCTTCTGCGAGTACGACAGCACCCGGGTGCGGCTGTGCGGCGCCGGACGCAGGCGCACGACCTGGGGACCGAGGTTGACCAGGCGGTCATAGCGGTAGTGCGTGACGTGATTCAGAGCAACATGGATCGCCATCTGTAACTTTCAGGGCTGGGAGGCTGGGAATATGGACCGTCTCGATCGGAGGGATCTGGCTCATCACATCCTAGCAAGTTGCGCGCCAGTCCTGATGACGGTTGGCTTGATTCGGATCAAGGATTGACCGCGTCATGATCGCCACGCTGCTCGGCGCGGTGATGGGTGTCGCGCTGCAGTTGCAGCAGCCCGTGCTCTGGAGCGCGCACGCCTATCTGGGCCTGATGTTGCTGGGAGTCGGGCTTGCCGGCCTGGCCTGGATGCTGCGCCGCCGGGATGGCGGGCCTGGTGCAGCGGGCCGGCTGCAAGGGGCCGGGCGGTCCAGCGCGGCGCCAGCCAGGGCCTGGCTGCGCCTGGCCCGTTCGGCCCTGCTGGCGCTGGCGGTGCTGGCGCTGATGGCTGGCGCCACCGGCCTGCGCGCGCTCGAGCGTGCCGGCCAGTTGCTGCCGGCGGCGCTCGATGGCCAGGAACTGCTGCTGGTCGGCCATGTGGCGGGCTTGCCGCGCCCCGGCGAGCGCGGCGTGCAGTTCGAGTTCGTCGTCGAGTCGGCGCGCTGGAACGGCCTGCTGGTCGAGTCGCCCGGGCGGGTCCAGCTGGGTTGGTGGAAGCGCAGCGCCGAGTCCGATGCCACGGCGCAGGTGCAGCCGGCAAAGTCAATCAAGCCCGCGCCGATCGCCCCTCCGACCCTGCTGCCCGGCCAGCGCTGGGAACTGGTCGCGCGCCTGCAGCGCCCGCATGGCCTGGCCAATCCGCAGGGCTTCGACCTCGAGCTCTGGCTGTGGGAGCAGGGCCTGCAGGCCACCGGCTCGGTGCGCGAGGGGCGCGGCCGGCTGGCGCCGCGGCAGCTGCCGGGCCAGGTCTGGCTGCCGGTCGCGCAGGCTCGCCAGGCGGTGCGCGCCGCGATCCAGGCCGCGGTGCCCGATGCGCGCGCTGCCGGCCTGCTGGCGGCGCTGGTGGTCGGCGACCAGGCCGCGATCGACTCAGACGACTGGGAGGTCTTTCGCCTGACCGGGGTGGCCCATCTGGTCAGCATCTCGGGCCTGCATGTGACGATGTTCGCGCTGCTGGCCTCGGCCTGCGTCGGGCGCGGCTGGCGCGCGCTGGCCCGGTTCTGGCCCGGCCTGCTGTGGCGCTGCCCAGCCCCGACGGCGGCGGCGCTCGGCGGCCTGGCGCTGGCTTTTTCCTATGCGCTGTTTGCCGGCTGGGGCGTGCCGGCCCAGCGCACCGTGCTGATGCTGGCCTGCCTGACCTGGCTGCGCCTGAACGGCGCGCGCTGGCCCTGGCCGGTGCTGCTGCTGGCGGTGATGGTCGTGGTGCTGCTGCTCGATCCCTGGGCGCTGCTGCAGCCGGGCTTCTGGCTCAGCTTCGTCGCGGTCGGCGTGCTGCTGGCCTCGTCCTGGCTCGGGCAGGCCGAGAGCAGCGGCCTGCGCGCCTGGTTCATCGACCTGCTGCGCACCCAGGCCATCGTCAGCGTGGCGCTGGCGCCGCTGACCCTGCTGTGCTTCGGCCTGATGTCCATCGTCGGCCTGCTGGCCAACCTGGCGGCCGTGCCCTGGGTCACCGGCCTGGTCACGCCGCTGGCCATGCTCGGCCTGCTCTGGGCGCCGCTGTGGCGGCTCGCGGCCTGGGCGGCCGATCTCATGACGGCTGGCCTGCAAGGGCTGGCCCGGCTGCCCTGGGCCGCCTTCGAGCGCCCCGAGCTGCCGCCCGCGCTGGCGCTGCTGACGCTGGCCGGCGCCGTCCTGCTGGTGCTGCGCCTGCCCTGGGCCCAGCGCGCCTGGGGCCTGCTGCTGTGCTGGCCGCTGCTGACCTGGACCCCGCCACGCCCCATGGTGGGGGAATTCGAGCTGCTGGCGCCCGATATCGGGCAGGGATCGGCTGTCTTGGTGCGCACGGCACGCCACAGTTTGGTGCATGACACCGGGCCTGGCCAGGGCAGCGGCAGTGCGGCACAGCGGGTGCTGCTGCCGCTGCTGCGCGCCGGCGGCGACCGGCTCGACCTGCTGGTCGCAAGCCACGACGACCTCGACCATGCCGGCGGCCTGTCCGAGCTGTTGCGCCAGCACCCGCGCGCCGAGCTCTGGGCCTCCTATGACACCCGGCGCGCGACCGGCCGTGCGGCGCGCCGCTGCGAGGCCGGGCAGCGCTGGTCCTGGGATGGGGTGGGCTTCGAGTGGCTGCACCCGCGCGCCGAGGACGATGGCCTGCGCCTGAGCGACAACGCGCGCTCCTGCGTGCTGCGCGTGAGCAGCGCGAGCGGACGGGTGGCCTTGCTGACCGGCGACATCACGGCGGCCGAGGAGTCGCGTCTGCTGCAAGACCTGCCCGGCTTGCGCGCCGACCTGCTGCTGGCCGCCCACCACGGCAGCTCGACCTCGTCTGGCGAGGCCTGGCTCGATGCGCTGCGCCCGCGCTGGGTCGTGATCCAGTCCGGCCACCAGAACCGCTTCGGTCATCCGGCCCCCGAGGTGCTGCAGCGCTTGCGCGCGCGTGCCATTGCCTGGAGCAACAGCCCGAGCTGTGGCGCCGCCAGCTGGCGCAGCGACAGGCCTGCGGCCTTGCTCTGCCAGCGCCAAGTCCGGCCGCGCTACTGGCAGGCGGATGCCGATGCCGCCATTGATCTGGGTCAATGATCCCTGGCGACCCGGCCAGTGACCGGTCCGACATTGGCCCGTTACTTGCTAACATGGAATTGCCCAGATAAACGCGAGCCCCCCATGAGCCGACACCAATTCGACGAAATGTATGCCGCACCCGGCCAGGTGCGTGAGCACTACCTCCAATACGCGCGCTGGCTCGCCGAGCAGCCCGACGACGTGATGCGGGCGCGCCGCGAGGAAGCCGAGATGATCTTCCGCCGCGTTGGCATCACCTTCGCGGTCTACGGCGCCAAGGACGAGGACGGCGCCGGCACCGAGCGGCTGATTCCCTTCGACCTGATCCCGCGCGTGATCCCGGCAGAGGAATGGCGCTCGATGGAGAAGGGCCTGGAGCAGCGCGTCACGGCGCTGAACCGCTTCCTGCACGACATCTACCACGACCAGGAGATCGTCAAGGCCGGCATCGTGCCGCGCGAGCAGATCGAGGGCAATGCCCAGTTCCGGCCCGAGATGGTCGGCGTCGACCTGCCGGGCGGCATCTACTCGCACATCTCGGGCATCGACATCGTGCGCGCCCCGGTGCCGGGCGGGCAGGGCGAGGCCGAATACTACGTGCTCGAGGACAACCTGCGCGTGCCCAGCGGCGTGAGCTACATGCTGGAAGACCGCAAGATGATGATGCGGCTGTTTCCCGAGCTGTTCGCGCAGAACCGGGTCGCGCCGGTCGCGCATTACCCCGACCTGCTGCTCGAGACGCTGCGCTCGGTCTGTCCCGACCATCCGGTCGATCCGACCGTGGTCGTGCTCACGCCCGGCATGTACAACAGCGCCTATTTCGAGCATGCCTTCCTGGCCCAGCAGATGGGCGTCGAGCTGGTCGAGGGCCAGGACCTGTTCGTCAAGGACGATTTCGTCTACATGCGCACCACGCGCGGCCCGAAGCGGGTCGACGTGATCTACCGCCGCGTCGATGACGACTTCCTCGACCCGCTGGCCTTCCGCCCCGACTCGACCCTGGGCTGCGCCGGCCTGCTCGATGTCTACCGCAAGGGCAATGTGACGCTGTCCAACGCGATCGGCACCGGCGTGGCCGACGACAAGTCGATCTACCCCTATGTGCCGCAGATGATCGAGTTCTACCTGGGCGAGAAACCGATCCTGAAGAACGTGCCCACCTACATGGGCCGCAAGCCCGACGACCTCAAGTACATCCTGGCCAACCTGAAGGACCTGGTGGTCAAGGAAGTGCATGGTGCCGGCGGCTACGGCATGCTGGTGGGACCGGCTGCGACCGCGGCCGAGATCGAGGAATTCCGCCAGGCCGTGCTCGCCAATCCCGAGGGTTACATCGCCCAGCCCACGCTGAGCCTCTCGAGCTGCCCGACCTATGTCGAGCGCGGCATCGCGCCGCGCCACATCGACCTGCGCCCCTTCGTGCTGTCGGGCCGCAAGGGGGTGCAGATCGTGCCGGGCGGACTCACGCGCGTCGCGCTCAAGGAAGGCTCGCTGGTGGTGAACTCGTCCCAGGGCGGCGGCACCAAGGACACCTGGGTACTGGAAGACTGAGGAAGAACTGAAATATGCTGTCGAGAACCGCCGATCACCTGTTCTGGATGTCGCGCTACACCGAGCGCGCCGAAAACACCGCCCGCATGCTGGACGTGAACTACCAGACCGCGCTGCTGCCGCAGTCGGCCGCGGTGGCCAAGCTGGGCTGGGAGGGCCTGCTGCGCATCAGCGAACTGATGCCCGCCTACGAGTTCCTGCATGGCGAGGTCAACAGCAAGGACGTGCTGGACTTCATGGTGCGCGACGCCTCCAATCCCTCGAGCATCGTGTCCTGCCTGCGCGCCGCGCGCGAGAACGCCCGCGCGGTGCGCGGCGCGCTGCCGACCGAGGTCTGGGAAACCATCAACCACACCTGGCTCAAGCTGAGCCAGATGCTCAAGGACAAGGAGTTCGAGCGCGACCCGGCCAAGTTCTTCGACTGGGTCAAGCACCGCTCGCACCTGTCGCGCGGCGTCGCGATCGGCACCATGCTGCGCGACGAGGCCTTCTATTTCTACCGCATGGGCACCTTCCTCGAGCGGGCCGACAACACGGCGCGGCTGCTCGACGTCAAGTTCCACGCGGTCGAGAGCGACTTCTACGGCGCCGCCTCCGAGCAGGACCAGGAATACGACTTCTACCACTGGAGCGCGATCCTGCGCAGCGTCAGCGCGTTCGAGGTCTACCGCAAGGTCTACCGCGATGTCATCACGCCCGAGCGGGTGGCCGAGCTGCTGATCCTGCGCGCCGACATGCCGCGCAGCCTGCACGCCAGCCTGCAGGGCGTGGTGGCCAACCTGGGCCGGGTCAGCAACTCGATCTCGGGCGAGACCGAGCGCCGTGCCGGCAAGATGCTGTCCGACCTGCAGTACGGCAGCCTCGAGGAGATCATGGAGACCGGCCTGCACGCCTACCTGACCCAGTTCCTCGACCGCGTCAACGAGCTCGGCGGGCGCATCAGCCGCGACTTCCTGGTGCCGGCGCCGGTCTGAGGCGCCACATAAGCAAAAAGCCCGTCGCTGCAGTAGCGACGGGCTTTTTATATTGGAGCGGGATAAGAGACTCGAACTCTCGACCTATACCTTGGCAAGGTATCGCTCTACCAACTGAGCTAATCCCGCATCTGAATTTGGCTCCTCGACCTGGGCTCGAACCAGGGACCTACGGATTAACAGTCCGGCGCTCTACCGACTGAGCTATCGAGGAATCTACCCGTGGCGATGGTGTCATCACGGGCATCAGTATCAAATTGTTGGCTCCTCGACCTGGGCTCGAACCAGGGACCTACGGATTAACAGTCCGGCGCTCTACCGACTGAGCTATCGAGGAACAGCCTTGAATTATAGCCAGGTTTTCGACTCTGTTGCAGCAGGGTGAAAATTTTCTGGCTCAGGCCGCAGGTTCAGGCGTTCAGCGACCCTGGCCGGCCTGGGCGGCGCGCAGTGAGTCCCAGCGCTGCTGCAGCGCGGCAGCGGCGGCTTCGGGCTGTTCGGCGCCGGTGATGGCGCGCACCACCGCAAACGACCCGACACCGCTGGCGGCGACCTCGGGCAGCTGCTCGGCGCCGATGCCGCCGATCGCGACCAGGCTGCGCGAGCGCATCAGCCGCGCGTAGGCCTGCAGCCGTCCCGTGCCCTGCGGCGGCGTCGCCATGGCTTTGAGCGTGGTCGGGAACACCGCGCCGAGCGCCAGGTAGCTCGGGCCCACGGTGTCGGCGCGCAGCATCTCGGCATAGCCGTGGGTGCTCAGGCCCAGCCGCAGCCCGGCGTCGCGGATCTCGGCCAGCTCGGACGCGGTCAGCGTGTCGAGGTCTTCCTGGCCCAGGTGCACGCCGTAGGCGCCGGCGGCAATCGCCTCGCGCCAGTGGTCGTTGATGAACAGCAGGCTGGCTGTTCCCTGCACGGCTTCGACGGCGGCGCGGATCTCGGCGCGCACGGCGGCCGCATCCTGCGACTTGAAGCGCAGCTGCACGGTCGGCAGGCCGGCGCGCGCCATGCGACCGACCCATTCGGCGCTCGGCAGCACGGCGTAGAGGCCGAGCGCTGGCGGGCAGGGTGCGAAGGCGTCAATGCGCGGACCGGCGGGGATGCCGAAATCGGCCGGCTCGCAAGGCCAGGCATCGGGGTCGAAGCGGCCGCTGCGATCGCTCTGGCGCTGCCAGGCGCTGGCCACGACCTCGGCGTCGGCCGGGATGAAGCCGAGTCGGCGCGCGGCGGCGTAGCCGATCGCATGGGGGCTGGCGTCGGCCGGCAGCGCGGCCGGATCGGTATTGCTGTCCAGGCCGAGCGCGGCATGGCGCTCGACGATGCTCTGCATCAGTTCGGTGGCAGTCGGCATGGATCAGTCCTGGTGCCAGAACGGGGTGCCGAGCACCGGGGTGCTGGGCTGTGCGGTGTCCTGCGCGGTCATGGCACCGGCCAGGAAGGCGCTGCGGCCGGCCTTCACCGCGTCGGCGAAGGCGCCGGCCATGGTGACGGGTTCCTGCGCCAGCGCGACCGCGGTGTTGAGCAGCACCGCGTCATAGCCCCATTCCATCACCTGGCAGGCGTGCGAGGGCAGGCCCAGGCCGGCATCGACGATCAGCGGCACGTCGAGGCGCTCGCGCAGCGTGCGCAGCGCCCAGGGGTTGATCGGGCCGCGGCCGGTGCCGATCGGTGCCGCCCAGGGCATGACGGCCTGGCAGCCGACGTCGACCAGGCGCTGGCACAGCACCAGGTCGTCGGTGCTGTAGGGCAGCACCTTGAAGCCGGACTTGATCAGGCGCTCGGCGGCCTCGACCAGGTTCAGCGTGTCGGGCTGCAGCGTGTAGTCGTCGCCGATCAGCTCGAGCTTGATCCAGTCGGTCTCGAACACCTCGCGCGCCATCTCGGCGGTGGTGATGGCTTCCTGCAGGCTGTGGCAGCCGGCGGTATTGGGCAGCACCGGCACGCCCATCTTCTGCAGCAGCGGCCAGAAGCCCTGGCTGGCGTCGAGGCCGCTGGCGCCCTGGCGCCGCAGCGAGGCGGTCAGCATGCAGGGCTGGCTGCGCGCGACCGCGGCCTCGAGCACGGCGGGCGAGGGGTAGCGCGAGGTGCCCAGTAGCAGTCGGCTGGCGAAGATCTCGCCATAGAGGACCAGCGGGTCTTGGTTGGGGGCGGCTGTGGTCATGGTGTGAATCGGAAGGTGGTGGGCAGGGAGCGGCGGCAAGGAGGCTCAGCCGCCGGTCACGGGGGCGATGATCTCGACCTTGTCGCCTTCGGCCAGCGGCGTCTGGGCGTACTGGCCGCGCGGCACGAAGCGCAGGTTGAGCGCGGCGGCGAACGGGCCGCTGGCGCCTAGCGCCTGCACCGCATCGGCCAGGGTGGCGTGGTCGGGCAGCTGGTGGGCCTGGTTGTTGATGAGGACTTGCATGGTGGGATCAGGCCGCGCGGGCGGCCAGGGTGGAAAAGCGCAGTTGCAGCTGGTCGGCCAGCGTCTTGCGGCCTTGCTGCATCCATTCGAGCACGGCGTCGAGCAAGGCCGGCGAGATCATGAAGCCGTGCCGGTACAGGCCGTTGACCTGCAGCACGCGCGGCGCGACCTCGTGGATGGCCGGCAGGTTGTCGGGCAGGGTCGGGCGGCAGTGGCTGCACAGCTCGAGGATGCGTCCCTCGCCGAAGCCGGGGTGGACCGCGTAGGCGGCGCTCAGCAGTTCGAGCGTCGAGCGCACGCTGGCCGGGCTCATGTCGTCGCTCTCGATCTCGGTGGCGCCGATCACGAAGATGTGGTCTTCCTTCGGCGCGATGTAGATCGGGTAGCGCGGGTGCAGCAGCCGGGTCGGGCGCTGCAGCGTGACGTCGGGCGCATGGATGCGCGCGACCTCGCCGCGCACGCCGCGCAGGCTCTGGCCCGGGGCCTGCCAGTCGGCGCGCGCGCCCAAGCCCCGGCAATCCAGCAGCCAGCCGCCCCGGTCGGCCTGGATGTCCTGCGCCTGTTCCAGCGTCAGGCGGGTATTCCATTCGATGGTGATGCCGCGCGCGGCCAGCGAGTCGGTCAGCGCCGCCAGCAGCTGGCGGTTGTCGAGCTGGCCTTCCTCGGGCAGGTACAGGCCCTGGTGGAAGCGCTGCGCCAGCGCCGGCTCGAGCTCGGCCAGGCCCTGGCTGTCGAGTCCGCGTGGCCTGGGCAGATCGGGTAGGGCACGGCCGGTCTGGGCCAGCAGGCCCGAGAAGCGCTGCGCCTCCGGCGCGTCCTGGCGGTGCCAGACGATCAGCGTGCCGTTTTGCTGGAAGTAGACCGGGCGCGTCAGGCCCTTGATCAGCTGCGGCCAGCGCGCGAGCGCATACTGGCCCAGCGCGACCACGCTGGGCTCGGTGATGGCGGATTCGGCCAGCGGTGCCAACATCGCGGCGGCGACTCGGGCCGCCGCACCGCTGCCGTCGGGCGGGCCGGCATCGACGAGGCGGACCGGGTGGCCGGCTTGTGCCAGCGACAGCGCGAGCAGGCGGCCCATCAGGCCGGCGCCGAGCACCAGCACTGGTTCTTGTGGCTGCAGGGATTCAGACATGGTGACGATCCTCTTGAGGCAAGGAGCGGGCAGCGCGCGGGCGCTGCGGGATAATTTTGCGATGAGCCAAGATTCCACCTTTCATTACCCACGCGTCCTGACCATCGCCGGCAGCGATTCCTGCGGCGGCGCGGGCATCCAGGCCGACCTCAAGACCTTCGCCGCGCTGGGCTGCTACGGCATGAGCGCGATCACCGCGCTGACGGCGCAGAACACGGTCGGCGTGCGCGCCATCCACGGCGTGCCGGCGGACTTCCTGCAGGAGCAGATTGCTGCCGTGATCGAGGACATCGGCGTCGACGCGGTCAAGATCGGCATGCTGCACGCGCCCGAGATCGTCGAGGTGGTGGCCTGGGCGATCGACCATTACCAGCTGCAGCAGGTGGTGCTGGACCCGGTGATGGTCGCGACCAGCGGCGACGCGTTGATCCGGCAGGAAACGATCGCCTCGCTGGTGTCCGAATTGTTCCCGCGTGCCAGCCTGATCACGCCGAACCTGGACGAGGCCGCGCTGCTGCTGGGCCGTCCGGTGCGCGAGGTGGCCGACCTCGACGCTGCCTGCGCCGACCTGCTGGGACTGGGTGCCAAGGCCGTGCTGCTCAAGGGCGGCCATCTGGGTGGCGAGCAGCTGACCGACCTGCTGGCGCTGCCTGCTCAACCCGCCGACCGATGGCTGCGCCTGAGCGGGCCGCGTATCGCGACGCGCAACTCGCATGGCACCGGTTGCACCCTGTCGTCGGCGATTGCCGCCCACCTGGCGCTGGGCCTGGAGCTGGCCGAGGCGGTCCAGGCAGCGCATGCCTATATCCGCGGCGCGATCGCGGCCGGCGCCGATGTGCAGACCGGCCAGGGCCACGGACCGCTGAACCACGGTTACGCCCCGCAGGCCATGCGGCGGCTGCAGGGCTGAGTCGCGCTGTCGCTTCATGTCATCACCAGGCCGCCATCGACGACCAGGGTCTGGCCGGTCATGAAGCGGCTCCAGTCCGAGGCCAGGAACAGCACCGGGCCGGTCACGTCTTCGGGCGTGGCGATGCGGCCCAGCGGGGTGCGCGCGATGATCTGGTCCTTGACCGCCTCGCGGGTGGCGCGGCTGGACTCGGTCGGGCTGACCAGCCCGGGCGCGACGCAGTTGACCCTGATCCCCAGGCTGCCGAGCTCGCTCGCCAGCTGGCGGCTGAAGCCGATCAGCGCCGCCTTGGCCGTCGCGTAGTCGTGGTAGGGCAGGCTGGGCTGCTGCACCAGGTCGGTCACCAGGTTGACGATGCTGCCCTGCAGCCGCTGGCGCATCGCGGGCAGCACGGCCTGGCACAGCTGGTAGCTGGCCTGCACCGCGCCGTCGAACTGGCTCTGGTAGGCGTCCCAGGGCGTTTCCCAGAAGCGCGCGCGGTTCTCGGGGTCGAAGCGGTACGGCGCGAAGGCGTTGTTGACCAGCACGTCGATGCGCCCGGTCAGCGCCAGCACCTCGTCGACCATGGCGCGCACGGCCGCCGGGTCGCGCACGTCGGCGGCAATCGCCCAGGCCGGCACGCCGTGCGCCTCGCAGCGCGCCACCACCTCGCGCGCGGCATCGGCGCGCTCGCGGTAGTTGACCACCACCATCGCGCCCTCGCGCGCGAAGGCCTCGGCGATCGCGGCACCGATGCCCCGGCTGGCGCCGGTCACCAGCACCAGCTGCTGGTCGAAGCGACGCCTCATGGCTTGGCCGGCAGCAGGTCGGTGCCGACGATGCTGTTGACCGCGATCTCGCGCGACAGCACGCCGATGTCGCGGTAGACCTGCAGCCCGCGCTGCAGCGTGGCGGTATCCAGGCTGCCCAGGCCCTTCTTCTGCGTCAGGCTCGAGATGCTCGAGGCATTGCGCAGCTTGATGACTTCCAGGTTGATGGCCTCGTTCTGGCCGTCGATGGCGACCCGGGTCGCCAGGCGGGCCGCTTCCTCGGGAGCCTGCATCATCCACTGCGCGCTGTCGCGAAAACCTGTCAGGAAGCGGCGCAGCAGCGCTTTTTGTCGTTGGTAGGTCTCCTCGCGCACCACCAGCAGGTCGCTGCTGAGGTTGAGCTGCTGGCGCACTTCCATCACGTTGACTTCGCCCAGGCCGCGCTGGCGCCCGACCAGCAAGCCGGTGTCGGTGGCGGCGGTGGCATCGACCTGGCCCTGCATCAGCGGCGCGAAGTTGAGCAGCCCGGTCGGCACCAGGGTGATGTCGGCTTCGCTCAGGCCGGCCGAGTGCAGCAGCACCTGCAGATTCTGCCGCGTGCCGCTGGACAGGCTGTAGACGCCGACCCGCTTGCCCTTCAGGTCGGCCGGCTTGCTGATGCCGCGCGATTTGAGCGACACGACGTTGAAGACGTTCTGCGGGTAGACGTCGTAGATGGCGCGCAGCTTCTCGCCCTTGTCGAGCGCGGCGAACAGCGAGCCCGGGTCGGTGAAGGCGATGTCGGCCTGGCCGCTGAGCAGGTTGCGCAGCGCGTCGCCGCCGCCAGCGCCCGGCAGGTAGGAAAACTCGATGCCCTGGGCGCGGAAGAAGCCCTTGTCGGCCTCGACCAGCAGGTTCGTGATTTCCGAGATCGGCTTGCTCCAGCCGGCCAGCACCACCTTGTCGAGTGGCTGGGCCTGCGCCAGGTTGACCAGTCCGCCCAGCGGTGCGAGGCCGCCGGCCAGTCCGCCCACGGCCAGATAGCGGGCCAGGTCGCGTCGTGAAAGCTTGTGCATCAGATATTCCTTGGATCAAAAACGACGGTTTCAGTCACTGCCAGCGCCGCTGCAGCGCGCCGAGCAGGGCATAGGACGAGATGCCGAGCGCCGCGATCAGCGCCAGCGCGGCGAACATCAGCGCGGTGTCCATCGAGCCCTGGGCGCCGATGATCACCGCGCCCAGGCCCTGGCTGGCGCTGATGAACTCGCTCACCACGGCGCCGACCCAGGCCAGCACCAGCGCCACGCGCAGGCCCGCCGCCAGGGTGTGCCGCCCGGCCGGGATCTGCAGCCGCCACAGGGTCTGCCAGCGGCTGGCGCCCAGGGCGCGGAACAGCTCGAGCTGGCGCGCGTCGGTCTGGTCGAGCGCGCCCAGGGTGTTCTCGAGCAGCGGGAAGAAGCAGATCAGCGCCGTCATCACCACCGTGGGCAGCAGGCCAAAGCCGAACCAGACGATGAACAAGGGCGCCAGCGCCAGCTTGGGCGTCACCTGGCTCAGCACCAGGTAAGGGGTCAGCCAGCGGCGCAGGCGCCGGCTCTGCCCAAGCAGCAGGCCGGAGCCAAAGCCCAGCGCGGCGCCCAGGACCAGCCCGAGGCCGACCGATGCCAGGGTCTGCCCCAGGTGCGGCCACCAGTAGCCGGTCGCAAAGCCCTGCCAGAGCGCGCGCCCGACCTGGGACGGCGCCGGCAGCACCAGCGCCGACAGCTGCCACCAGCGGGTCGAGAGTTCCCAGGCCAGCAGCAGGCCCAGGCCAAGTAGCAGCGAGATGCCGGCATCGAACAGGCGCTTCATCGCGTGGCCTCCAGTTGCTGGCGCAATGTGGCGCACTGAGCGTGGAAGCCGGCCTGGTCGCGCCAGCGGGCGCTGCGCGGGCGCTCGGCACTGATCGACAAGCGCGCCTGCAGCCGGCCGCGGTCGAGCAGGCTGACCTGATCGCCCAGGAAGGCGGCCTCGGCCAGGTCATGGGTCACGAATAGCACGGCGCTGCCCTGTTCGGCGCAGACCGCCAGCAGGTCCTGCTGCAGCTCCTCGCGCGTCAAGGCGTCGAGCGCGGCAAAGGGCTCGTCCATGCACAGCAGCGCCGGCTGCTGCATCCAGGCCCTGGCCACGGCGACCCGGCTCTGCTGGCCGCCCGAGAGCTGCGCGGGCCGGCGCTGCGCCTGCTCCGCGATGCCGAGCCGCTGCAGCCAATGCCTGGCCTGTTCCCGGTCAGCGGCGGTCACGCGCCGCTCGAGTGAAATCGGCAGCAGCACGTTGTCGAGCACGCTCAGCCAGTCGAGCAGGGTCGGGCGCTGGAACACGAAGGCGACCTCGCGCAGCGGGCCGCGCACCGCTTCGCCGCGCCACAGCACCCGGCCGCTGCCGGGCAGCAGCAGGCCGGCGGCGAGCTTGAGCAGGCTGGTCTTGCCGCAGCCGCTGCGCCCCAGCAGGCAATGGAATTCGCCGGCCTTGATCTGCAGGGCTATGCCTTGCAGCACCGGACGGCCATCGGCATAGGCAAAGCCGATCTGCTCGAGGGTCAACAGCGGCGTCATTTCAGACTTCATAGTCGGTCAGGCCTTCGGCCAGCGCCTCGGCTGAGGCTTCCAGGTCGACCAGGGTCACCAGGTCGAGCAGGCTCGGGCGGCCGTCGGTGTGCCAGCCCGGCGCCGGCAGGGTCATGTGGCCGATGGCGCTCAGGCGGGTCACGCCCACTGCCGCCAGCTGGCTGGCCAGCGCCTGCAGCTGTTCCGGCGCCACCGCCAGGCCCGCGCTTTGCAGATGGCGCCGCTGCGGCGCCAGCCAGGCTGGCAACTCGTCTAGGCTGTCGAGCGCCACCACCTGCACGCAGCGGTGCAGCGGGCCGGGCGCAATTACCGTCGGCCGGTCGCGGTAGACCAGGCTCCAGCCGTGATCCGGGTGGCCCAGGACCTGCACGCTGGCATCGTCGAATCCGGCCCATTCCAGGCTGCTGCGCCATTGCGCGATCTGGGCCGCCTCCGCCAGTCCGGGCTGCGGCCGCGGGAATTTTGCGGAGAGCTGCTGCAGGCCGGCGGCCAGTCGCTGGGCGAATTCCAGTGGCGACACCTGGCCGCCGCGCTCGACATAGAAGGCCTGCGGCGAGTAGCAGCCCTGCTGCTCGTGCCGCACCAGGTCGTCCGCCGCCAGCCGCGCGATGGCCGGCGCGCGGCCAGCGCTCAAGGCGGCACGGCCGACCACGCCGAAGCTCAGCTTGTGGCCATGCGGCAGGAAGCGCACCCCGGGCGGCAGTTGCGCCTGCAGCTCGCGCAGCGCGGCGTCGCCGCCATAGGCCAGCAAGGTGTCGGCCTCGCTCCAGATGGCGCTGGCCGTGTCGAGGTCCTGCCGCTCCCACCACAGCACCGCGACGGCAGCACCCAGGCGCGTTTCCAGCCTGGCCAGGGTCTGGGCGAACACGGTGGCGAACACCGGTTCGCCGGCCGAGACCTTGCCGATATTGCCGGCCTTGGCCAGCAGGCCGCAGACCAGGCTCCACAGCGGCAGTCCCGGCACGTTGCCGGCCCAGACATGGGCCAGCAGATCCGGCCCCTCGGCATGGGTCCAGCCGCCGGTCACGCGCGGCTCGAAGCCGTCGAGCAGCGCCGGGTTGCCCAGATCCTCGACCAGGAAGCGCTGCAGCTGCAGCGCGCGGAAGGTCCGCAGCGTGGGGCCCAGGTTGACCCGGATCATTTCGGCCGAAAAGCCGGTGCTCAGCGGCAGCCAGCGCAGCAGCAGCTGGTGCTCAGGAGCTGCGGGGTCGAGCAGCTGCTGGATCACGCGGTCGATCGCCTGCACGATGTCGCGCACCGGCAGCGCGCGCAGGCCCTGGCGGCCCGGGCCGCGGATCTGCTCGCACAGCGTCCGCAGCTGGTCCGGCGTCAGCGCCGCTACCTCGAAGCCATGGCCGGCGGGCAGCTGCGGCGCCGGCAGCTCGCGCCAGGCCAGCTGCCCGGCGTCCAGCCCCGGCAGATGGCCAACCCGGAATACCTCAGGCTTCATGTCCGCGCGGCCGACACGAAGGACTCGACCGCCAGCGAGCAGCCCTTGGCCTGGGCGCCCTCGGCGCGTCCGAGCAGCTGGAAGCCGTCGGCGCCGACGATGCCGACATCCTCGGTCAGAATGCTAAGCACCGAGTTGTAGTTGGCCAGGTCGGTGTGCACCAGGATGCCGCGCTCGCCGTCTGGCACCGACTGGCCGGTCAGCGGGTCGATGGCACGGGTGCGCATCCAGTGCGGGCCGCGCTTGACCGAGGGCACGACCGCGTTGCCGCGGTCGTAGAACTGGGTGCTGAGCTCGGTCATGCCGTACATGTTGATGCAATGCTCGCGCGCCACGCCGAACACCTCGGACAGCTGGGCGTAGAACTGCTCCATCGGGATCTCGCGCGAGCGGCCCTTGAAGCCGCCGGTATCGAGCAGCCAGCTGCCCGCCGGCAGGCGGAAGTCCTCGCCCAGACCGGCCAGCGCGTCCATCAGGTGCACGAAGCTGTAGCTCGCGCCGAGCAGCGCGACCGGCTGCTGCTCGGCTCGTGCGCCGCGCAGGAATTCCAGCAGGCCGGCCTCATCCATGCCCTCCAGGTCCCAGCAATGGCGGCTGCCGCTCAAGCCGAAATCGTCCCGGCACAGCTGGAGGTAATGCGCGAGCGACGAGTTCGGCAGCGCCGCCTCGTCCGGGAACAGGATGGCCATGCGGATCGGCAGCGGGCCGGCACAGTTGGCGCAGTCGGCGAAATGGCGCCGCATCGACGCGTCATAGACCCGCAGCTCGGGGTGGTAATGGCGGCCTTTCTGGTCCTCGCCGCCGGTCGTGCCGCTGGTGGTGAAGACGCGCGCGCAGGCCTCGACCGGGGTGCAGCTCAGCGTGAGCTGCTTGAAGCCGTTGACCGGCACCGCCGGGATGTCCTGCCAGCGGCGCACCGTCGCCGGGGTGCGGCCGCGCGACTGGCAGAAGCGGGCATAGGCCGGATTGTGGCGCACCTGGTGCGCGAACAGGCGCAGCGCCAGCGCGTTGAAGGCCGCGTCGTCCGCGTCGGGCAGGGCGATGAAGTCCAGCAGGTCCTGGACCAGGTCCGGAGTTGAAGAGGCCATGGCAGCTTTCGAGGGCAGGGCTGCCAGGCCCTGCTGCAGCGCCATGGGGGCAACAGCAGATCCGGGACCAGCTTCCCTGCGCGAGGATTACCTCAATCAGGTTCAAAGGGACTTTCTCAGTCGGCGCCCAGTCGAGTCGGATGCCAACACCCCCAGCTTTGGGTCCTGAAAGATCAGGACGCCAAATATTCTACGCCCGGTCCGATTTCCCTGCCACGCCGAGCAGTTCGTGCAGGCGCGGGCTGGTGGTCGTGTACTGCAGCAGCTGGCGCTGCTCGGGGCGCAGCCAGGCGGCAATCGCGAAGGCCGCCAGGGTCGCCTCGTGGAAGCCGCACAGCAGCAGCTTGCGCTTGCCGGGATAGTGGCAGATGTCGCCCACCGCATGGATACCGTCCAGGCTGGTGGCCAGGGTGGCGGGGTCCACGCTCAGCAGCTTGCGCTCCATCGCCAGGCCCCAGTCGGCGATCGGGCCCAGCTTGGGAGAAAGCCCCAGCCGCGGCAGCAGCGCGTCGGCGGCCAGCGTTTCGGTGTGCTCGTCGTCGATGGCGATCTCCAGCGCTGCCAGACGCTGGCCGTCGGCGCTTGGCTGCAGGCCGACCGGCTGGCCGAGCGCCAGCGCGATCCGGCCATCGGCCAGTGCCTGTTGCAGCGCCGCCTCGAGCGCCGGATCGGCCTTGAACTTGCTGTTGCGGTGCAGCAGCGTGACGCTGGCGCATTGCCCGCTGGCTGCGAGCTGCAGCGCGGTCTCGAGCGCGGCCTCGTCGCCGCCTTGCACCACCACGCGCTGGTCCTTGAGCCGGTCCGGCTCTACCGCGTGATAGTGGACCTGGCGGCCCTCGAAGCTTGACAGCCCGTCGATGGCGACCCGGCGCGGCACGAAGGCGCCGACGCCAGCCGCGATGACGACCGCGCGCGCCAGCAGGACCAAGCCGGCACTGGTCTGCAGCCGCCAGCGGCCGTCGTCCTGCCGGACCAGGCCTTCGACCTGTTGCCCTAGGTGCAGCGGGGTCTTGAACGGCGCGAGCTGCTGCTGCAGCCGCTCGGCCAGTTCGCGGCCCGAGCAGACCGGGATGCCCGGCACGTCGTAGATCGGCTTGTCGGCGTAGAGCTCGACGCATTGGCCGCCGGCATGGGGCAGCGCATCGACGATTTGGCAGGGGATTTCCTGCAGGCCGAGCTGGAAGGCCTGGAACAGCCCCACCGGACCGGCGCCGATGATGACGCAGTCGATCTGCAGCGTGGTCTGGCGGTCAGGGGCAGCGCTCATGCTCGATCCGGTCGACTCCAGGCCAGGCGCCGATCAGCGCTGCAGCAGGTCGAGCTTGCCGGTCTTGTCCTTGAACTGCTCGTGGTCGGGCAGCGGCGCCTTGCGCTTGGTGATGCTCTTCCAGTTCGGCAGCACGGCCAGCTCGGCATTGATCTTGATCATGTGCTGCTGGTCCTTCGGCACGTCTTCCTCGGCGTAGATGGCCCCGACCGGGCACTCGGGGATGCAGACCGCGCAGTCGATGCACTCGTCCGGATCGATGGTCAGGAAGTTCGGGCCTTCGCGGAAGCAGTCGACGGGGCAGACGTCCACGCAATCGGTGTATTTGCAGGCGATGCAGGCTTCGGTAACAACGTGAGTCATTTGGGGTGGGCTGCCGCGGCAGCGCTGAGGGTGAATCTATGGAGAAAGCCGGCGCAGCCCCGCAAAGGGCAGGCCGGCGCTGCTCGGACCCGCGATTTTAAATCCTCGCGGGCCCCGTCGCTTGATCCAGGGCAAGAAGCCGGTCAGTTGACCAGCACGGCACCCGAGGTCTTGTGGCTGGCGGTGTCGACCAGGATCAGCGCGCCGAGCACGCGCGAGTCGGCAAACGACAGCGCCGGCACGGCTTCCTGCAGCAGCAACTCGACATGGCCGATCGCGTTCGGATCGAGCTGGCTCGCGGCTTCCTCGGCCAGGGTGTTGATCTCGAGCTTGTGCACCACGCGCTTGACCTTGGCCTTGACCCAGCGGTGGCCGTGCAGCGCCCAGTAGACGCGGCCGGCGACCAGCGGCTCGTCGTCCATCCAGGCGACGGTGGCCGACAGTTCCTTCTGGCCCGGATAGGGGCTGACCGCCGCCGGGCTGTCGAAGTCGTCGTCGGCGACCGCTGCCGCCACCGGAGCCGCCAGGATCCAGTCGCCGCGCGAGACATCGACCTCGCGGTCGAGCGTGACACCGGCGCTGCGGCCGGCCGCCACGGCGCCGGGGCGGCGCGCATGGTCGAGCACCTGGGCCACGACCGCCTTTTGGCCGCTCGGGAACACCTGCACCTCGGTGCCGGGCGCGAAGCTGCCGGCAGCGACCCGGCCCCAGAACACGCGCCGGCCCTGGCTGGTCACATGGCTGTCGTGCTGCTTCTCGACCCATTGCACCGGCAGCGCGACCGGCGCCTGCACCTCGGTCGGGGTGTTGGGCAGTTGCTCGAGGATCTGCAGCAGGGTCGGGCCCTCGTAGCCGCACCAGCCGGGGTTCGTGAAGTCAACCACGTTCCAGCCCTTGAGCGCCGACACCGGCACGATGGCGGTCACCGGAATGCCGGCCTCGGCCGCGAAGGCGTTCAGTGCGCCGCTGATGTTCTTGAAGGCCAGCGCGGCGTCGGCGACCGCGTCGAGCTTGTTGACCGCGAACACGATGCTCGGCACGCGCAGCAGTTTGCACAGCAGCGAGTGGCGACGGGTCTGCGGCAGCAGCTTGAGGCCGGCATCGGCCCAGTCGAGCTTGATCGCATCGACCAGCACCACGGCGGCGTCGGCGCTCGAGGCGGCCGTCACCATGTTGCGCGTGTACTGCTCGTGGCCCGGCGCGTCGCCGATGATGAACTTGCGCTCCTCGGTGCTGAAGTAGCGGTAGGCGACGTCGATCGTGATGCCCTGCTCGCGCTCGGCGGAGAGGCCGTCGGTCAGCAGCGCCAGGTCGGTCTCGCCGCCGCGTTGCACGCCGGCCAGGTGATCCTGCAGCACGGCCTTGCTGTCGACCAGCAGGCGACCGATCAGCGTGCTCTTGCCGTCGTCGACCGAGCCGCAGGTGATGAATTTGAGTGCGTCCATGTGTCTAGTCTCTTTGCGGGTCTGACGGGGGCTTAGAAATAGCCTTCGCGCTTGCGCTTTTCCATCGAGGCGTCGCTGGTCTTGTCGTCCATGCGGGTCGCGCCGCGCTCGCTCAGGTCGGCGGCCAGGGTCTCGATCACGATCTCGGCCGGGGTGGCGGCGGTGCTCGCGACCGGGCAGGTGCAGGTGATGTCGCCCACGGTGCGGAAACGCACGTCGCGCAGCACGACCTGCTCGCCCTCCTTGGGCGGGGTCAGCGGCGTGACCGGCACCAGCAGGCCCTTGCGCTCGACGATCTCGCGCTGGTGGGTGTAGTAGAGGCTGGGCAGGCCGATGTTCTCGCGCTCGATGTACTGCCAGACATCCATCTCGGTCCAGTTGCTGATCGGGAAGACGCGGAAATGCTCGCCCGGTTGCAGGCGGGTGTTGAACAGCGTCCAGAGTTCGGGCCGTTGGGCCTTGGGCTGCCACTGGCCGAAGGCGTCGCGGTGGCTGAAGATGCGTTCCTTGGCGCGCGCCTTCTCCTCGTCGCGGCGGGCGCCGCCCATCAGCGCGTCGAAGCGGAATTCCTCGATCGCTTCCAGCAGCGTGACCGACTGGTGCGCGTTGCGGCTCTCGCCCGGATGCGACAGGCGCACCGTGCCGCGCGCCATCGAGTCCTCGACGCTGCGCACGATCAGCTCGGCGCCGAGCTCCTGGGCGCGGAAATCGCGGAAATCGGTCACTTCCTTGAAGTTGTGGCCGGTGTCGATCATCAGCAGCGGATACGGGATGCGACCGATGCCGAACGCCTTCTCGGCGCACTTGAGCATCACGAGCGAGTCCTTGCCGCCCGAGAACAGCATGGCGGGACGCTCGAAGGTGGCGGCGACCTCGCGCAGGATGAAGATGGTTTCTTCTTCCAGCGCGTCGAGGTGCGAGTTGTTGAGTTGGTGGCTCATATCGGTTTCTTGGTCAGCCGGGGACAGCGCTGAAGGCCTGTCCCCGAGTTCATTGGGTCGGTCTAGTCGGTTGGGGACAGAGCTGAAGGCCCGCTCCCTCTGATCGGTTGGGGACAGAGCTGAAGATCTGTCCCCAAGGTCATTAGCCGCCTGCCTTGACGTGCAGGCCGCATTCCTTGGCGGCTTCGTCTTCCCACCACCAGCGGCCGGCGCGGAATTCCTCGCCCAGGCTGATCGCGCGGGTGCAGGGCACGCAGCCGATGCTCGGGAAGAACTGGTCGTGCAGCGGGTTGTAGTCGACCTGGTTTTGTGCGATGTAATGCCAGACATCGCCCCAGGTCCAGTCGGCCAGCGGGTTGAACTTGGTCAGGCCCTTGGTCGCGACCTCGGACTCGTCGATCAGCGGCACCTCGGCGCGGGCGTTCGACTGCTCGCGGCGCAGGCCGGTGATCCAGGCCTTCTGGCCCGCGAGCGCACGCGCCAGCGGTTCCATCTTGCGGATGCCGCAGCATTCCTTGCGCAGCGCGATGCTGTCGTAGATCGAGTTCTGGCCCTTGTCGCGCACGAAGGCGATCACGGCCTCATGCTGCGGGCGGTAGACCTGGATCGGCGCGCGCGAATGCGCCTCGGTGCGCTCGAGCAGCTCCAGCGTCTCGGCATGCAGCCGGCCGGTCTCGAGCACGAACACCGGGATGTCGAGTGCCAGCGCGTTGATCAGGTGCGTGATCACCACGTCCTCGGCGCCCAGGCTCGAGGCCTGCTTGAGCGGCTGGAACTCGGCGGCGGCACGCTGCAGCAGCGCCTGCGTGGTCGCGAGCTTGGTGGCATAGTCGGCCGAGGGCTTGGCGTGCAGCTCGGTCGCCGACAGGCGCTGCGGCTTGAAGGCGGAAGAGGCGTACGAGCCGTCCAGGCTGGAGGTTTCGCTCATCGGGTGTCCCTTCAGGCCGTCTTGGCGAAGCGCGGTTGCAGGTCGGTCGCATCGCCCTGGTAGAAGCCGCTGTAATGCTGCAGCAGCTTCTCGCCCACGGCCGGGTCCTGGTCGGCGCGCAGCACGGCTTCCGAGAAGCCGCAGCGCCGCATCTGCAGCAGCTGGTCGACCAGCACGTCGCCGGTGGCGCGGATCACGCCGGCAAAGCCGAGCCGACGGCGCAGCTCGAAGGCCTGGCTGAAGGCGCGGCCATCGGCGAACTTGGGGAAGGCCAGGTCGATGCGCTGCACCCCGGTCAGGTCCAGCGTCTGCACATCGACGTCATTGGCCACGGTCAGCAAGGCGCCAGCGGCCGGTGCGGCTTCGGTGGCGAGGTCTTGGGCGTTCAGCAGTTTCATGGTCTGGTTCTCGTCGGTTCGGCAGTCGTTCAGGCCTCGGTGCGCGCGGTGGCCACGCGCACGGCATTGGCGGCGGCCTTGTAGGGCTCGGCGCCGACGCGCTGGTAGGTGGCCAGGAAGGTTTCGCCGGGCTGGCGCTGCGCGACATGGGTCTCGAGCAGGGCCTCGATCACGTCGGGTACCTCGCCGTGGGCAAACGACGGGCCGATCACCTTGCCGGGAGTCGGCTTGCCGCTCAGGTCCGAGCCGTCCGAGCCGCCCAGCGTGACCTGGTACCACTCCTTGCCGTCCTTGTCGACGCCCAGGATGCCGATATGGCCGCTGTGGTGGTGACCGCAGCTATTGATGCAGCCGCTGATGTGCAGGTCGATCTCGCCCAGGTCCTCCAGCTCGTCGAGGTCCTGGTAGCGCTCGGTGATGGCGTCGGCCAGCGGCAGCGAGCGCGCATTGGCCAGGTCGCAGAAGTCACCGCCCGGGCAGGCGATCATGTCGGTCAGCAGGCGCACATTGGCCTTGGCCAGGCCCAGGCGCTTGGCTTCGCGCCAGACCGCGGGCAGCAAGTCGGCACGCACCCAGGGCAGCACCAGGTTCTGGTCATGGGTCACGCGCAGCTCGCCGGCGCTGAAGGCATCGGCCAGCTCGGCCACCGCGTCGAGCTGGTCGGCGGTCGCGTCGCCCGGCGACTGGCCCACGCGCTTGAACGACAGCGTGACCGCGCGCAGCGCCGGGTTGCGGTGCGGCTGCACATTGCGCGCCAGCCAGCGCTGGAATTCGGCGGCTTCCTCGGCGCTGACCGGCTCGGCTGCCGGGGCGCTGAAATCGATTGTCGGCTCTACGAAGCAGGCCTGCACGCGCGCCAGCTCGGCTTCGGTGATGGTGTGCGGGCCGCCGTCCTGCTCGAGGATGCGGCGGAACTCGGTCTCGACCTCGTCGAAGTAGCGCTGGCCCTCGGCCTTGACCAGGATCTTGATGCGCGCCTTGTACAGGTTGTCGCGCCGGCCCCAGAGGTTGTAGACCCGGATCACGGCTTCCAGGTAGTTGAGCAGCTGGTTCCAGGGCAGGAAGTCGCGGATGGTGGTCGCGATCACCGGGGTGCGGCCCATGCCGCCGCCCACCAGCACCTCGAAGCCGAGCTCGCCGGCCTCGTTCCTCTTGAGCTTGAGGCCGATGTCATGCCAGGCGGTCGCGGCGCGGTCCTCGGTCGCGCCGACGATGGCGCACTTGAACTTGCGCGGCAGGAAGCCGAACTCGGGGTGCAGCGTGCTCCACTGGCGCAGGATCTCGCCGAAGGGGCGCGGATCGGCGATCTCGTCGACCGCCACCCCGGCCAGCGCGTCGCTGGTGGTGTTGCGGATGCAGTTGCCGCTGGTCTGGATGCCATGCAGGCCGACCGTGGCCAGCAGGTCCATCACGTCGGCAGCCTGGGTCAGCGGAATCCAGTTGAACTGGACGTTCTGGCGCGTCGTGAAATGGGCGTAGCCGGTCAGCAGGCGGCTGCCGATGGCCTTGCCGTCGCGCAGCTGGATGTCGCCGAGCTTGTTCTGTGCCGCCACCGCGCCCTGGAACACCTCGTGGCTGGGCTGGTCGTACTCGCGCGCGATCCGGCCCAGCACGCGCAGCTGCTTGGTGCTCAGTTCGCCGTAGGGCACGGCAACGCGCAGCATGGGCGCGTGGCGCTGGATGTACCAGCCATTCTGCAGCCGCAGCGGCTTGAACTCGTCGCCGCCCAGTGTGCCGGCATGGAAGCGATCGAGCTGGTCGCGGAACTGCTCGGCGCGCTGGCGCACGAACTGGCGGTCAAATTCGGTGTATTGGTACATACGGGTTCAGGTTCAATAAACGGTTCAGACGGCGATCAGCTTGGTGCCGGCATAGGCCAGCAGCAGCGCCAGCAGCGAGCGCACCAGGCGCTCCGGGGTCTTGTGGATCAGCTGGGCGCCGATCCAGATGCCGGGCAGCGAGCCCGCCAGCAGCTTGAGCAGCAGCTCCCAGTCGACCGAGCCCAGCGAGGCGTGCCCCAGCCCGGCGACCAGGGTCAGCGGCACGGCATAGGCGATATCGGCCGCAATGATACGCGGCAGCGGCAGCAGCGGAAACAGCACCAGCAACACCGTCACGCCGATGGCGCCGGCACCGACCGAGGTCAGCGTGACCAGGCAGCCGATCAGGGCGCCGAACAGCACCGGCAGGCTCCAGTGGCGCGCGCGCATCGCATCGGTCGGCTCGCCGCCGCCGCCCGTCGCGACCCGCTGGCCCTGGCTGTCCATCACGCGCTGCGGCGGCTTGCGCATGCGGATCGCCTTGAACAGGGTGGCGCCGGCGGTCAGCAGCAGCGCGCAGCCCAGGGTGGTGGTCATAAGCTTTTGCACCGCGGCGCTGGCCGCGCCGAGTTCGTGCAGCGCATAGAGGGTCGCGAACGAGGCCGGCAGGCTGCCGGCGCAGAGCTGGCCGACCACGCGCCAGGGCACCAGCCGCTGCCGCATCAGGCTGATGGTGCCGCCGGCCTTGGTGAAGGCCGCGAACAGCAGGTCGGTGCCGACCGCCATGTAGGGCTTGACGCCGAAGAAGAAGATCAGGATCGGGGTCATCAGCGAGCCACCGCCGACGCCGGTCAAGCCGACGATCAGACCCACTGCAAAACCCGCGATGACAAAGCCAATATCGTGCATGGGTCGCCACTGTAGAGTGGAGCCTAATAATCCCAAACGATTTTTTTCTTGTTTCTACATGCAGAAAAAGTAATAAGCTGTCCAGCAGGCTGGGCTCAGGCGGATCGGTTCGCTGCCTTCTGGCCAAAGCGCGACGCCAGCAGCGACTGCGCCAGCTTGCGCTCGACCGGCCAGGGCTCGCCGTGCATCAGCGCCGCCAGCAGTTCGCCGCACAGCACCGACAGCGTCAGGCCGCGCGCGCCCATGCCGGCGCAGACCTGCAGGCCCGGCCAGGCCTGTGCATCCAGCGGGCCGACCGCCGGCACCCGGTCCGGCAGGGTGCAGCGCAGGCCGGCCCAGGCGCCGGCCTGCTCGAAGGCCGGTGCCAGCGCCTGCCCCAGCGCCGGCAGCAGGCGCATCAGCTTGTCGCGGTTGGCGACCTGGTCCTCGGGCTTGAGCAAGGCCTCGGTGACCGCGCGCTCGAAGGTCGAGCCCGCGATCCAGGCCGGGCGGCCGTCCGGACCGGGCGTGCCGCTGACGAAGCAGCCATGGCCGTTGACCGGCATGGCGGGCAGCAGGGCCCGGACTTCGGGCGGCAACTCCTCCAGCGCGCCCCAGCTGATCTGGCCGCGCAGCGGATTGAGCGGCGGCGAGGCCAGGCCGGCGCGCTCCAGCAAATCGCGCGTGGCATAGGCGCTGGCGAGCACGACCTGCTCGGCGCGGGCCAGTTCGCTGCCAGCGCCGTCGAGCAGGCGCCAGCCGCCCTCGGCCAGCGGCTCCAGCGCCGCGACCCGGCAGCCGCCGCGCCATTCGATCCGCGGATGCCGCAGCTGTGCGCCGACCAGGCGGGCCGGACGCAGCCAGCCGGCCAGTCCGTGCCAGAGCGCCTGGCTGTCGGGGGCCAGTCCGGCGGCTGCCAGTTCGTCCGGGCTGGCCGTGCGGCTCGACGGCAAGCCGGCCTGCTGCCAGATTTCAGTACGCGGCAGGCTGTGCTTGCCCTCGATCTGGTGCTCGAGCACCCCGCTGGGCGCCCAGTCCTCGCCCTCGCGCAGCAGGTCGGCGGCACGCTGCAGCGTCAGGCGCACGCCAGCGCGCGTCAGGCGTGACAGCGCCGCGTCGTCGGGCGACACATGCGGCGCGACCAGTCCGGCCGGCAGCCCCGAGGCGCCGGCCGCGGGAGCGTCGGCAGCGTCGAGCAGCAGCACCTGCCAGCCGCGCTGGGCCAGGCTCCAGGCGCAGGCCGAGCCCGACAGCCCGGCGCCGACGATGACCGCGCGCCGCTTGGCCGGTGCCTGGCCCAGGCGCAACATGGCCTTGGGTTGCCAGCGCGGCGCGAAGCAGGCGCGCAGGCAGTCACGCTTGGGCGGCAGGCCGGCGGCTTTCTCGACCGCGAAGCCCGCCGTGACCAGCCCGTCGCGCAAGGCGCGCGCAATGGTCCAGGTGGCCAGCCGCGTGCCGGGCCGGCTCAGCCGCGCCACCGCCCTGAGCAGCGGCAGCTCCCACAGCTCGGGGTTGACCTCTGGGCTGAAGCCATCGAGGAAGATGCTGTCGACGGCCGAATCCAGGGTCGGCAGCAGGTCCTGCGCCAGTCCTATCGCCAGCGTCAGCTGGACCTGGCCGCCCTCGAACACCAGGCGATGGATGCCCGGCAGCATGGCCTGCCACTGCCCGGCGAGCTGTTCCGCCAGGGCCTGCCGTTCCGGGAAGGGGCGGGCGCTGCGCCGGATGTCGTCGGCACTGACCGGCGTCGATTCGACCGAAGTGAAGAACAGTCGCTGCGGCCGCTGCGGGTCGTCGCGCCAGGCCTGCCAGGTCGCCAGGAAGTTCAGCCCGAGCCCGAAGCCGGTCTCGAGCAGCTGCCAGCTCTCGCGGCCTGACCATTGCGCGGGGCTGCCGTCGTCGCCGCGCAGCAGGCCGCACCCGGCCAGGAAGACATGACGTGCCTGCTCCAGTCCGCCGCGACCGTCGACGCCGGTGCTGCGGTAGACATCGTCGAAGCGCAGGCTGTGCGGCGTGCCATCCTCCAGCCAGCTGACCGGGCTGACCATGCCGCGATCAGGATTCGGTCGGCGGCACGTAGCCGGCGGCCTGGTCGGCGCCTTCGCCGAAGAAATGCTTCTCCATCTGGCGGGCCAGGTACTGGCGGGCGCGGGCGTCGGCCAGGTTCAGGCGGTTCTCGTTGACCAGCATGGTCTGGTGCTTGAGCCAGTCGGCCCAGGCCTGCTTGCTCACGCTTTGCCAGATGCGCTTGCCCATTTCGCCGGGGTAGGGCGGGAAATCCAGGCCTTCGGCCTCGACGCCGAGCTTGATGCATTGAACGGTGCGCGCCATCTTGCTATCCTTCTTTAGAAATTCAGGTTATGAAAGTATGAAATTTTATTGTTTCTTCTGTCTGGCAAGCGCGGGCACAATCCGCCCCGCTGACCAAGCGTGAGACTGTAGCAAGCTTTGCATGTCCGATCCGGCGCGGGCTTGATCTGGCGCAAGCAGGGGTGGGATCATCCCCAGGCGCTACACTACGGGCCTTTGCTGCCTGGCAGCGACTGACCCATTTCCATCCGGCCCTGCAGACGGTCACCGACTGTCCGGGCACAGGCAGCGCCGACCCGGCCCTGCCTGGCATAGAGCTAAGACCATGAGCGCATTCCTCGAAGAGACCGTTCTGACCGTTCACCACTGGACCGACCGTCTGTTCAGCTTCACCACCACCCGCGACCAGGCGCTGCGGTTCTCGAACGGCCATTTCACGATGATCGGCCTGCGCAAGGAAGACGGCAAGCCGCTGCTGCGCGCCTACAGCATCGCCAGCGCCAACTACGAGGAGCACCTCGAGTTCCTGAGCATCAAGGTGCCCGACGGCCCGCTGACCAGTCGCCTGCAGCACATCAAGGTGGGCGACAAGATCATCGTCGGCCGCAAGCCGACCGGCACCCTGCTGATCGACTACCTGCTGCCGGGCAAGAACCTGTACCTGATGGGCACCGGCACCGGCCTGGCGCCCTGGATGAGCATCATCCGCGACCCCGAGACCTACGAGCGCTTCGAGAAGGTCATCGTCATGCACGGCGTGCGCGAGGTCAAGGAACTGGCCTACCGCGACTACATCACCCAGGAGCTTCCCGCACACGAGTTCCTCGGCGAGATCGTCGCCGGCAAGCTGGTCTACTACCCGATGGTCACGCGCGAGCCCTTCGAGCGCCAGGGCCGCATCGGCGACCTGATCGAGAGCGGCCAGGTCGCGCGCGAACTCGGCCTGCCCGACCTCAATCCCGAGACCGACCGCGTCATGATCTGCGGCAGCCCCGAGATGCTCAAGAGCCTGAAGGAACTGTGCGAGAAGCGCGGCTTCAAGGAAGGCAACACCAGCACGCCGGGCGACTTCGTCGTCGAGCGCGCCTTCGTCGAGCAGTGAGCCTGCCGGCGCAAGCATGAAAAAAAGGACGGCCTGATGGTCGTCCTTTTTTGTTGGATACTAGGGTTTTCGCCTAGGTGCAACCGATGGGTCCAGTCTTGCCAGCCTTATCTTCACTCTTCGCCCAACCGCGCCGCCTGCTGGCGCTGATCGCCGTCGCCTGCATCGCCTTGCTGGGCTTCGGCCTCTATCTGCAGCATGTGGTCGGGCTCGAGCCCTGCCCGATGTGCATCGTGCAGCGCTACCTGTTCATCCTGGTCGCGCTGGTCGCGGGCATCGGTGCGGCGCTGCCGGCAGCTGCCGCGCGCTGGAGCGGCGGCCTGATGGCGCTGCTCTCGCTCACGGGCGCTGGCGTCGCCGCGCGCCAGAGCTGGCTGCAATGGTTTCCGCCCGAGGTCTCGACCTGCGGCCGCGACCTGTTCGGCATGATCGAGGCCTTCCCGCTCAAGCGCGTGATCCCGATGCTGTTCCGCGGCAGCGGCGACTGCAGCGCGGTCGACTGGACCTTCCTCGGGCTGACGATCGCCAACTGGTCCTTCCTGAACTTCCTGCTGGTGGCAGCGCTCGGCGCCGCATTGCTGCTGCGTCGGCGCTGAAGCGCCTTCAGAGCAGCGCGCCGCTCTTCTCGCCGCGCTCGTAGACCACATGCGCGCGGCCCACGATCAGCGGGTCGAGCTTGCCGATGGCGTTCAGGTCCTTGTTGCCGTAGTTGAGCTTGTGCAGCACGTAGCGCATCGCGTTCAGGCGCGCGCGCTTCTTGCAGTCGCTCTTGATTACGGTCCAGGGGGCGTCCGCGGTGTCGGTCTCGAAGAACATCGCTTCCTTGGCCCGGGTGTAGTCGTCCCACTTGTCCAGGCTCGCGAGGTCGACCGGGCTGAGCTTCCACTGCTTGAGCGGATGGACCTCGCGCTCCTTGAAGCGGCGGCGCTGCTCGGCCTGGCTGACCGAGAACCAGAACTTGATCAGCTGCACCCCGCTGCGCACCAGGTGGCGCTCGAAGTCGGGCGCCTGGCGCATGAATTCCTGGTATTCGGCGTCCGAGCAGAAGCCCATCACGCGCTCGACGCCGGCGCGGTTGTACCAGCTGCGGTCGAACAGCACGATCTCGCCCGCGGTCGGCAGATGCTGGACATAGCGCTGGAAATACCACTGGCCGCGCTCGACCTCGCTCGGTTTCTCGAGCGCGACCACATGGGCGCCGCGCGGGTTCAGGTGCTCCATGAAGCGCTTGATGGTGCCGCCCTTGCCGGCGGCGTCGCGGCCCTCGAACAGGATCACGACGCGCTGGCCGGTCTCCTTGACCCAGGCCTGCAGCTTGAGCAGCTCGACCTGCAGCTGGTATTTCTGCGCCTCGTAGCTCGAGCGGCGCATCAGGTGCTTGTAGGGATAGCCGCCGTCGCGCCAGTCGGGGGCGAGCTCGTCGTCGGGATGGCCCTTGACCGGCACCGGCTCGTCGAGCAGGGCCTGGCGCAGCACGGCCAGGTCGTCGGCCGAGGCGCCCTCCAGCGTGGCGCGCAGCGCGGCGGCGCGCTGTGCGGCTGCCAGTTCCTGATTGCCCAGCAGGTCCAGCACCGCCGCGAGCTGCTTGCCTTGCGCAGCCGCGGTCGCCTCCTGGGGGATATGGCGCGCCAGCGCCGCGCCGTCTAGCCTGGGCGCGATGTCGCCGCGCTTGGCGGCGCGCGACTTGCCGCTGGCCTTGTCGCCGGTCTTGCCGGCACGAACGGTTTTCTCAGGGCTCGGAACCGGCTTGCTGTCGATGTCTTCGGGGGCGTTGGGGTTCAGGGTCTGGCTCATGTAACAGGTATCAAAGGTGATCCGACAAATTGTGTCACCTCTTCATCCTGTTGTCACATTTCCGAGCTGATCAGTCGGATGCCGAGCCCGACGAAGACCAGCGCAGCGCAGCGGTTGAGCGTCCGCTGCGCGCGCGTCGAGCGCTGCAGCCATTGGCCCAGTCCGCCCGCGAGCCAGGCGAAGCTGCCGAACACGATCAGCGTCGCCAGCATGAACAGCGCGCCCAGGCGGGCGATCTGCCAGGGCACCGGCCCGGCGCCTGCCTGCACGAACTGCGGCAGCAGCGCCAGGAAGAAGATCGCCACCTTGGGATTGCTCAGGTTCATCAGCACGCCGCGGCCGTACAGGCGCCAGGGCTGCAGCGCCGGTTGGCCCTGCTGCGCCGACAGCGCGGCCGGTGCCCGCCAGGTGCCCCAGGCCAGGTACAGCAGGTAGGCAGCCCCGGCGAGCTTGAGCGCGCCGAAGGCGGTGGGCGAGGCCGCCAGCAGCGCCGCGAGCCCGAGCGCGACCGCCGCCGTGTGGCCGAGCAGGCCGGTGCACAGTCCCAGTGTCACCAGCAGCCCGGCGCGCCGGCCCTGGGTCGCCGACTGCATCAGCACGAACAGGTTGTCCGGCCCCGGGCTCAGGCCCAGCAGCAGCGCGATCCCGAAAAAGCCCAGTTGTGCCTCGGCCGTCATGGCTTCAGGCCCGGCCGTTCTGGAGCGCGCGCGCGACCTCGGTCACCAGGCCCGGACCCTGGTAGATCAGGCCGCTGTAGATCTGCACCACGTCGGCGCCGGCCTCGATCTTGCTCAGCGCGTCGGCGCCGCTCAGGATGCCGCCGACGCCGATGATCGGATAGTCCTTGCCGAGTCGCGCGCGCAGCTGGCGGATCACGGCATTGCTGGCTTCCAGCACCGGCGCGCCCGACAGGCCGCCGGCCTCCTCGGCATGCGGCAGGCCCTTGACCGCCTCGCGGCTCAGCGTGGTGTTGGTTGCCACCACGCCGTCCATGCCGTGGCGCTTGAGCGTGTCGGCGATCACCGCGATCTGGGCCTGGTCGAGGTCGGGCGCGATCTTGACGAACACCGGCTTGTAGGCGCCCAGCTTGGCCGCCAGCTCGGCCCGCTTGGCCGCCAGCGCGCCGAGCAGCTGGTCCAGTGCCTCGTCGCTCTGCAGCTCGCGCAGGTTCTTGGTGTTGGGGCTCGAGATGTTGACTGTCACGTAGTCGGCGTGCGGGTACACGCCTTCCAGGCAGACCAGATAGTCATCGGTGGCGCGCTCGATCGGCGTGGCGGCGTTCTTGCCGATGTTCAGGCCCAGCAGCATGCCGCCCTTCTTCGGCTGCTGGCGCAGCTGCGAGCGCTTGACGTTGGCGATGAAGGCGTCGAGGCCGTCGTTGTTGAAGCCCAGCCGGTTGATCAGCGCGTTCTTCTCGGGAAGGCGGAACATGCGCGGCTTGGGGTTGCCGGGCTGGCCCTTGGGCGTCACGGTGCCGACCTCGACGAAGCCGAAGCCGAGTGCGCCCCAGGCATCGATGCAGCGCGCGTTCTTGTCCAGCCCGGCCGCCAGGCCGACCCGGTTCGGGAAATCCAGTCCGGCCAGGCGGACCGGATCGCTGACCTTGGGCTGCGAGGTCAGGCACATCAGCGGCGAATGCTGGAGCTTTTCGAGCTTGTCGAGCGTGAGCTCGTGCGCGGCCTCCGGGTCCATCTTGAACAGCAAGGGGCGGGCAAGCGAGTAGGGCAGCAGGGACATTGGATAATCTCGGATCTAGGCGGGCCTGACTCGGCCCAATCCTCCGATTCTCCCAGATTGCACCCCATGACCCATCCTTCCCTGACCCAAGACGAACTCAAGACCCTGGTTGGCCAGGCCGCACTGCGCTATGTCGTGCCCGGCGAGATCGTCGGCGTCGGCACCGGCTCGACGGTCAACAAGTTCATCGATGCGCTGGCGACGATCAAGGACCAGATCAAGGGCGCGGTCTCCAGCTCCGAGGCCTCGACCGCGCGCCTGCAGGCGCTCGGCATCCCGGTCTTCGACAGCAACGAGGTCGAGCAGCTGGCGGTCTACATCGACGGCGCCGACGAGATCGACGGCCAGGGCCACATGGTCAAGGGCGGCGGCGCGGCACTGACGCGCGAGAAGATCGTCGCGGCCCAGTCCAGGCTGTTCGTCTGCATCGCCGACGAGTCCAAGCTGGTCGAGCAGCTCGGCCGCTTCCCGCTGCCGGTCGAGGTGATCCCGATGGCAGCGCAGCGCATCGCGCGCCAGTTCGCCGCAATGGGCGGCAGCGCGACGCTGCGCCTGAAGGATGGCGCGCCGCTGGTGACCGACAACGGCCAGCATATCCTCGACGTGACCGGATTGCGCATCGCCGATCCGCTGGCCTTCGAGGCCCAAGTCAACAACTGGCCCGGCGTCGTGACGGTCGGGGTGTTTGCCTTCCAGAAGGCCGGCGTCTGCCTGCTCGGCACCCGCGACGGCGTCAAGACGCTGGAGTACTGAGCCTGTCCCGGACCGGTCCAGAGCCCGGCCGCCGCTTCGGCCTGCCGCCGCTGGCGCTGCTGGCGCCACTGCTGCTTGCGCTGCAGCTCTGGCCGGGCCTGCCAGCCGCCTGGCGCTTCGAGCGCATCCGCTTCGAGCAGGGCGCCTGGTGGGAGCTGCTGTCGGCCCAGGTGGTCCACCTGAGCCTCTCCCACGCGCTGCTCAATGCCGCCGCGCTGCTGCTGATCGCCGTGTTGCTGCGTCCCTGGCTGTCGACGGCGGCCCAGTCGGCGCTGCTGGCCGGTGCGGCCGTCGCAGTGGCTGCCGTGATCGCGCTCGACCCTGGCTGCGGCTATTACGCCGGCTTCTCGGGCGTGCTGCATGGCTGGCTGGGCGGGGCGGCAGCGCTGCTCGCCGGCCGGCCTTCCAGTCCTGGTCCGGCCGCCCGGCGGCCGCTTGTTGCCATGTCGGACCAGGCCGTTCCAACCGCCCCGCCACCCGCCTGGCCCTGGATGCTGCTGGCCCTGTTCGGGCTCAAGGTCGGGCTCGAGTCGGCCGGCTGGCTGCCGTCGGCCTGGAGCTTCACGGTCTACTGGCCGTCACATGCGGCTGGACTGGCGGGCGGGCTGCTGGCGGCCGGCCTGATGCGGGCCGGTGCCCGGCTGACCCCGCCAGCGCCCGGCACCCGACAGCAGGGCGGCTGAGAGCAGCAGCAGCCATTCCGGCCAGCCGGCCGCGCCGCCACCACCGCCGGATTCGCTGTTGCCGCCCTTGCCGCTGTCGGGCGCGGCGACCGGTGCCGGGTTGGCTTGCAGCCAGCGCACGGCCGCCTCGGCATCGAGCATGCCGGCGCCGCAGATCGCCTGCATGGTGCAATAGCTGTTGGCCGGATAGGCGCGCGCCGAGCGGGTCAGCACGGTGCGGACCTGGTCCGGGCTCAGGGTAGGCTGCAGGCCGAGCAGCAGCGCCGCCACGCCCGAGACATGGGCGGTCGCGATGCTGGTGCCGCGCACTTGCTCATAGCTGTCGGCCAGCGGCGAGGTCAGCCCGCTGTTGCCCAGGCTGGTGATCGAGTCGCCGTCGTTGGCCAGCAGCTGCAGGCCCGGCCCGCCTCCCGGTGCGCTGAGCGTGGTGCTGGGGCTGGCATTGGCGTAGGAGGCCAGGTCGCCGCGCCGGGTATGGGCCGTGACCGCGATCACGCCCTGGCAATTGGCGGGCTGGCTCAGGCCCTGGTCCGTGGCCTGGCCGTTGTGGTTGCCGGTGGCCGCGATCACGACCGCACCCTTGCCGCGGGCCCGGTCGACCGCCTCCTGGAAGGCCGAGCTGCAACTGCCCTCGGCCGCCATGCTCAGGTTGATCACGCGCGCAGGGTAGGGGTTGACCGGCGGCGCGCGCATCAGGTCTGGCAGGCTGGGCAGCTCCAGCCCGACCGCCCAGTAGACCCCGGTGATGACGTCGGACAGATAGCCGCCGCACTTGCCGAACACGCGCACCGGCAGCAGCCGCGCGCCCGGTGCTATCCCCGCCAGGCCCAGGTTGTTGCCCATCACGGCAGCGATGGTGCCGGCCATCATCGTGCCATGCCAGCTGCTGGTGCTGAGCGCGCAGCCAGAGAAGGTGGCGCTTTCGCTGTCGCGTATGCTGATCCAGTCGCCCGGATCGCTCGGGTCGCTGTCCCATTGGCCATCGAGGTCGTTGGCGATGTCGGCATCGCTGACGAAGTCATAGCCCGGCAGCAGCCGGGCCGCCAGGTCGGCATGGGGCCGCAGCCCGGTATCGATCACCGCCACCACCACGCCTTGGCCGGGCGCGACCTCGCCGCGCGCGACATCCCAGGCGCCAGGCAGGTTGGCGCCGCCCTCGTTGCCCCGGCTGGGCGGCTGCAGGTTCCACTGGCGCGAGCCGTAGAGCGGGTCGTCGGGCAGGAACTGGGGCTGGAGGCGCTGGTCGATCTCGGCGTATTCGACCCTGGGGTCGCGCTGCAGTTGCCCGATCAGTTGCAGCATCTCGCTGCGGCTGAGTCCGCGATCGGTCAGCACCACATGCAGCTGCGCGCTGATCGACTTGTGCAGCAGCAGCTGCACCGGTGCCTGCCCAGGCACGCCGGATTGCAGCCGCTGCGACAGGTCGCTGATGGCGAGTTGCGCCGTCCGTGTCGCCAGCGGAGCGTCGGTCGCGGTCGGCTTGAGCTTGACCAGCAGCCGCCGGTAGACAGCGGTGGCGGGCGCCTGCGGCAGGGAGCCGCTCGCGCCCTGGCTGGCCGCTTCGGCGGCCTGCAGGCCGGCCGGCATCAGCGCGCCCGCCTGGAGCGCCAGCGCCAGCAGGCAAGAGGCGATCCGCCCGGTGTTGGCAATGGCTTGCATCGGTGCCCCTAGTTGCCGGGGCCACGCCAGCCCCGCCTGGAATCTTAGTCCGCCATGCCCTGGTGGCGCAACAGGGCGTCGAGCTCGGGCTCGCGGCCGCGGAAGGCCTTGAACGAGTCCATCGCCGGCCGGCTGCCGCCGACCTCGAGCAGCTCGCGCCGGAAGCGCCGGCCGGTCTCGACATCGAGCGTGCTGCCGCCATTGGCCTGGGCGGCCTCCTCGAAGGCGGCATAGACATCGGCGCTCAGCACCTCGGCCCACTTGTAGCTGTAGTAGCCCGCCGCGTAGCCGCCGGCGAAGATGTGGCTGAAGGTGTGTGCGGTGCGGCTGTAGGCCGGCGGCTGGATCAGCGCGACTTCGTCGCGCACCCGTTGCAGCAGCGCCATGAAGTCGCCATCAGCCGCGCCGCCGCTGTGCAGCAGCATGTCGAACAGCGAGAACTCGATCTGGCGCAGTGTCTGCAGCCCGCTCTGGAAGTTCTTCGCCGCCAGCATCTTGTCGAACAGTTCGCGCGGCAGCGGCTCGCCGGTCTCGACATGGGCGGTCATGCCAGACAGCACGTCCCATTCCCAGCAGAAGTTCTCCATGAACTGGCTCGGCAGCTCGACCGCATCCCATTCGACGCCGCTGATGCCCGACACGTCATGCTCCTGGACCTGGGTCAGCAGGTGATGCAGGCCATGGCCGAATTCGTGGAACAGGGTGATGACATCGTCGTGCGTCAGCAGCGCCGGCTTGTCGCCAACGGGTTCCGAGAAGTTGCAGACCAGCTGCGCGACCGGGGTCTGAAGGCGGGCGTCGTCGGGGCGCAGCCAGCGCGCGCGCACGTCGTCCATCCAGGCACCGCCGCGCTTGCCCGCGCGCGCGCCCGGGTCGAGGTAGAACTGGCCGATCAGCTGGCCGGCGCGCTCGAGGCGGAAGCACTTGACGCTGGGATGCCAGACCGGCGCCTGGTCGGGGCGGATCTGCACCTCGAACAGGGTCTCGACGATCTTGAACAGGCCTTCGAGCACCTTGGGCGCGGTGAAGTAGGGCTTGACGTCCTGCTCGCTGTAGGCATAGCGCGCCTGGCGCAGCTGTTCGCCGATGTAGGGCCAGTCCCAGGCCTGCGGGTCGGCCAGCCCGAGCGACTCGGCCGCGAAGGCGCGCATGTCGGCCAGGTCGCGCTCGGCGTAGGGGCGCGCCTTCTGTGCCAGCTCGCGCAGGAAGGTCACCACCTGCTCGGCCGACTCGGCCATCTTGGGCACCAGCGAGACGGCGGCGAAATGCGGATAGCCCAGCAGCTCGGCCTCTTCCTGGCGCAGCGCGAGCAGCTCATCGATGATGGCGCTGTTGTCGAACTTGACCGCATCGCCCTCGGCCTGTTCGCTGGCGCGCGTGCCGTAGGCGCGGTAGAGCTTCTCGCGCAAGCTCCGGTTGCGGCCGAACTGCATCAGCGGCAGGTAGCAGGGCAGCTTGAGCGTGAGCTTGTGGCCTGCCTTGCCCTCGGCCTCGGCGGCGGCGCGGGTGGCCGCCAGCGTGTCGGCCGGCACGCCGTCGAGCTCCTCGGCGCTGGCGTAGTAGGTCCAGGCATCGGTCGCGTCGAGCGCGTTTTCGCTGAACTTCTGGCCCAGCTCGGCCTGGCGCTCCTGGATTGCGGCAAAGCGCTCCTTGGCCTCGCCCTGCAGCTCGGCGCCGCCGAGCACGAAGCCGCGCAGCGCATTGCGGCGCGCCTGGGTCTGCTCGGCATCGAGCCGGGCCGGGTCCATCGCCTTGTACTTGGCATAGAGTCGCTCGTCGGCGCCGAGCCGGGTCCAGAACTCGGTGACCTTGGGCAGCGCGGCGTTGTAGGTCGCACGCAGCTCGGGCGTGTCGGCCACGCTGTTGAGGTGGCTGACCGCGCCCCAGGCGCGACCCAGGCGCTCGGTCGCGACATCGAGCACCTGCGCCATCGCCTGCCAGTCGGGCGCGAAGTCGTCCGCCGTCACCTGCTCGAGCGCCGTAGCGGCGGCCTGCAGCAGGCTGTCGACGGCCGGCTCGACCTGCTCGGGCCGGATGGCGTCGAACAGCGGCAGGTCGGTGAAGTCGAGCAGCGGGTTGGCGGCTTGGTTCAGGGCGGCGGATTCGGGGGCGGCGGTAGCGTTCATTTCGGGCAGTTGAGGCCGGTGGCCGGGGATTGCAAGGTGGCTGGACAGCAGATTATGAGGCGCTGCCGCTGCCCGGCGCGGAAACAAAAAAGCCAACCTTGCGGTTGGCCTGAAGGGGGCCGCTTGCTTGCCGGCGGCCAGTCGCGTCCGCCAGGGACGCCTGCATCATTTCTGGTGCGACTTCTTGCTGCTCTTCTGGGTCGGCTTCTTGGCGCGCTTGACCAGCCCGCCGAAGGTCAGGCGCTCGTTGCCGAGCACGCGCACCTGCTTGACCTCGGGGCGCTGGCCGCCCTTGGAGCTGTACTTGAGGATCTTGACATCGCGCGGGCCCGGCATGCGGTCCTCGTCGATGGTGCGTTCCTTCTCGGGGATCGGGCGCCACAGCACCAGCAGCTTGCCGATATGCTGGATGGCGGCGGCGTCGAGTTCCTCGGCGAGCTGCTCGAGGTAGGCCGCGCGCTGGTCGCGGTCGTCGGAGAACACGCGCACCTTGATCAGGCCATGGGCCTTGAGCGCGGCGTCGACTTCCTTCTTGACGGCTTCGGTCAGGCCATCGCCACCGATCAGCACGACCGGGTCGAGGTGATGGGCGTCCGAGCGGAAGGGTTTGCGCTGGGCAGGGGTCAGAATGATTTGAGGCATGGTGCGATTATCCCGGATCGTCCGCTGTCGCGGGGCGGTGCCATCTTGCCGCTGGCGCCATTTGCCGGCAAGGGGATGGCCAACATGTGACAATCGAGCTTGCATGAAAGTAAAAACGCAGAGCAAGAAGGTCAACAAGGCCTGGCTGAATCAACATGTCAACGATCCCTGGGTCAAGCTGGCCCAGCGCGAGGGCTATCGCGCGCGCGCGGCCTACAAGCTCAAGGAGATCGACGAGACCTTCCACCTGATCCGTCCCGGCCATTGCGTGGTCGACCTGGGCTGCGCGCCGGGGGCCTGGAGCCAGTACCTGCGCCGGCGCCTGTCGCCGACCGGTGCCGCGGTGGGCGAGCTCAACGGCATGATCGTCGGCCTCGACCTGCTGCCGATGGAGCCGATCGAGGGCGTGCAGTACATCCAGGGCGACTTCCGCGAGGAAGCGGTGCTGGCCCAGCTCGAGGACAAGCTGCTGCTGCCCGATGGCAGCCATCGCCCGGTCGATGTGGTGGTGTCGGACATGGCGCCCAACCTGTCGGGGGTGGATTCGGTCGATGCCGCGCGCATCGCGCACCTGGCCGAGCTGGCGGTCGATTTCTCCAAGGCCCACCTCAAGCCCGAAGGCGCGCTGGTGGTCAAGCTGTTCCATGGCGGCGCCTACCAGGACCTGGTCAAGCTGTTCAAGGACAGCTTCAAGCTGGTCAAGCCGATCAAGCCCAAGTCCTCGCGCGACAAATCTTCTGAAACCTTTTTGGTCGGAATCGGTCTCAAGTGAAGGCCGATCGATTTTTTCTATCCCGGGCATCTGCAGGCTTGCAGACCCTGGCGGTCAGTCCGGCGCTTGAAAGACCTAGAATGGCGCCAATCTATCAGTACATTGCGTTTTCGTTCGGGAGTCCGTTTTGAACAACCCCTGGTTTTCCAAAGTTGGTGTCTGGCTGGTCGTGGCCATGGTGCTGTTTACCGTCTTCAAGCAGTTCGATGGCAGGACCAGCGCCGGCGCCGGCTACATGGGCTACTCCGAGTTCCTCGACGAGGTCCAGGCCCAGCGCATCAAGAAGGCGACCATCCAGGAGGGGCCCAATGGCACCGAGATCGTCGCCGAGACGAGTGACGGCAAGCGCGTGCGCACCACGGCGACCTACCTCGACCGCGGCCTGGTCGGCGACCTGCGCGCCAACAACATCGACTTCGACGTGCGCCCGCGCGAAGAGGGTTCGCTGCTGATGACGCTGCTGGTGAGCTGGGGTCCGATGCTGCTGCTGATCGGGGTCTGGGTCTACTTCATGCGCCAGATGCAGGGTGGCGGCAAGGGCGGCGCCTTCAGCTTCGGCAAGAGCAAGGCGCGCATGCTCGACGAGAACACCAACACCGTGACCTTCGCCGATGTCGCCGGCTGCGACGAGGCCAAGGAAGAGGTCAAGGAAGTGGTCGACTTCCTGAAGGATCCGTCCAAGTTCCAGAAGCTCGGCGGTCGCATCCCGCGCGGCCTGCTGCTGGTCGGCCCGCCCGGCACCGGCAAGACCCTGCTGGCCAAGTCGATCGCCGGCGAGGCCAAGGTGCCGTTCTTCAGCATCTCGGGCTCCGACTTCGTCGAGATGTTCGTCGGCGTCGGCGCGGCCCGCGTGCGCGACATGTTCGAGAACGCCAAGAAGAACGCGCCCTGCATCATCTTCATCGACGAGATCGACGCGGTCGGTCGCCAGCGTGGTGCCGGTGTCGGCGGCGGCAACGACGAGCGCGAGCAGACCTTGAACCAGATGCTGGTCGAGATGGACGGCTTCGAGACCAACCTCGGCGTGATCGTGATCGCCGCGACCAACCGTCCCGACATCCTGGACGCCGCACTGCTGCGTCCGGGCCGCTTCGACCGCCAGGTCTATGTCACGCTGCCCGACATCCGCGGCCGCGAGCAGATCCTCAACGTGCACATGCGCAAGGTCCCGCTCGGCACCGACGTCAACGCCGCCATCATCGCGCGTGGCACGCCCGGCATGAGCGGCGCCGACCTGGCCAACCTGTGCAACGAGGCCGCGCTGATGGCCGCGCGCCGCAACGGCCGCGTGGTCGAGATGCAGGACTTCGAGAAGGCCAAGGACAAGATCATCATGGGCCCCGAGCGCAAGTCCATGGTCATGCCCGAGGAGGAGCGCCGCAACACCGCCTACCACGAGGCCGGCCATGCGCTGATCGGCAAGCTGCTGCCGAAATGCGACCCGGTGCACAAGGTCACCATCATCCCGCGCGGCCGCGCCCTGGGTGTGACCATGAGCCTGCCCGAGAAGGACCGCTACAGCTACGACCGCGAGTACATGCTGAACCAGATCAGCATGCTGTTTGGCGGCCGCATCGCCGAGGAGGTGTTCATGAACCAGATGACCACCGGCGCCTCCAACGACTTCGAGCGCGCGACCCAGATCGCGCGCGACATGGTGATGCGCTACGGCATGAGCGCGGCGCTCGGCCCCATGGTCTATGCCGAGAATGAGGGCGAGGTCTTCCTCGGCCGCTCGGTCACCAAGACCACGCACATGAGCGAGGAGACCATGCGCAAGGTCGACGTCGAGGTGCGCCGCATCATCGACGAGCAGTACGGCCTGGCGCGCAGCCTGATCGAGGAACACAGCGACAAGATGCACGCGATGGCCAAGGCCCTGCTCGAATGGGAGACCATCGAGGGCGACCAGCTCGACGACATCATGGCTGGCAAGCCGCCGCGCGCACCGAAGGACTTCGTGCCGCGCAATCCGCCCGCGGGCGGTGGCGATGGCGGAACGCCTTCGGTCAAGACCGATCCGACACCAACGGCAGCCTGAACCGCCAGCCAAGATCACCACCGGGGCCTGGCCCCGGTTTTTTATTGCCACCCTTGTTCCTCCTGCTGCCTGAAGCGCCCATCCTGCGCCATCGACATGAACGCCACACTGCCCCACGCCACCGTCTGGAAAACCACCCGCTTCGAGATCGACCTGGGCCAGCCCCAGGTCATGGGCATCGTCAACGTCACGCCCGACTCGTTCTCGGACGGCGGCCGGCACGATGACCCGGCGCGCGCGCTGGCGCACGCCGAGCAGTTGCTGAAGGAAGGCGCGACCATCCTCGACATCGGCGGCGAGTCGACCCGGCCCGGCGCGCCGCCGGTGCCGCTGCAGCAAGAGCTCGACCGCGTGCTGCCCGTGCTGCGCGAGGCGCTCAAGCTCGGCGTGCCGCTGTCGATCGATACCTACAAGCCCGAGGTGATGCAGGCCTGCCTGGACCTGGGCGCCGACATCATCAACGATGTCTGGGCGCTGCAGCGGCCGTTCGAGAACGGGCAGGGCAGCGGGGTCGAGGTGGTGGCGCACCATCCGGCCTGCGGTGTCTGCCTGATGCACATGCACCTGGAGCCGCAGTCCATGCAGATCGCCCCGATGACGGGCGACGTGGTGCCGCAGGTGGTCGATTTCCTGCGCCAGCGCGCCGAGCGGCTGCTGGTCCTGGGCGTGGCGCGCGAGCGCATCGTTCTCGACTACGGCATCGGCTTTGGCAAGACGGTGGCGCAGAACTTCTCGCTGCTGGCGCGCCAGCCCGAGCTGCTGGCACTGGGCTATCCGCTGCTGTCGGGCTGGTCGCGCAAGTCATCGCTCGGCGCCGTGACCGGCCGCGAGATCCCGCGCGAGCGGGTCGCGGCCAGCGTGGCGGCGCATCTGCTGGCGGTCGAGCGCGGCGCCCGCATCGTGCGCGTGCATGACGTGCGCGAGACGGTCGACGCGATCAAGGTCTGGCAGGCGATGCAGGCGCAGGCCTGAGCCGGTTCACGCGATCCGGGCCGTGGCATGAAAAAAGGCCGCCCGGCGTACAGCCGGCGGCCTCCTGGCGGCAACGCTGCCTGTGTCAGTGCTGCGCAGCGACTTCCTGCGCGTGGCTTTCGAGCACCAGCCGGTCCAGGCTTGCCAGCGGCAGGCTCATGAACAATTCGAGCCGCTGGTGCATGCGGTGCATGACCTGCTTGAACATCTCGAGCAGGGCCTCGTGGTCGCCCTGGGCCTGCATCGGATCGGGGAAGGACCAGTGGGCGATCGCCGGATGGCCGGGCCAGAGCGGGCAGGGCTCGCCATGGGCATCGTCGCAGACCGTGATGACCAGGTCCATGTGCGGCGCGTCGGGACCGGTGAATTCATCCCAGCTCTTGCTGCGCAGGCCGCTGGTGTCCACGCCCGCGCTCTGCAAGGCCTCGAGCGCCAGCGGGTGCGGCTGCTGGTCGCTGGCCGGCTCGGTGCCGGCCGAGAAGGCACGGAAGCGGGCACCGCCGACATGGTTCAGGATGGCCTCGGCCAGGATGCTGCGGGCCGCGTTGTGGCTGCACAGGAACAGGACATTGATGGGCGGGTGATCGGTCATGGGCGTGATTATCATCAATAAATCGCCGGCACGATCATCGAGTCAGGGACAGGGTGGCGGATGTAGTCGGGGTTGCGCACGCGGGCCGGCAGCACCACTTCCGGCTTCTCGATCTCGTGGTAGTCGAACTGGGTCAGCAGGTGATGGATGCAGTTCAGGCGTGCCTTCTTCTTGTCGTCGGCCGCGACGATCCACCAGCGCGCTTCCTCGATATGGGTGCGCTCGAGCATGGTTTCCTTGACCTGGGTGTATTCCTCCCAGCGCCGGCGCGACTCGAGGTCCATAGGGCTGAGCTTCCACTGCTTGAGCGGATCGTGGATGCGGCCCAGGAAGCGCAGGTGCTGCTCGTCGTCGCTGATCGAGAACCAGTACTTGATGACCCGGATGCCCGAGCGCACCAGCATGCGCTCGAATTCAGGCACCGAGCGGTAGAACTCCTCGTACTCCTCGTCGCTGCAAAAGCCCATCACCTTCTCGACCCCGGCGCGGTTGTACCAGCTGCGGTCGAACAGCACGATCTCGCCCGCGGCCGGCAGGTGGGCGACATAGCGCTGGAAATACCACTGGGTGCGCTCGCGGTCGTTCGGGGCCGGCAAGGCGACGGTGCGGCAGACGCGCGGGTTCAGGCGCTGGGTGATGCGCTTGATCACGCCGCCCTTGCCGGCAGCGTCCCGGCCCTCGAACAGGATCACGACTTTCTGCTTGGTCGCTGCCACCCAGTCCTGCAGCTTGACGAGTTCGGCCTGCAGCTTGAACAGCTCGCGGAAATAGGCCATGCGATGGGCCTTGTGCTCATCGGTGTTGCTGTCCGCCCCGCCGAGATCGACCCCCAGCGCGTCCGGGTTGCGATCCTCGATTTCCAGTTCCAGCTCTTCATCGTAGCTGTCGAGCAAGTCGCGCTCGATGCGCTTGATCAGTTCTTCGTGGTTGGAGGCGGCCATGGCTATCCCAAAATAAATGATTCAGGATCTTAGGTTGCTTTTATGTCATTCGGGTGACAGAGTATGCCCCCGCTCCTTGCCCTGCCCGCCGTCCATCGGGCTGGCAAGCGTTCTAAGATAAGGGCTTGGCGCCGTGCAGGCAGCCGCACAAGGAACCGATTCATGACCGTCATCGTCGTCGCCAATCCCAAGGGTGGGGTGGGCAAGTCCACCCTGGCCACCAATGTGGCGGGCTATCTGGCCCGGCGCGGCCGTCAGGTGATGCTCGGCGATGCCGACATCCAGCAGTCCGCCAACGCCTGGCTCGGCATGCGTCCGGCCGAGGCGCGGCCCATCCAGTCCTGGGATGCCTCCGCCAGCGACGAGCTGCGCCCGCCCAAGGGCGTCAGCCATGTGGTGATCGACACGCCGGGTGGCCTGCACGGCAAGCAGATCAAGGAGGTGCTCAAGCGCGCCGACAAGCTGCTGATCCCGCTGCAGCCCAGTCCGTTCGACATGCTGGCCACGCGCGCCTTCGTCGACGACCTGCAGGAGCGCCGCCGCGCGGCCGGGCTCGACATCGCGGTGGTCGGGATGCGGGTCGATGCGCGCACCATCGCGTCCGAGAACCTGCGCGATTTCTGCGCCGGGCTGGGCCTGCCGGTGCTGGGCTATCTGCGCGATACCCAGAACTACATCCGGCTCGCGATGCGCGGCCTGACCCTGTTCGATGTTCCGCCGGGCCAGGTGGCCAAGGACCTCGAGCAGTGGCAGCTGATCTGCGACTGGCTCGAGGCCTGAGGGCTCAGCGCAGGGCGTTGACCGCGGCGACGCCGGTGGCCGGGAAGTCGGTGAAGACGCCGTCGATGCCGAGCTTCATGTAGTACTCCATCTCGGCCTTCGGGTCCTTGAAGCCGTAGCCGCTGGCGTCGTTGCGGAAGGTCCAGGTGTGGACCAGCAGGCCGCGCGCGTGGGCGTTCTCGATCACGCCGGTGCTGCCGTCGACGCGACGGTCGTTGATGGTCAGGCTGCTGTCGCCGGTGCGCTCGACGCCGTCGTTGACGGTCTTGACCAGGTAGGGCTTCCAGGGGCCGACGGCATCGGCATAGGTCTTGATGAAGTCCAGGCCGGCGGGCTTGACCAGGTCGCCGAAGGTGCGCGAATCATTCTTGACCACGAAGTCGTAGGGCTTGTGATAGGGCGCGACCAGCGACATGCTGCCGTCGTCCTTGACGTCGTCGGCGTCGATCAGCTGCACCAGCTTGATGTCGGTCTTGGTGTTGAGGTACTGCAGGTTGGAGACCTCGAAGGACTGGATGAAGACCGGCGCCTTGCCCGTGTTGCCGTAGGCCGTGTGCAGGGTGCTGACCAGCTTGTCCTCGAACAGGTTGGCGCCGAACAGGCCCGCGTGGAAGGTCGAGTGCTTGACCTCGGGGTAGATGCCGATGGTGCGACCGGTCTTGGCCGATTGCTCCTTGGCCAGCTTGATCACCTCGTCGAGGGTCGGGATCTCGAACTGGCCGTCAAAGCTCTTGTCGCGACCGCGGGTCTGGATGGCGCGCAGCGTCTTGATCTCGGCGAGCGTGAAGTCGCTGGCGAACCAGTCCTCGGTCTCGACGCCGTCGACCATCTTCTTGCTCTTGCGGGCCGGGAACTTGGTCGCGACGTCGGTCGTGCCGCCGAGCATCGGCTCGTGGCGCACGATCATGACGCCGTCCTTGGTCAGCACCAGGTCGGGCTCGATGAAGTTGGCGCCCTGGTCGATGGCCAGCTGGTAGGAGGCCAGGGTGTGCTCGGGGCGTTCGCCGCTGGCACCGCGGTGACCGATCACGATCGGGGCATCGCCCGACAGGGTCTTGAAGGCGGGTTCGCCATCGCCGCAGGCTTGCAGCAGGGCCAGTGACAGCAGGGCGAGGGAGGCTTGGAGTTTCATGTTCAGGGTTGGATGCTGGATAGGAAAGTGACAAGCCTGCAGGGCAGACCGGACCTATTGATTCTGTTCATTGCCATGTCAGGATCACGTCGGTTGCATGTCATTTCAGTGACCATCGAGGCATGGCTTGCCAGTGCCTGCTCGCCATGAGGTGGCGGGTTTCATGAACCTGACTTGTCGCCGCACTAGCATGGGCCCCATTTGGAGCCTGAAATCATGAACAAGCGCTTGCTGGCCGGATTCGTCCTGTCCCTGTGTGCGGCTGCCGTACAAGCCCAGTCCTTCTCGTTTGGCCTCTGGGGCGACATGCCCTACAAGAAGGCCGGTGACGAGGCCAAGATGCCGGCCCTGCTGCGCAGCATCGGCGGCTCGGACATCGCTTTCTCGATCTACAACGGCGACATCAAGGACGGCAGCTCCGCCTGCAGCGACGAGGTCTATACCCAGGCGCTCGACATGTTCGGCCAGCTCAGGCAGCCCGTGGTCTATGTGCCTGGCGACAACGAGTGGACCGACTGCCACCGCAAGAACAATGGCGGCTACGATGCGCTCGAGCGGCTGGACCATCTGCGCAAGGTCATGATCCCGAGCACGCGCAGCCTCGGCCAGCGCCAGATGGAGCTGAGCCGCCAGGGCAAGCTGGGCGAGAAATACGTCGAGAATGCCCGCTTCCAGCACCGCGACATCGAGTTCCTGACCTTCAACATCCCGGGATCGAACAACAACCGGGTGCTCGACGAGAAGGAATGCAGCAACAAGAGCGTGCGCACGGCCAGCCAGTGCGAGGCGGCCAATGCCGAATACGCCGAGCGCGATGCGGCCAACATCGCCTGGCTGCGCGAGGGCTTTGCCCAGGCCAGCGAAAAGAAGGCGCGCGGCCTCGTGGTCGTGATGCAGGCCGATCCGGGCTTCGACCTGCCCGAGACCGAGTCGGTCGACGAGAGCCTGGCGCCGGGTGTCAGCGGATATCGCCGCTTCATCGACGCGCTGGTCGCCGAGACCGAGCGCTTTGCCGGCCAGGTGCTGCTGGTGCATGGCGACACCCATTTCTTCAAGGTCGACAAGCCGCTCTACAGCCCGGCCAAGCTGCTGCCCAATCTGACCCGCCTGCAGACCTTCGGCAGCCCGTCGATCCACTGGGTGCGGGTCGTGGTCGAGCCCAAGACCCCGCATGTCTTCAACATCCAGCCGGTGATCGTCAAGCAGTAAGCAGGCAGGGGCTCTGGCGAGCCCCCGGTCGGTCGATGCGTCGTCGGCGTCAGGCGGCGCTGCGCTTCACTTCCTGCCCAGGGACAGCATCATCAGCGTGCGTCCGAATTCTTCCGCTTCGCCGAGGGGGTGGAAGCCGAGCTGGGCAAAGCGCTTGCGGTGGCGGGTCGAGACCAGCAGGGTACCCGACGGGTATTGGCTGCGCACCCAGTCGATGCGGGCCTGCACCAGCGCGCGCGCGATGCCGCGACCGCGCGCCTGCGCGGCGACCGCGGACAGATACAACACATGGGTGTTCGAGGCCCAGTCGGCCGCCTTGATGCCGCCGGCACCCACCACCTCGCCATCCAGCCGGGCGATGTAGAAGCGCCGGTAGAAGGGCGCTTCGACGGGCTGGAGCACGGCCCGGATGCGCTCGACACTGTAGCGTCCCGGCTCGTTGAAGGCATTGACCAGTACGGCCGCTGCGGCGTCCAGCGTCGCGCTGTCGGCAGGGTCCAGCAGTGAGATGTGCAGGGCTTGGCTCATGGTTGATTCCGGCTTGAACGTGAGCGCATGATGGGGTGTCAATGTGACAGTCATGCGGGACTGGGGGCGCGCGCGTGCTCGAGGATCTGGCTCAGCAGGGGCGGGATCTCGAACAGCGCCCGGTTGTCGATCCGCCCGACGTTGGCGCGGAACTCGTCCAGCCGCCTGGTCAGCTGCTCGACGGCGCCCGCCAGGGTGCGCAGGCTGTCGTGCACCACGCCCAGCCCATGCTCGCGCACCCAGTCGGCGTTGTAGCGTTCCTGCGGCATGGTCCAGGCGTTGTCGACCACGATCACCGGCAGGCCCTGCTGCACCGCTTCGCTCAGGCTGCCCGGGCCTGGCTTGCCGATGAAGTAGTCGGCCAGCTGCATGTAGTAGGGGATGTCGCGGCTGAACTCGACCACCAGCCGCGGCGCCGCGGCTGGCTCGGCGCGCAGCTGGCTGGCCAGCGCGCGGTTGTGGCCGCAGACCAGGATCAGCTGCTGGTCGGCCAGCCGGCGCGCAATGCCCAGCATGGCCTTGGAGCCATGGCCGCCGAACATCACGATGCCGGTCTTGCGCCGCGGGTCCAGGCCATGGCGGGCCCGCTCCTGGTCCCGGTTGCCCAGCCGCGGGCGGTAGAAGTCGGGCCGGATGATCATGCCCGAGGTGGCATGGATGCGTTCCGCGTCATGGCCCAGGGCGCGTGCCTGCTCGACCGCCCGCGGCGTGCCGCAGATGAAATGCTGGGCCTGGCCCGCTTCGATCCAGAAATGTGGCGGCAGGTCGGCCAGGTCGGTCAGCACGGTCACATACGGCACCCCCGGCAGAGCCGAGTTCAGGCTGTCGTAGAGCGCGCGGTTGAAGTTGGGCACCAGCGAGACCACGATGTCGGGCTCGGTGCGCAGCCAGTGCTGCTGCAGCTGGCGCGTCAGCTTCGGATGCAGCAGCCGGATCAGGGCCTGCAGCAGCTTGAGTTCCTGCGCCATGCCCAGGGTCCAGCCGCGCGCCAGGCGCCGGTTGTACCAGTCCTCGGGCGCGCTGCCGGTCAGCTTGCGAAAGCGCTGCTGCGGGTCGAGCACCTCGAACAGGTTGACCAGGCGTACCTGCCAGCCGGCGTCCTGCGCCTGCAGGGCGCCCGAGAGTGCCTGCGCCGAGGCCAGATGGCCGCCGCCGGCATTGAAGTAGACCAGGTCGATCCGGTTCATGCGCTGCTCCCGGGTTGCGCGCGGGGGCGCTTCACGAGGCCTGGCCTTGCCGTGCGCGGCGCAGCAGGGCCTGGCCCGCGCGCAGCCGGCTGCCGCTGGCGATGCCCTCGGCCAGTTCCATGCCGGGCGGGGCGATCACGATGATGGTCGAGCCATGCTCGAACCAGCCCATCTGCTGGCCCTTGGCCAGACTGGCCTGGCAGGGGATGACGTTCGGGCCGCGGTAGCGCAGGTTCAGCAGCAGGTCGATGAAGGTGAAGCGCATGCTGGCGACCAGGATCGCCGCCACCGGCACCAGCAGCAGCGGCGTGCCGTCGGACTGCAGCCTGGCCTCGATCACCGCACGCTCGTTGCGGCAGAACAGGCGCTCGACCCTTTTCAGCGCGATCGGGTTCACGTTCCAGGTGTCGCCCGAGATATAGGTCACGCGGTCGATCTCGATGTCGTGCGGGGCGTGGAAGCGGTGGTACATGCTCGAGGTCAGGCGCAGGGTGACATAGCTGCCGCCGGCAAAGCGCTCGGGCAGCTCGCGCGAGCCGAGCAGCTCGTGCAGTTCGTAGTCCATGCCCTTGGCCTGCAGCGCCCGGCAGCCGTCGAGCTGGCCGCAGGCGCCGACGATGGCATCGCTCGGGCTGGCGATGATCTCGGGGCGCGGGTCGCTCGGGCGCGCGCCTTCCTTGAGCTCGCGCGTGAAGCAGTCGTGCAGGCTGTCGAAGCGTTGCTGCCGGGATTCGCTCAGGTCGAGCTCGGTGAACAGGCGCCAGACTGCGATCGAGAAGCGGGTCAGCAAGGGACTGCGCAGCTGGCTGTACCAGCCCATCAGATGGGTCAGCGCGATGCGCGGCACCCGGTTGGTCAGCAGGAAGTTCAGGTCTTCCTGCAGCAGCAGGCGGTCGCGCAGTCGGGTGGTATTCATGGTCTTGTCAAAAGCGATGCGTACAACTGTCACCGTTCACTTTGAAAGGCTCATGACATGTCCGTTGAGATCGCAATGACCGCTGGCGCCCTGGTGGCTGGTTTCCCCTGGCTGCGCCGGCGACTCCAGCTGTCGCGGGCCAAGCACCCCTCGCTGGCCGGGCATTCGCGCATGGCCAAGCGCATCGCGCGCCTGTTGCCGGGCTATTCCTATGGCGAGCAGGAGTTCTTCGGCGTCGATGGCGCGCCGGCCGAAGTCCAGCAGCAGCGCCGCGCCGGCTTCGCCCGCCTCTCGAGCCATCTGCGCGAGGCGGCACCGCGCTCGCTCGCGCTCACCGCGCAGGCGCGCGAGGGCCTGTCCGACCTGCAGTTGACCGGGCGCTACCGGGTGCCGTTCCAGTTCAGCGCCCATGTACGCGAGCAGCTGCCGGTCGGCGCCTTCTGGGAATCGGCCGAGGGCGTGCAGCTGCAGGACCTCGACGGCCAGCGCTTTTACGACCTGACCGGCAGCTACGGCGTCAATGTCTTCGGCGTCGATTTCTACAAGCAGTGCATGGAGGAGGGCGCGCGCATCGGGGCCGCGCTCGGTCCGGTGCTCGGCGGCTACCACCCCTGCGTGGCCGAGAACATTCAGTGGCTGCGCGAGATCTCGGGGCTCAACGAGGTGAGCTTCCACATGTCGGGCACCGAGGCCGTGATGCAGGCGGTGCGGCTGGCGCGCTACCATACCGGCAAGAAGCATCTGGTGCGCTTCACCGGTGCCTACCATGGCTGGTGGGAGGACGTGCAGCCCGGTCCCGGCAATCCGCTGCCGCCGCGCGAGACCTATACCCTCAACGACATGGACCCGCGTGCCTTGCAGGTGCTGCGCACGCGCCAGGACATCGCCTGCGTGCTGGTCAATCCGCTGCAGGCGCTGCACCCGAACCGCAATGCGCCGGGCGACTCGACCCTGGTCGACGGCAGTCGTACGGCCGGCTTCGACCGCGCCGCCTATGCCGACTGGCTGCGCCAGCTGCGCCAGGTCTGCAGCGAGCGCGGCATCGTGCTGATCCTGGACGAGGTCTTCGTCGGCTTCCGGCTCGCGCCTGGCGGCGCGCAGGAGTATTTCGGCATCCAGGCCGACCTGGTCACCTATGGCAAGACGCTGGGCGGCGGTTTCCCGGTCGGCGTGGTCTGCGGCAAGGCGGCGCTGATGCGCCGCTTCAAGCCCGAGCGGCCGGCCGACCTGTGCTTTGCGCGCGGCACCTTCAATGCCCATCCCTATGTGATGGGGGCCATGAACGCCTTCCTGCGCCGGCTGCGCACGCCCGAGCTGCAGGCGGTCTACCAGGGGCTCGACGAGCGCTGGCGCGATCGCGCCCAGGCCTTCAACCAGGCGCTGCAGCAAGCCGGCCTGCCGCTGCGGGTCGAGGCGCTCTCGAGCATCTGGACCGTCAACTACACCCAGCCCTCGCGCTACCACTGGCTGCTGCAGTACTACCTGCGCGAGCAGGGCCTGGCCTTGAGCTGGGTCGGTACCGGACGCCTCGTCTTCAGCCTCAGCTACAGCGATGCCGACATGGCAGAGGTCACGCGCCGCTTCCTCGAGGCGGGCCGGCGCATGCAGGCTGATGGCTGGTGGTGGAGCGCGCCCGGACTGACGCACCAGTCTATCCGGCGCCGCCTGCTGCGCGAGATGCTGGCCCGCAAGCTGGGCCTGCGCTGAAGTCCGGCGTCTTTTCACGCGGCTGACCAGATCCTGTCGGCGGCCTGACACACAGCGGCTCGAGAATCCTCGCTAGATAAACAGCCCGGCCGCAAACAGGCCGGGCGTCTGGCAGAGGAGCATCATGAGAGCCGCGCAATGGACTGGTGAAGTCCGTCAGGTCCTGCTGGGATGGTGGCAGGAAGTCAACGCCTGTCAGGCGACCGGTGCGCACCGCATCGATCGCCTGCCGCTGGGGGCCTGGCTGGCCATTGCCCTGCACCATAGCGACTGGCCGGATTCGGCCTGGCATTGAAGGGGCGGGTCGCAGCGGCCCGCCGGGTTCGGCAGCGGATCAGCCGACCTTGTGGCCGGGGTCGAGCAGCTGGCCGCGCAGCAGGTACAGCGGCGCCTTGTGATACAGCATGATGTCGTGGAAGGGGTCGGTCAGGATCTTGCTGGCCCAGACCAGGCCGGTGCGCAGATCCTTGAGCGCGGCCAGCTGCAGCACGCGGAAGATCAGCCCGCCGACGCCGACCGCAAACCACATCAGGCCGACGTTGTGGGCGAAGCCGCGCCAGTCGGCATGGGGCTCGATCAGGCCGAGCAGGTCGGGTTGCCAGACCAGCAGCAGCGGCGACAGGGCCCAGATCGCCATCAGCACGACCTTGCGTTGCAGGTTGTAGCCGACCTTGATCTCTTCCTTGTATTCATGCGTGGCCTGGTTGATCTCGTCGTAGCCCTTGGGCTCGAAGAAGAAATGGCCGCTCTGCCGGCTCAGCATCGAGACCAGCCAGGCCACCAGCGCCGCCATGGCCGGATCGGTGAACACCAGCGCATAGGCCAGCAGGAAGCTGATCGCGCTGATCAGGTGCAGCGTCTGGTTGATGCGGCTGTGGTGGTAGTAGCGGTGGTCGTCCCAACGCTGCACCCGCAGGTCTTGGAGAAAATCTTTCACGCCGTTGTCCTTCTTTCGGTGAGTGAGGGTTGCCCGCCGGTCAGGGCGGTCGCAATCGATCATGGTCAGGCTGCATGAAATCACGGTGACAGCGGCCCCCGGCTTCATGCGACTGTCGCATCGGGCCATCAGGGCAGGGAAGGCCTGTCGCAAGCCTGTCATCAAGCGGACTGAGCATGGCTGGCATGATGAAATCCCTGACCGACCCGCTGCTGGTCGAAAACTTTGCTCCCGAGCGCCGCTCCCTGCGTGTGGCCCTGGTCACGGAAACCTATCCGCCCGAGGTCAATGGCGTCGCGCTGACCATAGACCGACTGGTGCGCGGCCTGCAGGCGCGCCACCACGACATCCAGCTGGTGCGGCCGCGCCAGGCGGCGGTGGATGCCGGGATCGGCGACGACGATCCGACCGGGCAGGTGCTGATGCGCGGTCTGCCGATTCCGCGCTATCCGCACCTGCGCATGGGCCTGCCGGCCAAGCGCGCGCTGCTCGGGCTCTGGACCAGGCGCCGGCCCGACCTGGTGCACATCGCGACCGAGGGCCCGCTGGGCTGGTCGGCGCTGCAGGCGGCGCGCAAGCTCAAGCTGCCGATCAGCACCGATTTCCGCACCAATTTCCATGCCTACAGCCGCCATTACGGCATCGGCTGGCTGCAAAAGCCGATCGCGGCCTACCTCAGGCGCTTCCATAACCAGGCCCATTGCACCATGGTGCCGACCGCCTCGTTGCAGGCCGAGCTCGAGGCTATGGGCTTCGAGCGCCTGCTGGTGGTCGCGCGCGGCGTCGATACCCAGCGCTTCGACTCGGCCCGCCGCAGCGAGGCCCTGCGCGCCTCCTGGGGCGTGCGCGAGGGCGAGCAGGTGGTGCTCTCGGTCGGCCGCATCGCGCCCGAGAAGAACCTCGAGCTGCTGTTGCGCAGCTACGAGGCCATGCGCCAGGTCAATCCCGCGCTGCGCCTGGTGGTGGTCGGCGACGGGCCGGAGCGGGCCGCGCTGCAGCAGCGCTGTCCCGGGGTGGTGCTGGCCGGTTCGCGCAGCGGCACCGACCTGGCCGAGCATTACGCCAGCGCCGACTGCTTCCTGTTTCCCAGCCTGACCGAGACCTATGGCAACGTGACGCCCGAGGCGTTGGCCAGCGGCCTGGCGGTGCTGGCCTACGACTATGCCGCGGCGGCGGAGCTGATCCACCACGGCGAGAACGGCCTGCTGGCGCCGGTCGGCGACCCCGACGCCTTCGTGCGCCGCGCGATCGACCTGGCCGGCAATCCGCAGCTGGTGGCGCGGCTGCGCCAGGGTGCGCGCGCCTCGACGCTGGCGCTGGACTGGAGCCATATCTGCCTCGAGGTCGAGGCGATCTGGGACCGGCTGATCGAGCAGCAGTCGCTCGGGGCTTCGGGCTTCAGGCTCGCTTCAGCCTGAGCTGCAGCATCAGGCCGGCCATGCCGGCGGCCAGCAGCAGGCCGAAGCCCACCATCAGCGGCACGATCGGCAGGCCGAGCCAGAGCAGCAGGGTGTAGATACCCAGCATCACCAGCACGCTGAGGTTCTCGTTGAAGCCCTGGACCGCGATCGAGCGGCCCGGGCTCAGCAGGCGATGGCCGCGGTATTGCAGCAGCGCGTTCATCGGCACCACCAGCAGGCCGCCGACGGCGCCGGTCAGCAGCAGCAGCGGCAGCGCCCAGGCCAGCGAAGTCAGCAGCGAGCAGGCCGCCACCAGCAGGCCCAGCGCCACGCCCCAGGGCAGCATCTCGATGGCGCGGTTCAGCGCGATGCGGTGCGCGGCCAGGCCGGCGCCGACCACGACGCCGATGGCCACGCAGGCCTGCAGGTAGGCGGCACGGTCGAGCGCGAGTCCGACCACGTCCTGCGCCCAGCGCAGCACGGCGAACTGCAGCACCGCGCCCGCACCCCAGAACAGGGTGGTGACCGCCAGCGACAGCCCGCCGAGCGGATCGAGCCAGAGCTGGTGGTTGGAGCGGCGGAAATCCTGCAGCAATGGCCGCAGTTGCAACCGCGCGGCCGGCAGACGGGCCGCGCGCCGCGGCACGCCGATGTTGAGCAGCGCTGCCAGCAGGTACAGACCCAGCAACAGCGCGAAGGCGGTGGCCAGGCGGGTCTCGACCCACCAGGACGGCGGGTTCGGCCAGAACTGGCCCAGCCAGCCGACCGCGAAATCGGAGACCAGCAGCCCGCCCAGGCCGGTGCCCAGCAGCACCGACAGCACCACGGTGACTTCGAGCCAGCCATTGGCCGCGACCAGGCGCGAGGGCGGCACGGTCTCGGTGATCAGGCCGTACTTGGCCGGGGCGTAGGCCGAGGCACCCATGCCGATCAGCGCGAAGGCCAGCATCGGGTGCAGTCCGGCCAGCAGGGTCAGCGCGCCGGCGAGCTTGACGGCATTCATCCAGCCCATCAGCAGCCCCTTGGGCGCCATGTCGGCCAGGTGCCCGACGCCCGGCGCCAGCAGCACATAGGCCCAGGTGAAGGCGAACTTGAGCAGCGGCGCCCACCAGGCCGGATAGCCCTGCTCGTGCAGGAAGGCCATCGCGACGATCAGCAGGGAATTGTCGGCCAGGGCCGAAAAGAATTGCGCCAGGATGAGCCAGTAAAACCCTTTGGGCAGGTGCGAAGTTCGGCCCGTGGCGCTTGTCGTCATAGCTGTCCATTTCCTCGATCGATGCAAGATCATCCGGCGCCGACAAGTCGCAGCCGTGGCGAATTCGTGACGCCCGCATGAAGCCGGGCCGGATCAGCGCGGCGCCGGTCCGCCTGTCACGAATCGTTCATCGATCAGCCATTTCGGCGTCACGCGCAAGGCCAAGAATCGAATCCAACTGAATGACACGAGGAGAACGAGATGAAGGAATTGCCGACCCCCACGCTGGAACTTTCGCCGCTGTCGCTGCCCAGGGGGTCACTTCATCCGGGCTTGGACGCAACCGCACCGGTTTCTGAGTCCAAGGGTGGCATCGAAGTGGCTTGGGCTCGCCATCAAGACGAAGTTCGCGAAGCGCAGCGACTGAGGTACCAGGTCTTCGCCGGCGAGATGGGCGCACGCCTGCCCAAGACCCTGCCGGAGCACGACATCGACCTGTTCGACGACTACTGCGAGCACCTGCTGGTGCGCGACAGCGCGACGCGCCAGGTCATCGGCACCTACCGCCTGCTGACCCCGGCCCAGGCCAAGCGCGTCGGCAGCTTCTACAGCGACACCGAATTCGACCTGACCCGGCTGCGCCTGCTGCGCGACAAGATGGTCGAGCTCGGCCGCAGCTGCGTCCATCCCGAGCACCGCCATGGCGGCGTGATCATGGCGCTGTGGGGCGCGCTGGCCGGCTTCATGGTGCGCAACGAGCTCGACACCATGATCGGCTGCGCCAGCATCCCGATGCAGTACGAGGGCCCGCACGGCATCATCGGCGGCGGCCACGCGGCGGCCAGCATCTGGCGCCAGGTGCGCGAGAAGCATCTGGCTCCGATCGAATACCATGTGCGCCCGCGCCTGCCGCTGCCGGTCGACAAGCTCGACGACAGCCTGGATGTCGAGCCACCGGCGCTGATCAAGGGCTATCTGCGCCTGGGCGCCAAGGTGCTCGGCGCGCCGGCCTGGGACCCGGACTTCAACGCGGCCGACCTGCCGATGATGATGCGCCTGGCCGAGCTGCCGGCGCGCTATCGCAAGCATTTCCTGGGGGCCTGAGATGCGTGCCGCCGCTCTGTTCGAAGCCATGGGCGGGATGTCTGATCCCAGCCACGCTGCAGAGTCCGTGGGCGAGACCCGCGAGCGGCTGCGCAGCATCTTCATCTCCGACCTCCACCTCGGGACCCAGGGCTGCCAGGCCAGGGCGCTGCTGTCCTTCCTGCGCTCCAACCCGAGCGACAACCTCTACCTGGTCGGCGACATCATCGACGGCTGGCAGCTGCGCCGGCGCTGGTACTGGCCGCAGGAGCACAACGACGTGGTGCAGAAGATCCTGCGCCGGGTGCGCAAGGGCTGCCGCGTGATCTTCGTGCCGGGCAACCACGACGAGTTCGTGCGCCATTTCGTCGGCCATCATTTCGGCGGCGTCGAGGTCGTGAACGAGGCCATCCACACCACCGCCGACGGCAAGCGGCTGTGGGTCACCCATGGCGACCTCTACGACGGCGTGATCCAGTATGCCAAGTGGCTGGCCTACCTGGGCGACACGCTGTACGAGTTCACGCTGCGGCTCAATCGGCACCTCAACAGCCTGCGCGCGCGCCTGGGCCTGCCCTACTGGTCGCTGTCGCAATACCTCAAGCACCGGGTCAAGAGCGCGGTCAACTTCATCAGCAGCTTCGAGTCGGCGGTGGCGGCCGAGGCACGCAAGCGCGGCCTCGACGGCGTGGTCTGCGGCCATATCCACCGCGCCGAGATGCGCATGATCGACGGCACGCTGTACTGCAACGACGGCGACTGGGTCGAGAGCCTGACGGCGCTGGTCGAGCACCAGGACGGCCGGCTCGAGATCGTGCACTGGCCCGACGAGCGCCTCCTGGCCCAGGATGCCAAGTCTGCCGCCTTGGCCGGAAAAACTGCTGTTGTCCCGTCATGACCTAGGGTTTGTCATCATTTTTTCATCATGTCTGGAATGAGGTCTGGGGATAATGCAAGGTTTTTCCGGAAGTTCGCCAGATAGTCATGACAGTTGCCTCTCCCATGTCCCGCGTTCCGTTCCTGGATCGTGACCAAAGCATCCTGGCCTTCAACGAGCGCGTGCTGGACTGGGCGCGCCGGACCGAGGTGCCACTGCTCGAACGGCTGCGCTACCTGACCATCGTCTCTTCCAACCTCGACGAGTTCTTCGAGGTCCGCTTCGAGCCCCACCTGAGCGCGCGCCTGAACAACGAGCAGCGCGGCCCGGCGACGGTGCACAGCTATGCCAGGATCTCGGAGCATGTGCACCGCCTGGTCGACCAGCAGTACCAGATCTACAACAGCGAGCTGCTGCCGCTGCTCGAGAAGCGCGGCATCAAGGTGGTGCCGCATGGCGAGCGCAACCTGCGTCAGCGCCGCTGGGTGCGCGACTTCTTCACCCAGGAAGTGCAGCCGCTGCTGCTGCCGGTCGGGCTCGACCCGGCGCATCCCTTCCCGCAGGTGGCCAACAAGTCGCTCAACTTCATCGTGCGCCTGTCGGGCCGCGACGCCTTCGGGCGCGAGAACGAGGTCGCGATCGTCAAGGTGCCCAGGTCGCTGCCGCGCTTCCTGCGCATGCCGGGCGTCAAGGGCTCGCGCCAGGTGCATTTCGTCTCGATCTCGAGCGTGATCCGCGCCCATCTGGGCGACCTGTTCCCGGGCCGCCAGGTGACCGAGTTCTCGCAGTTCCGCGTCACCCGCCATTCCGACCTCGCGGTCGACGAGGAGGAGGTCAAGAACCTGCGCACCGCGCTGCGCGTCGGCCTGCAGCACCGCCACTACGGCCGCGCGCTGCGGCTCGAGGTCTCGGCCGGCTGCTCGGACTTCCTGTCGGACTTCCTGCTGCAGCAGTTCGACCTGCCGCCCGAGGCCCTCTACAAGGTCGCCGGCTCGGTCAACCTGGTGCGCATGACCCAGCTGATCGACCTGGTCGATGCGCCCGAGCTGCGCTTCGCGCGCTACCAGCCGAGCTGGCCGATCCAGCTGACGCCGGGCCAGTCCTTCTTCGACCGGCTGCAGCAGGGCGACGTGCTGATCCACCAGCCCTACGAGAGCTTCGATGCCGTGCTGGCCTTCCTGCGCGAGGCGGTCGAGGACCCGAACGTGCTGGCGATCAAGCAGACCATCTACCGCACCGGCAGCAAGGGCGAGATGACCGAGCTGCTGCGCGAGGCGGTGCGCCGCGGCAAGGAGGTCACGGCCGTGGTCGAGCTCAAGGCACGCTTCGACGAGGAGGCCAACATCAACAATGCCGAGCTGCTCGAGTCGGTCGGCGCGCAGGTGGTCTATGGCATCGTCGGGCTCAAGACCCATGCCAAGATGCTGCTGGTGACCAGGCGCGAGCAGGGCCGGCTGCGCCGCTATGCCCAGGTCTCGACCGGCAACTACAACCCCGGCACGGCCAAGCTCTACACCGACCTGAGCTACCTGACGGCCGACGAGGCGCTGACCGGCGACCTCGAGCAGATCTTCCTGCACCTGGCGAGCCAGAACCGGCTGGCACGGCTGCAGAAGGCCCTGATCGCGCCCTTCCACCTGCACAAGGCCATGCTCGACCGCATCGAGGCTGCAGCACAGGCCGCGCGCGAGGGCCAGCCGGCCCGCATCGTGCTCAAGATGAACGCGCTGACCGACGAGCCGCTGGCGCGTGCGCTGGCGCAGGCCTCGCAGGCCGGGGTCAAGGTCGACGTGATCGTGCGCGGCGCCTGCATCCTGCCGGCCGGCCTGCCGGGCCATACCGACAATGTGCGCGTGTGCTCGATCATCGGCCGCCTGCTCGAGCACTCGCGCGTGTTCCTGTTCCAGTACGGCGAGCAGGAGGAGCTGTGGCTCTCGAGCGCCGACTGGATGAACCGCAACATGCTGCGCCGCATCGAGCTGGCCTGGCCTGTCACGGATCCGACGCTGCGTCGGCGCATCATCGACGAATGCCTGGAGCTGAGCCTGGCCGACAACACCGATGCCTGGCTGCTGCAGCCCGACGGTGTCTATCTCAGGGCCCAGGGGGTCAACAACAAGTCGCGCGCACACGCGCATTCGGCGCAGGCCCAGCTGATGGCGCGCTATGGAGGAAAGGCATGAATGCAGACCTGATCTTGTGGCGCCACGCCGAGGCCGAGGACCTGGCCGACAACGAGGAAAGTGGCGGCAGCGACCTCTCCAGGCGCCTGACCGCCAAGGGCGAGAAGCAGGCCGCCCGCATGTCGGCCTGGCTCGAGCGCCAGCTGCCCGAGGATGCACGGATCTGGTCGAGTCCGGCGGTGCGCACCGAGCAGACCGTGCTCGCGCTCAGGCGCAAGTACCGGCTCAGCGACGCGCTGCGCCCCGAGGCCGGCCCCGACGAGCTGCTGCAACTGGTGCAATGGCCGCAGCTGCGCCATCCGACCCTGATCGTGGGTCATCAGCCGACGCTGGGCCGGGTGGTGGCGCGGCTGCTGGGCCTGGCCGAGTCGGAATGCTCGATCAAGAAGGGGGCGCTGTGGTGGCTGCACCAGCGCGAGCGCAACGGGATCAGCCAGACCGTCATTCTGACGGTGCAAAGCCCCGAATTCCTCTGAAGCGCTAGCCTCAGGCTGCGGGCGGTTCGGTCGGCGCAGCGGCCGCGACGCCTGCAGCGGCCTTGCGGCTGCGGCGCGGGGCCGGGGCCTGGGGCGCTGTTGCGGCTGCAGCAGGGCCGGCAGGCGCCATGCCGGCCGCAGTTGGCTCCGGCGCTGCTACGGCCTGAGCCTGCGCGGCCTCGGCAACCTCCTGCGCGCTCGGGCGGCCGGTCTTGAGCGTCGGCACGGCCACCAGCGCCGCCTTGAGCTTGGCATCGCTCATTCCCGTCAGCGCCATCAGTCCGGCGCGCAGCAATTCGCTCTTCTTGATCGCCAGGCCCTGCGTCATGGCACGGATCTTGAGTGCCTCGATCGCAGCATATTCGTCCTTCGGGATCGTGAAGCTGTCGCGCACCAGCTTGGGCTTCTTTTCCTTTTCGTTGGCGAGTTCGGGCCTGGTTTTCCTGCTTGAATTCATGTTTGCCAGATGGGGTTAATGATTTAAACAGTATAAACAATATGTCTGTTAAAAGATGATTCCATCTGGTCTGAATTAATGCTTCTGTCTTATGTGGTAAATAAGCTGTCTTGGGTTAACCCTGATTGATGGATGACACATGAGCCTACCCCGAAAAAACACCACCTGGCAGGAGCTGCAGCTCGGTGCCAATGCCACGCTGGAACGTGAGTGCAGCGAGCAGGATCTGCTGTTGTTCGCGCATGCCTCGGGCAACCGAAATCCGCTCAACCTGCCGGAAAACGAGCAGTCGCCGCTGCCGGCGCTGGCTCCCTCGATGTGGGTCGGCTCCCTGCTGTCGGCCGTGCTCGGCAACCTGCTGCCCGGTCCTGGCACGCTGTACCGCAGCCAGGACCTGCGCTTCCATCGTCGCGTCCAGGTCGGTGACCGGCTGCAAGTCAGCGTGACCTGCATCGAGAAAGGCCCCGAGCCGCTGGCGCGCTTCGCGACCCGCATCAGCAGCGCCGCCGGCGAGCTGGTCTGCGAGGGCGAGGCCGAGGTCGAGGCCCCGCGCCTGTCGCAAGTCGTGCTCGAGCGCGACCTGCCGCCGCTGATCCTGGGCCACAAGGACCATTTCGCCCGCCTGATCGATGCCGCGCGCCAGTTGCCCGCGCTCAGGACCGCGGTGGTCTGCCCCGAGGACGCCAACTCGATGGGCGGGCTGGCGCTGTCGGCGCGCGAGGGCCTGATCGAGCCGGTGCTGGTCGGCGACGCCGAGCGCATGGCGCGCATCGCCGCCGAGCTGGGCATCGACATCACGGTCTGGCGCCAGGTGCACGAGTCCGACCCGCGCGCGGCTGCCGCGGCTGCGGTCGCGATGGCGCGCCAGGGCGAGGTCGGCGCGGTCATGAAGGGCGCGATCCACTCCGACGAGCTGCTCGCCGCGGTGGTTCACAAGGAGCGCGGCCTGCGCGGCCACCGCCGCCTGAGCCATGTGTTCGTGATGGACGCGCCGATGCTCGACCACCTGCTGTTCATCTCGGATGCCGCGATCAACATCGCGCCCGACCTGACGACCAAGGTCGACATCACGCAGAACGCGATCGACCTGGCGCGCGCCTGCGGACTGGACTGCCCGCGCGTCGGCATCCTGTCGGCGGTCGAGACCATCAACACCAGCATTCCCTCGACGCTGGACGCCGCCGTGCTGTCCAAGATGGCCGAGCGCGGCCAGATCCGCGGCGGCACCGTCGACGGTCCGCTGGCGATGGACAACGCGATCGACCTCGACGCCGCGCGCACCAAGGGCATCCAGTCGCTGGTCGCGGGCCGCGCCGAGGTGCTGATCGTGCCCAACCTCGAGGCCGGCAACATGCTGGCCAAGGAGCTGACCTTCGTCGCGCGCGCCGAGGCCGCCGGCCTGGTCGTCGGCGCCCGCGTGCCGGTGATTCTGACCAGCCGCGCCGACAACGACCGCTCGCGCCTGGCCTCCTGCGCGCTGGCGCTGCTGCATGACCACTGGCGCCAGACCGGTCGCTGTGCCGTCCCGGTCGAGCCGGAGCAGGAGGTGCAGCCATGAGCTTGCTGCTGACCCTCAATGCCGGTTCCTCGTCGATCAAGTTCGCGCTGTTCGAGCCGCGCCCGCAGGGCCTGGACCGCCTGGCCGTCGGCCAGGTCGAGGGGCTGGGCGAGCGCGCGCATTTCTGCGCCGTCACGACCGCGGGCGAGCGCCACGAGCAGTGGCTCGACGGCTCGGTGGCCGACCACGGCCATGCCCTGCAAGGCGTGCTGGACTGGCTGCGCCTGAGCTTTCCGAACCGCGAGGTCGCGGCGGTCAGCCACCGCGTGGTGCATGGCGGGGCCGAGCATGTCGAGCCGATCGTGATCGACGACCACAGCCGGGCCCAGCTCGAGACCCTGGTGCCGCTGGCGCCGCTGCACCAGCCGCACAACCTGGCCGGCATCGACGCGGCGCGCGTCGCCTTCCCGCGCGCGCCGCAGGTGGCCTGCTTCGACACCTCGTTCCATCGCAGTCACCCCTTCGTGTCCGACACCTTCGCGCTGCCACGCCAGTACTACGAGCAGGGCATCCGGCGCTACGGCTTCCATGGCCTGTCCTACGAGTTCATCTCGCGCCAGCTCAAGAGCCGCCATCCGGGCCTGCTGGCGGGCCGGGTCATCGTGGCGCACCTGGGCAACGGCGCCTCGATGTGCGCGATGCGCGGCGGCCGCTCGGTCGCCTCGACCATGGGCTTCACCGCGCTCGACGGCTTGCCGATGGGCACGCGCTGCGGCCAGATCGACCCGGGCGTGCTGCTCTATCTGGTCAGCGAGCACGGCATGAACGCGCAGAGCTTGACCGACCTGCTGTACCGCAACTCCGGCCTCAAGGGCATGTCGGGCCTGTCCAACGACATGCGGGTGCTGCTGGCCAGCGAGCTGCCGTCGGCGCGCGAGGCGGTCGACTACTTCGTCGAGCAGTGCCGGCGCGAGCTCGGCGGCCTGGCCGCCAGCCTGGGCGGCCTCGATGCGCTGGTCCTGACCGGCGGCATCGGCGAGCACGCGGCCGAGGTGCGCAGTCGCCTGCTGCGCAACATGAGCTGGCTCGGCATCGATTTCGACGAGTCGGCCAACCAGGCCGGCGCCGAGGAAATCAGCCTGCCGCGCAGCTCGGTGCGGGTGCTGGTGCTGGCCACCGACGAGGAGCGCATGCTGGCCGAGCATGCCGCGGAACTGACGGCACTGTCCTGAATCTCTATTGTTTCCCTTACAAGAGCCCCGATCGCCATGCAATCCCATTACAGTCCAGCCAACCTGCCGTCCCGTCTGGCCCAGGAGCGAGCCGAATATGCGGCTCAGATCCAGCGCCTGATGAGCTGCAGCGCGACCCATGCGCAGAAGATCTTCCAGAACCATGCCGAGCGCACGCTCGCGCTCTGGCGCTCCGGCCTGCAGAGCCAGCAGGGCCTGGTCCAGAGCCTGCAGGACGGCAATCTGGCCGTCGACAGCTCGCAATACCTGATCGATGCCGCCCAGCGTGGCACGCTGACCCTCGACGTGCTGCGCGAGCGCGCCAACAACGACAAGCTGCACGAGGCCGCCGGCACGCCGCCGGTGCTCGACTACGACTACGAGCTCGTGCTCGATGCGCGCCAGTTCACCCGCCCGGTCAACTACCAGCTGCTCAAGATCCTGCACCCCGAAGGCGGCGAGATCAGCGACTGGAAGCGTCCCTTCATGATCATCGACCCGCGCGCCGGCCACGGCGCCGGCATCGGCGGCTTCAAGCCCGACAGCCAGGTCGGCGTCGCGCTGCGCGGCGGCCATCCGGTCTATTTCGTCGTGTTCCGCCAGCATCCCGAGCCGGGCCAGACCCTGGCCGACGTGATGCGCGCCGAGGCCGAGTTCCTGCGCGAGATCTCGCGCCGCCACCCCGACGCGCCGAACCCGATCGTGGTCGGCAACTGCCAGGGCGGCTGGGCCACCCTGGTGCTGGCCGCGGCCAACCCCGACATCACCGGCCCGCTGGTCATCAACGGCTCGCCGGTCTCGACCTGGTCGGGCGAGGTCGGTGCCAACCCGATGCGCTACAACGGCGGCCTGCTGGGCGGCATCACCCCGGCCCTGCTGTCGATGGACCTGGCCAATGGCGAGTTCGACGGCGCCCACCTGGTCAGCAACTTCGAGCAGCTCAACCCGAGCCGCAACTACTTCGGCAAGTACTACGACCTCTACGCCGACGTCGACAACGGGCGCGAGCGCTTCCTCGAGTTCGAGCGCTGGTGGGGCGGCTTCCACTTCCTCAACGAATCCGAGATGCGCTGGATCGTCGAGCAGATCTTCATCGGCAACAAGCTCGCGCGCGGCGAGGCCGAGCTCGAGCCCGGTCGCCACCTCGACCTCAAGTTCATCCGCTCGCCGATCGTCGTCTTCGCCAGCAAGGGCGACAACATCACGCCGCCGCAGCAGGCGCTGAACTGGATCGTCGACACCTATGCCGACGAGAACGAGATCCGCATCCGCGGCCAGCGCATCGTCTACATGGTGCACGAGAAGGTCGGCCACCTCGGCATCTTCGTCTCGTCCTCGATCGCGCGCAAGGAGCACGCCGAGGTCACCTCCACGCTGCAGACCCTGGAGGCGCTCGCGCCCGGCCTGTACGAGATGAAGATCGACCACAGCGAAGGCGAGGGCGCCGACGAGCGCTTCGTCGTCAGCTTCCACGAGCGCAAGATGAGCGACATCCTCGAGGTGGTGCCCAACGACCGCGAGCTCGAGCGCGGCTTCGGCGCCGTCGCGCGCCTGTCGCGCCTGGGCGCCGACCTCTACGAGATGACGGCCAGGCCGCTGGTCCAGTCGCTGGTGACCGAACAATCGGCCGAGCTGCTGCGCGACCTCAATTCCTGCCGCGTCAGCCGCCGCATCTTCTCGGACGAGAATCCGGCCATGGCCACGGTCGGCGCGCTCGCCGGCCAGGTCCGCGAGCAGCGCCAGCCGGTCGACCCCGCCAATCCTTGGCTGATCTGGGAAAAGACCCTGGCCGACGGCATCTCGCAAGGCATGGACCTGTACCGCGACCTGCGCGACAGCGCCTACGAGATGAGCTTCCTGTCGATCTATGGCGCGCCCTGGATGAACTGGTTCGGCCAGTCGATGGCGCAGCAGCGCACGCGCAAGAAGCCCGAGGAACTGCGCTGGCTGCCGACGGTGCAGGCCACCCTGTCGGCGATCGACGAAGGTGGCTACGAAGCCGCCGTGATCCGCATGCTGGTGCTGCTGGCCGACAGCCGCGGCTCGGTGCGGCGCGACCGCCTCGAGCGCTCGGCCCAGGTGCTGACCAGCGAGCCGCCCTTTGCCCAGCTCAGCGCACATCGCCGCGCCGCGCTGATCCACGAGCAGTCCGTCATCGTCGAGTTCGAGCCCGAGCAGGCGCTGCGCAGCCTCGAGCGCCTGCTGCCCTTGCCCGAGCAGCGCCAGCAGGCGATGGAGACCGTGCGCTTCATCGTCGGCGACCGCAGCGACATGGAGCCCCATTCGCGCCACATGTTCGAGGCCATGGAGCAGCTGCTCGGCCAGGTCCAGCCCGTGATCGAGGCCGCACCGGCCGAGCTGGTCGCCGCCCCCGAGCTGGCCGAGCCAAGCGCCGCCGTCAGCCCCGAGCCGGCTGCCGAGTCGCCAGCCGCCAAGCCCGCACGCAAGACCGCGGTGCGCAACAAGCCGCAGGAGTGAGCATGAAGTCCAAGATTGTCACGCCTGAGCAGGCGATCGGCCTGATCCACGACGGCGACACCCTGGTCTGCTCGGGCTTCGGCGTCGTCGGCGTGCCCGACGAGCTGCTGCTGGCCTTGCAACAGCGCTTCGAGGCCAGCCAGTCGCCGCGCGACCTGACGCTGATCTTCGGCGGCGGCCCTGGCGACGGCAAGGAGCAGGGCATCAACCGCATCGCGCTCGATGGCCTGATCAAGCGCGCCATTGGCGGCCACTGGGGCCTGGTGCCCAAGCTCGGTGCGATGGCGGTGGAAAACCGCATCGAGGCCTGGAACCTGCCGCTGGGCGTGATCTCGCACCTGTACCGCGACATCGCCGCCGGCTTGCCCGGCAACCTGTCGCGCGTCGGCCTGGGCACCTTCGTCGACCCGCGCCTGCAAGGCGGCAAGGTCAATGCCCGCACCACCGAGGAGCTCGTCAGCGTGGTCGAGCTCGCTGGCCAGGAGCTGCTGTTCTACCGCGTGCCCAAGCCCCAGGTCGCCTTCATCCGGGCCTCTATTTCCGACCCGGACGGCAACCTGTCGATCGAGCGCGAGGCGCTGACCCAGGACACGCTGGCAATCGCGACGGCGGTCAAGAACGCCGGCGGCATCGTGATCGCCCAGGTCGAATACCTGTGCGAGCGCGCCAGCCTGCCGGCGCGCCAGGTCAAGGTGCCGGGCATCCTGGTCGACTGCGTGGTGCAGGCGCGTCCCGAGTACCACATGCAGACCTACGGCACGGCCTACCACCCGGCCCTGTCGGGCCAGATGCGGGTGCCGCTCGATGCGCTGCCGCCCATGCCCTTTAACGAGCGCAAGATCATCGCGCGCCGCGCCGCCTTCGAGCTGATGCCCAACGCGGTGGTCAACCTCGGCATCGGCATGCCCGAGGGCGTGGCCGACATCGCCAACGAGGAACGCCTGCTGTCCTACATGACGCTGACCGCCGAGCCCGGCGTGGTCGGCGGCGTGCCCGGCAGCGGCCTGAACTTCGGCAGCTCGACCAACGCGACCGCCCAGCTGGACATGAACCAGCAGTTCGACTTCTACGACGGCGGCGGCCTGGATCTGGCCGTGCTGGGACTGGCCGAGTGCGATGCGCGCGGCAACATCAACGTCAGCCGCTTCGGCCCCAAGCTGGCGGGCGCTGGCGGCTTCATCAACATCACGCAGAACAGCCGCACCGTGGTCTTCATCGGCACCTTCAGTGCCGGCGGCCTCAAGGTGGCGGTGCAGGAGGGCCAGCTGACCATCCTGCAGGAAGGCAAGCACCGCAAGTTCGTCGAGGCGATCGAGCAGGTCACCTTCAGCGGCGAATACGCGGCCCGCCTGGGCAAGCGGGTGCTCTACGTGACCGAGCGCTGCGTCTTCGCGCTCACGCCCGAGGGCCTGGAGCTGACCGAGATCGCGCCCGGCATCGACCTCGAGCGCGACATCCTGTCGCAGATGGCCTTCCGCCCGATCGTCAGGCAGCCCATCCTGATGGACGCGCGCATCTTCCGTCCCGAACCGATGGGCCTGAAGGACAGCCTGCTGGCGATCTCGCTGCTCGAGCGCATCAGCTGGCAGCCCGAGCGCAACCGCCTGTTCCTCAACTTCCAGGGCCTCAAGCTGGTCAGCCCGAAGGACGCGCAGGACGTGAAGGACGCGGTCGAGCGCCAGTGCCAGGCCATCGGCCACCGGGTCGACGTGGTCGTCAACTACGACGGCTTCGAGATCCTCGAGCCGGCCATGGACGCCTATGCCCAGGTCGTTGCCGATCTGGTCGAACGCTACTACGGCCAGGTCACGCGCTACACCACCAGCGCCTTCCTGCGCGACAAGCTCGGCAGCGCGATCCGCGAGCGCGGGCTGGCGCCGCATATCTACGAAACCCGGGCCGAGGCCGAGGCGGCGCTCTGAGGCCTCCTGTCATCTTTCAAGGAAACCGCATATGTTCAAGGACCCGAATTCGAACGATCCCCTGCCCAAGGTCTGGGATGAAAACAGCCGCATCGGCGACATGCTCAAGGGCAAGCGCGGCCTGGTGGTCGGCGTGGCCAATGGCGACAGCATCGCCTTCGGCTGCGCGGCCAAGCTGCGCGCCTTTGGCGCCGACATCGCGCTGACCTACCTCAACGACAAGGCCAAGACCTATGTCGAGCCGCTGGCCCGGCAGATCGACGCCGGCCTGCTGCTGCCGCTCGACGTGATGCAGCCGGGCCAGATGGAGGCGGTGTTCGACCGCATCCGCGAGGAATGGGGCAGCCTGGACTTCGTGATCCACTCGATCGCCTTCGCGCCGCGCGCCGACCTGCACGGCCGCATCACCGACTGCTCGCAGGCCGGCTTCCTGCAGGCGATGCAGGTCTCCTGCCACAGCTTCATCGAGATGGCGCACCACGCCGAGAAGCTGCTCAATCCGGGCGGCGCCTTGATCACGATGAGCTACCACGGCGCCGACAAGGTGGTCGATCACTACAACCTGATGGGCCCGGTCAAGGCCGCGCTCGAGTCCTCGGTGCGCTACCTGGCCAACGAGCTCGGCGAGCGCGACATCCGCGTCTTCGCGGTCTCGCCGGGTCCGCTGCGCACGCGCGCGGCTTCTGGCATCGACCATTTCGACGAGCTGATCGACAAGGCCGTGACCCGCTCGCCGGGCCGCCGTCTGGTCGACATCGCCGAGGTCGGCCGCGTGGTCGCCTTCCTGGTCAGCGGCGCGACCTCGGGCATGACCGGCGACGTGATCTACGTCGACGCCGGCCTGCACATCATGGCCTGATGCCAGGCTGGGGCTTGTTGTTGTTTGACAACACTCAGACCCTCTTGTCTCGGAACTGTCATCTGAATCTGGGGTAATTACTCTATCCGCTCAAGCAGTGGATCTGATAGTAGCGAGGGCTGCAACAGCAGCCCTCAGTCTTAATCAACAGGAAACCGTTCCATGAAAAAGAGTCTGATCGCCCTGGCCGTGCTGGCCGCTTCCGGTGCCGCCATGGCCCAATCCTCCGTCCAGCTGTACGGCATCGTCGATGCCTTCGTCGGCACCACCCAGGACACCATCAAGACCCCGGGCTCCAAGAGCCAGACCGTGGTCGAATCGGGTGGCCTGAAGTCCAGCCGCTGGGGCATGCGCGGTACCGAGGACCTCGGCGGCGGCCTGAAGGCTGGCTTCAAGCTCGAGCAGCGCTTCAAGACCGACACCGGTGCTCTGGACGGCGTGAACTTCAAGGGCGAGTCCAGCATCAACCTGTCGGGCAACTTCGGTACCGTGGCCCTGGGCCGCATGGGCACCCCGTACGACGACCTGCGTGGCAAGACCAACCCGATCGCTGACACCAACATCAGCCCGGTCGGCGACACCATCAAGAACGCCAAGGTCGACTACACCGACAAGACCGACAACACCGTCGCTTACGTCAGCCCGACCTTCAACGGCTTCAGCGGCGCTGTCGCTGTCTCGCTGGGCGAGAACAAGACCAACGTGGCTGACGCTACCAGCCACACCTCGCTGAAGCTGCAGTACGCCAACGGCCCGCTGCTGGTCGGCTACGGCTTCCAGAAGGAAGAGTCCCAGCTGACCGCCGGCACCCCGGCTGTCGCTACCGGCCAGACCGAAGACAAGACCTTCAACCTGCTGGCTGCTTCCTACGACTTCGGCGTCGCCAAGCTGGTCGGCGGCTACCAGTCGCTGGAAATCGAGTCCAAGGGCGTCAAGCAGGGCGACAGCGACAGCCTGTACTTCGGTGTCCAGGCTCCGGTGGCGTCCAACATCAACGTCTTCTTCGGCTACGCTGGCAGCAAGTACGATGCCGTCACCGGCACCGACTTCAAGACCACCGGCTACACCCTGGCCGCCAACTACGTGCTGAGCAAGCGTACCGACGCCTACGTCGGCTACAAGCACATCAAGAAGGAAAACGACAACACCGGTGCCGACCTGGGCAAGGTCAAGACCCTGGCCGTCGGCGTCCGTCACGCCTTCTGATCCTGATCGGGCAGCTTCTTCCTGCCCGGCTGGTGCAAGCAAAAGCGCTCTTCGGAGCGCTTTTTTTTCGTACTGTGTCCAGCAGCGGCGAACGACGGCGGCTGGCTGTGCTGACCTAGGGTTTTTCCGGGTTTACATGTTTCCTCGTGGCGGTATAAACGGTATATATCGTTGTAAATATTGGCAGGGAATCATGTTCAGCCCCCTCAACCGTTCGCCGCTGCTGCAGGCCCTGTCGCAGTGGTTTTCCAGCCTGCTCTGTCCCGAGGCGGCTACCGCGTCGCACGAGCTCGGTCATCATCACCTGGGAGCGGTGGCATCCTCCTATGTCGACTACGGTCGCTGGCCCGAGGCTGCGCGCCATCTGCACTGAGGCCTGGGCCGCTTACAGCCAGCCCTGGCCTGGCGGCGCGGCCATGAAAAAACCGGCCATGGGCCGGTTCGATCACTAGGGGGGGGCTCGGAGCGGGGTGCTTGCCACCCCCCCCATCTGCTCAGCCCAGGTCGGCCGAGAAGCGCCAGCCTGATTTCTGCCAGGCCGCCACTTCCTCCTCGACCAGCCAGGCCGACTGCGGGTAGCTGCGTGCCCAGCCCGTGCTGGCGGTCAGCTTGAACTGGCGCGTCTTGTAGCTCAGCTGCAGCGGTGCGATGTCGGGGTCCTGGCGCGCGTGGCACAGCAGCACCGCCAGCCGCAGGCACAGCAGCTGCTTGGCGAACAGCTCATCATCCAGATAGTCCTCGATCTTGCGCAGCTTGCCACGCTGGCCCAGCACCAGCTGGCTCATGCGGTGCAGCTCCTGCAGCGTGAAGCCGGGCGCATCGACATGGTCGAGGATGTAGGCGCCATGGCGGTGCATGTCGCTGTGCGAGATATGGGTGCCGATCTCGTGCAGTCGCGCCGCCCAGACCAGCTTCTGCGAATAGCGCTCGTTGTTCGGATCGGGCAGGGCGATCTGGGTGAACAGGTCGGTCGCTATCCGTCCGACCCGTGCCGCATGCAGCTGGTCGACGCCATAGCGCTCGCACAGCCAGTTCACGGTGCGCTCGCGCACATCGGTCGTGTCGTTCTCGCGGTCGATCAGGTCGTACAGCGCGCCCTGGCGCAGGGCGCCGTCGGCCTTGGTCAGGCTCTCGAGCTTGAACAGCTCGAAGATCGCGCGCAGCACGCCGATGCCGCCGCCGATGACGGGGCGCCGGTCGTCCTTCAGGCCCTCGAGCCGCAGGTGGTCGGGGTGGCCGGCGCGCAGCAGCTTGTCGGTCAGCCAGTCCAGGCCCTCGCGCGTGATCTGGCCGGATGGAAAGCCGTGCAGCGTGAGGATCTCGGCCACGGCGCCGACCGTGCCCGAGCTGCCGTAGGCGGTGTCCCAGCTGCCGACCGGATAGGCGTCGAGCGCCTCGTCGAGCACGGCCTTGGCCGCGATCTCCGAGGTCAGCAGCGACTGCTGGGTGATCTGGCCGCGCGGGAAATAGCGCGTCGACCAGGCCACGCTGCCGAGCCGGTAGGACTCCATCTTGCTCGCGCTGTAGCCCTGGCCCAGGATGACCTCGGTCGAGCGCCCGCCGATGTCGATCACCAGTCGCTTCTCGTCCGATTGCGGCAACAGGTGCGACACGCCCTGGTAGATCAGCCGGGCTTCCTCGTGGCCCGAGACCACCTCGATCGGAAAGCCCAGCACCTCCTGGGCGCGGCGCGTGAAGTCGTCGCGGTTCCTGGCCTCGCGCAGGGTCTGGGTCGCGACCGCGCGCACCTGGTGCTTCTGGAAGCCCTGCAGCCGCTCGGCAAACCGCGCCAGGCATTCCCAGCCGCGCTCCATCGCCACCAGGCTCAGGTTCTTGTTCTCGTCCAGGCCGCTGCCCTGACGCACCGTTTCCTTGAGGTATTCGACTCGTTCGATATGGCCCGAGTCGTAGCGGCCGATTTCTAGGCGAAAGCTGTTGGACCCGAGGTCCACCGCAGCCAGCAAGGTTCCGTTTTGCATGTCAAGTTGTCAAAATTCCACGGCAGCATAACACCTTGTATTTCCTGGGCGGAGCTCTTTTGCCGTCGGCACTGACAGACTGTTGCGGTCCCGCCGATTCAGGGATATTGTGAAATCAGTGTCATGAATGTGTCACACATCAGGCATAAAGTCAGCCTTACCGATCCCCACTCATCCGAAAGGACGTCGACCATGAAACGCCATTTCCTCAAGAGCATCGCTGCTGCTGCAGTCGCCATGACCGGCTTCGCGCTGCCGACTTTTGCCTCCGCTGCCGACATCACCGGCGCCGGTGCCACCTTCCCCTATCCGATGTATGCCAAGTGGGCCGAGGTCTACAAAAAGGAAACCGGTGTCGGCCTGAACTACCAGTCGATCGGTTCTTCCGGCGGCATCAAGCAGATCCGCGCCAAGACCGTGACCTTCGGCGCCACCGACGCCCCGCTCAAGGGTGAAGAGCTCGACAAGGACGGCATGGTCCAGTTCCCGGCCATCATCGGCGGCACCGTCCCCGTGATCAACCTCGAAGGCTTCAAGCCGGGCGAACTGCGCGTGACCGGCCCGGTGCTGGCCGACATGTTCATGGGCAAGATCACCAAGTGGAACGACGCCAAGCTGGCCGCCCTGAACCCGGGCAAGAACCTGCCTGACCAGTCCATCACCATCGTGCACCGCGCCGACGGTTCGGGCACCACCTTCAACTGGACCGACTACCTGAGCGCCGTCAGCAAGGAATGGGCCGACAAGGTGGGCAAGGGCGCTGCCGTCAAGTGGCCGGCCGACTCCTCCGTCGGTGGCAAGGGCAACGAAGGCGTCGCCGCCAACGTCAACCGCGTCAAGGGCGCACTGGGCTACGTCGAGTACGCCTACGTGAAGAAGAACAACATGAACTTCATGCAGCTGCAGAACAAGGATGGCAAGTACGTCAGCCCTGACGACAGCACCTTCGCCGCTGCAGCCGCTGGCGTGGACTGGTTCAGCGTGCCGGGCATGGGCGTGTCGATGGTCGATGCCAAGGGTGCCAACAGCTGGCCCGTCACCACCGCCTCCTTCATCCTGATGTACAAGAGCCCGGAAGACAAGGCCGCTTCGCAGGAAGCACAGAAGTTCTTCGCCTGGGCGTTCAAGAACGGCAAGAAGCTGGCCCTGGACCTCGACTACGTGCCGCTGCCTGACGCAGTGACCACGCAGATCCAGAGCAAGGTCTGGTCGCAGATCAAGTAAGGTCTCCAGACTCTCCCCAGACATTGCGCCTCGTGATCCGTCACGCTGGCGCAATGCTTGTTTCTTCAACACAACCGATCACACACCATGAGCGTGGGAGCCACCATGAGCCTACCCGAGGCAGCCGGCGGACGTGACGAGCAGCGCATGCTCTCGATCGTCAAGCGCCAGCAAATCCAGGATTTCTTCTTTCACAAGATCACGCTGACCTTCTCGCTGCTCGTGCTGGTGGCACTGCTGGGCATCATCGTCTCCTTGTTCATCAATGCCTGGCCGGCGTTCCAGAAGTTCGGCTTCGAGTTCATCTGGCGCGTCGAGTGGGACATCGTCAACGAGGAGTTCGGTGCCGCCATCGCCGTCGTCGGCACCCTGGTCAGCGCGGCCATCGCGCTGCTGATCGCCGTGCCGCTGTCGTTTGGCGTCGCGCTGTTCCTGACCGAGACCTGCCCGGTCTGGCTGCGTCGCCCGCTCGGCACCGCCGTCGAGCTGCTGGCCGCCGTGCCCTCCATCATCTACGGCATGTTCGGCCTCTTCATCTTCGCACCGCTGTTCGCCGAGTACGGCCAGCCCGCACTGCAATCCACCCTGGGCCAGATGCCGCTGATCGGTGGCTTCTTCGGCGGCGCGATGAACGGCATCGGCATCCTGGCCGCCGGCCTGGTGCTGGCCTTCATGGTGCTGCCCTTCGTCGCCGCGGTGATGCGCGACGTGTTCGAGATCGTGCCCCCGATCCTGCGCGAGTCGGCCTACGGCCTGGGTTGCACCACCTGGGAAGTGGTGCGCTATGTCGTGCTGCCCTACACGCAAAAGGGCGTGGTCGGTGGTGTCATGCTGGGCCTGGGCCGCGCCCTGGGCGAGACCATGGCCGTCACCTTCGTGATCGGCAACTCGAACAAGCTCAGCGCCTCGCTGTTCTCGCCCGGCACCTCGATCGCCTCGACCCTGGCCAACGAGTTCGGCGAAGCTGCCGACTTCCACATGTCGGCCCTGTTCGGCCTGGGCTTCCTGCTGTTCGTGATCACCTTCTTCGTGCTGGCCATCGCCAAGATCATGCTGATCCGCGCCGAAAAGGCCAAGGGCAACTGACCAGGAGCCGCTCATCCGCGAGACAAACATGGATATGCAAAACACTTCCCTCCTGTATCGCCGCCGCAAGACGGCCAACGCGATCGGCCTGACCCTGTCCATGCTTGCCATGGTGCTGGGCCTGATCGTGCTGCTCTGGATCCTCAGCGTGCTGTTCGCCAACGGCCTGTCCGCGCTGGACTGGAACATGTTCACCCAGTCGACCCCGGCACCCGGCACCGAAGGTGGCGGCCTGGCCAACGCCATCTACGGCAGCCTGCTGATCGTCGGCTTCACGATCCTGATCGCGACCCCGGTCGGCGTCTTCGCCGGCGTCTACCTGGCCGAGTACGGCGACCAGAGCAAGACCGCCGAGCTGACCCGCTTCGTGACCGACATCATGCTGTCGGCGCCCTCGATCGTGCTGGGCCTGTTCGTCTACGCGATCTTCGTGGCCCAGGTCGGCCATTTCTCGGGCTGGGCCGGCACCATCGCGCTGTCGCTGATCGCGATTCCGGTCATGGTCCGCACCACCGAGAACATGCTGCGCCTGGTGCCGCCGACGCTGCGCGAGGCCGCCTTCGGCCTGGGCGCACCGCGCTGGAAGGTCGCCACCTTCATCACCCTGCGCGCGGCCAAGAGCGGCGTCATCACCGGCCTGCTGCTGGCCATCGCCCGCATCAGCGGCGAGACCGCCCCGCTGCTGTTCACGGCGCTGAACAACCAGTTCTTCAGCTCGGACATGTCCAAGCCGATCGCCAACCTGCCGGTCGTGATCTACCAGTTCGCCATGAGCCCCTACGACAACTGGGTCCGCCTGGCCTGGGGCGGCGCGCTGCTGATCACCATGACGGTGCTGGTGCTCAACATCCTGGCCCGCGTCTTCTTCCGCGAAAAGGTGGCTGGCTGAGCTGTCTCGCCCGCCTGAAACCCATCCTCCACTGAACCCCTTCAGCGAGAACCCCTTCCCATGACCGCCACCACCACCGAGCTCAAGAACGCCATCGAGGTGCGCAACCTGAACTTCTACTACGGCAAGTTCCAGGGCCTCAAGAACATCAACCTCGACATCGCCGAGAACAAGGTCACCGCCTTCATCGGTCCGTCGGGCTGCGGCAAGTCCACCCTGCTGCGCACCCTCAACCGCATGTACAGCCTCTATCCGGGCCAGCGTGCCGAGGGCGAGATCAACTTCTACGGCAACAACATCCTCGATCCCAAGCAGGACCTGAACCTGCTGCGCGCGCGCATCGGCATGGTGTTCCAGAAGCCCACCCCGTTCCCGATGTCGATCTACGACAACATCGCCTTCGGCGTCAAGCTGTACGAGAGCCTGAGCAAGTCCGACATGGACGACCGCGTCGAATGGGCTTTATCCAAGTCCGCGCTCTGGAACGAGGTCAAGGACAAGCTCAACCAGAGCGGCCTGTCGCTCTCCGGCGGCCAGCAGCAACGCCTGTGCATCGCGCGCAGCGTCGCGGTCAAGCCCAAGGTCCTGCTGCTCGACGAGCCGACCTCGGCGCTCGACCCGATCTCGACCGGCAAGGTCGAGGAGCTGGTGCACGAGCTCAAGAACGACTACACGATCGCGATCGTGACCCACAACATGCAGCAGGCCGCCCGCTGCTCGGACTTCACCGCCTACATGTACCTGGGCAACCTGGTCGAGTACGGCACCACCGAGCAGATCTTCTTCAAGCCGCAACGCAGCGAAACCGAAGACTACATCACAGGAAGGTTTGGTTGATCACGATGGAAAAACATCTCTCCAGCCAGTTCGACGCCGAGCTCAACCGCATCTCGACCCAGGTGCTCGAGATGGGCGGCGTCGTCGAGTCCCAGCTGCAGCAGGTGCTCTACGCGCTGTCGCACCTGAGCGCCGAGACCTGCACCCAGGTGCTCGAGATCGAGGACAAGGTCAACCGCATGGAAGTGCAGATCGACCATGACGTGACCTCGACCATGAGCCGGCGCCAGCCGACCGCGCGCGACCTGCGCCTGCTGGTCGGCACCGCGCGCATCATCATCAATCTCGAGCGCGCCGGCGACGAGGTCTGCACCATCGCCAAGATGCTCAAGTCCACGCTGGACAACGGCATGCCGCGCGCGCTGCCGACCACCGAGCTGCGCGTGGCCGGCAGCCTGGCCTCCGACCTGCTGCATCGCTCGCTCGATGCCTTCGCGCGCATGGATGTCAAGGCCGCGCTGACCGTGATCAAGGGCGACGAGGCGATCGACGTCGAGCATGAAGGCCTGACGCGCAAGCTGCTGACCTACATGATGGAAGACCCGCGCACCATCAGCTCGGGGCTGAACCTGATGTTCCTGGCGCGTGCGATCGAGCGCATCGGCGACCATGCCGCCAACATCGCCGAGGCCGTGATCTACATCGCCAAGGGCGCCGACGTCCGTCACACCACGGAAGCGGAGCGGGAGGCGGCTATCAAATGAGGAAGATGCCGCGCGTGCTGGTGGTGGAGGACGAGCCGGCGATCGCTGAACTGATCGCCGTCAACCTGCGCCACAACGGCTTTGCCCCCACGGTCGTGTTCGATGGCGCCGCTGCCCAGCGCGAGATCGATGCCGTCCTGCCCGATGTCGTCCTGCTCGACTGGATGCTGCCGGGCGAGAGCGGTGTCGCGCTGGCCAAGCGCTGGCGTTCGCAGGAGCGCACCAAGCCGGTCCCCATCATCATGCTGACCGCCCGGACCGAGGAGTCGGACAAGGTGCAGGGACTCGATGCCGGGGCCGACGACTATGTCACCAAGCCGTTCTCGACCCATGAGCTGCTCGCGCGCATCCGCGCCGTCCTGCGCCGCCGCGCGCCCGAGATCGTCAACGATTCGGTCCAGGTCGGCGAGCTGCACCTCGATGCCGCGACCTACCGCGTCAGCCACCAGGGGCGCGAGCTCAAGGTCGGCCCGACCGAGTTCAAGCTGCTGCATTTCCTCATGAAGCATCCCGAGCGCGTGCACACGCGCGGCTCGCTGCTCGACCGGGTCTGGGGCGACCATGTCTTCATCGAGGAGCGCACCGTCGACGTCCATGTCAAGCGCCTGCGCGAGTCGCTCGGCGAGGCCGGCAAGATGATCGAGACCGTGCGCGGCGCCGGCTACCGCCTGAGCGCGCAGGCCGTGCTCAAGTCGCTGCGGCCCGGCATCGCCGCTTCGGCATGATCAGGCGCCTGATCGAGCTGTTGGCCCTGACGGCTGCCGGCGGCTCCGCGGCACTGGTCCTCGATGCCGAGCCGCTGCAGCTGATCGGCGGTGCCGGCACCGGCGCCATGCTCTGGCTGATGATAGACCAGCACCGGCTCGGGCGCTTTCGCGACTGGCTGCGCCAGGGCCACCCGTCGGCGGCGCCCGATCTGCCGGACGACTGGACCGAGCTGGTCGAGCGCAGCCAGAAGGGCTTCAAGCTGCTGCAGCGCGAGACACGCAAGGTCGAGGACCGGCTGCAGCAGCTGATCGCCGCCTTCGAGGCCTCGCCCAACGGTCTGCTGGTGCTCGACAGCGCCGAGCGCATCATCCTGTGCAACCAGGCCGTGGCCGACCATCTCGGCTTCGATGTCAAGCGCGACCTGGGCCAGCACCTGCTCAACCTGGTGCGCGATCCGGCCTTCGTCGCCTACCTCAAGGGCGGCGACTATTCCCAGCCGGTCGAGATCCAGGTGCGCGCCCTGGCCGGCGTGCAGCCGAGCCGGATCTCGCTCCAGCTCCATTCCTACGGCTTTGGCAACAAGCTGCTGCTGACGCGCGACATCACCAGCGTCGAGCTGGCCGACACCATGCGGCGCGATTTCGTCGCCAATGTCTCGCACGAGATCCGCACCCCGCTGACCGTGCTGAGCGGCTTCGTCGAGACCCTGCTGAGCTACGACCTGTCGGCCGAGGAGCGCGAGCGCTATCTGCTGCTGATGAACCAGCAGTCGCAGCGCATGATGACCCTGGTCAACGACTTGCTGCTGCTGTCACGCCTCGAAGGCACGCCGGCGCCCGGCACCGCCGAGTGGATGCCCGCCCATGAACTGCTCGACCATGTGGTCGAGGATGGTCGTTCCCTGTCCGACCTGATCGCCGAAGGCTCGCACGACATCTGCGCCGATGCCGGGGCCGACTTCGAGCTCGCCGGTTCGCGCACCGAACTGCTGAGCGCGATGTCCAACCTGCTCAGCAATGCCGTGCGCTACACGCCACCGGGTGGCGTCATTCGTGCCGGCTGGCGCCTGCTGCCGCAGGGCGGTGCCGAATACTGGGTCAGCGATACCGGCCCTGGCATCGAGGCCGAGCATGTCCCGCGCCTGACCGAGCGCTTCTACCGCGTCGACCGCAGCCGTTCGCGCGAGACCGGCGGCACCGGCCTGGGACTGGCCATCGTCAAGCATGTGGTGCAGCGCCACGGCGGCCAGCTGCGCATCGACAGCGTGGTCGGCCAGGGTTCGACCTTCCGCATCCAGCTGCCGGCCAGCCGGGTCCGCCCGCTCGACCTCCCGGCCAAGCCGGCAGACGCCATCAGCGCCTGAGATAGACCAGCAGGCCGTCGCGGTTCTCGCGCAGGCGCGGCACCTTGCGCAGCGCGCGCCACTGCGACAGGTCGACGGTCTGCGCCAGCCGGGCAGCGGCCTTGGGCTCGACCACCAGCAGCTGGCAGTCGCTGCGCCGGTCGCGCCTGGCACGCTCGAGCTTGAGGCCGCCATGGTATTGCAGACCTGCGATCTGCGAGCCATTGAGGCCGTGCACCAGCACGCAGCTGCCCGCAGGCGCCAGTGCCGCGATGCGCCGCGAGATCGGCTCCTGCCCCATGCCATAGTTCAAGGCCGGCAGCCAGAGCGTCATCAGCAGCAGCCAGCACAGCGTGCTGCCGCCGGCCGACAGCACCAGCCCCTTCCAGAGCGCAGGCCGGTAGCGCCCGAGCCGCCAGGCCAGCGCGATCAGCCAGGCCAGGCTGCCGAGCAGAGCCGGCAGCAGCAGCGTCCAGTCGAGTTCCGGCTTGAAGCCGGGCAGCAGGCGCAGCACATTGGCGGCGGGCTTGGCCGGCGCACCGGTCTGCAGCGCCAGCCAGTAGAACCAGATCAGCAGCGCGCAGCCGCTGAAGAACAGCAGCGCGAACCAGTCGATCAGCGCGGTCACGCTGCGCGACAGCGTCGGCAGCGCGAAGGCTGCCAGGCAGGCCAGTGCGGGCAGCGCCAGCAGCAGCGCGCGGTCGCTGGCATCGAGCAGCCAGCAAGAAGCCATGCCGACCACGGCGAACCAGATTGGCAGCAGCAGGTGGGTGTTGCCCAGGCGCCGGCGCCAGCGCCAGACCGTCAGCAGTGCGAGCAGGCCGGCTGGCCAGCTGAACCACAGCAGCAGCCGACCGAAGCGGCGCCAATGCGCCAGGTCGGTCCAGGCCGCCCAGTCGCTGAGCTGCTCGAAGCGGCTCGGCAGCTCGAGCCGCCAGGCCAGCAGCGCCGCCAGCAGGGTGCCGGAGGCGCAGAACGCCAGCAGCCATGGGTCTGCGGCACCGTTGCGGCCTGAGCGCTTGAGCCGCAGCGACCAGGCCAGCCAGCCGCCGCCCAGGGCCAGTCCGACCCAGGGCGCACCGCTGAGTGCCAGGCCGACGGCACCCAGCCACCAGGCGGCTGCGCTGACGCCGCGCCAGCGGCTGCCCGGACTCGACAGACGCGCGCAGGCAAACAGCAGCAGCGACGCAAAGGCCAGCTGGGCCGCATCCGGCGTGGTCTCGTGCGCCAGCTGGGCCAGACCCAGGCTGGCGACCAGCGCCAGCAGCGCCGCGTCGGCCAGCGCGCGCGCATAGTCCTGCGGCCGGGCTTCGCCGCCGAAGGCGAAGGCGACCGGCTGCGCATTGGGCAGGCTGGCGAGCTGGTAGGCCGCCATCCAGGTGCAGCTCAGCGCCAGCGCGAGCAGCAGCCCGTAGGGCAGGCGCGCGGCGAGCTCGGCCGGCAGGAAGGGCAGCAGCTTGATGCTGGCGGCTCCCAGCCAGTAGGGCAGCCAGGCCTGGACCGCGGCGGGTTCGCCCAGCAGTTGCGGATGCAGCCAGTCGCCCGCACCCTGAGCCAGCTCGAGCATGACGCCGAACGAGGCCAGGTCAGGGCCGCTCCAGGGCTGGCGGCCGAGCAGGCCGGGCAGCACATAGACCAGTCCGAGCAGCAGCAGGATCCAGCGTGGCAGCCTGCGCGCCGCCTGCTGGGAGACGATTGCCGGGGTAGGGGAATGCAGCTCAGGCACCATGGCTCCATGATAAAAAAAAGCAGCCCGGAGGCTGCTTTTTTCGGGGCTCGAAAGCGACCAAGAATTACTTGACGCTGCGGGCGAAGCGGTTGCGGAACTTCTCGACGCGGCCGCCCATGGTGTCGACCGACTTCTGGGTGCCGGTGTAGAACGGGTGCGATTCGCTCGAGGTATCCAGCTTGAACAGCGGCAGCTTGCGGCCGTCTTCCATCTCGATCATCTCCTTCGTGTTGGCGCAGGAGCGGGTCACGAACTTGAAGCCGTTGGACAGGTCCACGAAGCAGACTTCGCGGTAGTTGGGGTGAATGCCTTCTTTCATCGCATTTCCTAAGTATTGGGTCAGCGGCGGCAGCCGCATCCAGCCTATTCCGGATGAACTTTCCGCCAAAAGCCTTTGATTATAGCCTCAACCGCCGCGGCGCATGAGGTCGAAGAACTCGTGGTTGTTCTTGGTCTGCTTCATGCTCTTGAGCACCATCTCCATCGCCTCGATCTCGTCCATGTTGTACATGAACTGGCGCAGGATGCGGGTCTTCTGCAGGATCTCGGGCTGCAGCAGCAGTTCCTCGCGGCGCGTGCCGCTGCGGTTGAGCTGGATCGAGGGGAAGACGCGCTTCTCGTACAGGCGGCGGTCGAGGTGGATCTCGCAGTTGCCGGTGCCCTTGAATTCCTCGAAGATCACCTCGTCCATGCGGCTGCCGGTATCGACCAGCGCGGTCGCGATGATGGTCAGCGAGCCGCCTTCCTCGACATTGCGCGCGGCGCCGAAGAAGCGCTTGGGGCGCTGCAGCGCATTGGCGTCGACGCCGCCGGTCAGCACCTTGCCCGAGCTCGGCAGCACGTTGTTGTAGGCGCGCGCCAGTCGCGTGATCGAGTCGAGCAGGATCACCACGTCCTTTTTCAGTTCGACCAGGCGCTTGGCGCGCTCGATCACCATCTCGGCCACATGCACATGGCGCGCGGCCGGCTCGTCGAAGGTGGAAGCGATCACGTCGCCGCGCACGGTGCGCTGCATCTCGGTGACTTCTTCCGGGCGCTCGTCGACCAGCAGCACCATCAGCTCGACTTCCGGGTGGTTGGTCGTGATGGCGTGGCAGATATGCTGCATCATCACCGTCTTGCCGCTCTTCGGGGGTGCCACGATCAGCGCGCGCTGGCCCTTGCCGATCGGCGCGATGATGTCGATCACGCGGCCGGTCACGTTCTCCTCGCCCTTCATCTCGCGCTCGAGCTTCATCTGCTCCTTCGGGAACAGCGGCGTGAGGTTCTCGAACATGATCTTGTGCTTGTTCTGCTCGGGCGGCAGGCCGTTGATCTTGTCGAGCTTGTTGAGCGCGAAGTAGCGCTCGCCGTCCTTCGGAATCCGGACCTCGCCCTCGATCATGTCGCCGGTGTGCAGGTTGAAGCGGCGGATCTGGCTCGGCGAGATGTAGATGTCGTCGGTGGACGCCGTGAAGCTGGTGTCCATCGCGCGCAGGAAGCCGAAGCCATCGGGCAGGACTTCGAGCACGCCGTCGGCGAACACCAGCTCGCCGGTCTTGGCGCGCTTCTTGATGATCGCGAACATCAGCTCCTGCTTGCGCATGCGGCCGGTGTTCTCGATTTCCAGGGCTTCGGCTTGCTTGAGCACTTCAGACACGTGCAGTGCCTTGAGTTCGTTCAGATGCATGGACGTTACTCCGCAGCGGGAGTGGTGTAAGTGATGGGGGGTGGATGTCGACGCGGCTGAGCTGGCGCGTGGCATCGAAAGGGGAAAGGCCTGTCTGGGGCGCTGTGTCAGGCCATTATGACAGGAAACCGCCCCGGCCTTGCACCGGAGCGGCTGGGACTTGCCTCAGGCCAGTTGCTGGTCGATGAAGGCGGTCAACTGGGCCTTGCTCAGCGCGCCGACCTTGGTCGCGGCGAGCTGGCCGTCCTTGAACACCATCAGCGTCGGGATGCCGCGGATGCCGAACTTGGCCGGGACTTCGCGGTTGTCGTCGACGTTCATCTTCGCGACCTGCAGCTTGCCCTGGTAGCTGGTGGCGACTTCGTCAAGGATAGGAGCAATCATCTTGCAGGGACCGCACCACTCGGCCCAGAAGTCGACCAACACCGGCGAGCCGGCATTGATGACTTCGGTTTCGAAGGTTGCGTCGGTAACTTGTTTGATCAGCTCGTTGGCCATGGCTAGTCTGGATCGGTTCGCGGTTGCTGGTGGTGAGCACCTGTGGATCAGGCGCCAGAATCAAAACATTATAGACCCCGGTACCGGGCCGCGAGCGCCGCCGGCCTTGGCGGCGCAGGAGCGGCCGATCTGGCGTTTCCTGGTCGTTGCCGGCGTGCCGCATGGCGGCTCCGGCAGGCATTTCCGCTCCGGCCGGCAACACTTTGCCAAGTCATTGATTTTTCACGAATTTCGGCAGTTGCCCAGAATTTCTGTGGATAACATTGTGGGAAAGTCGTGGAACGCTGGGCCTGCCCCTCGAGAAAAAGGCGCCGGAAGTGGTTTGCCCATAAAATAGGCATCAATAAAAAATAAATAAAATCAATTACTTGCAAGGAGTGTATGAAATTGTGACGGAGCCGTGTCGTCGGGGGCTGCAATGCTGTTTTTGCTTCGGGGCATGTGCATAAGATGCCCCCTTTCATCTGATCAAAATGATCGACTTGCCTGCCGCATCGCCCTTGACGCCAGCCAGCGCTTGTCCGACCATCGACAGCACAACGCGAGGCAAATCCAGAGGAGGGCCGGATGGACGATATCGTGATTACCAGGGGCGGGGTCAACTTCACGCTGCAGCACCAGGGCTATGCCGGTGACGAGAGCGTGGTCGGCGAGCTCTACAAGCTCGTGGCCGAATACGACGGTCCGCCCGAGGACCTCGACTGGCCGGACGACGACGAGGTCTCGGCCGCCGCCGGCCTGACCCTGACCACGCTCGAGCCCGCCAGCGGCGACAGGCTCGAGACCACGCTGGTGGTCGAGGGCTGAGCCTGCCGCGCCGCGCAGGCGGCCCGGCCCGCTGGCGCCATGGTCCAGGCCGCTATTCCAGCGGCGGTTCCTGCATCGTGATGACGCCGAACGGACAACGAATCGCGCAGTAGGCGCAGCCGGTGCAGAGATGGGCATCGTGCAGGCTGGAATGCTTCTTCCAGCCGCTGCGCTCGAGCGAGAGCAGGTCGAGCGGGCAGGCCGCCACGCACCAGCCGCAGCCGGTGCAGCGCTTGAGGTCGATCGCTGGCAGCCGCTGGCCGCGCTGGCTGGGGGTGTCGCCGGGCATGGGGCGTCCTGCTGCTTCAGCTCGCGCCGAGGTTGCGCAGCAGCACGTACAGGCCGGTGCCGGCCAGGATGCTCAGCAGCGGGTTGCGGCTGCGCCATTGCAGCCCTGCCGCCAGGCCGGCGCTAAGCAGCTCGGGCCAGGGGCCGGATGCATGTTCGCGCGCCGATCCCACCAGCGTGTGCAGCAGCAGCAGGGTCATGATGGCCAGCGGCAGGAAGCGGCCGAGCCGGCGCACGATGGCGTGGCTTTGCAGCCAGCGCGAGGCGACGAAGGGCAGGGCGCGCAGCGCGAAGGTGATCAGCGCCATCACGGCGATGGCGCCCAGGGCGTAGGTGGGTTCAATCATCGGCATCGGATTTGTCTGCCAGCCAGAAGCCGGCGCCCAGGCTCAGGGCGATGGCCAGCACCAGCGCATGCTGGGGCGCGACCGGATAGGCCAGCCCATAGGCCGCCAGCGCGACCCAGACCGGCGTCGCCTGGCGCCGGCTGCGCCACTGCTCGACCGTCAGCACGGCGAACAGCGCGGCGAGCACGAAGTCCAGCCCGGCCAGCGTCAGGCGGGCCTGGCTGCCGATCAGCGCGCCGAGCGCCGTGCCGAGCAGCCACCAGCCATGGTTGAGCAGGGCCAGCAGCGCCATCTGGCGCGGCGGGGTGCTCGCGGGCAGGGTGGTCAGGATCGAGTAGGTCTCGTCGGTCAGCGCGAAGGCCATGTAGCCGCGCAGCAGGCGCCCGCGCGGCAGCCGCTCGAGCAGCGACAGGCCATAGAAGATGTGGCGCAGGTTGACCACCAGCGTGGCCAGCGCGATCGCGGCCAGCGGCATGCCGGCGGCCAGCATCGGGACCATCATGTACTGCGCGGCGCCGGCATAGATCAGCAGGCTCGAGAGCCAGGCCAGCGACCAGTGAGCGCCGGCCTGCACGAACAGGAAGCCGAACACGGTCCCGAGCGGGATGTAGCCCATCGCGACCGGAGTGGTCAGCGCGAGCAGTGAGCTCGGCGGGGCCGGGTGTGAGGGATTGTTGGCACTGTGGCTGGAACGGTCTGGCATGCGCAAGGGGGCTGGTTGGGCCCCGCTATTGTCAACGATGGCGCCGATCGGCAAGTCCGGCTCAGCCTGGCGGGCCTGGACTGGCCTTGCCCCGTTCAGCTCGTGCGCCGATCCGGCAGCACCGCAGTCGCCTTGACTTCGAGGAAGTAGCCCGGCTGGCCGCAGAGCTGGGCTGCGCCGATCGCGGTCCAGGCCGGAAAGTTGCGCGTGAAGTAGCGGTCGCGCACCTTCATGTAGAGCGGCAGGTCGCGCATGTCGGTGTGAAAGCTCGTGACATCGACCACGTCGTCGAAGCTCGCGCCGGCCGCTGCCAGCACCTTGCCGAGGTTCTCGAAGGTCTGCACGAACTGTGCCTCCTTGTCCTCGACCAGCTGCATCTGCTCGTCGCGGCCGATCTGGCCCGAGATGTAGAGCGTGTTGCCGGCGCGCACCGCCGGCGCGTAGCGGATGTCCTGGTAGACGGCTTCCATGCCGGGCGGAATGATGGCTTCGCGATCGCTCACGGGGTCTCCTGTCACAGTCTGGTTATGCAAGGCTGTCACTCTAGCGCATCCGTGCGATGGCGACGGGGGCTGATAATCGGAGCATGGGCCCGGCCGGGTCTTTCGTCACCTTGCGCCGCCTGATCCATGCGGCTCCTTACGCGCCACGAGCCATGTCGATAGAAAAATTCAAGGAAATGCTGGACAGGCAAAAACTGGTCGATCAGGTCGTCCGAAGCCAGAAGATGTCGCGTCACGAGGTCGCCGAGGTGCTGGTGCACAAGCAGCACGAGGCCGAGCTGGCCAACGCGATCAAGCGCCAGACGGCGGCCGAGCTCGGCGAGACGCTCGACGGGCTGTCGCTCGAGCAGGCGCGCGAGCTCTGGCAGCGCATTCCCGAGGCGCGCATCAACGACATCCTGTGGGAGATGTCGGACGAGCGCCGGCTCGAGCTCGCCGGCGGACGCGAGCCCGACATCGAGGGCAGCAAGATCAGCATCTTCGAGCTGGTCGACGGCAAGCTGCGCCAGATGCCCTACACCGGCAAGCGCGACCTCGAGGGCGTGCGCCCGGTCTGGGTCGACCTGATCCATGCCAGCAAGGCGCAGCGCGCCTACATCGGCGCGCATTTCGGCGTCGAGCTGCCCGATCCGCTCGACGTGACCGACCTCGAGGTCAGCGCGCGCTTCCACATCGAGGACAACGACGCGATCCACCTGCACTCGAACTTCCTGCTCGACCGCGCGGGCGACTCGCGCAGCGTGCCGGTGGCCTTCGTGCTGTACCGCGGCATCTTGTTCTCGTTGCGCGAGGAGGACCTGCCGGTGTTCCGGCTGCAGCGCCGGCTCGCGCGCACCCAGCCGGGCTATGTGACCGATGCCATCGACGTGCTGCTCGACCTCTATGGCGCCGACGTCGAATGCTCGTCCGATTCGCTCGAGAACAGCTACGCCATCCTGGCCAAGGTCGGCAAGCTGGTGCTCAACGAGTCGGTCAGCGACGAGCAGGCGGCCTCCATCCTGTCCGACATCGCCGAGGAGGAGGACCAGAACGGCCGCATCCGCTCCAACATCCTCGACACCCAGCGCGCGCTCAACTTCCTGATGCGCGGCCGGCTGCTGACCGTGCCGCAGATGGAGGATGCCAAGCAGATCCTGCGCAACATCGACTCGCTCAACAGCCACACCGCCTTCCTGTTCGACAAGATCAACTTCCTGATGGACGCCACCATCGGCTTCATCAACATCAACCAGAACAAGCGAGTCAACCAGCTGACCATCTTCAGCGTGGTCTTCATGCCGATCAACGTGCTCGCCGGCATGGGCGGCATGTCGGAGTTCTCGATGATGACGGCGGGCGTACCCTGGCCGCTGGCCTACGGCCTGTTCGCGCTCGGTTCGGCGCTGATCGGGCTGGCGACCTATGTCGGGCTCAAGCATTTCGAGCGCCGGCGGCTGCGCAGTCCGCGCTGATCCCGCGGCCGGGCCACAGCGCCCGGGCGGCCGGCATCGGCCGCCCCAGGCGCGGGGTCGCCAGGCTTACCTGGCCTCGATCAGCGCCTTGACGTTGAGCAGGGTGATCTCGTTGTGGTCGGGCTGGCCCAGGGTGCGGCCCGAGGAGTAGGGGAAGTTGTTGTCGTTGACGAGCGCGACATGTTCGTCGTCGACCACGGCCAGGCCCTCGGGGCCGAGGTGGGGCAGGGCGAAGTTCGCGCCGTTGTCGCCCAGTCGCGCCAGGCCCTTGGGGTTGGCGATGCGGGTCAGGTCGATGTAGGCGATCTTCCTGACGAAGCCGTCCTCATCGGTCTGTGCCAGATCGATCTTGTAGAGGCGCTTGAACTGGGCCGGATGGGTGAAGCAGTCGGTGCGCGGCAGGCCGGGGCAGGCCGGGCTCACGCCTTCCGAGGCATCGTCGCGCTCGATCACCAGGCCGGTGGTCGCGCCGATCAGCTGGAAGTCGGCCGCCACGTTGCCGGCCTGCTCGAAGCGGTATTTCCACTGCCGGTCGCTGTAGCGCTGGCTGGCCACGTCGAGCTCGAGGATGCGGGTGTAGGGCTTGCCCTTGTGGCTTTCGTAGCCGTTGGCCTGGGCGTCCCACAGCGGCCACTCGAACATCGGATAGACCTTGCTGCCGTCTTGCGCGCGAGCCATCGGCTCGAAGCCGCCCGAGCGCCGCACGTTGAAGGGCAGCAGTGCCGGCGTGGCCGGGCGCGCGTGCAGGTAATGGTCGGGGCTCTGGTAGGACTTGCCGCCGACCACGGTCTCGATCACGCCCAGCACCTTGCCCTGCTCGTCGGTGCGCAGCACATAGGGGCCGAACTCCTCGCCGATCCACCATTCCTTGCCGATGCGCTGGATCGACTCGATGTCGAAGTCGGAACCGGTCAGGTAGCGCTTGCTGGTGTTCTCGTTCTGGATGAAGAAGGGCACCTTGCGGTCGGGATCATGCAGGAAGGTGGTCTTGAGCCGCTTGACCTTGCCGCTGGCCCAGTCGGCCTTGACATGGTGCACCATCAGCAGCGCGTCCATCGAGTTGACCTTGTTGCCGAAGCCGTTGTCGGTCAGGGTCAGGAACTCGTCCTGGCCGAGCGAGACAAGCCCTGCACCGACTGGCCCTTGACCGGCAGGAAGCCGCCGGAGGCGCGCGGCTGCTTGGGGTCGCCGACGAAGGTGTTGGCTGGCACGCTGCCGAGCTCGGTCACGCGCTGGCGCTTACCGTTGGCGAACTTGCCGCTGGTGGCGAACAGCGGACCGGCATCGCGCGGGGCGCTCACCGTGGTGTCGGCCGCCAGATAGGCATGGCCGGCGAGGGTGGCGCCGACTTCGGTCTGGGCCAGGGCGGCGCTGGTGCCCAGGGTCAGGGCGATCGCGAGGGTCAGGGGACGGAGATTCATGGTCTGCAGCTGATGAAGAAAATAGCCAGCCCAGCTTAGCGAGGCTTCATGTAGCCTGGATGACGTGGCGGACTGGTCACGGCTCGCCGCCAGCTGACGGCTGGCCAGCTATCCTCGCCCTGAACTCCAGAGGTGAATCCGGACATGAAATGCTATGACCATGTGATCGTCGGCGGCGGGGTGGCCGCGGCCAGCGCGGCCCAGACCCTGCGCGCCGAAGGGGGGCGGGGCAGCATCCTGCTGCTGGCGGCCGAGCCGCAGCTGCCCTATCACCGGGGCTCGCTGTCCAAGTCCTTCCTGTCGAGCGAGTCGCCGGAGTCGGCGCGCTGGGTGATGGATGCGGCCGGCTACGAGCGGCTCGGCATCGAGGTCAGGATCGGCGCCGCGGTGAGCTCGGTCCAGCCCGCTCAGCGCAGGCTGTGCGTCGAGACGGGGGAGGAGATCGGCTATGGCCAGCTGCTGCTGGCCACCGGCGCGTCGGCGCAGCGGCTCGAGATTCCCGGCGCCGCGCTGGCGGGCGTCCATGTCCTGCATACCCTGGCCGATGCCCAGGCCTTGCGCGCCGGCGCCTTGCAGGCCAGGCGCGCCGTCGTGGTCGGCGGCAGCTTCGTCGGGCTCGAGGTGGCTGCTGCCCTGCGCCAGCGCGGGCTGCCGGTCACGCTGATCGAGCAGGGCGCGCTGCTCGAGAGCCTGGCGCTGCCGGAGTTCTCGGCCCATCTGCTGGCCACGCTCGAGCAGCAAGGCGTCGAGGTGCTGCTGGGCGACGAGCCGCTGCGGTTCCACGGCCGGGCGGCGGTCGAGGGCGTGACGACCCGCGGCGGTTTGCGCCTGGACTGCGACCTGGTGCTGCTGGGGGTGGGGGTCAGGCCCAACACCGGATTCCTGCGCGGCAGCGGCATCCGCTTCGACCAGGACGGCATCCGGGTCGACCGCTTCCTGCAGACCGACTGGCCCGGCATCTATGCCGCTGGCGATGCCTGCAGCTTCCATGACACCGTGTTCGACTGCCAGCGCCATCTCGAGCATTGGGACAATGCCTTCAAGCAGGGCCGCCATGCGGCGCGCAACATGCTGGGCCGGCGCGCTCCCTACTGCGAGGTCAGCTATTTCTACAGCCATGTGTTCGAGCTGAGCTTCAACCTGCTCGGGCGCATCGAGCCCGGGCAGGAGCGCATCGAGCGCGGCTCGCTCGAGTCCGGCTCCTACGCCGCGATCTTCCTGCAGGACGATGTGCCGCGCGGGCTGTTCTCGCTCGGGCGTCCCGCCGACGAGACCCGCATGATGGAGGCCCTGATCAAGCACCGGGTCAATCTGCGCTCGAGCAAGCCGCGGCTGTCCGACCCCGGGTTCGCGCTCGACCAGATCCCGAACCAGACCGTCTACATCCTGCAGGGCGGTGGTGCCTTCGGCGCCTTCGAGTGCGGCGCGATCCAGGCGCTGCAGGAGCGCGGCATCCGGCCCGACATCGTGGCCGGGGTGTCGATCGGTGCCATCAACAGCGCGATCATCGCGGGCAACCCGGACGACGCGGCGCAGCAGCTGCAGGCCTTCTGGCGCGAGCTCGGCACCCTGTCGCCGGAGCTGGCCGACGAGGGGTTGCGGCGCCTGCTCGCCGGCGGGCAGGTGGCCTTGCTCGGCGTGCCGCAGTTCTTCCAGCCCGGCTGGCTCAAGCCGTTCTGGAGCGTCGATGCCTCGGCTTCCTGCTGGACCAGTCTCTACGACCTGTCGCCGGCGCGCCGGCTGCTGGAGAAATATGTCGATTTCGAGCGCCTGAAGTCCAGCCCGGTCCGGCTCATCGTCAGCGCGGTCGATGTCGAGACCAGCGAGCTGGTGGTGTTCGACAGCTATGTCGATGCGCTGAGTGCCGACCATGTGCTGGCCAGCGGCAGCCTGCCGCCGGCGTTTCCCTGGACCACGATCGAGGGCCGGCATTTCTGGGACGGCGGCATCGTCAGCAACTCGCCGCTGGAGCAGGTGATCGAACGCTGCGGCGCGGCCGGCAAGCGGGTCTACATCGTCGACCTCTACCCGGGCAAGGCGCGGGCGTTGCCGGGCAACCTGGCCGAGGTCATGGCCAGGCGCGAGGAGATCCTGTTTGCCGAGCGCATCCGCAACGACCTCAGGACCGAGACCCTGGTGCATGATTTCCAGCAGCTGGTGCGGGAGCTGCTGGCCGAGCTGGCACCGGAGCAAGCCCACCGCATCCGGCACCAGCCCAACTTCATCCAGCTGATGGGCCAGCAGGCGCCGCTGCAGATCACCCGCATCGTGCGCGAGAGCCTGCCCGGCGAGCCCGCTGCGAGCGGCTACGACTTCTCGGACAAGACCCTGGCCGGCCTGATCGAGGCCGGCTACCGGATGGCCCTGCGCGCGCTCGATGGCCCGCCCGAGCCTGCCGGACCGCCCCGCTGAGGCTGGTACCTGACGGCAGGCGTTGCAGGCTCAGGGTTTGGTGCGTGGCAGCAGGTGGAAGCCGTCGGCGCCCGGTTCGAAGCCCAGCCGCTCCAGATGGTCCTCGGCCTGGTTGGCGATCTGCCCGGTCAGCTCCAGCCCCAGGGTCTCGAGCAGCTTGGCCATCACCTTGCAGCGCAGCACCAGCAGGCCGCGCAGCTCCTCCAGCGCCTGCCTCTGCCGGCCCCCCGCATCGGCGCCCGGCTGCCGGCCTTCATGCCGCCGAAACAGCGGATGGCTGCGCTCGATGACCTGCTGCACCTTGGCTTCGCTGTCGAGCGAGAGCTGCAGGAACATCGACAGACGGGCGATGCGGGCGTTCAGGTCGGCCAGCGAATTCCTGATGCGGCGCACCCGCAGGCCCAGGGCGTTGTCAGGCAGTCGGGGCGGATTCGGCAGGGTCATTTTTCTCCAGGCGGGAACGGCAGGGGGGCAAGCCGCTCAGCTTATCAGGCCGCGCTGGCGCCAGCCGTCCAGGCCAGCCGGGCTCAGGCCTTGAGCTGCCGCGCCAGGAAGTCGAGCGTGCGCGACCAGGCCAGGCGCGCGGCCGCGGCGTCGTAGCGCGGCGTGGTGTCGTTGTGGAAGCCGTGCTGGGTGCCGGGGTAGCGCTGCGCCTCGAAGCGCGCGCCAGCGGCCTTGAGTGCAGCCTCGTAGGCCGGCCAGGCCGCGTTGATGCGCTCGTCCTGGTCGGCGAAATGGATCAGCAGCGGCGCCTTGACCCGTGCTGCCTCGCCCGCCAGCGGGTGGTTGCCGTAGAAGGGCACGGCGGCGGCCAGTTCGGGCAGTCGCGTCGCCAGCCAGTGCGCGATGCCGCCGCCCCAGCAGAAGCCGACCACGCCGAGCCGGCCGTTCGAGTCGGGGTGGCGCAGCAGCGCCTGCGCCCCCGCCAGCATGTCCTGCCTGGTCTTGTCCTGGTCGAGCTGGCCGAACAGCGCGCGCGCCTTGTCCTCGTCGCCAGGGTAGCCGCCCAGGGGGCCGAGCGCATCGGGTGCCAGCGCCAGATAGCCGGCGAGCGCCAGCCGCCGCGTCACGTCCTCGATATGCGGATTGAGCCCGCGGTTCTCGTGCACGACCAGCACCGCCGGCAGAGGGCCGCTGGCCTGCGCCGGCCGGCACAGATAGCCCGGCAGGCTGCCGTGGCCCTGCGGTGAATCGATGGCTATCCTTTCAGTGCGCAGGCCGGGCGCGTCGGGGGCGACCTGGGCGCGCGCGAAGTCCGGGCTCAGCGCCGCGAGCAGTCCGGCCGCCGTCAGGCCGCCGACCGCGAAGCGCCGCGCGCGCTCGAGGAAGCCACGGCGGTCGATGTCGCCATGCACATAGGCGTCGAACAGGATCAGCAGTTCCTGGTCGAAGTCGGCGGCGGTCGGACGAGGGGCGATCTGTGGCATGCGGGCTCCTGGTTCAAGGGAATAGGGGCTGCCAGCATGCCCGCTGGCGCCAGCCTTGTCGCGCCTGGGGTTTATCCCGGCGCAAACCCCGGCCCGGGACGGGGCTGCAAGGCGCTTGCCATGGCTGCTCGATTACTCGAGCGTGCCGGCCAGGAAGTCGGCGAATTGGCTCATCGGCAGCCGGAAGGCGCTGGCCTGGGGATGGCCGCCGCCGCCAAAGCGCAGCGCGATCGGCGACACGTCGAAGCTGCGCAGCGAGCGCAGGCTGACCTTGACGAAGCCGGGGCTGTCGATCTTGAACACCACGGCAAAGCTGCCGGTGCGCAGCGCCAGGATGTTGCCGAGGTCGCTGGTGAATTCGCTCACCGCATTGACCGCCAGCGTCTTGTGCCCGAGCAGGGTGAGCTCGAACGCGCCCTTGGCCGCGCTCGCGACCAGGCCCTCGAACTGGCGCCGCAGCGCGCGGCCCTGCTCGACCAGTGCCTGGCGTGCGACCGGATCATCGGCCTGCAGCCGCAGCGCGTGCCAGGCCTCGAAGTCGAAGCCGCGCGTATCGAGCACCGCCAGCAGCTCGCGGCTGTCGTCGAACTTCCAGTTCCAGAGGTCGCGGTCCTCGATGCGCGCGATCAGGTAGGGCACGGTCTGGCCCGGGTGGAAATGCTCCCAGGCCAGCCGCGCCCCCGACTTCTGCAGGTCGAACAGCAGCGAGAACTTTGGTCCGCAGCTCAGGCAGCTCAGCTGGTCCTGCGCTGTCTTGTGGTGGTCCAGCAGCGTGATCGAGTCGGCCTGCGCACGCATCTGCTCGAGCACCGCGGGGGCAAACGAGAAGTCGAGAATGTAGACCTGGCGTCCGCTGACATCGGGCGCCGGGTCGCCATGCTTGCAGGACAGGTAGTCGGCCGATTCGCCGAGCGCGAGCCAGGCGGCATAGGCGGCGCCGAAGCCGTCCGGGCAGTCGCCGTGGTAGATCACGAGGGTGGGGCGGGAGGGGGTGGTGCTCATGCGAGTGGATCTTGCTTGGGTTGGACGCCGCCAGGCGGCGTGACACGAGCCAACAAAAAAGCCGCCTTCCCAGGGGAATCGGCGGCTTAGGCGTTGTCTTGCAGTGCTGCGAAGCAGCAAGATGGAGCGGGTGAAGGGAATCGAACCCTCGTATGAAGCTTGGGAAGCTGCCGTTCTACCATTGAACTACACCCGCTTATGGCAGCGAGTTTACTTGAGAAATCGCCTCATTTCAGGATGTCGCCCAGGCAGAGGTACTTGATCTCGACATAGTCGTCGATGCCGAAATGCGAGCCCTCGCGGCCCAGGCCCGACTGCTTGACGCCGCCAAACGGCACATGCTCGGTCGCGAGCACGCCGACGTTGACGCCGACCATGCCGTACTCGAGCGCTTCACCGACGCGGTAGATGCGGCCGATGTCGCGGCTGTAGAAGTAGCTCGCCAGGCCATATGCGGTCGCATTGGCGGCATCGATTGCCTCCTGCTCGGTCTGGAAGCGGAACACCGGCGCGAAGGGGCCGAAGGTTTCCTCGCGCGCGCACAGCATGTCGGGCGTGGCATCGGCCACCACGGTCGGTTCGAAGAACTGGCCGGCCAGCCGCTTGCCGCCCGTCAGCAGCCTGGCGCCCTTGGCGAGCGCGTCGTCGACATGGCGCTGCACCTTCTGCAGCGCGGCCTCCTCGATCAGCGGGCCCTGGTTGACGCCCTCGTCGAAGCCGTTGCCGACTTTTGCCGTCGCGACCTTGGCGGCGAACTTCTGCACGAACTGCTCGTAGACCGCGTCCTGCACGTAGATCCGGTTCGAGCAGACGCAGGTCTGGCCGGCGTTGCGGTACTTGCTCGCGAAGGCGCCCTCGACCGCCGAGTCGATGTCGGCATCGTCGAACACGATGAAGGGCGCATTGCCGCCGAGCTCGAGCGAGAGCTTCTTGACCGTCGGCGCGCATTGCGCCATCAGGAGGCGGCCGACCTCGGTCGAGCCGGTGAAGCTCAGGTGCCGCACGGTGTCGCTGGCGCAGAGCAGCTGGCCGATGGCGACCGAGCCCTCGGCGTCGGCGGTCACGACGTTGAGCACCCCGGCCGGGATGCCGGCGCGCCGCGCGAGTTCGGCCGCGGCCAGCGCCGTCAGCGGCGTGAGTTCGGCCGGCTTGATCACGACCGGGCAGCCGGCGGCCAGCGCCGGCGCGACCTTGCGCGTGATCATCGCGAGCGGGAAGTTCCAAGGCGTGATCGCGGCGCAGACGCCGATGGCCTGCTTGAGCACCAGCAGGCGGCGGTTGTTGTCGAACTGCGGCAGGGTCTCGCCGTTGATGCGCTTGGCTTCCTCGGCATACCACTCGACGAAGCTCGCGCCATAGGCGACCTCGCCGCGTGCCTCGGCCAGTGGCTTGCCCTGTTCGGCCGTCATCAGCGTGGCCAGGTCCTCCTGGTGCGCCAGCAGCAGCTCGTACCAGCGGCGCAGGATGAGGCTGCGTTCCTTGGCGGTCTTGCTTTTCCAGCCCGGCCAGGCCGCGTTGGCGGCATCGATGGCGGCCTGGGCGTCGGCCGGGCCCAGCTTGGCGACATCGGCCAGCTTGTGCCCGGTTGCCGGGTCATGCACGGGAAAGCGCGAACTGCCAGCCACCCAGTCGCCGGCGATGAAGGCATCGGTCTTGAGCAGGCCCGGGTCCTGCAGTCGGTCGAGTGGATTGTTCATGGAAAGCAAGCTTACACCGCCGGCTTGATCCCTGCTCGGGCCGGTGCAGCGGCCAAGGCCGGCAGCCCGGCGGAAAACGATAATTCTGCGCTGCCTATGGGGAGAAAAGGCCTTGGCTCAGGATTTAATAAATGCATCTTGCTATTTTTGCGTAGCCCATGCCGAGCCCGCACCACCATGGACACCAGGACCCTGATCTTCTCTCTCGGTTTGTTCAACTTGTCGTTCGCGCTGGTGGTCTTCGTCTATCAGCGCTGCCGCAAGCACGACATGCCACATCTGCGCGCCTGGCAGCTGGCCAAGCTGGTCGCCGGATTGGGCTACCTGCTGGGCTGGTCGCGGCCGCTGTGGGGCGCTGAATGGGTGCCCTGGATCTACGCCGGCAATCTGATGCAGTGGCTGGGCATCGCCATGGAGCTGGCGGTCTATGCGCGCTTTCTGGGCGCGCCGCGCTGGGTCCCGGTGGTCAAGGCCGCCATGCTGGTGGCCGTGCCGGTCTTCATCGCCACGGTCTGGCTGGCCAGCAGCAACCACCCGATGATCCTCGTCGGCACCGGCATTGCCGCCTTGCTCTACCTGGCGATGTCGGCCCTGAGCCTGAACCAGTTCCGCCAGTCGCCCCAGTTGCTGCTGATGATGAGCGCGCTCGACGGGGCGCTGGGGGGCTGCTTGGCGCTGAAGGTGATCATCGGATTGCTCGGCGTCGAGCTGGTGTCCTACCAGAACAACGGGATCAACATCGGGCTCTACACCCTGGCCTTCGTGGTCATGTGCATCAATGGCTTCGGCTTCCTGCTGCAGGTGCAGCAGCGCTTCGAGCAGCAACTCAAGCAGGCCAAGGAGGCGGCCGAGCAGCTCAACCAGGCGCTGGAGTCGGCCAATGCGCAGCTCAGCCACATGGCGACCACGGACATGCTGACAGGGCTGTGGAACCGCCGTCACTTCGAGAGCATGGTGCGCCAGGAGATGGCACGCGCCGACCGGCACGAGCAGGCGCTCAGCCTGCTGATCTTCGACCTCGATCACTTCAAGGATATCAACGACATCCATGGTCACCTGGCCGGCGACCGCGTGCTGGTGGCGTTGACGGCCCTGGCGCGCCAGCACACCCGGGGCTGCGACCTGCTGGCCCGCTGGGGCGGGGAAGAGTTCATGCTGCTGATGCCCGATACCGGGCCGCAGCAGGCGATGACCGTCGCGGAGAACCTGCGCTCGGCCTTCGAGGCGCAACAGATCCCGGCGATCGGCCGGGTGACCGCGAGCTTCGGTGTCGCGAACTATTTGCCGAACGAATCGCTTGACAGCTGGATCAGCCGGATCGATGCGGCGCTCTACCAGGCCAAGCAGGCGGGGCGCAACAGCGTCAGGCTGGCATCCGTTTCAGCGTTGCGGCCGGCCCGCCACCGGTCAAGGGAAACCCGGCCGAGCTGAAGCCGGCAACCGCCGGCTGACCAGTCCCGCAGCAGCCAGGCCCTGTGTCCAGGCTTACACCGCCCAACTCGATCCATGCTCGGGCACGACGGCATGCCAGCGCAGTTCGCGCTCGATGCGCTGGCGCAGCGCGTCCGAGGCCTCGAGGTCGCCGTGGACCACGAAGGCGCGGTGCGGCCTGCCCGGCACCGCGTGCAGCCAGGTCATGAGCTGGCCCGCGTCGGCATGCGCCGAGGCCGACAGCAGCTGCACCACTTCGGCCCGCACCGGCAGGTCCTGGCCGTGGATGCGCAATATGTCGCTGCCCTTGACCAGCGCCGCGCCGCGCGTGCCCGGCGCCTGGTAGCCGGTCAGCACCACCATGTTGCGGTGGTCACCCAGGTATTGCACCAGATGGTGCAGCACCCGCCCGCCAGTCGCCATGCCGCTGGCCGCCAGCACGATCTTGGGTCCATGGACCGCAGCGATGGCCTTGGATTCGTCGGGAGTGCGTACCATGGTGGCGGCATGCGCCATGTCGCGCACCTGGCCGGCGTCGAGCCGGTGCTCGCCCGGGTGGCGCGCGAACACCTCGGTGCTGTGGATCGCCATCGGGCTGTCGAGGTAGACCGGCAGCGCACGGGGCAGGCGGCCGTCCTGCTTGAGCCGGGCGATCGCGTGCAGCAGCACCTGGGCCCGGCCGACCGCGAACACCGGCACCACGGCCGTGCCGCCGCGCGCCGCGACGCGCGCGAGCACTGGCGCCAGTTCGTCGAGCAGGCCCTGGGCCGGGTGCTCGCGGTCGCCATAGGTCGACTCGATGATCACGGCGTCCGCCGCTGGCGGGGCTTCGGGTGGCAGCATCAGCAGGTCGTCCGAGCGCCCGAGGTCGCCCGAGAACAGCAGCCGCTTGCCGCCGACCTCGAGCAGCAGGCTGGCTGCGCCGATGATGTGGCCGGCCGGCTGCAGCCGGGCCTGCCAGCCGGGTAGCGGCGCGAAGGCGCGGAAGGGCGGCACGGTCTGCAGTCGCGCCAGGCTGGCCTTGGCGTCGGCGACGGTGTAGAGCGGCAGCGCCGGGTGATGCTTGGAGAAGCCGTGCCGGTTGGCATAGGCGGCGTCTTCTTCCTGGATATGGCCCGAGTCGGGCAGCAGGATCTCGCACAGGTCGCGCGTGCCCGGCGTGCACCAGACCTGGCCCGCAAAGCCTTCGCGCACCAGCAGCGGCAGGTAGCCGCTGTGGTCGAGGTGGGCATGGGTCAGCACTACCGCGTTGACTTCGCGCGCTGCTACTGGCGGCGGCGTCCAGTTGCGCAGCCGCAGCTGCTTGTAGCCTTGGAACAGCCCGCAGTCGACCAGCAGGCGCTGGCCCTCATGCTGGACGAGGAACTTGGAGCCGGTCACGGTGCCGGCTCCGCCGAGGAAGCTGATCTGGACGCTCATGCGCCTATTTCAGCATGTTCTGCGGCTTAAGAGAAGAACTCGGTGAACTTCTCGAACCAGCCCTTGTCGTTCGGGCTGTGCTTGTGGCCGCCCTTCTTGAACGATTCGTCGAGTTCCTTCAGCAGCTTGCGCTGGTGTTCGGTCAGCTTGACCGGGGTCTCGACATCGACATGGACGTAGAGGTCGCCGGGGTAGCTCGAGCGCACGCCCTTGATGCCCTTGCCGCGCAGGCGGAACTGCTTGCCATGCTGGGTGCCCTCGGGGATGTCGATCGCGGCCTTGCCGGCCAGGGTCGGCACCTCGATCTCGCCGCCGAGCGCGGCGGTCGTGACGCTGACTGGCACCTTGCAGTGCAGGTCGTCGCCGTCGCGCTCGAACAGCTCGTGGCGCTTGACGCGGATCTCGATGAACAGGTCGCCTGCGGGTCCGCCGTTGCGCCCGGGCTCGCCGTTGCCGGCCGAGCGGATGCGCATGCCGTCGTCGATGCCGGCCGGGATCTTGATCTCGAGCGTCTTGTTCTTCTTGACCTTGCCCTGGCCGTGGCAGCTGGTGCAGGGCTCGGGGATGATCTTGCCGCTGCCATGGCAGTGCGGGCAGGTCTGCTGCACGCTGAAGAAGCCCTGGCGCATCTGCACCACGCCGCTGCCCTGGCAGGTGTTGCAGGTCTTGGCGCTGGTGCCGGGCTTGGCGCCGCTGCCGTGGCAGTTGTCGCAGTCCTCCCAGCTCGGGATGCGGATCTGGCTGTCCTTGCCGGCGGCGGCTTCCTCGAGCGTGATCTCCATCGCGTAGGACAGGTCGTTGCCGCGGTAGACCTGGCGTCCGCCGCGCTGGCCGCCACGCGCGCCGCCGAAGATGTCACCGAAGATGTCGCCAAAGGCATCGCCGAAGCCACCGAAGCCCTCGGCGCCGCCCGGGCCGCCGCGCATGTTCGGGTCGACGCCGGCGTGACCGTACTGGTCGTAGGCGGCGCGCTTCTGCGGGTCGCTGAGCATCTCGTAGGCTTCCTTGGCCTCCTTGAACTTCTCTTCGGCGGCCTTGGCGGCGTCCCCCTGGTTGCGGTCAGGGTGGTACTTCATCGCCAGCTTGCGATATGCCTTCTTGATCTCGTCGTCGCTGGCGGTCTTGCCGACGCCCAGGATTTCGTAAAAGTCTCGTTTGGCCATGGTGCTTGCAGGGGGTAGGGCTGATTGTGCGAACGCCGCGCCGGGTCGGCAGACCCGCGCGCGGCGGTGTTCAGGTCAGGAGCGGAAGGCGCTTAGTCCTTCTTGACTTCCTTGACCTCGGCGTCGACCACATTGTCGTCGGCCGGACGGGCGCCGGCTTCCGCGCCGGCGGCACCGGCTGCGGCCTGCTGGGCCTGCATGTCGGCATACATCTTCTCGCCCAGCTTCTGGCTGACGGTCATCAGCGCTTCGGTCTTGGCTTCGATGGCGGCCTTGTCGTCGCCCTTGACGGCTTCCTCGGCTTCCTTGATCGCGGCCTCGATCGCGCTCTTCTCGGCCGCGTCGATCTTGTCGCCGTACTCGGTCAGGCTCTTCTTGACCGAGCTGACCATGGCGTCGGCCTGGTTGCGCGCCTGCACCAGCTCGACCTTCTTGTGGTCTTCGGCGGCGTTGGCTTCGGCATCCTTGACCATCTTCTCGATCTCGGCTTCCGACAGGCCCGAGTTGGCCTTGATGGTGATCTTGTTTTCCTTGCCGGTGCCCTTGTCCTTGGCGCCGACATGCAGGATGCCGTTGGCGTCGATGTCGAACGAGACTTCGATCTGCGGCGTGCCGCGCATCGCCGGCGGGATGCCCTCGAGGTTGAACTCGCCGAGCAGCTTGTTGCCGGCGGCGATCTCGCGCTCGCCCTGGAACACCTTGATGGTCACGGCCGGCTGGTTGTCCTCGGCGGTCGAGAACACCTGGCTGAACTTGGTCGGGATGGTGGTGTTCTTGCCGATCATCTTGGTCATGACGCCGCCCATGGTCTCGATGCCCAGCGACAGCGGGGTCACGTCGAGCAGCAGCACGTCCTTGCGGTCGCCCGACAGCACCTGACCCTGGATCGCGGCGCCGACGGCGACAGCCTCATCGGGGTTGACGTCCTTGCGCGGCTCCTTGCCGAAGAATTCCTTGACCTTTTCCTGCACCTTGGGCATGCGGCTCATGCCGCCGACCAGGATCACGTCCTGGATGTCGGAGACCGACACGCCGGCGTCCTTGATCGCCATGCGGCAGGGGGCGATGGTGCGCTCGATCAGCTCGTCGACCAGGCTTTCCAGCTTGGCGCGGGTCAGCTTGAGGTTGAGGTGCTTCGGACCGGTCGCGTCTGCCGTGATGTAGGGCAGGTTGATGTCGGTCTGGGTGCTGTTGGACAGCTCGATCTTGGCCTTCTCGGCGGCTTCCTTCAGGCGCTGCAGGGCCAGCACGTCCTGCTTGAGGTTGACGCCGGCTTCCTTCTGGAACTCGTCGATGATGTAGTCGATGATGCGCTGGTCGAAGTCCTCGCCGCCCAGGAAGGTGTCGCCGTTGGTCGAGAGCACCTCGAACTGCTTCTCGCCGTCGACGTCCGCGATCTCGATGATCGAGATGTCGAAGGTGCCGCCGCCCAGGTCGAACACGGCGATCTTGCGGTCACCCGAACCATGCTTGTCGAGGCCGAAGGCCAGTGCGGCAGCGGTCGGCTCGTTGATGATGCGCTTGACTTCCAGGCCGGCGATGCGGCCGGCGTCCTTGGTCGCCTGGCGCTGGGCGTCGTTGAAGTAGGCCGGCACGGTGATGACGGCCTCGGTCACGGCCTCGCCCAGGTAGTCCTCGGCGGTCTTCTTCATCTTGCGCAGCACTTCGGCAGAAACCTGGGGCGGCGCGATCTTCTTGCCGCGCACCTCGACCCAGGCGTCGCCGTTGTCGGCCGCCGCGATGGTGTAGGGCATCAGGTCGATGTCCTTTTGCACTTCCTTCTCGGTGAACTTGCGACCGATCAGGCGCTTGACCGCGTACAGGGTGTTGCGCGGGTTGGTGACGGCCTGGCGCTTGGCGGACGCGCCGACCAGCACTTCGCCATCTTCCTGGTAGGCGATGATGGACGGGGTGGTGCGCGCGCCTTCGCTGTTCTCGATGACGCGGGTGGTGTTGCCTTCCATCACGGCCACGCAGGAGTTGGTGGTGCCGAGGTCGATGCCGATGATCTTGCCCATGAGTTGCTCCGGAAAATCTTGGAAAAACTGTGAAAAATTGCTTGAATCTGAGATGAGGACGCCGGCTTTCTTTTCAAGACCCCGCTTGCCGCAGGGTTTGTGACGGCGTCCGGGCGCGCCTTACTTGGGCGCGGCCACCGTGACCAGGGCCGGGCGCAGCACGCGATCGGCGATCAGGTAGCCCTTCTGCAGCACGGTCACGACCGTGTTGGCCTCCTGCTCGGCCGGCACCATGCTGATGGCCTGGTGCTGGTGCGGATCGAATTTCTCGCCGGCGGCCGGCGCGATCGCGACCACCTTGTTGCGGTTCAGCGCCGACAGCAGCTGCTTGAGCGTGGCTTGCGAGCCTTCGCGGATCTGCTGCACGGTGGCTTCCTGGATGCTCAGGCCGGCTTCCAGGCTGTCGAGCACCGGCAGCAGGCTCTCGGCGAAGCCTTCGACGGCGAACTTGCGCGACTTGGCGATCTCGTCCTCGGAGCGGCGGCGGATGTTCTCGACCTCGGCCTTGGCGCGCAGGAACTGCTCGGCGAGTTCGGCGTTCTGCGCCTTCAGGCTCTCGATCTCGTTGACCTGGGCGGCTGCGGCATCGGCCTGGGTGGCTTCTGCTGCGGCTTGCGCTTCCTCGGGGCTGATGGGGGCGGCTTGAGCGGCTTCGGATTGGAGGTCTTGCGGTGCAGACATGGCGGACTGGTGAATGGGTTGTCGTGAAAACAGTAGCGTAATTGGGGCAGGTGCCAAGGATTTCAAGCCCCTTCCAGTGGAGAATTCCGCCACATCCGCGAGTGCGTGCAACAAAAAAGTCATCATGAGAACCCAGGTCATCGAGCAGGCGGTCAACCAGAGACTGGACAGCTTTCGCCAGATAAGCCGCGTCAAGGCGGGATCCTTGATCATTTCTGTCTTCGGTGATGCCGTGCTGCCGCGCGGGGGACAGATCTGGCTCGGCGGCCTGATCCGGCTGCTGCAGCCGCTCGATCTCAACGAGCGCTTGGTTCGCACCACGGTGTTCCGTCTCGTCAAGGACGAGTGGCTCACCACCCAGACCCACGGGCGGCGCACCGACTACATGCTGACCCCATCGGGCCAGCGCCGCTTCGAGGAGGCCGCGCGCCAGATCTACGCCGCCCATGCGCCGCTGTGGGACCTGCGCTGGCGCCTCATCATGGTGATGGGCGAGTTGTCGGCGCGCGAGCGCGAGCGGCTGCGGCGCGCGCTGTACTGGCAGGGCTTCGGGCAGATCGGCGCTGGCTGCTTCGTCCACCCCGGTGCCGACCTGGGGTCGGCCTTTGCCGCGCTGGGGGCCGACGGCATGTCCGACCTGCTGCCCCGGCTCATGCCGCTGGTCGCGGCCAACCCGAGGCTGGGCCAGTCCGCTAGCGATGCCGACATCGTGCGCTCGGCCTGGAACCTGGAGCAGCTGGCCGCCGACTACGGCAGCTTCGTGGCTTGCTACCGGCCCATCCTGGAGGCGCTGCGCCAGTCGGGGGCCGACAGCGTGGACGAGGAGGGTGCCTTCCTGATCCGCACCCTGCTGATCCATGACTTCCGCCGCCTGCTGCTGCGCGACCCGGAGCTGCCCGAGGTGCTGCAACCCGCGGGCTGGCCGGGGCACGAGGCGCGCCGGCTCTGCAAGGAGGTGTACCGGCGCCTGCTGCCGGCGTCGGAGCGCCATCTGGACCGCCATCTCCTGCTGGCCAGCGGCGAGGTGCCGGCGGCTTCCAGCATGGTGAGCAAGCGCTTCCAGGGCGCCGATCCGCTGGCCGGGCCGGCCTGATCGAACCGGCGCAGCGGTGCCGAACCTGACTAGGGCTTACCCTTGGTCGAGGTCTAGAAGCGATACAAAATGGTTCTTAGTGGGACATAATAAGTAACACATTCTCGGTCGGTGTGGATTCTGCACGCCGGAATTCCGCCACCGAGGCCGGAACGGGCGCAAGCCCGCCTTCCTATCCCTGAACCATTACGGAGACGCTGAATGCCCATGCAGATTCATGGCTGCCCTGCCGCCTGCGCGATTCCTGGAGGGCCAGTCTGATGCTGGCCCAGTTCCTGCAATTCCTGTTCTCGGGCATCACCGTGGGGGCCACCTATGCGCTGGCGGCACTGGGATTCACCCTGATCTACAACGCCAGCAACGTCATCAACTTCGCCCAGGGCGAGTTCATCATGCTCGGTGGCATGCTGGCGGTGTTCTTCTCCCACCTGGGCTTGCCGCTGCCGCTGGCCCTGCTGCTGGCGATCGCCATTCCCGCCATCGTCGGCATCGTGATGGAGAAGGTGGCGATCGAGCCGGTCAAGGGCGCCGAGACGGTGTCGCTGATCATCATCACCATCGGTGCCTCGCTGGTGATCCGCGGCCTGGTGCAGATCGGCTTCGGCAAGGGCACGCACAGCCTGGCGCCTTTCTCGGGCGATGCGCCGATCGAGATCCTGGGTGCCACGCTGCTGCCGCAGAGCCTGTGGGTGCTGGGCGTCACCGCGCTGGTGGTGGTCGCGCTGTGGTACTTCTTCAGCCGCACGCTGACCGGCAAGGCGATGCTGGCGACCTCGTTCAACCGCACCGCGGCCGAGCTGGTCGGCATCAACACCAGCTGGGTGCTGTTCATGAGCTTCGCGATGTCGGCGGCGCTGGGCGCGCTCGGCGGCATCCTGGTGACGCCGATCACGATGACCTCGTATGACGTCGGCATCATGCTCGGCCTCAAGGGCTTCGTGGCGGCCGTCGTCGGCGGCCTGGGCAACGGCCTCGGCGCGGTGCTGGGCGGCCTGCTGGTCGGGGTGCTGGAAGCCATGGGCGCGGGCTACATCTCGTCGGCCTACAAGGATTCGATGCCCTTCGTGCTGATCCTGTTCATTCTGTTCTTCATGCCGCGCGGACTGTTCGGTGGCAAATCGACCGACCGGGTGTGACCATGCAAAAGAGTGCTTACATCGGACTGGGCCTCGTGGTGGCGGTGCTGCTCGCGCTGCCCTTCGTGCTGCCCAACAGCTACTACATGGACCTGGCGATCCGGATGGCGATCAACGCCATCATCGTGATCGGCCTCAACCTGCTGATCGGCTTCGCCGGCCAGATCAGCCTGGGCCATGCGGGCTTCCTGGGCATCGGCGCCTATGCCTCGGCGGTGCTGCCGACGCATTTCGGCTGGCATCCGCTGCTGGCGCTGGGCGCCGGCGCGGCGGCCACCGGCCTGATCGCCGCCGTGGTGGCGCGGCCCATCTTCAAGCTCAAGGGCAACTACCTCGCGATGGCGACGCTGGGCCTGGGCATCATCATCAACATCGCGCTGCGCAACGAGGCGCAGTGGACCGGCGGCCCGGACGGCATGCCGGTGCCTGCCATGGCACTGCTGGGCTTCGAGCTCGGCAGCGACAAGCAGTGGTACTGGGTGGTGGCGCTGCTGCTGGCGGTCAGCGTCTGGGCTTCGCTGAGCCTGATCGACTCGCCCTTCGGCCGCGCCTTGCGCGCGCTGCACGGTTCGGAGGTGGCCTCGCAGGTGGTGGGCGTCAACGTGGTGCGCTACAAGGTGTCGATCTTCGTGCTGTCGGCGGTGTTCGCCAGCATCATGGGCAGCGTCACGGCGCATTACGTCGGCTTCGTGACGCCCAACTTCGCCGACTTCTTCCACTCGATCGAGCTGGTGACCATGGTGGTGGTCGGCGGCATGGCCTCGGTGTTCGGCTCCATCGTCGGCGCCGTGCTGCTGACCGCGCTGCCGCAGGCGCTGGCCACCTTCGAGGGCTGGGAGACGGTGGTGTTCGGCGCGGTGCTGATGGGATGCATGATTTTCCTGCCCAAGGGCCTGGTGCCCACGCTGGCAGCCCGATTCGGTAAGGGGGAGTGAGCATGGCGTTGCTGGAAGTCAAGGACCTGTCGATCCACTTCGGTGGCGTCAAGGCGGTCCAGAATGTGTCGTTCAACATCGACGCGGGCATCGTCTATTCGGTGATCGGCCCCAACGGCGCGGGCAAGACCACGCTGTTCAACCTGATCACCGGGGTCTACAAGCCGACCGCGGGCGAGATCCGGCTCGACGGCGAGCCGATCCAGGGCAAGTCGCCCAACGAGCTGGCCGAGCGCGGCGTCGCGCGCACGTTCCAGAACCTGCAGGTCTGCATGAACATGAGCGCGATCGAGAACGTGATGGTGGGCGCCCACCTGCGGCTCGACCGCAACCTGCTCAAGGCCGCGCTGCGCTGGCCCAGCCTGCGCCGGCGCGACCGCGAGCTGCGCGAGGAAGCCGCCGAGCTGATGCGCTTCGTCGGCCTCGAGAACTACATCGACGCGCGCGCCGATGCGATGTCCTACGGCACGCTCAAGCGGCTCGAGATCGCGCGCGCCCTGGCCATGAAGCCACGGCTGATCTTCCTCGACGAGCCGGCCGCCGGCCTGAACCCGAAGGAAACCATCGAGGTCGACCAGCTGGTGCGCAAGGTGGCGGACTCCGGCATCACGGTGGTGCTGGTCGAGCACGACATGAAGATGGTGATGAACCTGTCCGACCGCATCCTGGTGCTCGACTACGGCAAGAAGCTCACCGAGGGCACGGGCGCGGAGGTTCGCAAGAACCCCGACGTGATTGCAGCTTATCTGGGCGCACATGCCTGAGGGGGGAGACATGGAAGCATTGCGCATCATTTCCGACGAGCACAAGAACTTCTGGCGCATCGCGGTGACGCTGGAGCAGGTGGCCGGCGAGCTCGACGCCGGCGGCGCCGTGGACCCGGAGTTCTTCCGCTCGGTATTCGACTACATCGAGCAGTTCGCCGACCATGCCCACCACCTGAAGGAGGACGATCACCTGTTCCGCCTGATGCGGCTGCGCTCGGCCGAGGCCGTGCCGCTGATCGAGGCGCTGGAGCAGGATCACCGCCTGGCCAGCGAGCATCTGGTGCAATTGCGCGCCGAGCTGGCCCAGGCCGGCACCGGCCGGCAGGGCGCATTGGCGGCCTCGCTGCGCGACTACGCCAAGCGCCTAAAAAACCACATCACGACCGAGGAGACCGAGGCGATGCCGCTGGCGCGCCGCCTCCTGGCTGAGTCGGACTGGGCCGAGATCGATGCCCGCTTCTCGGACAACCAGGACCCGGTGTTCGGCGAGCAGGCGCGGGCCGAATTCCGCGAGCTCTACCACCGCGTGGTCAGCCTGGCGCCCGAGTCAGTCGGCCTGGGCGGCCACAGCAGCGGCGCGCTCGACCGTTCGGCGGCCCCCGCGGTCGGCGACCTGCTGCTCAAGGTCTCGGGCCTGGAGAGCAGCTACGGCCGCATCAAGGCGCTCAAGGGCCTGAACCTGGAGGTGCGCCGCGGCGAGACCGTGGCGCTGGTCGGGGCCAACGGCGCGGGCAAGACCACCTTCCTGCGCACCCTCTCGGGCGTGCAGCCGATGGGGGCGGGCCAGCTCTGGTTCGACGGCGAGGACATCTCCAGGCTGCGCTCGGACCGGCGCATGCGGCGCGGCATCTGCCAGAGCCCCGAGGGCCGGCAGGTGTTCGGGCCGCTCTCGATCGAGGACAACCTGCTGCTGGGCGCCTATACCCAGCCCAGGCAACAGGTGCCCGAGGACCTGGAGAAGGTCTATTCGATGTTCCCGATCCTGAAGGAGAAGTGCAAGCTGCCAGCCGGCACCCTGTCGGGCGGCCAGCAGCAGATGCTGGCGATCGGCCGCGCGCTGATGGGACGTCCCAAGCTGCTGCTGCTCGACGAGCCCTCGATGGGCCTGGCCCCGCTGCTGGTCGAGGAGGTGTTCAACGTCGTCAAGGCCTTGAAGCGCCAGGGCATGACCATCATCCTGGCCGAGCAGAACGCCTTCGCGGCGCTGGCGATCGCCGACCGCGGCTATGTGCTCGAGACCGGCGAGATCACCCTGACCGGCAGCGGGCAGGAGCTGATCCGCAACGAGAAGGTCAGGGCGGCTTACCTGGGCATGTAGTTGTCGAAGGCTGGGCTGGCGCATGCGCTCAGGCCGGCCTCGGACGCCGCGTGATCGGCGTCCGGGCTTGCCAGCCGCTGGCGTCGGCCGCCCTGCCGCTGACGGCGCGGCAACAAAAAGATCGCGGGAAAACCCGGATCTTTTTTTTCTCCTAACGTGATACATTTTGCTTATTAAATTTGTTTTTTTGTAATGTTTAGGCGGCGCGGGTCGAAGGTCATGGCCGCCATTCCGAGTCCTCTACGCCTGTTTTTTTGGAAGCGATCGATGTCACATCCTCTGTTCGACAAGCACCGTGCCACGCTCGATGGCGCCCTCAATGCCATCGCCACCCGTGGCTACTGGTCGCCCTACAGCGAGATGCCCAGCCCCAAGGTCTATGGCGAGACCGCTGCCGCTGACGGCAAGGCCGCGTTCGAGGCCCATCTGGGCCGGAACTTCGAGCTCGACCAGCCGGGTCAAAGCGGCTGGGGCGGCAAGGAGTCCTCTCCCTACGGTGTCGCGCTCGAGGTGCGCTATCCGGTCTGCGACCACGAGGCGCTGGTCGCCGCCGGCCTGGCTGCGATGAAGGGCTGGCAGGCCATCGGTGCACCGGGCCGCACCGGCATCTGCCTCGAGATCCTGGACCGTCTCTACAAGCAGAGCTTCGAGATGGGCCACGCGGTCATGATGACCACCGGCCAGGGCTGGATGATGGCTTTCCAGGCCGGCGCCGCCCATGCGCTGGACCGCGGCCTGGAGTCGGTCGCCTACGCCTGGCGCGAGCAGAGCTTCGTGCCGGCCGAGTCGCAGTGGGAAAAGCCCCAGGGCAAGAACCCGGCGCTGGTGATGAAGAAGCATTACGAGATCGTCGGCCGCGGCGTCGGCCTGGTGGTCGGCTGTGGCACCTTCCCGACCTGGAACACCTATCCGGGCCTGTTTGCGGCTTTGTCGACCGGCAACGCCGTCATCGTCAAGCCGCACAGCAACGCCATCCTGCCGGCGGCGATCACCGTGCGCACCATCCGCGCCGTGCTGGCCGAGAACGGCATCGACCCGAATCTGGTGACCCTGTGCGTCGCCGAGAGCCGCAGCGTGACCCAGGCGCTGGCCACCCATGCCGGCGTCAAGTCGGTCGACTTCACCGGCAGCAACGTGTTCGGCCAGTGGCTGATCGACCATGCCAAGCAGGCCCAGGTCTATGCCGAGCTGGCTGGCGTCAACAACATCGTGGTCGATTCGACCGACGCCTACAAGGCGATGCTGGGCAACCTGGCCTTCACGCTCTCGCTCTACTCGGGCCAGATGTGCACCACCAGCCAGGCCATCATCGTGCCGGCCGGCGGCATCGAGACCGACCAGGGGCACAAGAGCTATGACGAGTTCTGCGCCGACCTGGCCGCCGCGATCGAGCGCTTCCTCGGCAAGACCGAGGTTGCTTGCGCCGTGCTGGGCGCGATGCAGTCCAGCGCCACCGCCGAGCGCGTCGAGCTGGCCAACAGCGGCAGCCTGGGCCGGGTCGTGCTGGCGTCGAAGAAACTGGCCAACCCCGAGTTCCCCGGCGCCGACGTGCGCACCCCGGTGCTGCTGGCGGTCGATGCCGCCGACGAGGCTGCCTACATGGAAGAGCGCTTCGGCCCGATCAGCTTCGTCGTCAAGGCCGCCGACACGGCAGCCGCGATCGCGCTGTCCGAGCGCATCGTCAACACCCATGGCGCGCTGACCGTCGGCCTGTACTCGACCCGTCAGGACGTGATCGATGCCATGACCGAAGCGACCTGGCGTGGCAAGGTGGCGCTCTCCATCAACCTGACCGGCGGCGTGTTCGTCAACCAGTCGTCGGCCTTCTCGGACTACCATGGCACCGGCGGCAACCCGGCGGCCAACGCGTCCTACGCCGACTCGGCCTTCGTCGCCAACCGCTTCCGCGTCGTGCAGCGTCGCTACCATGTCTGAGCCTGAGGCCATGAGCTACCAGAACATCCGGTTCGAGCTGGACGACGCCGGCGTGGCGCGCATCACGCTGAACCGTCCCGACAAGATGAACAGCTTCACGGCGGCGATGCACGCCGAGCTGCGCGATGCGCTCGACGCGATCCAGGCCAACCCGGCGGTGCGGGTGCTGGTGCTGAGCGGCGCCGGCCGTGCCTTCTGCGCCGGCCAGGACCTGGCCGACGAGGGCGTGCGCTTCGAGCCCGGCCAGATGCCGCCCGACCTCGGCGACCTGGTCGAGCAGCATTACAAGCCGCTGGTCATGCGCCTGAAGAACTTGCGCGTGCCGACCGTCGCGGCGATCAATGGCATCGCGGCTGGCGCCGGTGCCAGCGTCGCGCTGGCTTGCGACCTGGTGGTGGCGACGAAATCGGCGTCCTTCCTGCAGGCCTTCAGCAAGATCGGCCTGATCCCGGATACCGGCAGCAGCTGGCTGCTGCCGCAGCGCGTCGGCATGGCGCGCGCGATGGGACTGGCGCTGCTGGCCGACAAGCTGCCGGCCGAGCAGGCCGCCGCCTGGGGGCTGATCTGGGCCGTGCACGAGGACGCGAGCTTTGGCGCGGAAGTCAATGCCTTGGCTGCCAAGCTGGCCGCGCTGCCGACCAAGGCGCTGGTGCGCACCCGCCAGCTGATGCAGGCCGCGCCGACGCACAGCCTCGAGCAGCAGCTCGAGATGGAAGGTGGCTTCATGCGCGAGCTCGGCCGCAGTGCCGACTACATCGAGGGCGTGAGCGCCTTCCTGCAAAAGCGCGCGCCGCGCTTCACCGGAGTCTGAGCATGAGCCAGGCATTGTCGCTTTCGACCCCGGTGGCCGTGGTTGGCGCCGGCGCCATGGGCGCCGGCATCGCGCAGGTCGCGGCCGTCGCCGGTCATCCGGTCCGGCTGCTCGACAACCGCCCCGGTGCGGCCGCGCAGGCGGTCGCCGGCATCCGCGCCCAGTTGGCCAAGCTGGCCGACAAGGGCAAGCTGACGCCCGAGGCGGCGCAGGCTGCTTCTGTGCGCCTGTGCGCGGTCGCAACGAGTGCCGAGCTGGCCGGCTGCGGCCTGGTGGTCGAGGCCATCGTCGAGAACCTCGAGGTCAAGCGCGGCCTGTTCCGCGAGCTCGAGGCTATCTGCGGCGCCGACTGCATCCTGGCGACCAATACCTCGTCGATCTCGGTGACCTCGATCGCGGCCGGCCTGCAGCGCCCGGAACGCCTGGTCGGCCTGCATTTCTTCAACCCGGCGCCGCTGATGGCGCTGGTCGAGATCGTCTCGGGCCTGGCGACCGACCGCCAATTGGCCGAAGTTTTGTTCGATACCGCCGCCGCCTGGGGCAAGACCCCGGTGTACGCCAAGTCCACGCCCGGCTTCATCGTCAACCGCGTCGCGCGTCCCTACTATGCCGAGGGCCTGCGCCTGCTGCAGGAAGGCGCTGCCGACTGCGCGACGCTGGATGCCGTGATGCGCGAGGCCGGCGCTTTCCGCATGGGGCCGTTCGAGCTGATGGACATGATCGGCCATGACGTCAACTTCGCCGTCACCAAGTCGGTCTGGAATGCCTTCTACAACGATCCGCGCTTCCAGCCTTCGCTGGTGCAGCAGGAGCTGGTCGAGGCCGGCTTCATCGGCCGCAAGAGCGGACGCGGCTTCTACGACTACCGCGCGGGCGCCGAGCGTCCACAGCCGCGCACCGAAGCGGCAGCCGCTGTTCCGGCCGCGATCGCCATTTGCGGCGCCAGTCCGCTGGCGCTGGCGCTGGCGGATCGCCTGCAGGCCGCAGGGGTGGCGTTCACCCGCGCGGCTTCGACCGACGGCCGCGTGGCCGAGGCGAATGGCGCCGTGCTGTTCCAGACCGATGGCCGCAGCGCCACCCAGCGCGCTGCCGAGACCGGGATCGCGAATCTGCTGCTGGTCGACCTCGCGCTCGACTACGCCAAGGCCAGCCGGCTGGCGCTGGCGGTGGCACGCCAGGCCGATGCCGCTGCCAGCCAGGCCGCCATCGGCCTGCTGCAGGCGGCGGGCTTTGCGCTGTCGGTGCTGCGCGACGTGCCGGGCCTGCCGGTGATGCGCACCGTCGCCATGCTGGCCAACGAGGCCGCCGATGCGGTCAACCAGGGCGTCTGCGACGCTGCAGCGGCCGACGCCGCGATGCGCCTGGGCGTCAACTACCCGCGCGGGCCGCTGGCCTGGGCCGACGCGGTCGGGGCGGGGCAGATCCGCACCGTGCTGGCCCACCTGGCCGCCTTCTACGGCGAGGACCGCTACCGCGTCTCGCCGCTGATCCAGCAGGCCGTCTTTGCCGGGGGATCGCTCCATGACTGAAGCCGCACTGACGCCCGCACAGGCCCAGGCGCTCGCCGATGCCGCCGCCGACGCGATGTGGTCGCGCGATGCCGTCGCCCACGCGATGGCCATGGAGCGGGTCGAGGTCGCGCCCGGCCAGGCCAAGCTGCGCATGCGCGTGCGCCCCGACATGGTCAACGGCCACCATATCTGCCACGGCGGCCTGATCTTCACGCTGGCCGACACCGCGTTTGCCTACGCCTGCAACAGCTACAACCTGAACACCGTGGCATCGGCCTGCCACATCGACTTCCTGGCCCCGGGCCGCGAGGGCGATCTGCTCGAGGCAGTGGCGGTCGAGCGCTCGGCCGGCGGCCGCAGCGGCGTCTATGACGTCACGGTCAGCGTCGTCGGCGGCAAGTCGATTGCGCTGTTCCGCGGCAAGAGCGCCCGCATCAAGGGCGAGGTGACGGCCAGTTTCGCGCCACAAGGCTGAACGGCAGCCCGCAGCCCACCCATCCAGAAAAACGATAAAGGACACATCCATGACCGTCAAGAAACCCCTGCCCGGCGAACTCGATCCGATCGAAACCGCCAGCCGCGACGAGATCTCCGCGCTGCAGCTCGAGCGCCTGAAGTGGTCGCTGCGCCACACCTATGACAACGTCGCGCCCTACCGCGAGAAATGCATCGCCAAGGGTGTGCATCCGGACGACCTCAAGACGCTGGCCGACCTGTCCAGGTTCCCCTTCATGACGAAGCTGGACCTGCGTGACCACTACCCCTTCGGCCTGTTCGCGGTGCCGCGCAACAAGGTGGCCCGCCTGCACGCCTCGAGCGGCACCACCGGCAAGCCGGTCGTGGTTGGCTACACCCAGCAGGACCTCTCGAACTGGGCCGACCTGGTCGCGCGCTCGCTGCGCGCGGCCGGCCTGCGCGCCGGTGACATGGTGCAGAACTCCTACGGCTACGGCATGTTCACCGGCGGCCTCGGCGCCCACTACGGCATCGAACGCCTGGGCTGCACCGTGGTCCCGATGTCGGGCGGCCAGACCGAGAAGCAGGTCCAGCAGATCATGGACTTCAGGCCCGAGGGCATCATGGTCACGCCGTCGTATTCGCTGGTGATCGCCGAGGAGTTCGAGCGCCAGGGCATCGCGCCCGAGGACATCTCGCTCAAGGTCGGCGTCTTCGGTGCCGAGCCCTGGGGCGAGGGCATGCGCGCCGAGATCGAGAGGAAACTCGGCATCGACGCGATCGACATCTACGGCCTGACCGAGGTGATGGGCCCGGGCGTGGCCTGCGAATGCATCGAGACCAAGGACGGCCCGGTGATCTGGGAAGACCATTTCTACCCCGAGATCATCGACCCCGAGACCGGCGAGGTGCTGCCCGACGGCGAGCAGGGCGAGCTGGTGTTCACCTCGCTGACCAAGGAAGCCTTCCCGGTCATCCGCTACCGCACGCGCGACCTGACCAGCCTGCTGCCGCCGACCGCGCGTTCCTTCCGCCGCATCGGCAAGATCACCGGCCGCTCGGACGACATGCTGATCGTGCGCGGCGTCAACGTGTTCCCGACCCAGGTCGAGGAGCAGATCCTGCGTGACCCGCGCCTGTCGGGCAACTACCAGATCCACCTGGCGCGCGACGGCCACCTCGACCAGGTCGAGATCCGCTGCGAGCTGCAGCGTGCGCTGTCGGGCAAGCTCGGCGCAGCCGAGATCCAGCAGATCGCCAAGGAGCTGCAGCACCACATCAAGACCATCGTCGGCATCTCGACCCAGGTCAGCGTGATGGATGCCGATGCCCTGCCGCGCACCCTGACCGGCAAGGCCAGGCGCGTGTTCGACGAGCGTCCGAAGCAACTCTGAGGAACAGGCCATGACACAGGCTTTCATTTGTGACGCGATCCGCACCCCGATCGGCCGCTACGGCGGCACGCTGGCGGCGGTGCGCGCCGACGACCTCGGCGCCGTTCCGCTCAAGGCGCTGATGCAGCGCCACCCGCAACTCGACTGGGCCGCGGTCGAGGACATCATCTATGGCTGTGCCAACCAGGCCGGCGAGGACAACCGCAACGTGGCGCGCATGTCCGGCCTGCTCGCCGGCCTGCCGGTCGAGGTGCCCGGCACCACGGTCAACCGCCTGTGCGGCTCCGGCATGGATGCCGTCGGCCTGGCGGCGCGCTCGATCAAGGCCGGCGATGCCGAGCTGATGATCGCCGGCGGCGTCGAGAGCATGAGCCGGGCGCCCTTCGTGATGCCGAAGGCCGAATCCGTCTTCAGCCGCAGCAACGCGGTCTACGACACCACCATCGGCTGGCGCTTCATCAACCCGCTGATGAAGAAGCTCTACGAGACGCACTCGATGCCGCAGACGGCCGACAACGTGGCGGCCGATTTCGGCATCGCCCGCGCCGACCAGGACGCCTTCGCGCTGCGCTCGCAGCAGCGCTGGGCCGCCGCCCATGCCGCCGGCCGCTTTGCCGACGAGCTGGTCAGCGTGACGATCCCGCGCAAGAAGGGCGACGCCATCGTCTTCGATACCGACGAACATCCGCGCCCCGAGACGACGCTCGAGATGCTGGCCAAGCTCAAGGGTGTCAATGGCCCCGAGCTCAGCGTGACGGCAGGCAACGCCTCGGGCGTCAACGACGGCGCCTGCGCGCTGCTGCTGGCTTCCGAGTCGGCCGCCAGCCGCCATGGCTTGCAGCCGCTGGCGCGCGTGGTCAGCATGGCCAGCGCCGGCCTGGCCCCGCGCATCATGGGCTTCGGCCCGGCACCCGCGGTGCGCAAGGTGCTGGCCAAGACCGGCCTGACGCTGGACCAGATGGACCTGATCGAGCTCAACGAGGCCTTCGCCGCGCAGGCGCTGGCCGTGACGCGCGACCTCGGCCTGGCCGACGACGAGGCACGCGTCAACCCCAATGGCGGCGCGATCGCGATGGGCCATCCGCTGGGCATGAGCGGCGCGCGCCTGGTCACCACCGCCGCCTACGAATTGCGTCGCCGCAATGGCCGCTATGCGCTGTGCACCATGTGCATCGGGGTGGGGCAGGGCATCGCGCTGGTCATCGAGCGTGTTTGAGTTGACAACGGAGACAAAACCATGAAATTCGCCATCAAGAAAATTGCCCTGGGCGCCGCCCTGACCCTCGGCGCGATCGCTGCCTTCGCGGCCGACCCGATCAAGATCGGCTCGGTGCTGTCGGTGACCGGACCGGCCGCCTTCCTCGGCGACCCCGAGCTCAAGACGCTGCAGATGTATGTCGAGGACCTGAACAAGAAGGGCGGCGTGCTCGGCCGCCAGCTCGAGCTGGTGCACTACGACGATGGCAGCGACGCCAACAAGGCCAACGGCTTCACCAAGCGCCTGCTCGACGACGACAAGGTCGATGTCGTGATCGGCGGCACGACGACCGGTGCCACCATGTCGATGGTGCCGCTGGTCACCAAGGCCGAAGTGCCCTTCATCTCGCTTGCCGGCGCCGTGGTGGTGATCGAGCCGGTCAAGAAATGGGTGTTCAAGACGCCGCACACCGACCGCATGGCCGCCGAGAAGGTGTTCGAGGACATGAAGAAGCGTGGCCTGAGCAAGGTGGCGCTGCTGTCCGAGACCTCGGGCTTCGGCCAGTCGGGCAAGAAGGAGACCGAGGCGGTTGCCGCCAAGTACGGCATCACGCTGGTGGCCAACGAGACCTACGGTCCCAAGGACACCGACATGAGCCCGCAGCTGACCAAGATCAAGAACAGCGCCGGCGTGCAGGCCGTGTTCGTGTTCGGCCTCGGCCAGGGTCCGGCGATCGTGACCAAGAACTACAAGCAGCTCGGCATCAGCCTGCCGCTCTACCAGTCGCATGGCGTGGCCTCGGACGAGTTCCTCAAGCTTGCCGGCCCGGCCGCCGAAGGCGTGCGCCTGCCCTCGCCAGCCCAGCTGATCCCGGACCAGCTGCCGGCCAACGACCCGCAGAAGGCCATCGTCCAGTCCTATGACAAGGCCTACAAGCTGCGCTATAAGGAGGAGGCCTCCACCTTCGGCGGCTATGCCTACGACGCGCTGATGCTGACGGTCGACGCGATGAAGCGCGCCAACAGCACCGACAAGGCCAAAGTGCGCGATGCCCTCGAGGCGACCAAGGGCTATGTGGCCACCAGCGGCAGCTTCAACCTGTCTCCCACCGACCACATGGGCCTGAACCTGTCGGCCTTCCGCATGCTCGAGGTCAAGGGCGGCCAGTGGTCCCTGCTGCCCTGAGCCCGTCCTTCTGATCGTTGCATCATGTACAAGACCCTGAGTATCGAGCGCCGCGGCCGCGTCGCCACCGTCTGGATGGACCGGCCCGAGGTGTTCAATGCCTTCGACGAGCAGCTGATCGACGAGCTGGCCGCGGCCTGCGCCGAACTCGACGCCGACGCCTCGGTGCGGGTGGTGGTGCTGGGCGGCAAGGGCAGGCATTTCTCGGCCGGCGCCGACCTGAACTGGATGAAGCGTGCCTCGGCCTTCAGCGAGGAAGAGAACCGCGCCGACGCGCGCCGCTTTGCCGGCATGCTGCGTGCCCTGTCCGGCCTGTCCAAGCCGACCATTGCGCGCATCCAGGGCGCAGCGCTCGGCGGCGGCACCGGCCTGGCCGCGGCCTGCGACATGGCGGTGGCCAGCAGCGATGCGCTGTTCGCGACCTCCGAGGTCAAGTTCGGCATCATCCCGGCGGTGATCAGCCCCTATGTGCTGCGCGCCATCGGGCCGCGCCAGGCGCTGCGCTACTTCCAGAGCGGCGAGCGCTTCAGTGCCCGGCGCGCCTACGAGATCGGCCTGGTCAACGAGGTCTGCGAGCGCGACGACCTCGACGCGACGCTGGAGCGCCTGATCGAGCCGCTGATCGCCGGCGCGCCGCAGGCGCAGCAGGCGGCCAAGGATCTGATCGCGGCGATCCATGCTCGCCCGATCGACGACGACGTGAGCGAGGAAACCGCTCAGCGTATCGCCCGCCAGCGGGCGACCGACGAAGCGCGCGATGGCATCGCCGCTTTTCTCGACAAGCGAACCCCGAGCTGGCTGCTCTGACAGGCCTGGCCCGCAAAGCTTCAACCCCAAGGAGTAATCCCCATGTACACGCAATCCTTCAGCGTATCGGACGAACCGGGCAAGGCGCTCAAGCCGGTGGCCTCGACTGAGCCGGCCGAGCTGATGGCCAGGTTCGACGCCCGCATCGACGCCGACGGCCGCATCGAGCCGCAGGACTGGATGCCCGAGGCCTACCGCAAGACACTGGTGCGCCAGATCAGCCAGCACGCGCATTCCGAGATCGTCGGCATGCTGCCCGAGGGCAACTGGATCAGCCGCGCCCCGAGCCTGAAGCGCAAGGCGATCCTGATCGCCAAGGTGCAGGACGAGGGCGGCCACGGCCTCTACCTGTACTCCGCCGCCGAGACCCTGGGCACCAGCCGTGACCAGATGCTCGACGCGCTGCACTCGGGCAAGGCCAAGTACAGCTCGATCTTCAACTATCCGACGCTGAACTGGGCCGATGTCGGCGTGATCGGCTGGCTGGTCGATGGCGCCGCCATCATGAACCAGGTGCCGCTGTGCCGCTGCTCCTACGGCCCCTATGCCCGCGCCATGGTGCGCGTCTGCAAGGAGGAGTCCTTCCACCAGCGCCAGGGCTACGAGGCGCTGCTGGTGATGATGAAGGGCACCGACGAGCAGCGCGCGATGGTGCAGGATGCCGTCAACCGCTACTGGTGGAAATGCCTGGCCATGTTCGGACCGCCCGACGCCGACAGCCCCAACAGCGTGCAGGGCATGCGCTGGGGCATCAAGCGCATCAGCAACGACGACCTGCGCCAGAAGTTCATCGACGCGACCGTGCCGCAGGCCAAGGTGCTGGGCGTGACCCTGCCCGACCCGGACCTGAAGTGGAACGAGGAGCGCGGCCACTACGACTACGGACAGATCGACTGGGACGAGTTCTGGCAGACCGTCAACGGCAACGGCCCCTGCAACAAGGAACGCCTGTCGACCCGCGTGAAAGCGCACAACGATGGCCAATGGGTGCGCGAAGCCGCGCTGGCCCATGCCCGCAAACAGCAACAACGTGCAATGAAGGAGGCAGCATGAGCGCAGCACTGAAGGAATGGCCCCTGTGGGAAGTTTTTGTTCGCAGCAAGCAGGGTCTTGAGCACAAGCACTGCGGCAGCCTGCACGCGTCCGACGCGCAGCATGCGCTCGAGATGGCGCGCGACGTCTACACCCGGCGCCAGGAAGGCGTGAGCATCTGGGTGCTGCCCTCGGCGCAGATCACCGCCAGCAACCCGGATGACAAGGGCGAGCTGTTCGACCCGGCGGCCGACAAGATCTACCGTCATCCGACCTTCTACGAGATCCCGGAAGAAGTGGGGCACATGTAAATGAGCGCGACCGCCAACTACCTGCTGCACCTGGCCGACAACGCCGTGGTGCTGGGCCAGCGCAACGCCGAATGGTGCGGCCATGGCCCCGCGATCGAGGAAGACATCGCGCTGGCCAACGTCAGCCTGGACCTGATCGGCCAGGCGCGCCTGCTGTACCAGCAGGCAGCGACCGAACTCGGCGGCGACGCCACCGAGGACCGTCTGGCCTATTTCCGCGACGTGCCGGAGTTCCGCAACTACACCCTGCTGGAGCTGCCGCACCACAGCGCGCTGGTCGGCTATGCCAAGAGCGACCTCGACTACGGCACCACCATCGTGCGCAACTTCCTCTACAGCGCGCTGATGGTGCTGGTCTGGGAGCGGCTGCAGCAGTCCAAGGACGAGCAGCTGGCCGCCATCGCCGCCAAGTCGCTGAAGGAAGTGCGCTACCACCTGCGCCACTCGCGCGACTGGCTGGTGCGCCTGGGCGACGGCACGGACGAGTCGCACGCCCGCGTGCAGGCCGCGCTCGACCACCTGATGCCCTACACCCAGGAATTCTGGACTGGCAGCAGCATGGAGGCCGCCGCGGTCGCCACTGGCGTCGGGGTCGATGTCGCCGCGCTCAAGTCCGACTGGGATGCACTGGTCGACGACGCGCTGCAGGAAGCCACCCTGGTGCGCCCGGCCGTCGGCGGCTACGTGACCCAGGGCAAGAACGGCCTGCATTCCGAGCACCTCGGCTTCCTGCTGTCCGAGATGCAGGGCCTGGCCCGCGCCCATCCCAACGCCAGCTGGTAAGCCCATGAACGCCGTCATTCCAAGCGATGCCGTGCAGGCGGCCTGGGCCGCGCTGGAGGCGCTGGCCGATCCGGAGATTCCGGTCGTCTCGCTGCGTGAGCTCGGCATCCTGCGCGACGTGCGCCAGGGCGCCGACGGCCTGGAGGTGGTGATCACGCCGACCTACAGCGGCTGCCCGGCCATGGGCCAGATCGAGGATGACGTGCGCGCCACGCTGCAGGCCGCCGGCCTGCAGGGCCGGGTGATCACGCAGCTGGCCCCGGCCTGGACCACCGACTGGATGAGCGACGTGGCGCGCGAGAAGCTGCGTGTCTACGGCATCGCCCCGCCGCAGCATCGCTGCGCCAGCCAGGCGCCGGCCGGCGAGAGCCCGCTGCGCTTCGTGCGCCAGGCCGCCCGGCCCGAGGTCGTGCCCTGTCCGCATTGCGGCTCCAGCCACACGGTGGAGTCCTCGCATTTCGGCTCCACCGCCTGCAAGGCGCTCTACAAGTGTCTGGACTGCCAAGAGCCGTTCGACTACTTCAAGCCGTATTAAGTTTTACCGGAGACACCCGCATGTCTGCCCCCCGTTTTCAAGAGCTCATGGTCAAGCAAGTCAGTCCGGAAGCGGCTGGCTCGGTGGCCATCACCTTCGACATTCCGGCCGCTGCCAGGGATGACTTCCACTTCGAGCCCGGCCAGTTCCTGACCCTGCGCGCGACGGTCGACGGCCAGGACCTGCGCCGCAACTACTCGATCAGCAGCCCGCGCAGCCGTCTGCTCAAGAGCGGCGAGCTCGAGGTCGGCATCCGTCCGGTCGAGGGCGGCCTGTTCTCCAACTGGGCGGCGACCGCCGTCAAGGCCGGTGACCGCATCAGCGTGCTGCCGCCGGAGGGCCGCTTCACGGTCAAGAAGGCGCGCGCCATCCACCGCGTCGGCTTTGCCGCCGGCTCCGGCATCACCCCCATCCTGTCGATCGCCGCCACCACGCTGGAGGAGCAGCCCGAGTCCAAGTTCACCCTGGTCTACGGCAACCGCCGCATGTCCAGCGTGATGTTCAACGAGGCGCTGCAGGACCTGAAGGACCGCTTTGCCGGCCGCTTCACCATGATCCACATCCTGTCGCGCCAGGCGCAGGAAGTCGATCTGTTGCAAGGCCGCATCGACGGCCCCAAGGTGCGCGCCATCATTGACGCGCTGTTGCCGGTCAAGAGCATGGACGAGGTCTTCATCTGCGGCCCCGAGGCCATGATCGAGGCCACCACCCAGGCGCTGGTCGAGGCCGGCGTGCCCGAGAGCCGGGTCCACAGCGAGCGCTTCGCCAGCTCGGCGGCCCAGGCGGCCAAGGTGCAGGCCGACACCGATGCCGCCACAGCCAAGGCCGCTGCCGCCAAGGAGGTGCAGATGACCGTGGTGGTCGATGGCAAGGAATTCGAGATCCCGGTCAGCCGCGACGAGCACCTGCTCGATGCCGCGCTGGGCGCCGGCCTGGACCTGCCGTTCTCCTGCAAGGCCGGCGTCTGCTGCACCTGCCGCTGCAAGGTGGTCGAGGGCAGCGCCACCATGGACAAGAACTACACGCTCGAGGCCGACGAGGTCGCGCAGGGCTATGTGCTGAGCTGCCAGGCCCGCGCCGCCGCCGATACGATGAAGCTGGTGCTGAGCTTCGACCACCGTTGAGCTACCCGGGCGCTCGCGCGCCCGTCATTTTTTGACCGCTGTCGCTGGTCCGGCCCCTGGGTCTGGCTATAGTGAGGCGGTTTTTTCACATCAGGACCTTCTCCATGACATCGACTCCCGAATTCATCCAGATCCGTACCGAAGGCCGCGTCGGCATCCTCACGCTCAATCGTCCCAAGCAGCTCAATGCGCTCAACGACCAGCTGATCGACGAACTGGTCGCCGCCCTCAAGGCCTTCGATGCCGACGACGAGATCGGCTGCATGATCGTCACCGGCAGCGAGAAGGCCTTCGCCGCTGGCGCCGACATCGGTGCCATGGCCAGCTACACCTTCTCCGATGTCTACAAGAGCGAATACATCACGCACAACTGGGACCTGATCCGCTCGATCAGGAAGCCCGTGATCGCCGCGGTCAGCGGCTTCGCGCTCGGCGGCGGCTGCGAGCTGGCGATGCTGTGCGACTTCATCATCGCGGCCGACAACGCCAAGTTCGGCCAGCCCGAAATCAAGCTGGCCATCATTCCGGGCGCCGGCGGCACCCAGCGCCTGCCGCGCGCCATCGGCAAGTCCAAGGCGATGGATCTGGTGCTGACCGGCCGCATGATGGATGCGCAGGAAGCCGAGCGCGCCGGCCTGGTCAGCCGCGTGGTGCCGCTGGACAAGCTGATGGACGAGGCACTGGGCGCAGCGCTGACGATCTGCAACTACTCGCTGCCGAGCGTGATGGTGGCCAAGGAGGCGGTCAACCGCGCCTTCGAAGGCAGCCTGACCGATGGCGCGATGTTCGAGCGCCGCATGTTCCACGCCCTGTTCGCCACCGCCGACCAGAAGGAAGGCATGACCGCCTTCGTCGAGAAGCGCAAGCCCGAATTCAAGCACCGCTGATCCGGTGCCACAGCACCGGCGAGCCGCTCAGGCCTGCAGCGGCTTGAGCACCCGCTTCAGGTCGGCGCCGTCCGGGTGCGGCAGCACCGAGAAGCCCAGGCTGGCCATCAGGCGCAGCATCTTCTCGTTGTCCGCCAGCACGTCGCCGACCATGTAGCGGTAGGACTTGTCGCGCGCGCAGTCCATCAGCGCGCCCATCAGGCGCCGGCCCAGCCCGCTGCGCTGCCAGCGGTCGTCGACCACCAGCGCGAACTCGACCGATTCGCCGTCGGCGGTCAGGGTGTAGCGCGCCGCGCCGATCTGCTGCGTCACGCCGTCCTCCTCGGTCAGCGCGACCAGCGCCATCTCGCGGTCGTAGTCGACCTGGGTGAAGCGCGCCACCAGTCCCGGCGGCATCTCGTCGATCCGCTCCATGAAGCGGTAGTAGCGCGTCGCGGGCGACATGCGCTGGAAGAAGCCCAGCAGCAGCGCCGCGTCCTCCGGTTTCACGGCACGCACCGTGACCCGGCGGCCCTCGCGCATCGGCCATTCCTGCGTCAGGTGGGACGGGTAGGGGTGGATCGCCAGGTGCGCATAGCGCGCCTTGCCCGCGCCGAGCGCCGGGTCCATCGCGAGGCGCGCGCCCACTGCGGTCGCGCCATCCTCGTCGGCCAGCAGGTCGATCGACAGCTCGCGCAGCCAGGGCAGCTCGCAGGCCAGGTTCGACACCGCGAGCAGCGTGTTCTCGAGCGCCTGCCGGTTCACCGGCGGCAGCTGGCGGAAGGCGTCGAGCGTGCGCGCGACCCGCGTCGACTCGATCAGACGCTGCGCCAGGAAGCGGTTGAGTGGCGGCAAGGCCAGCGCGCGGTCCTGGAACACGTCCATCGGATCGCCGCCAGCGCCAAAGGCGATCACCGGCCCGAACACCGCATCGCGCAGCACGCCGACGCTGAGCTTGCGCGCGTGCGGCTGTTCGCGGTGGCGCTCGAGCGCGACCCCGCCGACATGGCCGCCGGGCTGGGACGCGCGCGCGGCCTCGATGAGGTCCTGGTAGGCCAGCCGCACCGACTCCAGGCTGCTCAGGTTGACGCGCGCCAGCGAGGCATCGGCGGCCAGGTCCTGGCCCTCGAGCCGGATGTCGACTGGCAGCCCGAGCTGCTCGGCCATGAAGATCGCCTCGCTGGTCGAGCGCGCGATCGCCACCGGCGGCACCTCGATGCCGAAGCTGCGCAGCAGCGCGCGCGTCTCGAGCGCCGAAGGCACGCGCCGCTGCTCGGCCAGCAGCTGGTCGGCCAGCACGCGCGCGTTGCCGCTGCCGGCGCGCTCGTAGTCCTGGTCCGGACCCGGCGCCTGCAGCAGCAGGTTCTGGTTGTCGTAGTAGCCCGCGATGTCGCTGAACAGCTCGACCGCGGTCTCTGGCGTGCCGAACACCGGCACCCCGGCTTGCTCCAGCCGCTGGCGCGCCGCGGCCACCTGGGCGCCGCCCATGAAGCAGCAGCAGATCGGCACGCGGCTGCTGCCGGCTTGCTCGGCGATGCCGGCGGCGACGCGCTCGGGCTGCACCATGGCCAGCGGCGACAGCACCACCAGCAGCGCGCCGACCGAGGGGTCGTTGCGCAGCGCGGCGATTGCCTGCAGGTAGCGTTCGGGCGTCGCGTCGCCGCCCAGGTCGACCGGATTGGTGCCGTTCCAGTCGCGTGGCAGGAAGGCCCTGAGCGTGGCGACGGTCGCCTCCGACAGCAGCGCCAGGGGCACGCCGAGCGCGCGCGCCTTGTCCACCGCCATCGCCGCCGGACCGGTGCCGTTGCTGACGATTCCCAGCCGGCCGCCGCGCGGGCGGAATCCGGTCGCCAGCGCCTTGGCGGCATGGAACAGCTGGTTGATGCCGCGCACGCGCACCACGCCGGCGCGGCGCACCGCGGCGTCGAACACCGCGTCCGACGCCGCATCGCCGGCCTGGGCGTCGAGCTCGCTCGACTTGAACAGGATCACCGGCTTGCTGCGCGCGGCCGAGCGCAGCGCGCTGACGAAGCGGCGCGCGTCGCGCACCCGCTCGACATGCAGCAGGATGTAGCGCGTGCGCTCGTCATGGACCATGAAGTCGAGGATCTCGCCGAAGTCGATGTCGAGCGCATTGCCCAGCGACACCACCGACGAAACGCCGATCCGGTTCAGCGTGGCCCAGTCGAGCACCGCGGCGCACATCGCGCCTGACTGCGCGACCAGGCCGAGGTCGCCCGACAGTGGCGCGGTGTCGGTGAAGGTCGCGTTCAGCGCCAGCCTGGGCCGCACGATGCCGAGCGACTTCGGGCCCAGGATGCGCACGCCCCAGTGCCGCCCCGCGTCGGCGATGCGCTTGTCGAGCGCCGTCTGGCCGACGGTCGCCGGGCTGGTCACGATGACCAGGTGCCGGATGCCGGCCTGGGCACATTGCTCGATGATCAGCGGCATGGTGCGCGGCGGCGTCGTCACGATGGCCAGGTCGACGCGCGCGCCGATCTGCTCGACCGAGGCGACGCAGGGCTGGCCCAGCACCTCGTCGTGCCTGGGGTTGACCGCCCAGACCTTGCCCTTGTAGCCGCCAGCGATCACGTTGCGCAGGATCACATGGCCGATCGCATCGGGCTTGTCGGAGGCACCGATGATGGCCAGGCTAAGTGGTTCAAGCAGCGGCTTGAGGTAGTGGTGGTTCGACATGGTCGCAGCTCAGGGTCTTCAGCATTTCACGATATCACTTGCAGGGCCCGTCTCGGTGGCCTGACCGGGCCAAGGCCGGATGCCATACCTTTTGAGTCTGCAGTGATACTTTTGCTGTATCAATTTAACCATATTTAGGGTAAATCCTAGGGCCTATGCGAGGGCAAACCCTGATCTTCCTTGATCTGTATCAAAAGTACAGTCGCGATACTTTCTTTCACTCTTGAGGTAAACCCTGTGAATCATATTCTTAAGACTGTCGTGCTGGCCGCAGGCCTGGCTTGCTCCGCATTCGCAGCCCAGGCGCAGAATCAGCCCATCACCATCAAGGTCCATCATTTCCTGGGGCCGCAGACGGTCCAGCACACCACCATGCTGGCCGACTGGTGCAAGAGCATCGAGAAGGATTCCAAGGGTCGCCTGCAGTGCCAGATCTTCCCGGCCATGCAGCTTGGCGGCACTCCCGCGCAGCTGTTCGACCAGGCCCGTGACGGCGTGGCCGACGTGGTCTGGACGGCGCCGGGCTACACCACCGGCCGCTTCGTCCGCTCGCAGGTGTTCGAGCTGCCCTTCATGATGACCAATGCCGAAGCCACCAGCCGCGCGGCCTGGGACTTCGTGCAGAAATATGCCCTGGACGAGTACAAGGACGTCAAGCTGCTGGCCATCCACGTGCACGGCCCCGGCGTCTTCTTCACCAAGAGCAAGCCGATCACCAAGCTGGAAGACTTCAAGGGCATGAAGCTGCGCAACCCGACCGCCAACGTTGGCCGCATGCTGGCCGCCATGGGCGCGACCCCGGTCGGCATGCCAGTGCCGCAGGTGCCCGAGGCGCTGTCCAAGGGCGTGATCGACGGCGCCGTGATTCCCTACCAGGTTGCTCCCAGCCTGAAGGTGCATGAGCTGACCGGCTACGCCGCCGAGACCGATCCGAGCTTCCCGTCCGTCTACACCACCGTGTTCGTGCTGCCGATGAACAAGGCCAAGTACGAATCGCTGCCGGCCGACCTCAAGGCCGTGATCGACAAGAACTCGGGCCGCGAGCTCTCGGCCACCCTGGGTCGCCAGCAAGCCGCCGACGACATTCCGGGCCGCAAGGCCTTCACCCAGCAGCCCAACTACAAGATCAGCTTGATCCCGGCTGCCGAGCTGCAGCGCTGGAAGGAAAAGACTTCCGAGCAGGACGACGCCTGGGTCAAGGACATGGACAAGCGCGGCCTCAACGGCCAGGCCATGCTCAACGACGCCACTGCGCTGATCAAGCAGTACACCAAGTAAGTCCTGGCCTCCCGTCTCCTTCGAGGTCGGGGGGCTTTTTTTCGTCCCCACGCTTGCAATGTCAACCAGTGGGGAATTGAAAACCAGAAGAAAAGGAAACTCCCTTGGCTGAACTCCTACTGTCGGACAGCGGGCCGCGTCACCGCGGCTTCGGTCTGGTCCTCGACGCCCTCTGCAAGCTGTTTGCGCTTGGCTCCGGCTTGTCGCTGCTGGCGATGGCCGTGATGTCGCTCTGGTCGATCGTCGGCCGTACCTTCTTCGATGCCGCCTTGCTGGGCGACTTCGAGATCGTGCAGTTCCTCTGCGCGCTGGCCGTCAGCATGGGCCTGCCCTACGCGCAATGGGTCAACGGCAACGTGATCGTCGACTTCTTCACCAACAACGCGCCAGCCAGGCTCAATGCCCTGCTCGACGCCATCGCGCGCCTGATCATGGCCTGCTTCTCCGGCCTGATTGCCTGGCGCCTCTATGTCGGCCTGCTCGAGCTCAAGGACAACGGCGACGCCTCCATGATGCTCGAGATCCAGACCTGGTGGGCCTACTGGCCGATGGTGCTGTCCTTTGCCCTGCTGGCCGTCGCCACCTTGTACGGCATCCTTGAAAACCTGAAGAAGATCAAATCATGACTGGTATTGAATGGGGCGCGCTGATGTTCGTGTTCCTGCTGGTGCTGCTGGCACTGCGGGTCCACATCGGCATGGCGATGATGCTGGCCGGCTCGCTCGGCTATGGCATCGTGGGCGGCTGGGAGCCGCTGCTGAACTACTTCAAGAGCGGTGCCTACGCGCGCTTCTCCAACTATGACCTGTCGGTCGTGCCGCTGTTCCTGCTGATGGGCCAGTTCGCTACCCACGGCGGCCTGTCGCGCGCGCTGTTCAAGGCCGGCAACGCCTTCATCGGACACTGGAAGGGCGGCATGGCGATGGCGGCCGTGACATCCTGCGCCGGCTTTGGCGCCATCTGCGGTTCCTCGCTCGCGACTGCCGCCACCATGGGCCAGGTTGCGTTGCCCGAGATGACCAAGCACGGCTACTCGCAGCGTTTCGCCGCTGCGGTGATCGCTGCCGGTGGCACGCTCGGCATCCTGATCCCGCCTTCGGTGCCGCTGGTGATCTACGCCATCCTGACCGAGCAGAACATTGCCAAGCTGTTCATGGCCGCCTTCATTCCGGGCATCGTCGCGATGATCGGCTACATGGTCGTCATCAGCATCATTGCGCGCCGCAAGCCCGACGAGGCGCCTGCCGGCGACCGCTTCAGCTGGGGCCAGCGCCTCAAGGCCGTGCTCGAGACCTGGCCGGTGATGCTGATCTTCGCGGTCGTGATCGGCGGCATCTATGGCGGCTTGTTCACCCCGACCGAAGCGGCTTCCATCGGTACCGTGGCCACCGCCATCGTCGCCCTGACCTCGGGCGGCCTGCGCGGCAAGGGCTTCATGGAGTGCATCTACGGCGCGGCTGCCTCGACCGGCATGATCTTCATGATCCTGATCGGCGCCGACGTGCTCAACGTGTTCCTGGTGCTGACCCGACTCAACACCGAGCTCGCCGCCTGGGTGATCGGCCTCGACATGGCGCCGATTGCGGTGCTGTTCACCATCATCGCCATCTACCTGGTGCTGGGTTGCGTGATGGACAGCCTGTCGATGATCCTGCTGACGATCCCGATCTTCTTCCCCATCATCATGGGCATCGACCTGTTCGGCCTGGATCCCGAGGCCAAGGCGATCTGGTTCGGCATCATCGTGCTGATGGTGGTCGAGATCGGCCTGATCACGCCGCCGGTGGGCATGAACGTGTTCATCATCAGCAGCATGACCAAGGGCGTGCCGATGAAGGAGATCTTCGCCTACGTGATGGCCTTCCTGGCGTCGGACCTGCTGCGCATCGTCGCGCTGGTGTTCTTCCCCGTCATCACGCTGGTCGCGCTCAAGTTCTGACTGCCTCCGGGGCGGGCCTGTGGCCTGCCCCGGATTCCTCCAGTCGCCAGCGAGGCCCTTCACAGGCCTCCTTGCATTTTTCTCTGCATTGGGCTGTCGGCCATGCGACATCCGCAGACGAAGCCCTGGCGCAAAGTCGATTCAGGACTGGCGCCTGCTGTTCCAGTGCAGCGCGACCTGGGCCACCACCGAGCCGGTCGTGAAGAGCAGCATCAGCGCCGCCAGGTTGGCGCTGCCGTGGTGCGAAACCAGGCCCACGCTGTAGCCGCCCAGCGCGCCCATGAGCTGTTGCATCAGGCCGGCGACCGCCGCCGCCGAGCCCGCCAGCAGCGGTATCGCGCCGACGGTGCCGGCCAGCGCGGGCGGCATCAGGAAGCCATGGCCGATGCCGAGCAGCACCAGCGGCAGTGCGAAGGCCAGCGGGCTGGGCCAGCCGGACAGGCCCAGCACCAGCATCAGCCCGATGCCCGACAGGCTCAGCAGCTGGCCGGCCCCCATCAGGGCGCGCTCGCCGACGCGATGGATCAGCCGGCTGGTGCCGAAGTTGCCGACGAAGTAAGACAGCGACATGAACAGCATGTACCAGCCGACGTCCTCCGGGCCGACGCCATAGCTGCCCAGCACGATGCCGGAGCCGCCCAGGTAGGCGTAGAAGGTCGCGTAGGTCAGCGCCAGGATCGCGACATAGAGCAGGAAGCGGCGCTCGCGCGCCAGCTGGCCATAGGCCTCGAGCATCGCGCGCAGCCAATGCTGGCTGGATCGGGAGCTGGGCGCCTGCGCCGGCAGCAAGCGCCAGGTGGCCAGCATCAGCAGCAGCGCCAGCAGCGCGACCAGGACGAAATTGGCCTGCCAGCCCAGCCGGACATGCAGCTGGCCGCCGATCAGCACCGACAGCGTCGGGCACAGGCCCATGACCATGCCGATATAAGCCATCATCCGGGTGCGCGCGGGGCCCTGGAACAGGTCCTGCACCAGCGCCCGGCCCACGACCATGCCGGCCGCGGTGCCCGCGCCCTGCAGCACGCGCGCGGTGATCAGCACCGGCAGGCTGGCCGCTGCCATTCCCAGCAGCGATCCGGCCAGGCTCAGCAGCAGGCCGCCGTAGAGGATGGTCCGGCGGCCGTAGCGGTCGGACAGCGGGCCGTAGAGCAGCTGCAGCGACCCGAAGGCGATCGCATAGCCGCTGAAGGTCAGTTGGACGCTGCTCAGCTCGGCGCCGAACTGCTGCGTCCAGTCCTGCATCGAAGGCAGGTGCAGCGTCATCGTCAGCAGGCCGAAGGTGATCTGCGCCAGCAGGACGGCGACCAGCAGCCCCTGGCTGCCGCGGGCTGTGCGGGGCTGCTGCATCGTCAGCGCGCCCGTGCTGGATTCAGGTCGGTGCATCCGGGCGGCATGCCTGCGGGCTGGCGGCTTGTGGTCATGGTCGGTGCCCGCTTACAGGTCGAGCAAGGCGGCCTGCAGCTGCTGCTGGAACAGCTCGGCGTCGCCCAGCGCATTGGCGTTGAGCAGCGCGAGCTTGACCAGGAACAGTTCGGTCTTGTCCTTGCCGGCCTGGTCGATGGCGCTGGCCAGGGCGTCGTAGACGGTTTCCAGGCCGTCGATCGTGAGGGCTTTTGGTGCAGTCATGGTTGGTTCTCCGTTTACTGGGGCAGGGCGGCGTTGAGGGCGGCTTGCAGGCGCACCGCGTCGAGCGTGAGCCAGCGCGCGCAGACATGCTGGTCGGGGCGCAGCAGATAGGCCGCACCGCTGGCGCGCACGCCGTAGCGGGCGCGGAAATGGCCGTCGGCATCGGCGAAGGTCTGGTCGGCACCGGCCACCGGCTGGGCCGCGCCGACGGCAGTCACGCGCAGCGCGATGCCCTTGGCGCGGGCCGCATCGATTGCGGCCTGCAGCGCAGCCGGGATCGACTCGGCTTCGGTGAAGTAGAGCAGGTCGAAGCCGCCGCCCAGGTGGTCGAGCAGGAAGTCGTTGGCCGCCAGGCGGATGTTCTGCGGCGGCGCGCCATGCGCCGGGCCGGCAGTGAACAGGGCGTTGTCGTCGCCGCGGCTGTTGAGCATCGAGTGGCTGTACTCGTGCGGACGCGAGGTGCGCCAGTGGTAGAGCGGGCGCACGAATTCCTGCGTCAGCGACAGCGACAGCACGGCGTCGCGCAGCAGCTGGAAGCCGCCGGCCGGCGGCGTCATGAAGCGGGTGCTTTTGCCGGCCTCGGCGATGATCTCGCGCGCGGCGCCGACGCGCTCGGCGCTGTAGTTGGCCAGCAGCTGCTGGCTGCCCAGGCCCTTGACCACATGGGCCAGCTGCCAGCCCAGCGACTGCGCGTCCTGGAACGCGGTGTTGGCGCCACGCACGCCGAAGATCGGCAGCAGGTGGGCCGCGTCGCCGGTGAAGATCACGCTGCCATGCACATAGTCGGGCAGGGTCAGGGTGCGCGCCGAGTAGACCGAGCTCCAGTCCATCTCCCAGGGCGTGCCGCCAAAGCCGATCATCTCCAGCTGGGCGTCGATGCGCTGTTTCAGCGACTCGGGGCGCAGCGCCTGCTCGGGCGTCTCGCCTTCGGGCAGCTGGTAGTCGACGCGCCAGATGCCGTTGGGCTCGCGGTGCATCAGGATGGTGTTGCCCGGGTTCCACTCCGGATCGAAGTAGGCCAGGCGCTCGGTCGGCAGCGGCAGGTCGATCTTGATGTCGGCGATGACGAAGAAGCCCTCGTAGGAGGCGCCTTCCATCTGCAGGTCCATCGCGGTGCGGATCGGCGAGCGACCGCCGTCGGCGGCGACCACCCAGTCGCTCTCGAGCCGGTACTCGCCCTCGGGCGTGTCGACGGTGACGCGGGCGTAGCCGTCCTGCTGCTCGACCTGGACCACCTTGTTGCCCCAGCGGAAGTCGATCAGCGGATTGGCCTTGCAGGCGTCATAGAGGTATTCCTCCATGTACTGCTGCTGCACGTTGATGATGGGGAAGAAGCGGTCATCCGGATCATGCGGCGCTTCCATGCGGAACACGCGCTGGCCGCGGTAGAAGGAGTTGCCGAAGCGCCAGGGCAGGCCGCCCTCGGTCATGCGGTCGGCCACGCCGACTTGCTGCAGGATCTCCATCGAGCGGCGCGTGAAGCAGATCGCGCGGCTGCCCTGCGAGAACTGCAGCTCGGCGCTCAGCACCACGCTGGCCACGCCGTGGCGCGCCAGCTCGAGCGCCGTGACCATGCCCGAGGGGCCGGAGCCGACGATCACCACCTGCTGGCGCTGCTGCGCCGGATGCTGTGAGGGCAGCCAGGGCTGGAACACCTGGTACTGGTAATAGATGGAAGGACGGGCTTCGCTGGTCGGTTGGTGCATGGTCTGTCTCCGGTGAGGTTCAGGATCGAAGGGAATGCTGGATCAGGCGGTCGAACAGGGCGCTCAGGGTGGCTTGCTCGTCGGCGTCGAGGCAGCCGAAGATTTCCTGGTTGCGCTTGTTGATCAGGGCCATGGTGCGTTCGAAGGCGGCGCGTCCGTTCTCGGTCAGCGTCAGCACCACGCCGCGGGCGTCGCTGCTGTCGTCTTGCTTGTGCACCAGGCCGAGGTCGACCAGGGCCTGGGCAGCGCGGCTGGCCTGGCCCTTGTTCAGGTTGGCCCGTTGCGCCAGGTCCTTGACCGACAGCGGCTCGAAGCTGCCGATGGTGGCCAGGCAGCGGCCGTCGCTGAGCGACAGCCCGGCCTCCCGCGGGTAGGCGTGCTGGCTGTCATGGTCGGTCAGCTTGTGCAGCAGGTGCAGCCGGTAGGTCAGCGAGCGCTCGAGCGAGGGTGCGGTCGCCGGGCTGGTGTCTTGATGTGGGCGCGTCATGGGGAGGAATCCTGTCTAGCGGCAGATTCTAGTTTGGTTGGTTGCGCACACAACTAAGTGCTTTCCCTAATGCCGGATCGGGCCGGCAGGAGACGGGGCCCGACCGGCTGGCGGTCGCGGCTGGCAAGTCGCGCGGGGCCAGGCCCCGCGCAGGCTGCATTACTTGGTCAGGTATTTCTGGCCGATGCTGTGCACGGCGGCAGCCAGCTGCTTGCCGTCGAGGCCGCGTGCCGTGGCCTGCTTGATCCAGTCGGCCTCGACCGAAGCGGTGGTCTTCTTCATCGCGTTGTACTCGGCGTCCTTGATCACCAGGGTCTTGTTGCCCTGGGCGGCGAGCTTCTTGCGCGTGTCGGCGATGCCTTCGTCCCAGGCCTTGCCGGTCAGCTCGACCAGGGCCGGGCCGCTGTGCTTGTCGATCACCGCCTTGAGCTCAGGTGCCAGGCTGTCGTACTTGGCCTTGTTCATCATGATCGCCATCGGCGTCTGGATGAAGCCGGGCTGGCTCGGCATGCCTTCCATGTGGTACTTGGTGACCTCGTCGACCTTGATCGCCGGCAGCACTTCCCACGGGATCATGGCGCCGTCGATCACGCCCTTGGAGATGCCTTCGGTGACCTGGGCCAGCGGCATGTTGACCGGGGTGCTGCCGATCGCCGACAGGAACAGCGCCGCGAAGCGCGACGGGCTGCGCAGCTTCAGGCCCTTGAGGTCCTCGGCTGACATGATTGGCTTGCTGGCGGTGCTGATGACGCTGTTGCCACCGCTGTGGATGGCCAGCAGCTTGAAGTCCTTGTAGTCGGCCATCGCATGCTGCTGGACATAGTCCCACATCGCCTTGGAGGCCATCAGGCCGTCGCCCGGCATGGTGAAGGGCAGCTCGAGCGCCTCGGTGCGCGGGAAGCGACCGGTCGAATAGCTCGGCGAGGTCCAGACCACGTCGGCGACGCCGTTCTTGACCTGGTCGGCCAGCTGGGCCGGCGTGCCGCCGAGCGCCAGTGAGGGATAGAGCTGGCACTTCATCTTGCCGCCCGAGTCCTTCTCGATCGCGGCGCACCAGGGCAGGGCCACCTTCTGGTTGAAGCCCGAGTTCGCCGGCAGGAAATGCGAGTACTTGATCGTGACGGTCTGGGCCTGGGCGGCTGCGGCGCCGAACAGGGCCGGCAGCGCCACGGTCAGGGCGGCCAGCATCTGGCTCGAGGCCTGACGCCAGACCGGGGTCGTGGCGGACGTGGACTGCTGGCTGGAGAGGGAGATCATGGAGTCACCTTTGGGTCTGTTAAAGATTATTTTTGATATCGTTATTCTGCGCCAGTCGCCAAGCTGGCAAGACTGGGGTTTTCCCTTATGAGGGCGAGTTCTAGCCTGGTTCGGGTATTTATGCCTAGAAAAGCCAGCAGAACTGCAGAAATATTGGATTTAGAGGGTTTACCCCAATCAAAAACCTGTTCAAGACGTGAGAATATAAAGTTATCAAACATAACTTATAGTCAGTTCTTCAACTTACCGCCGAGTCGATCATGAGCCCTTCGTCCACCCCTTCCGTTCAAGCCCCCGTGCAACTGGAAATGCGCGGCAGCGTCGCCCTGATCCGCCTGTGCCGTCCGAGCAAGCGCAATGCGCTCAACGACGGCCTGATCCTGGCCCTGCGCGACCTGTTCCAGAACCTGCCCAAGGAGGCGCGCGCCGCCGTCATCCATGGCGAAGGCGAGCATTTCTGCGCCGGCCTTGACCTGTCCGAGCTGCAGGAGCGCGATGCCGGCGAAGGCGTGCACCATTCCCGCCTGTGGCACAGCGCGCTCGAGTGCATCGAGAAAGGCACGGTTCCGGTGGTCGCGGCGCTGCATGGCGCCGTGGTCGGCGGTGGCCTGGAGCTGGCCAGCGCCTGCCATATCCGCGTCGCCGACGAGTCGACCTTCTTTGCCCTGCCCGAGGGCACGCGCGGCATCTTCGTCGGTGGCGGCGGCTCGGTGCGCATCCCCAAGCTGATCGGCGTCGCCCGCATGACCGACATGATGCTGACCGGCCGCGTCCATGACGCCGTCAGCGGCGAGCGCATCGGCCTGGCGCAGTACCTGGTGCCGACCGGCAGCTCGCTCGACAAGGCGCTCGAGCTGGCGACCCGCATCGCCACCAATGCCCCGCTGACCAACTACGCGCTGATGCATGCGCTGCCGCGTATCGCCGAGCAGCCGGCCGACCACGGCCTGTTCACCGAGGCGTTGATCTCCTCGATCGCCCAGTCGGCCCCCGAGGCCAAGGCGCGCGTGCGTGCCTTCCTGGAAGGTAAGGCCGCCAAGGTGCAGAAGGCCTGAACGGCCCGCTAGACCCAGAGCAGAGGAGATCAAGACCATGAGTTTCGACCAGTCCCCCAAGTACCGCCCGCTCATCTTCGGCGTGACCCGGGTCAAGCTGCGCGACGGCGCGCCCGGCACGCATTACCTGCAGGCCGACCAGCCGCTGCTGCCCTATCCCGAGCGCATGACCGACCGTCTGCAGCACTGGGCCGAGACCGTGCCGCAGCGCACCTTCATGGCGCGCCGCGTCAAGCAGGCCGACGGCAGTCTGGGTGACTGGCGCCATCTGAGCTATGCCGAGGTCTGGGCCACGGCGCGTCGCATCGCGCAGTCCATCCTGGACCGCGGCCTGAGCGTCGAGCGTCCGGTCGTGATCCTGTCCGAGAACAGCCTCGAGCATGGCTTGCTCTCGCTCGGCTGCATGATCGCCGGCGTGCCCTATGTCCAGACCTCGCCGGCCTACTCGTTGATCAGCACCGACTACGACAAGCTGCGCCATGTGGTCAACACCGTGACGCCCGGCATGCTGTTCGCCAGCGATGCCGCGCGCTACGGCAAGGCGCTGCAGGCGGTCGCCACCCCCGACATGGAAGTGGTGCTGGTCGAGGGCGAGCTGGCCGGGCTCAAGAGCACGGGCTTCGACGCCCTGTGCGCCACGGCCGAGACGCCGGCGGTCGACGCCGCGATCGCCGCCACCGGCCCGGACACCATCGTCAAGTTCATGTTCACCAGCGGCTCGACCAAGCTGCCCAAGGCGGTGATCAACACCCAGCGCATGTGGTGCGCCAACCAGCAGCAGATGTCGCAGTCGATGCCGGTGCTCACGCAAGGGCCCCTGGTGCTGGTCGACTGGCTGCCGTGGAACCACACCTTCGGCGGCAACCACAACGTCGGCATGGTGCTCTACAACGGCGGCACGCTCTACATCGACGACGGCAAGCCGACCCCGGCGCTGGTCCACGAGACGCTGCGCAACCTGCGCGAGATCGCGCCCACCGTCTACTTCAACGTGCCGACCGGCTTCGAGGCGATCGCCGACGCGATGAAGACCGATCCGGTGCTGCGCAAGACCCTGCTGTCGCGCGTCAAGATGTTCTTCTATGCCGCGGCCTCGCTGGCGCAGCCGATCTGGGACAGCCTGTACGAGAGCGAGGAGCAGGAGATCGGCGAGCGCATCGTCATGAGCACTGGCCTTGGCATGACCGAGTCCGGCCCCTTCGGCCTCTATGTCACCTCGCCCGAGGTCAAGGCCGGCGACCTGGGCGTGCCGACGCCGGGCATGGCGGTCAAGCTGGTCGAGATCGGCGACAAGACCGAGATCCGCTACAAGGGCCCCAACATCACGCCGGGCTACTGGCGGGCTCCGGTCGAGACCGCCGAGGCCTTCGACGAGGAGGGCTATTTCAAGTCGGGCGACGCGGTCAAGTGGATCGACGAGACCGACATCCACCTCGGACTGAAGTTCGACGGCCGCATTGCCGAGGACTTCAAGCTCTCGACCGGCACCTTCGTCAGCGTGGGTCCGCTGCGCAACAAGATCGTCGCCGCCGGCGCCCCCTATATCCAGGACGTGGTCATCACCGGCCTGAACCTCAAGGAGGTCGGCGCCATGGTGTTCCCGACCCAGGCGGTGCGCGCGCTGTCCGGCCTGCCGGCCGACGCGTCGATGCACGATGTGGTCGACAGCGCACCGGTATTGCAGAAGTTCCAGCAGATCGTCGACGAGCTGGCCAAGACTGCCACCGGCAGCGCCAACCGGATCGCGCGCCTGTGCCTGCTGGCCGACCCGCCCACCATCGACCGCGGCGAAATCACCGACAAGGGCTCGGTCAACCAGCGCGCCGTGCTCAGGCTGCGCGCCGATACCGTGACCAAGCTGCATGCCGACGAGCTGCACTACATCATCAAACCCCAAATCTGAAAGAAGCTGGATCATGGCAAACAAGGGATTCTTCAACGCCTTCAATGACGTCTGGATGCTCGAGGGCGTTCGCACCCCGATGGTGGACTACTGCGGCTCGCTCGGCCACATCTCGCCGACCGATCTCGGCATCAAGGTGGCGCGCGAGGTGCTGGCGCGCAACGGCGTGCCCGCGGCCGACATCGGCTCGGTCATCACCGGCAACATGGCGCCGGGCGACTTCGACCAGTTCTTCCTGCCGCGCCACATCGGCCTGTACGCGGGCGTGCCGCAGCAGGTGCCGGCGCTGATGGCGCAGCGCATCTGCGGCACCGGCTTCGAGCTGTTCCGCCAGGCCGGCGAGCAGATCGAGGCGGGCGCCTGCGAGGCCGCGCTGGTGGTCGGCACCGAGAGCATGACGCGCAATCCGATCGCGGCCTTCGACCACCGCACCGGCTTCAAGCTCGGCGCGCCGGTCGGCTTCAAGGACTACATGTGGGAGGCGCTGAAGGACCCGGCCGCCGGCATCAACATGATCCAGACCGCCGAGAACCTGGCCAAGAAGTACGACATCAGCCGCGAGGACGTGGACCAGTTCGCCAGCGAGTCGTTTGCCAAGGCGGTGGCGGCACAAGAGAGCGGCTTCCACGCCGGCGAGATCGTGCCGGTGGTGAGCGAGAAGTTCGAGCTCGAGGGCTACAAGCCGCGCGGCATCAAGCTGCAGGGCAAGGTCACCGAGGTGGCGACCGACACCCACCCGCGCATCTCGCCGGCCGAGGTGCTGGCCAAGCTGCGCCCGGTCTACGAGGGTGGCGTGCAGACCGGCGGCAACAGCTCGGCGCTGGTCGATGCGGCTGCGGCCTGCATCGTCACCTCGGGTGCCTATGCCAAGGCCAACGGCAAGCAGCCGCTGGCGCGCGTGGTCGCCGCCGCGGTGGTCGGCGTGCCGCCCGAGATCATGGGCATCGGCCCGGCGCCGGCGATCCGCCTGCTGCTCGAGCGCAGCGGCCTGCAGCTGAGCGACATCGGCCGCTTCGAGATCAACGAGGCGCAGGGCGCGCAGACGCTGGCGGTCGGCCGCGAGCTGGGCATGGACCTGAGCAAGCTCAACGTCAACGGTGGTGCCATCGCGCTGGGCCACCCGCTGGCCTGCACCGGCGTACGCCTGACGATCACGCTGGCGCGCGAGCTCAAGCGCTCGGGCCTGCGCTACGGGATTTCCAGCGCCTGCGTCGGCGGCGGCCAGGGCATCGCGCTGCTGATCGAGAACCCGGACGCTGCCTGAGCCATCCGAAGCCCTCCCATAATCGAATCGGAAATCCAAGCATGAAAGTCATTACCGCCAACGAAGCCGGCGCCCTGATCCAGGACCACGCCACCATTTTCCTGGGCGGGCTGGCCATGGCCGGCCTGGCCGAGGAAGTGCTCAAGGGCATCGAGAACCAGTTCCTCGAGACCGGCCATCCGCGCCTGGTCAGCACCTGGGCCTGCGGCGCGATCGGCAACGCCAACGACGCCGGCATGAAGCATTTCGCGCACCAGGGCCTGATCAAGCGCGTGGTCGCCGGCCATTTCGGCCAGACCGGCAAGGAAATGATGCGCATGGTCGCCGACAACGAGGTCGAGGCCTACAACTTCCCGCAGGGCTCGCTGTCCCACCTGACGCGCCAGACCGCCAACCGCTCGCCGGGCCTGCTGACCCAGGTTGGCCTGGGCACCTTCGTCGATCCGCGCCAGGAAGGCGGCAAGATGAACCCCTGCACCACCGAGGACCTGGTGCGCCTGGTCGAGTTCGAGGGCGAGGAGTGGCTGTTCTACCCGCCGCCGCGCATCGACGTCGGCATCATCCGCGGCACCGTCGCCGACGAGAACGGCAACATCGCGCTCGACAAGGAAGGCGTGCTGCTCGAGCAGCTCTCGATCGCCCAGGCGGTCAAGCGCTGGGGTGGCATCGTGATCTGCCAGGTCGAGCGCGTGGTCAAGGCCGGCAGCCTGCATCCGAAATCGGTCAAGGTGCCGGGCTTCCTGGTCGACTATGTGGTGGTGGCCCAGCCCGAGAACCACATGCAGTCGATCGCGACCCACTACAACCCGGCCTTCAGCGGCGAGGTCAAGGTGCCGCTGGGCTCGATCGAGCCGATGGCGCTCGACGAGCGCAAGGTGATCGCGCGCCGCGCCGCGCTCGAGCTGCACCCGGGCAAGCAGACCAACCTGGGCATCGGCGTGCCAGCCGGCGTTCCCGCCGTGGCGGCCGAGGAGGGCGTGGCCCATCTGCTGAGCCTGAGCGTGGAGTCGGGCGTCAACGGCGGCATCCCGGCCCAGCTCGGCGACTTCGGCATGGCCTACAACCCCGAGTCGATGATCGAGCAGAGCTTCCAGTTCGACTTCTACGACGGCGGCGGACTCGACGCGACCTTCCTGGGCCTGGCGCAGACCGACAGCCACGGCAACGTCAACGTCAGCAAGTTCAACGGCCGCCCGGTCGGCTGCGGCGGCTTCATCAACATCACGCGCTCGACGCCCAAGGTGGTGTTCTGCGGCACCTTCACCGCCGGCGGCCTCAAGGTCAAGGTCGGCGACGGCAAGCTGGTGATCGAGCAGGAAGGCAAGATGTCGAAATTCATCGAGCAGGTCGAGCAGGTCACCTTCAACGGCCACGATGCCGCGCTGCGCCAGCAGAACGTGCTGTTCGTGACCGAGCGCGCGGTGTTCCACCTGACTGCCGACGGCCTCGAGCTGACCGAGATCGCGCCCGGCGTCGACCTCGAGCGCGACGTGCTCGCGCACATGGCCTTCAAGCCCATCATCCGCGATCTCAAGACCATGGACCCGGGCATCTTCAGCGAGCAATGGGGCGGCCTGGCGCGCGCGATCCAGCACTGAAGCCAGCGAGCTCCCTCATTTTTCCAACCGATCAAGCAGGATTCCCATCATGAACATCCAAGGACAAGCAGCACTCGTGACCGGCGGCGGCTCCGGCCTCGGCGAGGCCACCGCGCGCGAACTCGCGCGCCTGGGCGCCAAGGTCGCCGTGCTCGACGTCAACCTCGACAACGCGCGCCGCGTCGCCGACGAGATCGGCGGCATCGCGCTGCTGTGCGACGTGACCAATGCCGACAGCGTGCAGGCCGCGATCGAGACCGCCGCCGCCGCCCACGGCCCGGCCCGCATCCTGATGCAGATCGCCGGCATCGGCACCGCCAAGCGCGTGATCGCCAAGGACGGCAGCCCGGCACCGCTGGAGGACTTTGCCCGCGTGGTCAACGTCAACCTGATCGGCAGCTACAACGTGGCGCGCCTGTTCGCCGCCGCCTGCGCCAAGGCCGAGCCGATGGAAGACGGCGAGCGCGGCGTGATCGTGTTCACCGCCTCGGTCGCGGCCTTTGACGGCCAGGTCGGCCAGCAGGCCTACAGCGCGTCCAAGGGCGGCGTGGTCGGCATGACGCTGCCGATGGCACGCGACCTGGCACAGTACGGCATCCGCGTCTGCACCATCGCCCCGGGCCTGTTCTCGACCCCGCTGATGAAGACGCTGCCCGACGCCGTGCAGGCCTCGCTGGCGGCCAGCATCCCCTTCCCGTCGCGCCTGGGTAAGCCGAGCGAGTTCGCCGAGCTGGCCTGCCATATCGCGAGCAACGGCCACCTCAACGGCGAGACCATCCGGCTCGACGGCGCGCTGCGCCTGGCACCGCGCTGAAGGCAGGACGGCAGGACATGAGCGAGCCCCGCACCACCATCTACGAGGTCGAAGTGATGTTCGGCGATTGCGATCCTGCCGGCATCGTGTTCTTCCCGAACTACTCGAAGTGGATGGACGCCTCGTCGCTGAACTACTTCCGCCAGTGCGGCCTGCCCTCGCTGCAGCAGCTCAGGAAGACGCGCGGCATCGCCGGCATGCCCTTGCTCGAGATCCAGACCCGGTTCCGCCGTCCTGCCACCTACGGCGAGCGCCTGCAGGTCCACACCAGCGTGATCGAGTGGCGCGACAAGGTCTTCATCCACAAGCATGTGGTCAAGCGCGGCGACGAACTGCTGTGCGAGGGCACCGAGGTGCGTGCCTTCGTCGTCCACCCGCCCGAAGACCCGACCCTGATCAAGGCGATTGCGATCCCGCAGGATATCAAGGACCTGTGCCGCTGACCTCGCGCGGCAAGAGATTTCACCACCACGACAATACCCAGGAGACAAGATGACTACCCGACGCGCTTTCACCCAATCCCTGCTGGGATCTGCCGCCCTGTCGGCCTTCGGCCTGCCGCTGGCGGCAATGGCCCAGGGCAGCATGGACATGGCCAAGATCCTGGTCGGCTTCCCGCCGGGCGGCACCACCGACACCCTGTCGCGCCGCGTCGCCGACAAGCTGCGTGGCGGCTACGCCGGCAACGTCATCATCGAGAACAAGCCTGGCGCCGGCGGCCAGATCGCGATCAGCGCGCTCAAGGCCGCGCCGGCCGACGGCAGCGTGCTGCTGCTGACCCCGTCGTCGATGCTGTCGGTCTATCCCTTCACCTACGCCAAGCTGCCCTACACGCTGGACGACCTGGCTCCGGTCTCGGTCGGCTGCTTCTTCAGCCACGGCTTCGGCGTCGGCCCGGCCGTGCCCGAGTCGGTCAAGACGGTCAAGGACTTCCTGGCCTGGGCCAAGGCCAATCCGGACAAGGCCAACTACGGCTCGCCCGCCGCCGGCTCGATCCCGCACCTGACCGCGGCGCTGCTCAACAAGCTCACCAAGTCCAACCTGAGCCATGTGCCCTACCGTGGCTCGGCGCCCGGCATCCAGGACCTGCTGGGCGGGCAGATCTCGGCCATGTGCTCCCCGGTCGGCGACTACCTGCAGCATGTCAAGAGCGGCAAGCTGCGCCTGCTGGCCACCTCGGGCCCGCAGCGCTCGCCCTTCACGCCCGACGTGCCGACCTTCAAGGAGCAGGGCATCGACATCGCGGTGCGCGAGTGGTATGGCTTCTTCCTGCCGGCCAAGGCCACGCTGGAAGCACGCCGCCGCGCCGCCGCCTACCTGCAGCCCGCGCTCAACAGCAAGGACCTGATCGACAGCATGGCCCAGGTCGGCATGGAGGTGCAGTCCTCCACCCCCGACCAGCTGGCCGCCTGGATGAAGGCCGACGCCGAGCAATGGCGCGGCTTCGTGAAGGAAATCGGCTTCCGCGCCGACTCCTGATCCCCGGCCCGGGGGCCGATGCCTGGAGCCGGCCCCCTTTTTCAACTTCTGAATCCCCGCGCGACCCACGCGCATCCCGAGACCCGTCATGAACGCCTACCGCCCCCAAGCCTCCGACATCGGCTTCATCCTGTTCGACGTCCTGCAGGCGCAGGACACCCTGTCACAACTGCCCGCGCTGGCCGACAATGCCGACCCCGACCTGCTGCGTCAGGTGCTGGAAGAAGCCGGCAAGTTCGTTGGCGAGGTGGTGGCACCGCTGAACCGCGATGGCGACGAGATTGGCGCGAGGTTCAAGGACGGCGCAGTGACCATGCCGCCCGGTGCGCGCGAGGCCTACCAGGCCTTCTGGCAGGCTGGCTGGCCGGCCCTGTCGGGCGATACGCTGCATGGCGGCCAGGGCCTGCCGACCGTGCTCGAGATGGTGCTGTACGAATGGCTCAGCGGCGCCAACCTGGGCTGGACCATGGCGCCGGGCCTGCTGCATGGCGCCTGCGAGTGCATCAAGCACCATGCCAGCCCCGAACTCAAGAGCCAGTACCTGGAAAAGCTCATCACCGGCGAGTGGCTGGCCACCATGTGCCTGACCGAGCCGCACGCCGGCAGCGACCTCGGCCTGGCCCGCACCAAGGCGGTCGCCCAGTCCGACGGCAGCTATGCAGTCAGCGGCACCAAGATCTTCATCTCGGGCGGCGAGCATGACCTGACCGACAACATCGTGCACCTGGTGCTGGCGCGCCTGCCCGACAGCCCGCCCGGCCCCAAGGGCCTGTCGCTGTTCCTGGTGCCCAAGTTCTATCCGGACGGCAGCCGCAGCGCGGTGGTCTGCGAGCGCATCGAGGAAAAGATGGGCCTGCACGGCAGCCCGACCTGCGTGATGCGCTTCGACGAGGCGCGCGGCTGGCTGGTCGGCGAGCTCGGCAAGGGCCTCAACGCGATGTTCCTGATGATGAACGCGGCCCGCCTGCATGTGGCGCTGCAGGGCGTCGGCCTGCTCGACGCGGCCTGGCAGAAGGCCGACGGCTATGCCCGCGAGCGCCGCCAGATGCGCGCGCCGGTGCGGCGCGACCCCGCTCAACCGGCCGACCTGATCATCGAGCATCCGGCCATGCAGCGCCTGCTCGACACCCAGCGTGCCTGGGTCGATGCCGGCCGGGTGCTGGCCTATCGCACCGCGCTCGAGCTCGATGTCGCCAAGCATCACCCCGAAGCGGCGCAGCGCCAGCAGGCCAACCTGTGGTGCGCGCTGGTGACGCCGGTGCTCAAGGCGAGCTGGACCGACCAGGCCTTCCATGGCGGCAGCGACTGCCTGCAGGTCTTCGGCGGCCATGGCTATGTGCGCGAATGGGGCATCGAGCAGGTGGTGCGCGACTCGCGCGTGGCGATGATCTACGAGGGCACCAACGAGATCCAGGCGCAGGACCTGCTGTTCCGCAAGGTGCTGGCCGACCAGGGCGCGGGCCTGCTCGCGATGCTGGGCGGGCTGGAACAGGATCTGGCTGGCCTGGACTCGGACGCCGCGGCGCGCGCGCGTACCGGCCTGGAGCAGCTGCGCGAGCTGGTCGGCCTGCTGCAGGCCGGCGGTCCGGGCGTGGCGGCGCAGCTGTATCCGGTCGCCGGCGACTTCCTGCGCGTCGTCACCCTGACCCTGATGGCCTGGGCCTGGGCCAAGCTGGAAACTGCCGGCGCTCCCGGCCAGGGCGGCACCGCCTTCGCGCGCTGGGTCTGGCCGGAGCTCGCGATGCGCCAGCTCATGATCCGCCAGGCCCTGGGTGCGGCGGCCTGAAGCGCGCCCTCTATGATGGCGGGTTGATCCACCAGCCATGTCCCAGACCATGACAGAGTCCCGCCCGGTCCGCCATTCCTCTCCTGCCTTGCCGGTTGCGCCCCAGCCTGGGGCCGACCCGGCACCGGTCGGACTGGCGGTGGAGCGGGTCGATACCTCCTTCCTCGAAGCGCTGATCGGCTACAACGCGCGCCGCACGGCGCTCACCATCATCAGCCATTTCCTGCCGCGCATGGCGCAGTTCGGCCTGCGTCCGGTCGAGTTCTCGGTGCTGACGCTGATCGGCCATAACCCCGGCATCACCGCGCGCCAGCTCTGCGCGACGCTCGACCTGCAGCCGCCCAACCTGGTCGGCATGATCAAGGGGCTGGAAAAGCGCAGCCTGCTCGAGAAGCGCGACCACCCGAGCGACCGCCGGGCCCAGGGCCTGCACCTGACCGAGGAGGGCTCCGCCATCCTCGAGCAGGCCCAGGCCACCGCGCTGGCGCTCGAGGTCGAGGCGACCCCGCGCCTGACCCCGCTCGAGCGCGTCACGCTGATCCGGCTGCTGCGCAAGGTCTACCGGCCCGATCACTGAAGCTCGCCAGCGCCGGCCTGCTGCCGGCTCGGGTGCGGAAAAGCAAAAAGGCATTGCCAAGCAATGCCTTTTTGTCGTCATGGGCCGCCGTCCGGCCCGGGTTATTTCAGTAGTTGTTCAACCGGTCTGACCTGACCTGCTGGCGCGCCTGCTCAAGCATGCGGTCGAACATGTCGAGCAGGCTGGCCTGCTCGGACTCGCTCAGGCAACGCAGCAGGTCCTGGTTGCGCTGCTGGATCAGCGGCATCACCTGTTCCCAGCATTGCCGGCCCAGCGCGGTGAGCGTGAGCTGCACGCAGCGGCCGTCCTCGGGGCTGGGGATCTTGGAGACCAGGCCGCGCTCGACCAGCAGCTTGGTCGTGCGGCTGACCTGTGCCTTGTCGAGATTGGCCTCGAAGGCGAGCTGCATGACCGTGACCTGCCCGGGCTGGGAGCCGATGGCCGCCAGGCAGCGCGCCTCCGGCAGGCTCAGTCCCGAGCCGGCCTGGTAGAGCTCTTGGCTCATCATGTCGTTGAGCTTGCTCAGGGTGTTGAGGCGGTAGGTGAAATGCCGCCTCAATACTGGCTGGGCCTGCTGCTCGCTGCTCATCTGGCGCTTACCCCATCCAGTGGACCAGGCCGAGGGTGATGCTCGGGAAGAAGACCAGGAAGCCGATGCGGATGAAGTCCGAAGCCAGGAAGGGCATCACGCCCTTGGCGGTTTCCATGTAGGGGACGTCCTTGGCCAGCTTGCTGATGATGAACAGGTTCATGCCGACCGGCGGGTGGACCAGGCCGATCTCGACCACCATCAGCGCCAGGATGCCGAACCAGACCGACTTGTCGGGCACGCTCATGCCGAAGAAGTCCAGGCCCATGACCATCGGGTAGAAGATCGGGATGGTCAGCAGGATCATGGCCAGCGAGTCCATCACGCAGCCCAGCAGCACATAGACGACCAGGATCGCGAACAGCACCATCAGCGGCGGCAGGCCGGAGTTCTTCACCCATTCGGCCAGCTCGGTCGGCAACTGGGTCAGCGCCAGGCCCGAGTTGAGCAGGTCGGCGCCCAGCAGCACCAGGAAGATCATGGCGGTCGCGTGCGCGGTGCCGATCAGGCTCTTCTTGATGCCGTCCCAGCGCATGCCGCCGGTGATGATGGCGAGCAGGCCGCAGGCGGCCGCGCCGATCGAGGCGGCCTCGGTCGGGTTGGCCCAGCCGCCGTAGATGCCGACGATGACGACCGCGAACACGCCCATCACGGGCAGCACGGCCAGGGTGGCGGTCAGGCGCTCGGCCCAGCTGTGCTTCTCGCTGGCGGGGCCGGCCTTGGGGTCGAGGGTGACGATCAGCTTGATCACCAGCATGTAGCCGGTCATCGCGATCAGGCCCGGTACGACGGCGGCCATGAACAGCTTGCCGATCGACTCCTGGGTCAGCACGGCGTAGATCACCAGCGGCACCGAGGGCGGGATCATGATGCCCAGCGTGCCGGCGGCTGCCAGGGTGCCGGTCGAGAGGCGGCCCGAATAGCCGTGCGACTTGAGCTCGGGCAGGGCGACCTGGGCCATGGTGGCGGCGGTGGCCAGCGAGCTGCCGCAGATGGCGCCGAAGCCGGCGCAGGCGCCGGTCGAGGCCATCGCGAGGCCGCCCTTCCAGTGGCCCATGAAGGCCGCGGCGAAGCGGAACAGCGCCTTGGACAGGCCGCCATGGGTGGCGAACTGGCCCATCAGCATGAACAGCGGGATCACCGCCAGGTCATAGTTGGACAGGCGCGCGTAGGCCAGGTGGTTCATGGTGAACAGCAGGGCCGAGGGGTCCCAGTCGTTCATGGCCATGAAGCCGGCAGCGCCGCCGATCAGCATGCCGACGCCGACATGGATGCGCAAGGCCAGCAGCACCAGCAGGCCGGCAAAAATCGAAAGTCCAATGGCCATGCCGCTCATTTGTGGCCTCCAACAACGGTGTTCAGGGAAACGAGGGTGCGGTAGAGCGCCGCCAGGGTCAGCAGCACGAAGCTGGGCACCAGCAGCAGCACCGGCTGCCAGACCGGGATCAGCAGCAGGGTCGAGACTTCCATGTTCTCGTAGCATTCCTCGACATAGAGGGCGCTGCGCCAGGTGATGACGGCCGAGGCGATGGTCAGCAGCAGGTGGGCGAGGACGTCGAGGGCGGCGCGGCCACGCTCGCTCATCCCGGTGGTCAGCGCGTCGACCTTGATGTGGTTGTCGTCGAGCTCGCAGATGGGCAGGAAGGCGGCCGAGCCGATGGCCGCGCCCATCATGAGCAGCTCCATGTCGCCCTCGATCGGGTGCGAGAACAGCTTGCGGCCGACGATGGAGACGATGGACATGATCACGAGGGCGACGAAGACCATGCCGCCGGCCAGCGCCCACCAGGTGATCACGGTGTCGAGCAGGCCGGCCAGGCCGGTGCGCTTGGGTGCTGCCGCACCCATGTCATCAGGAATGAGTTCTGCCATGGGAAGGGAGGGGTAGAGGTTGTGAAAACAGCGCGACCAGTGGCCGCGCCTCAAGAAAAAGGCTCGACGCCAGCTTGCGAGTCGAGCCTGAAGTCACGCGGGACCCGGGCCCCGCGCAAGCCTTACTTGCCTAGGTACTTGTTGCCGATGCTGTGGACCTCGGCGGCCAGCTTGGCGCCGTCCAGGCCCTTGGCGGTCGCCTGCTTGATCCAGTCGGCCTCGACGCCGGCCGATGCCTTGACCATGGCCTTGTACTCGGCGTCCTTGATCACCAGCACCTTGTTGCCCTGGGCGGCGAGCTTCTTGCGCGCCTCGGCATTGCCGTCGTCCCAGACCTTGCCGGCCTTCTCGGACAGCGACAGGCCGCTGTTCTTGTCGATCACGGCCTTGAGCTCGGGCGTCAGGCTCTCGTACTTCTTCTTGTTCATCAGGACCGTGAACGGGGTCTGCGAGAAGCCGGCCAGGTTCGCGGGTCCTTCGATGTGGTACTTGGTGACTTCGTCGATCTTGACCGCCGGCAGGATCTCCCACGGGGCCATCGCGCCATCGATCACGCCCTTCGAGATGCCCTCGGTCACGGCCGCCACCGGCATGTTGACCGGGGTGCCGCCGAGCGAGCTCAGGAACAGCGAGGTGAAGCGCGACGGGCTGCGCAGCTTCAGGCCCTTGAGGTCATCGGCCGACATGACCGGCTTGCTCGCGGTGCTGATGACGACGTTGGTGCCGCTGAAGATGGCCAGCAGCTTGAAGTCCTTGTAGTCCTCCAGGCCATGCTTCTGGGTGTAGTCCCACATCGCACGGGCACCGGCCACGCCGCCCGGGGGCATGCTGAACGGCAGCTCGAGCGCCTCGGTGCGCGGGAAGCGGCCGGTCGAGTAGCTCGGCGAGGTCCAGACCACGTCGGCGACGCCGTTCTTGACCTGGTCGGCCAGTTGCGGCGGGGTGCCGCCGAGCTGCAGCGCCGGGTAGATCTGGCACTTCATCTTGCCGCCCGAATCCTTCTCGATCGCGGCGCACCAGGGTTCGGCCACGCCCTTGTGGAAGTTCGAGTTCGACGCCAGGAAATGCGAGAACTTGATCGTGACGGTCTGGGCCTGGGCGGCCGAGGCGCCGAAGGCCAGCGCGATGGCGGCCGACAGGGTGGCGACAGGAGTGAAGAGGTTTTTCATGGAAACTCCGGCAAATGGAAGGATCGGATGGCAATCCGTTGCGAGCGCAACTTTATGCGTGCTTGGTTGCGACATCAACTATCGTTAACCCTAGGTTTACCCTAATTCCCACCGCGCTTCCCTTTCAGCTCCGGGCCCTGCCGGCCGGGTTGCGGCCCGCAGGCACCTGCTGCAGGATCACGTCGATCAGTTCGTCCATGTCCAGCGGCTTGGCCACATGCCCGTTCATGCCGGCATCCAGGCAGGCCTGCTGGTCTTCGCTCATGGCATTGGCGGTCATGGCCACGATCGGCAGCTCGAGCGCATCGAAGCTCTCGCGCAGCTTGCGCGTCGCCTGCAGCCCGTCCATCAGCGGCATGTGGATGTCCATCAGCACCAGGTCGTAGGGCGGGCGGGCGGCGAGCACCTGCTCGACGGCGACCTGGCCGTTGGCGGCAATGTCCACCTCGGCCCCCTCGAGCACCAGCAGTTCGCGCGCCAGTTGCTGGTTGACCAGGTTGTCCTCGGCCAGCAGCAGGCGCAGGCCCGCCAGCGGGGCATCGTCCAGGGTCGGCTGGGCTGCTGCCTGGGCCTGCGGCCCGTCCTGCCGCGCCAGCTGGGCCCAGGCGTCGTGGAGCATCGAGGCGGTCACCGGCTTCATGAGCTGGCCGTTGACCAGGCCCGGCGCATCGGCGCCGGGCGTTGCCGATTCCAGGTAGGCCAGGGTGGCCATCAGCACCACCGGCGTGTCCGGGTCCCAGGCGCGCAACTGCTCGCAGGTCTGCAGGCCGCTCAGTCCAGGCATCTGGCAGTCCATGAACACGACATCGTAGCGCTGGCCCTGCCGGGCCTTCTCGCGCAGCAGCGCCAGCGCCGTGGTACCGCTGTCGCAGACCTGGGCCTGCCAGCCCAGCGAGCGGCACATCTGCTCGAGCAGCCGGCGCGACTGCGGGTGGTCGTCGACCAGCAGCACCTCCAGGGCCTTGCCGTGCCCGCCGCCCGGGCTGGCGTCGGGCAGGCCGGCGGGGGCGGCCGGGTCCAGCGCCAGCTCGGCCTCGAAGAAAAAGCGGCTGCCCCGGCCCAGTTCGCTCTCGACCTGCAACTGGCTGCCCATGAACTTGACCAGCTGGTTGGTGATGGCCATGCCCAGGCCCGTGCCGCCGTACTGGCTGGTGGTCGCCGGCTGGGCCTGGGTGAAGGCGTCGAATATCACGCGCTGGAAGCTGGCGTCCATGCCGATGCCGGTATCGCTGACCTCGAACAGCAGGCGCAGCTGGCCCGGTTCGCGCGCGACCAGGCGGACCCCGATCAGCACATGGCCTTGCTCGGTGAACTTGATCGCGTTGCTGCCCAGGTTGAGCAGGATCTGGTGCAGGCGCAGGCTGTCGCCGAGTACCGAGAGATCGGCGGCCGGGTCCAGGTCGAGCAGCAGCTCCACCCGCGGCGAGGTCAGGGTGCTGGCGAAGATTTCCGCCAGGTCGCGCAGCACCTGGCCGATCCGGAACGGGCGCTGCTCGAGCACCATCATGCTGGCGTTGATCTTGGACAGGTCCAGCGTGTCGGTGAGCAGGCCCAGCAGCGACTTGCCGGCCCGCTCGGCCTTGCCGGCATAGTCCTTCTGCTGCTCGGTCATCGGGGTCTTGCGCAGCAGGGCCAGCATGCCCAGCACCGCATTCATCGGGGTGCGGATCTCGTGGCTCATATTGGCCAGGAACTGGCTCTTGACGCTTTCGCCGGCCTGGGCCGCCTCCTTGGCCTTGACCATGTCGGTGATGTCGACGCGAAAGCCCGCGACATAGCCGTTGGGCATGCGGCGCTCGACCACGCGCAGGACGCGCCCGTTGTCGAGGTGCTGGATCAGTTCGCCCTTGCCACCGCGGTAGAACGCCAGCCGTTCGGCCACCCATTCCTCGACGCGGCCGACCGCCTCCGGGAACTGGCCGTTCTCGACGCCGAAGCGCACGATGTTCTCGAAGGATTCGCCGGCGACGATCTTCTCCGCGCTCCTGGCATAGACCTGGCGGTACTGCTCGTTGAAGTAGACCAGCCTTTCGTGGGCGTCGAAGATGCAGAACGCCTCGTCGATGGTCGCGATCGCCCCCTCGAGCAGCGCGGTCTGCTCCTCGGCGCGCGCCTGTGCCAGCTTGAGCTGCGTGATCTCGAAGCGCACCGAGACATAGCTGTCGACCTCGCCCATGTTGCCGAACAGGGGCATGATGACCGTGTCGACCCAGTACAGGTGGCCGTCCTTGGCGCGGTTGCAGACCTCGCCATGCCAGGCACGACCCTCGCTGATGGTCTGCCAGACCAGGTCCCAGTCGACCACATTGTCCGCCCTGGCATTGACGATGTTGTGCCGCTGGCCCACCAGCTCCTCGCGGCTGTAGCCGCTGATGCGGCAAAAGCCGTCGTTGGCCTGCTGGATCACGCCCTTGCGGTCGGTGACCGAGACGATGGCGTTGTGGTCGAGGGCCTCGAGCAGGTTGCGCTTGCTGCGCTCGGCTTCCTCCATCAGCAGTTGCGACTGGCGCCGCTGCGTCACGTCGATCGAGCTGGCAATGAAGCCGATCTGTTCGCCTTCGTTGTTCAGGTGGGGCTGGATGTGCAGTTCCACCCAGTACAGCCGGCCTTGCTTGCTGCGGTTGAGGATCTCGCCCACGTAATACCCGCTGCTGCGCAGCGACTCGCGGATGCGCCTGGCCTCGTCGGCGTCGGTCTGTTCGCATTGCAGCAGCCAGCCGGGGCGCTTGCCCAGGGCCTCGCTCCTGCTGTAGTCGGTCAGCTGCTCGAAGCCCGAGCTGACCGAGGTGATGCGGCCCGTCAGATCGGTCGATATATAGGCCGAGTGGGTCTGGCCGGCGAGCTGGCGGTAGCTGTCCAGGGAGCGCTGTGCCAGCTCCAGCTCGCTGTCGGCCCGCCTGAGGGCGCGTACATGGCGCGACAGCCACAGGGCCGCCCCGGCGCTCAGCAGCAAGCCGGTGCTCATCACCCACCAATGGACCGAACTCAGGTGCAGGTCCTCGAAGTAGGGCGTGCTGGCGAACTGCAGTTCGACCTGCTGGCCGTAGAGCTTGAGCGGCACGCGGATCTGGTAGCGCGGTTGCGCCCGCGTGGATCGGGTCGTATCGGCCTGGTTGTCGTACCACAGGGTGTGCGAGCCCGTGGGGGCCGTCGGGCCGAACAGGCGGATGTGCAGCTTGCCGTTGCCGATCTCGCCCCGCGCATCGAGCAGGCTCGAGACCACCAGCGGCGAACTGAGCACCCCGATCAGCACCGCCTGCTGCTCCTCGGGGGTATCGAGCGGCGAGTCATAGGCGTAGACCGGCACGTTGATCAGCACCCCGGGCCGCTTGTGCTCATGGTCGAGCACCTGCTGGATGCCCTGGGTCATGGTGGCCTGGCCGCTGCGCACGGCTTGCTCGATGGCCTCACGGCGCGTCGGGTCCGAGCCCAGGTCCAGCCCGAGCGCGCTCTTGTTGTGCGACAGCGGCGCGATGTACTTCATGACATACAGGTCGTCATGGGCGCTGTCGCTGAAGCGGCGCAGTTCGAAGTCGGGCACCCCGTCGTTGCGGGCATCCGCCAGGAAGCGCTCCAGATCCTGCCGCTGCACCCGCTGCGAGAAGCCGATGCCGAGGATGCCGGGGAACTCGGTGGGCAGGTCGCGCGAGGCCACGTAGCGGTTGAACTGGGCGCGCGTCAGGGGCTCGGCACCGGTAAAGGTGCCGCGCAGCCCGTTCAGGCCATGGACTGGCTGCCTGAAGCGGTCCAGCAGCTCGGACTTGGCGCTCTCCACCGCATTGTCGAAATCGTTCTGGACCCGGACCCCGTTCTGGTGCTGCAGGATGAGGTCGAGTCCCAGGCTGAGCAGCACCCCCAGGCACAGCACCAGCCCTCCGACCGGCCGGTTCGAGCGCGCCAGGCTCAGCATCCAGCCCGCCGCCTCGGAGCGGGGTGACGCGGCCTGCGCCGACGGGCGGACGAGTTTCTTCAAACGGTCACCAAATTCCATTCCAATGTCATCCTGGATAATGCGAAAACTGCTGGCGCCGAAGTCGAGCCGTGCGAAGCGCTCGCCGCCAAGCTGCACTGCCGACGGCCTGGCTGCCGCCCGCGGCAGGGGCTGACCGCGTCCCTGTCGGGTGCGGTTGTAGCATGAACGAGATAAAAAATTCTTTAGATTGACTTATGTATTTGGGTATTTCGTGACATACTCTTACACATATCGGACTCGCATTTTTACGCTTCCTGCGGTTTTGGTGGCTGATGCGATAAATACGACAGCATCAAGATGCGGGTCCCTGTGATGGAGTTGCCGATGTCCAAGTTGATTCTGATTGTGGATGATTCGCCCACAGTCATCCTGAGCCTCAAGTCCAACCTGACGCTCAACGGCTACCAGGTGGAAGCGGCAGCCGACGGTGCAGCAGCACTGAGTCGCCTTCAGGGCGGTCTGCGTCCGGCGCTGATCATTACCGACTTCAACATGCCAAAGATGAACGGCGGCGAGCTGGTGCGCGCCGTCAAGGCCATTCCCAGCCTGAAGTTCACCCCGATCCTGATGCTGACCACCGAAAGCGACCCGAAAAAGCGCGACGAAGCCCGCAAGATGGGAATCACGGGCTGGATGGTCAAGCCGGTCTCGGGTCCCGACCTGCTCAAGGTGATTGCCCAGGTGCTGCCGGCAGGGCGCTGAGTCGGCGTCGGCCGGTCCTCAGCCTGAGGCCGGGTAGTGGAAGATCATGAAAAAAAAGATTCTGACGATCGATGATCAGGGCGATATCCGCCGCCTGATCCGGATGGCGCTGGAGTTCGAGGGCCATCAGGTGGTCGAGGCCATGGATGCCGAGCAGGGCCTGCAGGTCGCGCGCAGCGAGAAGCCCGACCTGATCCTGCTCGACCTGCACATGCCGCGTGTCAACGGCATCGAGTTCTTTCAGCGCCTGTCCCGCGATCCGCAGCTGTCGGCCATTCCGGTGATCCTGCTCACCGGCAGCAACGACCCCGAGCTGCGGCGCCAGGGCCAGGAGGCCGGCGCGCGGGTCTTCCTGACCAAGCCGTTCAATCCCATGCAGCTGCTCGACCTGATTGACGACCATGCCAACTGATGCCGCCGATAGCGCGCTGCCCCTGCGCCCGATGTCCCGTCCCCAGGCCACGTCGCCAGCCAGCGGCGCCTCGGCGGGCCTGAACCTGGCCGGTCCGGTGCTGCTGGCCTCGCTGCTGACGCTCGTGCTGGTCGGCGCGCTGGCGTCGCTGTCGGGCTCGGGCGAGCTGGCCTGGCCCTCGGTGCTGGCCGTCGCCGCGCTGACGCTGCTGCTGTTGCTCGGGCTGCTGTGGGTCCTGGTGGCCTTGCAGCCGCGGCTGCAACGCTTCCCCTGGCTGCTGATCGACCGCAGCCTGCCCCTGACCGAGGTGGTGTCCGAGGTCAGGGACGCGGCGCCCTACCTCGAGTTGCTGACCAGCCAGCTGCAGGGCGCGCTGCAGGATGCCGAGCGCAGCGTGGCTGCCATCGTCCAGTCGCTGAACCGGATGAACGATGTCTCGCTCGAGGAGCTCGAGCGCATCGAGGTCTCCAAGCTCAACGGGACCGACCTGCTGAACCTGGTGCACGAGAAGATCCAGCTCGACCAGCAGCTCGGCCTGATCCTCGAGATGTTCGTGCAGAAGCTCCAGCAGGACGTGACCGAAAACCTCAGTCGCATGCAGCGGCTCAAGGAGGTCAAGGCCCTCGAGCCGCTGGTCGACGCGATAGCGACGGTGGCGCGCCAGATCAACTTCCTGTCGATCAATGCGGCGGTGGAAGCGGCCCGGGCCGGGCACAGCGGCAACGGCTTCGCCGTGGTGGCCGCCGAGATCCGCAGCCTCTCGACCCAGACGGCGGCGACCGTCAAGGACATCTCGGCCAAGATCAAGGCCGTCACCGTCGGGGTGGACAAGGAGCTCGAGGCGGCCAACAACAGCGTCAACCGCAACACCGCCGTCGCCAACATGCACAAGGTGCTGGCCGACATCTACGCCATGCAGCAGCGCTTCAACGAGGCGGCGAAGAAGAACGACATCGAGCAGGTGTTCGGCGCCATGGGCCAGGGCCACCGGGCACTGGTCGAATTGATGACCCAGGCCCTGGGCGAGATGCAGTTCTATGACGTGATGAGCCAGCGCGTGGGCCATGTGCAGGGCGCTATCCACGACCTGAGCGCCCACTTGCAGCAGCTCGCCAGCGCGCTCGACAGCCCCGAGGGCGCGCTGCCCGACGGCCAGCGCCTGCAGGACCTGCTGGCAGCGCAGGCCGAGCGCTACGTGATGCACAGCCAGATCGATACCCATCACCAGGTCGTGGGCGGGGCAGCAGCACGTCCGGCAGCGGCCGCGCCGAGCATCGAGCTGTTCTGATCGGCAGGCGGCCGGCGCATTTTCCCCACCCCAATTGATGCCACGCATGGAACAAGCTGCAGTCGATCTCGTCCTGCCCGCCGAGCTCACGATCTACCAGGCTGCGGACTTCAAGTCCCGCCTGCTGGCGCCGGGGCCCGTCACGCGCGACCGGGTGTTCGATGCCTCGGCCGTCGAGCGCGCCGATCTGGCCGGCCTGCAGCTGCTGCTGCTCGCGCAGCGCGAGTGCACCGCAGCCGGCCATGCGCTGGTGCTCAGCCAGCCCAGCGCGGCCCTGTCCGAGCTGCTGGCGCTGCTGGGACTGGGCGAGTGCTTCACCCTAGAGTCCTGATCCGCACGGTGCCCCGATGGAAACCTTGAAAGACGTTTTTCTGCTCGAGGCGCGCGACCAGCTCGAAGCCCTCGAGACCACGCTGCTGGCGCTCGAGCGCGACCCGGGCGACGAGGCGCAGATCCACGGCGCCTTTCGCGCCGCGCACACCATCAAGGGTTCCTCGAGCATGGCCGACGCGATGGCCATCACCGCCTTCACCCACAACCTGGAAAACGTGCTCGAGCGCATGCGCGACGGCGAGCTGGTGGTGGAGTCGGAGCTGGTCAGTGCGCTGCTGGGTTGTGCCGACCATGTGCGCATCCTGCTCGACCTCTTTGCCCGCGATGCCGAGCCCGATGCGCCGACCCGGTCGCAGGGCCAGGCCCTGCTCGAGCGGCTCAGGCCCTGGCTCGAGTCCACGCCCGAGCCGGCCGCGCCGCTGGCGGCCAGCAGCGCGGACCGCGTCGAGCCGGGCGGCCAGCAGCGCCTGGTCAACGACGCCTGGCATATCTCGCTGCGCCTGGGGCCGGAGATCTTCCAGCGCGGCGTCGAGCCGATCGGCCTGATCCGCTACCTGGCCGGACTCGGCGAGCTGGTGCGGGTGCTGCCCGTCACCGATGCGCTGCCGCCGCCCGGGCAGATGGACCCCGAGCTGTGCTACCTGGGCTTCGAGATGGCGTTTCGCGGCGCCGTGGTCCAGGCCGACATCGAGGAGGCCTTCGCCTTCCTGCAAGGGGAATGCGCGCTGCATATCCTGCCGCCGCACAGCACCGTGGCCGAGCTGGGCCGGCTGCTGCAGGCCCAGGCCCCCGGGCGCGAGGCGGAGCTGGCGCAGCAGTTGCGCCAGGCCGACCTGCTCGATCCGCAGGACGAGTTGCTGCTGCGCGACTGGCTCGCGGGCCAGTCGGCGGCTGCCCCTGAGCTGAACCTGGCCTTGGCGCCGGATCCCATCCTGCAGCGGGACCTGGCAGCCAGTGCGGCTCCGGAGGCGACCCCGGATCCGGCCTTGTCGCGGCGGGCACCGCAGGGAGAGCGCAGCGTCCCGGTGCAGGCCCAGTTGCGCGTGGATGCGGACAAGCTCGACCGGCTGGTCGACCTGGTCGGCGAGCTCGTGATCGCCGGCGCCGCTGCCTCGGTGATCGCCGCCGACGTCGGCCGCGAGGACCTCAACGAGGCCCTGTCGGTGCTGTCGGGACTGATCGAGGACATGCGCGACGCCGCCATGCAGATGCGCATGGTGCAGATCGGCGCCACCTTCAACCGCTTCCAGCGCGTGGTGCGCGACGTGTCGCGCGAGCTTGGCAAGGACATCGAGCTGATCACCGAGGGCGGCGAGACCGAGCTCGACAAGTCGGTGGTCGAGAAGATCGGCGACCCGCTGATGCATCTGGTGCGCAACAGCATGGACCACGGCATCGAGCCGGCCGAGCTGCGGCTGGCGCGCGGCAAGCCGGCGCGCGGGCGCGTGACGCTCAGCGCCCAGCACGAGGCCGGCAGCATCCTGATCCAGATCCGCGACGATGGCGGCGGCCTCGACACCGAGAGAATCCTGGCCAAGGCGGTCGAGCGCAAGCTGGTCCAGCCCAAGCAGCCGCTCAGCGAGGCCGAGATCCACCAGCTGATCTTCGAGCCCGGCTTCTCCACTGCCGAGCAGGTGACCGAGCTGTCCGGGCGCGGCGTCGGCATGGACGTGGTGCGACGCAATATCCAGGCGCTGCGCGGCAGCGTCAGCGTCGAGAGCGAGCCGGGACAGGGCTGTGCCTTCTCGATCCGGCTGCCGCTGACGCTGGCCATCATCGACGGTTTCCGCGTCGGCATCGGCGACGCGCATTTCGTGATCCCGCTCGACATGGTGGCCGAATGCATCCAGCATGACCGCCATGCGCGCTCGTGCGACTACATCAACCTGCGCGGCAAGCTGCTGCCCTTCGTGCGGCTGCGCGAACTGTTCGGCGAGGCCGGCGACAGCGCCCCGCCCGAGGTGGCGGAAAACCTGGTCGTGGTCAGGCATGGCGGCCAGCAGGTCGGCATCGTGGTCGAAAAGCTCTACGGCGAGATGCAGGCCGTCATCAAGCCGCTGGGCGTGATGTTCCAGGGCATCAAGGGGCTGGCGGGCTGCACCTTGCTGGGCAATGGCGAGATCGCGGTCGTGCTCGACATCCCGTCCCTGATCGCCCAGCTCATGCGCGGCTCCGGCCACCCCCCGGCTGCCGCCCTGGAGTGACGGCAGTCCATTCAATGATTTTCAAATTTTTCATGGGTCTTGGAAGCAAATGATGAGAGTCACTATCAAACTCAAGCTGTTGCTGTCGTTTTTCCTGGTCTGCGCGATCGGCGCGGTATCGGTGCTGGTCGGCATCAACAAGCTGGTCGAGCTCAATGACATGCTCGACGACATGGGCACCGTCTCCGCCGAGAAGGTGATTCTCGCGGCCGAGATGCAGCGCGACGTGATGGCGCTGGTGCGCAACGAGAAGAACATCATCCTGTCGCGCACGGTCCGCGAGATCGAGGAACTCGACCGCGAGCACAGCGAGATCAACGACCACCTGATCGCCAACCGCGAGAAGCTGGAAAAGCTGGTCAAGACCGAGGAAGGCAAGGTCCTGATCAAGGAATTCGTCTCCAGCATGGATACCTACCGGATGGTCAAGAAAGAGATCACCGCCATGAACCTGCAGGCCAACCGGGAGCGCGAGGCCGGCAACGTCGCCAAGGCCGTCAAGCTCGAGGAAGAGTCGCAGCAGCTCGGACGCAGCAAGGGCCGCGAAGCCGTCGACAAGGCCGAAGCTCGCCTGGCCAGGATCGCCGAGCTGAACCGGGGCTTCATGAAGCAGGCCATGGTGGATGCCGACACGACCTACGAGAGCGCCCGCAGCCTGCTGGTCACGCTGCTGGTGCTGAGTGCTGTCTCGGGCATCGGCATTGCGCTGTGGATCTCGATCTCGATCGCCAAGGCGCTGGGCCAGGCGGCGCAGCTGGCCGAGAGCGTGGCGCAAGGCGACCTGACCACCACCGTGACCTACAGCGCGCGCGACGAGGTGGGCGAGCTGATCGCCAGCCTCAACAACATGATCGCCAAGCTGCGCGACGTGGTGGCCCGGGTGCAGGATGCGTCCGAGAACGTCGCCGCCGGTGCCGAGGAGCTGTCGTCCTCGGCCGAGGAGCTGTCGCAGGGTGCCGCCGAGCAGGCCTCGTCGACCGAGGAGGCCAGCGCCTCGATGGAGGAAATGGCCGCCAACATCCGCCAGACCGCCGACAACGCGCAGCAGACCAGCAAGATCTCGCTCAAGGCCGCCGACGCCTCGAAGAAGACCAACGAGTCGGTGACCCAGGCCGTCGAGGCCATGCGCACCATCGCCGAGAAGATCAGCATCGTGCAGGAGATCGCGCGCCAGACCGACCTGCTCGCGCTCAATGCCGCGATCGAGGCGGCACGCGCCGGCGAACATGGCCGCGGCTTTGCCGTGGTCGCCTCCGAGGTGCGCAAGCTCGCCGAGCGCAGCCAGAACGCCGCCAACGAGATCAACGAGCTCTCGACCTCGAGCGTCGCCGTGGCCGCCAAGGCCGGCGAGATGCTGACCGAGATGCTGCCCGACATCCTGCGCACGACCGAGCTGGTGCAGGAGATCAACGCCGCCTCGAACGAGCAGAACGCCGGCGCCGAGCAGATCAACCGCGCGATCCAGCAGCTCGACAAGGTCACGCAGCAGAACGCCAGCGCGTCCGAGGAAATGAGCGCCACCAGCCAGGAACTGGCCAACCAGTCGGCCCTGATGCAGGAGGCCGCCGCCTACTTCCGCCTGAACAACAATGGCGTCCGTCGCCCGAGCGCGGCGCCGGCACGCAAGCCCGCCGCCGTGGCGCATTCCTCCTTCTCGAGCGGCCGACCGGCCATCAAGAAGCCGGCAGCGCCCAGCAAGTCGGACAATGGCCATGGCGTCGAGATCCGCCTCGACGACGAGGACCAGAGCTTTGAGCGTTACTGATTCGCGCCACGGGAGTACGAGATGAGCACAGAACAGGATGCGCTGTCTTCGCAGCACCTGACCTTCCGCCTGGAAGGCGAACTGTTCGCGGTGGAAGTGGCCAAGGTGCGCGAGGTGCTGGACCTGGTGCCGATCACCAAGGTGCCGCGTGCGCCCAACTACATGCGCGGCATGATCAATGTGCGCGGCAAGGTGGTGCCGGTGGTCGACCTGCATGTCAAGTTCGGCATGCCGCCGGCCGTCAATTCGCGCGACACCCGCATCATCGTGCTGGAGGTCGAGGTGCTGGGCGAGCAGCTGGTCGTCGGCGCCATCGCCGATGCCGTGCATGAAGTCACCGAACTCGAGCCCGGCGCGGTCGAGGCCGTGCCGCGCATCGGCATGCACTGGAATACCGAGTTCATGAAGGGCATAGGCAAGCGCCACGAGCATTTCGTGATCCTGCTCGATGTCAACCGGGTGTTCTCGGTCGACGAGGTGGTCGAGGTCAAGGACGTGTTCGACGAGGCGCTGCCCGCCGGCCACTGAGCATGACGGCCACGACTTGCCAGCCGGCTGCCGGGCGCCAGCTCTGCGCGCTGCCCGGCCTGACCGCGGGCCATGCCCAGGCGCTGGCCGCCTGCCTGCAGTCGGCCTTGCATGACGGCCTGCCGGTCGCCTTCGAGGCGGTCGATGAGGTCGACCTGGCCGGGGTGCAGCTGGTCCTGGCCTATGCCAGGGACTGCGCCGCAGCGGGGCGGTCGGCCTTCGACGGCCCCCTGCCCGAGCCGCTCAGGCAGGCCCTGGCCTTGACCGGCTGCCTCAATCCGAGCCATGAAATCGATAGGGAACTGCTGTCATGAGCGATGATCCGAATGCCCGCGTCGACCAGCCGGTGGTGCTGTTTGCCGACGATGCGCCGAGCGTGCGCTTTCTGGTGCGCACGGCGCTCGAGTCGGCCGGCTTCGCCACGATCGAGACCTGCGACGGCCAGCAGGCGCTGGAGGTGCTGGCCTCCGGCCGCCAGGTCGACATCCTGGTGACCGATCTGCACATGCCCGGCATCGACGGATTGGAGCTGGTGCGCCGCACTCGCGCGCTGGCCGAACGGCGCTACCTGCCGATCGTGATGCTGACCACCGAATCGCAGAACAACCCGGTGCAGGAGGGCCTCAAGGCCGGCCTGACGGCCTGGATCGTCAAGCCGTTCAAGAGCGAGACCCTGCTCAAGGTGGTGGGCAAGGCGCTGGGCAAGCGCGCCAACGCCGCCCGGCCCGCGGCACCATGAGCGAGCCAACCGCTGCCCAGGCCCTGGCCGAGCGGATGCTGCAGCTGTTCCAGCAGGAGGCGCAAGCCGGGCTGGACCTGCTTGCCGCGACGCTGGACGGCGACCGCTCCGACCCGCAAGCCGCCGCGACCCTGTTCCGCGTCTTCCACACCCTGCGCGGCTCGGCGGCGATGAACGGGCTGGACGCGATCGCCGATCTGGCCGGGGCTTTCGAATCGCGCCTCGAGCCGCTGCGTGGCGCGCTGCAGCCGCTGGACGCCGACAGCCTGGCGCTGGCGGGGCAGGGGCTGCCATTGTTGCGCCGCCTGCTCGCCAGCGAGGGTCTGGCCGATGCCGGGCTCGACGCAGCGATTGCCGAGCTGCGCGGGCGGCTGTCCCTTGCCGCCCCTGCCGCGCTGGCAGCGCTGGCAGCGCAGCTGCCCGGGTCGCCCGAGCTGCCGCTGCCCGCACCGGACGAGGCGAGCGCGCCGCGGCTGTTCCACCTGATCTTCGAGCCCGGCGAGTCGCTGATGCGACGCGGCGTCGACGTGCTCGGCCTGCTCGACGAGCTCGACTGGCTGGGCGAGCTGGTGCTGCGGCCCACGCTCGACCGCCTGCCCGCGCTCGACGCCATGCAGCCCGACAGCTGCTACCTGGGCTGGCAGATGCTGCTGCGCACCGAGGCCAGCGTCGAGGCGCTGCAGGACGTGTTCATGTTCGTCGCTGCCGACAGCCGGGTCGAGCTGCATGAGCTGGCGCTGGCCGGGGCGCTCGCACCCGACTGGGCCGAGCGGGCCCGCCCCCTGCTGCGGCACCGGCCCGCCTTGCCGGCCGACCAGCTGGCGCAGCAGCTGTGCCTGCCGGCCAGCGGACCGGCAGCCAGCCCGCTCCATGACGAGCCGATGCCCGTCGTCCCGCAGCTCGACCTCGACCTGCAGCCCGCCAGCGCCGAGGTGGTCCCGGTGCCGCTGCAAAGGCTCAACCGCCAGATCGACCTGGTGGGCGAACTCGTGATCGCCCAGTCCACCCTGATCCAGCTGGCTGCCCAGCTGCAGGACCCGCAGCTCAGCAATGCGGTCGAGCAGGTGATGCGCCTGAGCACCGACATGCGCGACAGCGCCATGCAGCTGCGCATGGTGCCGGTCGGCAGCCTGTTTGCCGAACTGGCCCAGGCGGTGGCCGATTGCGCCGGGCGCCTGGGCCGTCCGCTGGCCTTTTCCGCCAGCGGGGCCGACACCGAGCTCGACATGTCGGTGCTGCAGGCGCTGCGCGCGCCGCTGCTGGCGCTGCTGCACCAGGGCGCCGAGCAGGGCCTGGAGCCGGTCGAACAGCGCCTGCGCCTGGGCAAGCCGGCGCAAGGCCAGCTGCGGCTGGCGGTCGAAAAGCGCGGCGGCGAGGTGCTGTTGACGGTCAGCGACGATGGCTCGGGCGCCTGCGCCACCGAGCTCGAGTCGGTGCACGCGACCTTGGCGACCTTGCGCGGCAGCTACCGGGCACTGGCCATGCCGGGGCAGGGCAGCCAGCACCTGCTGCGCCTGCCGCTGGCGCAGGACATCATCGACAGCCTGCTGGTGTCGGTCTGCGACAGCACCTTCGTGCTGCCGCTCGCGCAGGTGGAGGAGGTCGTCAACCTCAGGGCGGCGCGCGGGGCGGACGGCCATGGCCAGGACATCCTGAACCTGCGCGGCCAGCTGCTGCCTTTCGTGCGCCTGTCCCGGCTGTTCGAGCTCGACGCGGGCGTCGATGCGCAGGACGGCCAGGTCATCGTCGTCAGCGGCAGCGAACGCCGGGCCGGCCTGCTGGTCGATCGCGTGATCGGGCGCCAGCAGGCCGTGATCAAGCCGGTGCCCGCGCTGTGCGCCAAGGACGCCGCCCTGTCGGGCACGACGATCCTGGGCGACGGCAGCGTGGCGCTGATCCTGGACCTGGCCGCGCTGCTGCGGCGGGCCGAAACCGAATGGCGAGTGCTGCCCGATGGCCACTGAAGCGAGAACTTCCTCCCTCTCGAGGAGCCCCGCCGGGGAATCGGGCTTCGGGACGCCCCCCGAGATGCCGCCCCGGTTGTTTGCCGAACTGTCGGACTACATCCAGAAGACGGCGGGCATCCGCATGCCGCCCGAGAAGCGCATCATGCTGCAGGCCCGGCTGCAAAAGCGCATGCGCAAGCTCGGCCACCAGAGCTACGACAGCTATGTGCGCTATGTCTTCAGCCCCGAGGGCACGCGGCTCGAGCTGCAGTCGATGATCGATGCGGTGACGACCAACAAGACCGACTTCTTCCGCGAACCCTACCATTTCGACTACCTGGGCGAGCAGGGCCTGCCGGCGCTGGTGCGCGGTTTCGGGCCGCGGCTGCGCTTCTGGAGCGCGCCTTGCTCCAAGGGCCACGAGGTCTACACCCTGGCCATGGTGCTGGCCGAGTATGCGCAGCGCCAGCGCGGCTTCGACTTCGAGATCCTGGGCTCGGACCTGTCGGCGTTCGCGATCGAGGTCGCGCGCCGCGCCGTCTACCCCGAGCGCGAGATCGAGCCGGTGCCGATGCCGCTGCGCAGGAAATACCTGATGCGCAGCAAGGACGCCGACGAGCAGCTGGTGCGCATCGTGCCCGAGCTGCGCCACCATACCCGCTACAAGCACATGAACTTCATGGACGAGCAATACAGCGTGGGCGAGAAGTTCCATGTGATCTTCTGCCGCAACATGCTGATCTACTTCGACCAGCCGACCCAGGAGAAGGTGGTCAACCGCCTGGCGCGCCACCTGCACCCGGGCGGCCTGCTGCTGACCGGCCATGCCGAGTCGCTGGCGCGCATCCACACCCCCTTCGTCGCGCTCGAGCCCACCATCTACCAGTTGCCGGAGTAAGCCATGGCCCGAATCATCAAGGTACTGGTGGTCGACGACTCGGCCATGGTGCGCCAGGCGCTGACCGCGGTGCTCGAGTCCGATCCCGAGATCCGGGTCATGGGGACGGCGCCCGACCCCTATGTCGCGGCGCAGAAGATCGCCCAGGAAGTCCCCGACGTGATCACGCTCGACGTCGAGATGCCGCGCATGGACGGCATCACCTTCCTGCGCAAGCTCATGAGCCAGCATCCGGTGCCGGTGGTGATCTGCTCGAGCTTGGCCCAGTCCGGCTCCGACACGGTGATCCGCGCGCTCGAGTCGGGCGCGGTCGACATCATCACCAAGCCGGCGCTGGGCGTGCAGGACTTCTTCGTCGAGGAGAGGCTGCGCATCATCGATGCCGTCAAGGGCGCCGCGGTGGCCAGGCTCAAGCGGCTGCAGCTGGCCGCGCGCACCCAGCTGCGCCAGGCCCAGAGCCCGGAGCGCCCGGCCGAGCCGCGCCGTCACACCAGCCTTGCCAACGGCGTGCCGCCTAAGCTCAGCGCCGACGTGGTGCTGCCGCCGCCCAGCGGCCATGCCATGGTCCGCACCACCGAGCGCGTGGTGGTGGTCGGCGCCTCCACTGGCGGCACCGAGGCCCTGCGCAGCTTCCTCGAGGCGCTGCCGGCGGACAGCCCGGGCATTGTGGTGGTGCAGCACATGCCGGAGAACTTCACCGCCTCCTTTGCCCGGCGGCTGGACTCGCAGTGCCGCATGGATGTCAAGGAAGCCGTCAGCGGTGACAGCGTGCTGCGCGGCCGGGTGCTGATCGCGCCGGGCAACCGCCACACCCTGCTCAAGCGCAGCGGCGCGCGCTACCTGGTCGAGGTAGTGCAGGGCGAGCTGGTGAGCCGGCACCGGCCTTCGGTCGACGTGCTGTTCCGCTCCGCCGCCACCTACGCCGGCTCCAACGCGATCGGCGTGATCATGACCGGCATGGGCGACGACGGCGCCAAGGGCATGCTCGAGCTGCATGCCGCCGGGGCCTTCACCCTGGCCCAGGACGAGGCCAGCTGCGTGGTGTTCGGCATGCCGGCCGAGGCCATCAAGCTCGGCGGCGTCGACAAGGTGCTGGCGCTCGACCAGCTCGCGCATTGGGTCACCAAACTGGACCAGACCGAGGATTGGAAGCATGTCGGAAAGAAACGCTGAAACCCAGACCGCGCGCGAGCTGCGCCAGGCCTACGACGTCATTGCCGAGCTCGAGGCCAGGCTGGACGAAGTCAATGCCCGGCTGTTCAAGGCCGAGCGCGGCAAGAGCAACTTCATCTCGCACGCGCTCAACGAGCTCAACAACCCGCTGTCGGCCATCATCGGCCTGACCGAGCAGGTCATCTCGATGCCGCAGCCGGCCTGGGACCAGGTGCGCGAGTCGCTGCAATGGGTGCGCGACGAGAGCTGCTACCTCGAGTTCCAGCTCAAGAACCTGTTCATGGCCGGCGAGCTCGAGGACGGCGTCGCCCAGATGAGGAGCGCCAGGGTCGATGTCTACGCCGTGCTCAACGCGGTGATCACGCGCTACCTGGCCTTGGCGCAGCGCAAGGGCGTGCGCATCGCCTGCAACGGCGCCCATGCGCTGCTGCCGATGGCGGGCGCCACGCGCCACTTCAACACCGATGGCGCCGCGCTCAGCCTGATCTTTGCCAACCTGCTCGACAATGCCGTGAAGTTCTCGCCGCCGGGCGGCGAGGTGCGGGTGCAGGTCGACATCCATCCGTCCGGCCTCGACATCGCCGTCGCCGAGGACGGCCCTGGCATCGCGGCGGCCGACCGGACCCATGTCTTCGACCGCTTCTGGCAGCACGACGACAGCAGGACCAAGTCCTACCGTGGCCTGGGCCTGGGCCTGTCGGTGGCGCTGAGCTGCGCCGAACTGCTGGGCGCCAAGCTGCAGCTGTCCGAGCCAGGCCAGGTCGGGGCGCGCTTCACGCTGCACCTGCCCGCGCTCGAAGCCGACCAGCTCACCGATGCGCCCGACGACAACGTGTTCTTCTTTGACCAGCCGGGGGATGACGATGCGTCCGTCGAGCAGCGATTCTGATCCGGGGCCGGGCATCTTGGCCGGCCCGGGCAGATGCGGGGTGGTCTGACGCCATGCGCTATCACAGCCTGATGATGGGCCAGATCTATGCGGCCGCCGACCCCTGCACCATCAGCACCGTGCTGGGCTCCTGCGTGGCGGTGTGCCTGTGGGACCAGGGCCGGGAAGTCGGTGGCGTGAACCATTTCATGCTGCCGCGCTGGGACGGCAACGGCCTGCCGAGCCCGCGTTTCGGCAACATCGCGATTCCCAAGCTGATCGAGGCCGTGGTCGCCGCGGGCGGCCGACGCACCCACCTGGTGGCCAAGGTGTTCGGTGGCGGCAACGTGCTCGGCCAGGGCGAGCCGCCGCTGCGCTTCAACGTCGGCTTTCGCAATGCCGACTACGCCTTGCAGGCCCTCGCGCTCGAGGAAATCCCGGTGGTCGCGCAAAGAATCAAGCCCGACCATGGCACCAAGATCGCGTTCGAGACCAGCTCGGGCGAGGTCATCCTGCGCGTGCTCAGGCGCATGGAGCGCGATCCTGGCCGTCCCTAGCCCGCGGTCCGTCGCCCCGGCCCGCGAGACAACTTCCAGTTCGATAGATTTTCATGATGACCCCTGCCACCGTTTCCACTGCCGGCCAGCCGGCGCCGCAGCGCCGCTTCCGCGCCAGCGATGTCGCCGACCACCTCGACATGCTGGTCATCGGCCAGGTCTGCCTGGGAGTGAGTTTTGCCGGCTACAGCAAGCTGCTCGACGCCGTCTTCAGCCAGCAGTCCGGCACCCTGGACCGGCTGCTGCGCGCGCTCGATGCGGCGCAGACCGAGGCGATCCGGGAGAATGCCCATTCCTTCAAGGGCGAGACCTCGGTGCTGGGGCTCAAGGCCCTGGCGCAGCAAGCCTGGCATTGCGAAGGGCAGGGCGCCCAGTTCACGCCGGCCGACTGCCAGCAGGCCGCCGCGCGGCTGCGCGACTGCTGGCAAAGCACCCAGGCGCTGTGCAGCCGCATGGGCTTCACCACCCAGGCGCCGGCGCAGCCCTGAGCGCGCCCGCGCTGCAGCACTCGCGCCACGGCTCTGGGTTAGCATCGCCGCCATGCTTTCCATCCTCTCCATCACCGGGCCGATCTATCTGGCCGTGCTGATCGGCTTTGCCTGCACCCGGTTCGGCTTGTTCGCGAAGGCGGACATGCGCCTGTTCGGCAAGTTCGTCATCAACCTGGCGCTGCCGGCGCTGCTGTTCAATGCGCTGGCCTCGCGCAGCCTGGGCGACATCCTCCATCCGTCCTACCTGGGCGCCTATGCGCTGGCCGGCCTGCTGGCCATCGGGCTGGGCCTGCTGGCGAACCGCGTCCTCGCGCGTCGCTCCTTCAGTTATTCCAGCATGTTCGCGATGGGGATCAGCTGCCCCAACAGCGGCTTCGTCGGCTATCCGGTGCTGCTGCTGACCCTGGGCTCGTCGGTCGCCGGCGTCGGGCTGGCGCTCAACATGATGGTCGAGAACCTGCTGCTGATCCCGCTGCTGCTGGCCTTCGCCGACCTCGAGGGCGACAAGGGACAGGCCGGGCGGGTCTTGCTCAGGACGCTCAAGGGCCTGGTCCGCAACCCGATGATCATCGCGCTCGTCGCCGGCCTGCTGGCCTCGCTGGTCGGCTGGTCGCCACCGGCGCCGATCTCGCGCACGGTCAACCTGTTCGCCCAGGCCAGCGGCGCGCTGTCGCTGTTCGTCATCGGCGGCAGCCTGGCCGGCCAGCCGCTGCGCGGCATGGGGCCGGCGGTGCTGCAGATCACGCTCGGCAAGCTGGTGCTGCATCCGCTGATCATGCTGGCCGTGCTGACCTGGCTGGTGCCGGTGGCCGATCCGCAGCTGCGCACCGCCGTGCTGCTGACCACCGCCATGCCTATCATGGGCATCTACACCATCCTGTCGCAGCGCCACGGCCACGAGGGCATCAGCGCCGCCGCGTTAATGGCCACCACGGCGGCTTCCTTTGTCACGCTCAGCGGCCTGCTCTGGTGGCTCAGGCAGCTGGGCTGGCTGGCCTAGCACCCGCGCGCACAGCTCGCGCAGCAGCCGCGCCGCAGCCTGTTGGGTCAGCGTCGCCGGCCGCTGCGCGCTGCAGGCCAGCGCGACCCGTGGCCGCAGCGGCGGATCGGTGATCGCGCGCATCTGGTAGGCCGAGGGCCGGATCGTGTTCGAGACCGCATTGCCCGGCAGCAGGGCAAAGCCCATGCCCTCGGCCACCAGGTCGAGGATGGCCGGCACGCCGTCGATCTCGAGCGTGATCGTCGGCCGCAGGCCCAGGCCGGCGAGTTCGCGCTCGACATGCATGCGGATCGCGTTGGGCCGGCTCGGAATCACCAGCGGCAGCTGGGCCAGCTCGCGCAGCGCAAGCGGCGGCGGCGGCGGGTCTTCCAGCAGGCCGGCCGGCCTGGCCTGCACCAGCAGCAGCTCCTCCTCGAACAGCGGCAGGATCTCGAGCTCGGGCAGCGGTGCCGCATCGTAGAGCAGGGCCAGGTCGAGCCGGCCCTGGATCAGGCCTTCCTGCATGCCGGTCGACAGCCCTTCTATGATCGACAGCCTGGCCTCCGGCAGCTCGAGCCGGAAGGCGCGCGTCAGCGGCACCGCCAGCAGGCGCGCCAGCGAAGGTGGCAGCCCGATCGCGACATGGCCGGCCAGCGCGCCGCGCACCCGCCCGAGGTCCTCGCGCGCGCGCTCGACCTGGTGCAGGATGCCGCGCGCATGGTCGAGCAGCAGCTGGCCAGCCTCGGTCGGCGTGGCGCCGCGGCCGTTGCGCAGCAGCAGGTTCTGCCGCAGCTCGACCTCGAGCAGGCGCACCTGCCGGCTCAGCGCCGGCTGGGCGATGTGCAGGCTGTGCGCGGCCCGGGTGAAGCTGCCGAGTTCGGCCACCCGCACGAAGTATTCGAGTTGTTTGAGGTCCATCTGAAAATTTTACATATCGTAGGCCAAGCTATGCAAAAATTTTCTAGCAGCTAGCGTGCCAGAGGCTTGTGACCGGGACGACGCGCGCGCACAATTTGCCAGCCAACATCCATCCCGAACGAGGAGTTCAACCCCCATGAGCAAGAAGCCGCTGATCATCGACGTACATGGCCACTACACCACGGCGCCGGCCGCGCTGGGCGCCTGGCGTGACCTGCAGGTCGCCGCCCTGAAGGACCCGAGCAAGAAGCCCGACCCCAAGAGCCTCAAGATCAGCGACGACGAGCTGCGCGAGTCCATCGAGACCAACCAGCTCAAGCTCATGAAGGAGCGCGGCTCCGACCTGACCGTGTTCAGCCCGCGCGCGAGCTTCATGGCGCACCACATCGGCGACTTCGAGACCAGCTCGACCTGGGCCGCGATCTGCAACGAACTCTGCTACCGCGTCAGCCAGTTGTTCCCGGACAACTTCATCGGCGCGGCCATGCTGCCGCAGTCGCCCGGCGTCGATCCCAAGACCTGCGTCGCCGAGCTCGAGAAATGCGTCAAGGAATACGGCTTCGTCGGCCTGAACCTGAACCCGGACCCGTCGGGCGGCCACTGGACCAGCCCGCCGCTGACCGATCGCCACTGGTACCCGATCTACGAGAAGATGGTCGAGTACGACCTGCCGGCGATGATCCACGTCAGCACCAGCTGCAACAGCTGCTTCCACACCACCGGCGCCCACTACCTGAACGCCGACACCACCGCCTTCATGCAGTGCCTGCAGGGTGACCTGTTCAAGGACTTCCCGACGCTGAAGTTCCTGATCCCGCACGGCGGCGGCGCCGTGCCCTACCACTGGGGCCGTTTCCGTGGCCTGGCCCAGGAGATGAAGAAGCCGCTGCTGCAGGATCACCTGCTCAACAACATCTTCTTCGACACCTGCGTCTACCACCAGCCGGGCATCGACCTGCTGACCAAGGTGATCCCGGTCGACAACATCCTGTTCGCCTCCGAGATGATCGGCGCCGTGCGCGGCATCGACCCCGAGACCGGCCACTACTACGACGACACCAAGCGCTACGTCGCCGCCACCCCGAACCTGACCGAAGAGCAGCGCTTCAAGGTGTTCGAGGGCAACGCGCGCCGCGTGTTCCCGCGCATGGACGCAGCACTCAAGGCCAAGGGTCTGTAATTCTTCTGCGGGACAGAACTAAACAAGGAACTGATATGTACGAACTCGGAGTCGTTTACCGCAACATCCAGCGCGCCGACCGCGCCACCGCCGACGCGCTGGCCGCGCTGGGATCTGCCACCGTGCACGAGGCGATGGGCCGCGTCGGCCTGATGAAGCCCTACATGCGCCCGATCTTCCCGGGCGCCCAGGTTTCGGGCACCGCCGTCACCGTGCTGCTGCAGCCGGGCGACAACTGGATGATGCATGTCGCGGCCGAACAGATCCAGCCCGGCGACATCGTCGTGGCGGCCTGCACCACGGACAACAGCGACGGTTTCTTCGGCGACCTGCTGGCGACCAGCTTCCAGGCCCGTGGCGCCCGCGCGCTGGTGATCGATGCCGGCGTGCGCGACGTCAAGACGCTGCAGCAGATGAACTTCCCGGTCTGGAGCAAGGCCGTCCATGCCAAGGGCTGCGTCAAGGAGACGCTGGGCTCGGTCAACATCCCGGTGGTCTGTGCCGGCATGATCGTCAACCCGGGCGACGTGATCGTGGCCGATGACGACGGCGTGGTCTGCGTGCCCGCCGCGCTGGCCGAGAAGACGCTGAAGACCGCGCTGGCGCGCGAGGCCAACGAGGGCGCCAAGCGCGACCAGTTTGCCGCCGGCGTGCTCGGACTCGACCTCTACAAGATGCGCGAGCCGCTGGCCGCCAAGGGCCTGCGCTACATCGACTGACCTCGGAGCAAACCATGTCCAAACCCACTTCTGGTGACTTCACCAAGACCGCCGGCTGGCTCGACTGGTACACCGGCCCGAGCAAACCCAAGTTCCAGCTGCCCGCTGGCGCGGTCGATGCGCATTGCCATGTGTTCGGCCCCGGCGCCGAATTCCCCTACGCCCCCGAGCGCAAGTACACCCCCTGCGACGCGTCCAAGCACGAGCTCTACGCGCTGCGCGACCACCTGGGCTTTGCCCGCAACGTGGTGGTGCAGGCGACCTGCCACGGCGCCGACAACCGCGCCATGGTCGATGCCTGCCTGAGCAGCGGCGGCAAGGCGCGCGGCGTCGCCACCGTCAAGCGCAGCATCAGCGACGCTGAACTGCAGGCGCTGCACGACGCCGGCGTGCGCGGCGTGCGCTTCAACTTCGTCAAGCGCCTGGTCGACTTCACGCCGAAGGACGAGTTGATGGAAATTGCCGGCCGCATCAGCAAGCTGGGCTGGCATGTGGTGATCTACTTCGAGGCGGTCGACCTGCCCGAGCTGTGGGACTTCTTCACCGCGCTGCCCACCACCGTGGTGGTCGACCACATGGGCCGCCCGGACGTGAGCAAGCCGATCGACGGCCCCGAGTTCGAGCTGTTCCTGAAGTTCATGCGCGAGCACCCGAACGTCTGGAGCAAGGTGTCCTGCCCCGAGCGCCTGTCCGTCACCGGCCCCAAGGCGCTCAATGGCGAGCAGGCCGCCTACCAGGACGTGGTGCCGTTCGCGCGCCGCGTGGTCGAGGAATTCCCGGACCGCGTGCTCTGGGGCACCGACTGGCCGCACCCGAACCTGAAGGACCACATGCCCGACGACGGCCTGCTGGTCGACTTCATCCCGCAGATCGCGACCACGCCCGAGCTGCAGCGCAAGCTGCTGGTCGACAACCCGATGAAGCTTTATTGGCCCGAGGAGGTCTGACATGGCACTCGACAAACCGTACAAGGACGTGCCCGGCACCATTATTTTCGATGCCGAGCAAAGCCGCAAGGGCTACTGGCTCAACCAGTTCTGCATGTCGCTGATGAAGGCCGAGAACCGCGAGCGCTTCAAGGCCGACGAGCGCGCCTACCTCGACGAGTGGGCGATGACCGAGGAGCAGAAGCAGGCCGTGCTCGCGCGCGACCTCAACTGGTGCATGCGCACCGGCGGCAACATCTACTTCCTGGCCAAGATCGGCGCGACCGACGGCAAGAGCTTCCAGCAGATGGCCGGCTCGATGACCGGCATGACCGAGGAAGAGTACCGCAACATGATGCTCAAGGGCGGCCGCAGCGCCGAGGGCAACCGCTACCTGGGCGAGGACGGCGACGCCCAGCCCCAGCACCAGCCGCAAGGCTCGGCAGGCAAGAAAGGCTGACACGACATGGCACGCATCACCGCATCCGTCTACACCTCGCATGTGCCGGCCATCGGCGCCGCGATCGACCTGGGCAAGACCCAGGAGGACTACTGGAAGCCGCTGTTCGCGGGCTACGACTTCTCCAAGCAGTGGATGAAGGACAACAAGCCCGACGTGATCTTCCTGGTCTACAACGACCACGCGACCGCCTTCAGCCTGGACCTGATCCCGACCTTCGCGATCGGCACCGCGGCCGAATACCAGCCGGCCGACGAGGGCTGGGGCCCGCGCCCGGTGCCCAAGGTCATCGGCCACCCGGAACTCGCCAGCCACATCGCGCAGAGCGTGATCCAGCAGGACTTCGACCTGACCATCGTCAACAAGATGGAAGTCGACCACGGCCTGACCGTGCCGCTGTCGCTGATGTGCGGCCAGCCCGAAGCCTGGCCCTGTCCGGTGATCCCGTTCGCGGTCAACGTCGTGCAGTACCCGGTGCCGAGCGGCCAGCGCTGCTACAACCTGGGCAAGGCGATCCGCAAGGCGGTCGAATCCTTCGACGAGGACCTCAACGTGCATATCTGGGGCACCGGCGGCATGAGCCACCAGCTGCAGGGCGCGCGCGCCGGCCTGATCAACCGCGAGTGGGACAACGCCTGGCTCGACAAGCTGATCAATGACCCGGAAGCCGCCGCCGCCACGCCGCATATCGACTATGTGCGCGAGGCCGGCTCCGAGGGCATCGAGCTCGTGATGTGGCTGATCGCGCGCGGCGCGATGGCCGATGTCGCGGGCGGCCCGGCGCCGAAGCTGGCGCACCGCTTCTACCATGTGCCGGCGTCGAACACCGCCGTCGGCCATGTGATCCTCGAAAATAGCTAAGGAGTTAACCCATGACCATCAAAGTCGCTCTCGCCGGCGCTGGCGCCTTCGGCATCAAGCACCTGGACGGCATCAAGAACATCCCCGACGTCGAAGTCGTCTCGCTGATCGGCCGCCGCCTGGACCAGACCCAGGAAGTCGCCGACAAGTACGGCATCAAGCATGTCACGACCGACCTCGACGAGGCGCTCAAGATCAAGGAAATCGACGCCGTCATCCTGTGCACGCCGACCCAGCTGCACGCCTCGCAGTCGATCGCCTGCCTGCAGGCCGGCAAGCATGTGCAAGTCGAGATCCCGCTGTGCGACGAGCTCAAGTCGGGCCTGGAAGTGGCACGCCTGGCCAACGAGACCGGCAAGGTCGCGATGGTCGGCCATACCCGCCGCTTCAACCCCAGCCACCAGTATGTGCACAACAAGGTGCTGGCCGGCGAGTTCAACGTCCAGCAGATGGACGTGCAGACCTACTTCTTCCGCCGCACCAACACCAACGCGCTGGGCCAGGCCCGCAGCTGGACCGACCACCTGCTGTGGCACCATGCCGCCCACACCGTCGACCTGTTCGCCTACCAGGCCAACAGCCCGATCGTGAAGGCCAACGCCATCCAGGGTCCGATCCACCCGGTGCTGGGCATCGCGATGGACATGAGCATCCAGCTCAAGGCCGCCAACGGCGCGATCTGCACCCTGTCGCTGTCCTTCAACAACGACGGCCCGCTGGGCGCCTTCTTCCGCTACATCGGTGACACCGACACCTACATCGCGCGCTACGACGACCTGGTCAACGGCAAGGACGAGAAGATCGACGTGTCCAAGGTCGCGGTGTCGATGAACGGCATCGAGCTGCAGGACCGCGAGTTCTTCGCCGCGATCCGCGAAGGCCGCGAGCCGAACTCGAGCGTGCAGAAGGTGCTGCCCTGCTACCAGGTGCTGCACGACCTCGAGCAGCAGCTCAACGGCTGATCGCCTGACCTGCGCCGACCCGGCTTGTTGCCGGGTCAGGCCGGCACCGTCGCAGCGCCCACCCCCTGGTGGGCGTTGTGCCTTGTGGCATCATCGATTTCCATGCTGAACTTCGTCTGGGTCGCCTTCATCCTGATCGGTTTCGTGGCCGCTGTCGTGCAGCTGCTGCAAGGCGACCTGGCCATCTTCGCGCGCGTGTTGAGCGCCCTGTTCGACAGCGCCAAGACCGGCTTCGAGGTCTCGATCGGCCTGGTCGGCATCATGTGCCTGTGGCTCGGCATCATGAAGGTCGGCGAGCGCGCCGGCCTGATCGAGCTGTTCGCGCGTGCGCTGTCTCCCTTCTTCCGCTGCGTCTTCCCGGGTATCCCTAAAGGGCACCCGGCGGGTGGCAGCATCGTGATGAACTTCAGCGCCAACCTGCTCGGGCTCGACAATGCCGCCACGCCGCTGGGCCTGAAGGCCATGCGCGAGCTGCAGGAAATCAACCCGAACAAGTCAGTCGCCAGCGACCCGATGGTGATGTTCCTGGTGCTCAACACCGCGGGCATCACGCTGATCCCGACCTCGGTGATCGCGATCCGGCAGAGCCTGGCGGTCGAGCAGGGCCTGGCCGGCTTCAACGGCGCCGACATCTTCCTGCCGACCCTGGTCGCCACCTTCATCTCGTTCTGCGCCGGGCTGTTCGCGGTGGCCTGGGTGCAGCGCATCAATCTGCTGCGCGCGCCGGTGCTGGTCTTCCTTGCCGGCTTTGTCGGGCTGATGGCCGCGCTCTACTGGGCCCTGAGCGGCCTGCCACCGGATCAGCTGGCGCAGGCGGTGGGGCTGCTGGGCAGCGGCGTCATCTTCAGCCTGATCGCGCTGTTCGTCGCGGTCGGGGCCTGGCGCCGCATCGATGTCTACGACAGCTTCGTCGAGGGCGCCAAGGAGGGCTTCGGCGTCGCGCTGCAGATCATTCCCTACCTGGTCGCGATGCTGGCGGCGATCTCGGTGTTCCGCAGCAGCGGCTGCATGGGCTATCTGCTCGGCGCGATCGAGGCGGTCGTGCGCTGGGCCGGGCTCGACACCGACTTCGTGCCGGCGCTGCCGGTCGGCCTGATGAAGACGCTGTCGGGCAGCGGCGCGCGCGGGCTGATGGTCGACGTCATGAAGACCTACGGCGTCGACTCCTTCCAGGGCCGGCTGGCCGCCATCATCCAGGGCTCGACCGAGACCACCTTCTACGTGCTGGCGGTCTATTTCGGCAGCGTCAACATCCGCAAGACGCGCCAGGCGCTGGCCTGCGGCCTGTTTGCGGACGCGGTCGGACTGGTCGGCGCGATCCTGGTCGGCTACCTGTTCTACCGCTGAAATTGCACTTCCATTTTCTAACCTCGAACCTTCATCCCCACATGACCACGACCTTCCCGCAACGCCAGCTCGGCCCGTTCCAGGTTTCCGCCATCGGCCTGGGCTGCATGAACCTCAGCCACGCCTACGGCGCGCCGGTCTCGGCCGAGCAGGGCGAGCGCGTGCTGCTGGCCGCGCTCGACGCCGGCGTGACCCATTTCGACACCGCCGCGCTGTACGGCTTCGGCGCCAACGAGAGCCTGGTCGGCCGCGTGCTGTCCCAGCACCGCAGCCGCTTCACGCTGGCGAGCAAGTGCGGCATGACCGGCGTCGACCTCAAGGGCGACGGCCAGAAGGTGCGCGTAATCGACGGCCGTCCCGAGACGATCAAGGCCACCTGCGAGGAAGCGCTCAAGCGCCTGAACACCGACGTGATCGACCTCTACTACCTGCACCGCTGGGACAAGCAGGTGCCGATCGAGGACAGCGTCGGCGCCTTGAGCGAGCTGGTGCGCGAGGGCAAGATCCGCTCCATCGGCCTGTCCGAAGTCTCGGCATCGACCTTGAAGCGCGCCCATGCGGTGCATCCGATCGCGGCGCTGCAGACCGAGTATTCGCTCTGGACGCGCAACCCCGAGATCGCGGTGCTCGACGCCTGCAAGGAACTCGGCGTGAGCTTCGTCGCCTTCAGCCCGGTCGCGCGCGGCTTCCTGTGCGGCGACCTGACCGATGTCGCCACCCTGCACGAGAAGGACATCCGCCGCGCCATGCCGCGCTTCACGCCGGGCAACTACGCGGCCAACCTGCAGCTGCTGCAACCCTACCGCGCCATCGCGCAGGAAGTCGCCTGCAGCATGGCCCAGCTCGCGCTGGCCTGGCTGCTGCACAAGGACGAGAACATCCTGCCGATTCCCGGCACCACCAGCGTCGAACACCTGATGGACGACCTGGGCGCGATGAACGTGCGCCTGAGTGCCGACCAGATGAGCCGGCTCGATGCCTGCATCCACCAGGGCAATGTGGCGGGCGCGCGCTACAACAGCCAGGGCACGAGCGAGGTCGATACCGAGAACTTCGAGGCGGCTTGAAAAAGACGGCAGGCCCCGGGGAGGGGCCTGTTGGCGGGCGGGTGTTTGCTGGGATGGGGAGGCTCTATCGACCTAATGCGGTTCACTGTGCAGTGAGATTGAGGGTCCGGATTGCGCGGAAACCGAAATTCCGAGCTTACCTTTAATTTTCTGGTAGCACTCCGTTGCTGTCGGTCAATTCCTCTTGGATTCAAGAGCCGGTCGCCAAACGAAGCGGTCGTTCGGCACGGCCCCTTACGGCTCGTACGTAGGCCAAGGCGGCAGTTGGTCATGGGCCTCGAAGGCAGACTTCCACTCAGACTATTTCTTGGCGTAGGATGAGTAACAAACCAGCTCCTTCAGCCAGTCAAACGTCAAGTTCTCCGCTTGGGGCAGCAACTTGACGAGTTGGGCATCTAAGCCGATCTGTGCGGCGGCGGCGATGCCAACTTGCAGTAACGGGATAGCCCGTTCAAGGTCGGGGATATTGGCGCCTTGTTCGGCGGCTTCGCGGGCATGTTTGTCGATATAATTCTTTGTCGTGGCATCGGCGTGCAGGGCCCCGCCCAGGACGGCTACTGCCATCCGGGCATCTCGAAAGGCGGGGTTGTGGTAGGCGTCGTAAAGTGAGCCAAGGGCAACACCCAGGCCAGCCAAGCTTTTCGTGGCTGAGTTGTTATCGACTTGCCGTGTAGGACATTGGTCGGCTAGGGAAAAGGCAGCCAGTAACGCATTATCCGCATAAAGGCTGCGTTCGCCCATTGTTACCCCCCATTCGTAGTAAAGCGCCCGGTCGCCATTCGTTAATTCAGTTATTTTCTCGAACACACGCGCCGCTTGGTCTGGAAGTTTTGCCCTGCGCCACAGGTTGGCGAGATGTGTACCGGTCAGTGAATTCGTTGGTTCCTGCTCGAAAACTGCCTCGGCGATGTGGATGGCAAGTTCCGTTCGACCAGTATCGATGAAATGATCGGAAATCTCGAAGCGCCATTTCTTTGGATTCTCAGGCAAGGGGCGGGATGTTAGTGCAATAATAGCAGCCCTTCCGAGTTTTACATAAAGCTCGCCGACCTCCACTCCAAAGTCCTCGCTCAACACCGAAACCAAGGTAACTGCGATACGCCGGTGGCGGGTATATATAGAGGACGAGGTGGTAGTTGCTGCCGCCTCCTGGCCTAAGGGCACCAATACGTCGCGATGCAATTTTTCCAGTGGGCAGCACAGCACTTGGGCGAGGACCGGGCGGGAGAGGAAGTCCAGTCCTTCAACGTGCATGGCAGCGATATAGGCTAGAGCATCGCGTAGCGTGCCGCCGCTGGGAATCTTTCGCTGTCCTAGGCGTTCCAGCAGCAGGTGGGCATGTTTGCGCAAATCGCTGCCGCTGCGCACTGCCAGCAGGGCGCCGAAAAAGGCCCCGCCACTGGTCTGGGCCTCATCCTTGGCCTGCCTCTCCAAAATCGTTGCCCACTCTGTGGCAGGTTGCTTGGCCAAGTCGCCAAGGCCGGCGTCGCCGAATGACTGCCAGGACCGGACGATAGCCTGAGCATCGGCCGAGTCGAGGCCACGCAAGTGCTGCTTACTAAAGTCAGCAAAGGCCCAGTCCAGATTGGCCGCAGCGGAACTGAGCCAATCCGCGTCCCGGCAGGCCAAAAGGGCATGTACCCGGCCATTCAAGGCCGGAGGCAAGCGTTTGAGCAGAGCTTGCAGGTCGGTAGCTGCGCGGTCGGCCTCGTCTAGTAGCAGCAACCAGATGTAGTCCTTGTTCAGCAATGGAAGGATTTCATCGGGTACCAGGTGCCGGGATTCGTCTCTGCGCTGGAGGATGCGCAAGTCGTTCTTACCTTCGACAATGCTGTAAGCGGCTTGCAGCAGGGCGGTGGTCTTGCCTTCGCAAGCAGCGGCCAGCAACAGTGTGACTATGGGCCTGCCCGCACTCTCGGCCTGCCGGAATGGTGCCACCAGATCGCCGACGATGCGGCGGCGAGGTATGGAAGTGGACAGGGCAGTAGGCCAGTCAGGCACCGCGCCGTCGAAGTAGCGCAGGGCGGTTTCCGCATCGAGATGCTGGCGATGCGCTGCAAGGTCTTCCGGCTTGAATACAGACCAGCCCTTGGGCAGCGGAGCAACCGGCACGGTAGGGGTGTAATCCACCTTCATCGTTTGATCACTGGGTAACTGGTAATGCCACCAATCGCTTTGGCGATGTTGTTCGTGAAAGGCATCTGTCGCTGGTGTCCAGGCCTGTTGGTCAGGAATCCACCGCCAGGGCTGCAGTCGGATTACTTCCGCATTCAGGTCCGCCTCGCCAAAAACTAGGCCGTTGTGCCACGGCTCTCCTTCACGTGCCTGAAAGCCAGCACCGGACTGAATGGCGAGGTACAAATTGCCGCCGCCATAGCTGGGTTCCGCCCAAGCATCGTGCAGGTGGCCGTGCAGGTAGAGCACGTGGTGTTGGCCAAGTAGGCCCTTGATGGTTTTCTGTTGCGAGGGGCTTTGTTGCGCAATTCAA
>NZ_PVLQ01000028.1 GCF_002980595.1 Malikia granosa
CGCGCAGCGGACGGATGAGGGGGGAGGAGTTACCCCGCCCACCTCCAGCGTCCACAAAAAGGAATCAGGCGTGCGACGCTTCGGGCGTGGTGTCCGGGCCGCTGCCGCTGAAGCGGTCCAGCGCCAGGTAGATCACCGGCGTGATGTAGAGCGTGACCGCCTGCGAGAAGATCAGCCCGCCGACCACGGCCAGGCCCAGCGGCTGGCGCAGCTCGGCGCCGGCGCCCAGGCCGAGCGCCAGCGGCAGCGCGCCCATCAGCGCGGCCAGCGTCGTCATCATGATCGGCCTGAAGCGCAGCACGCAGGCCTCGCGGATCGCCTGCGCCGGCGTCATGCCGTGGTGGCGCTGCGCCTCGAGCGCGAAGTCGATCATCATGATCGCGTTCTTCTTGACGATGCCGATCAGCAGCAGGATGCCGATGGTCGCGATCAGCGTCAGGTCCTGCTTGAACAGCATCAGCGTCGCGAGCGCGCCGACCGCGGCCGAGGGCAGGCCGGCCAGGATCGTGATCGGGTGGATGTAGCTCTCGTAGAGCACGCCGAGCAGCACGTAGATCACCAGCAGCGCGGCGGCGATCAGCACCGCCTGGCTGCCCTGCGAGCTCTGGAACACCGCCGCGTCGCCGCCGTAGCGCGTGATGATCGAGCTCGGCATGCCGATCTCCTCGCGCAGCGCCTCGAGCCGTTTGGTTGCGTCGCCCAGCGCTACCCCGGGCGCGAGGTTGAACGAGACCGTGATCGCCTGCAGCTGGCCGACATGGTTGATCGCGGTCGGGCCGACGCCGCGCTCGACGGTGGCGAAGGCCGACAGCGGCACCAGGGTGCCGGTGCTGGCGCGCACGTAGATCGCGCTCAGGGCGCTCTCGTCGCGCTTGGCCTCGGGCTCGACCTCCATGATGACCTGGTAGCTGTCGCTTGGCAGGTAGAGGGTCGAGACCTGGCGCTCGCCGAAGGCGCTGTAGAGCGCGTTGCGGATCGCGTCGATCGAGACCCCGAGCGTGTTGGCGCGCTCGCGGTCGATCTTGAGCTGGGCCTGCAGGCCGCGCAGCTGCGAGTCGCTGGTCACGTCGCGGAACAGCGGGTCGGGCCGCAGCTTCTGCTGCAGCTTCTGCGCCCAGCTGTTGAGCTCGTCGGCCTTGAGGCTTTGCATGATGTACTGGTACTGCGCCTTGCTGGAGCGTCCGCCGAGCTGCAGGTTCTGCACTGGCCGCATGAAGACGCGCAGTCCCGGCACCGCGCGCAGCTCCTTGCGCAGGCCCTCGATCACCTGCTTGGCCGGCAGCCGCTCGCCGCGGTCCTTGAGCGTGATGAACATGCGCCCGCTGTTCTGCGAGCCGCTGCCGCCGTTGAACGAGCTCACGCGCAGGATGTTGGGGTTGGCGCGGATGATGGCCGCGGCGCTGTCCTGCAGCTTGACCATCTCGGGGAAGGACACGTCCTCGGCCGCCTCGGTGCTGACGCTGATCTGGCCGATGTCCTCCTCGGGGAAGAAGCCCTTCGGGATCACGACGAACAGCCAGGCCGTCAGCGCGAAGGTGAGCAGCGTCAGTGCCAGCATGCTCTTGCGCCAGCGCAGCGCGAGGTCGAGCGTGCGGGTGTAGCCGCGCAGCGTGGCCTCGAAGCCGCGCTCGAAGGCGCGCACCACCAGGCTGGGGCGGCGCTGGTAATGGCTCTCGCCGTGCAGGAAGCGGCTGGCCAGCATCGGCACCAGCGTCAGCGAGACGAAGGCCGAGACCAGGATCGCCAGCCCGACCACCACCGCGAACTCGTGGAACAGCAGGCCGATCACCCCCGGCATGAAGAAGATCGGGATGAAGACCGCGATCAGCGAGGTCGAGATCGAGATGATGGTGAAGCCGACCTCGCGCGAGCCGCGCAGCGCGGCCTGGAACGGGCGCTCGCCGGCCTCGACATGGCGCATGATGTTCTCGAGCATCACGATCGCGTCGTCGACCACCAGTCCGACCGCCAGCGTCAGTCCCAGCAGCGAGATATTGTCCAGGCTGTAGTTCAGGCCCCAGAGCAGGGCGACCGCGCCGACCAGCGACACCGGCAGCGACAGGGTCGGAATCAGCGTCGCCACCGCGTGGCGCAGGAACAGGAAGATCACCAGCACCACCAGCGCGATGGTGCCGACCAGCGTCAGCGAGACATCGTGCAGCGCCTCGCGCACCGACACCGAGCGGTCGTTGACCTGGGTGATCTGGACCGAGTCGGGCAGCTGCTCGCGCAGCTGGACCAGTGCGGCCTTGACCGAATCGACCACCCGCACCGTGTTGGCGCCCGGCTGGCGCTGGATCGCGAGCGTGATCGAGGGCTCGCCGTCGAGGTTGCCGTAGGATTTCAGGGTCTCGACGCTGTCCTCGACCGTCGCGACATCGCGCAGCCGCACCGGGCCGCCCGGGCGGTTGAGCACGATCAGCTCGGCGAATTCGGCCGCGTTGCTGAGCTGCCGGTTGGCCTGCAGCGTCAGGGTCTGGCGCGGGCCCTCGAGCGTGCCGACCGGGGTGTTGACGTTGGCCGCGCGCAGCGCGCTGGCGACCTCGTCGATGCCGATGTTGCGCGCGGACAGCGCCTCCGGGCGCACCCGCACCCGCACCGCGTAGCGCTTGGCGCCGTAGATGTTGACCTGGGCCACGCCGGCCAGGGTAGAGAGCGTGGGCGAGATCAGGTGCTCGGCATAGTCGTGCAGCTCGGCCGGCGCCAGCGAGGGCGAGGTCAGCGCGACCAGCAGCACCGGCGCGTCGGCCGGGTTGACCTTGCGGTAGGACGGCGGGCTGGTCATGTCCTGCGGCAGCGAGCGCTGCGCGCGCAGCAGCGCGGCCTGCACGTCGAGCGCGGCGCCGTCGATGGCGCGGCCCTCGACGAACTCGAGCGTCAGCGAGGTATTGCCCAGCGTGCTGGTCGAGCTGATCTGGGCCAGTCCCGGTATGGTCTGGAACTGCTTTTCCAGCGGCAGCGCGACCGACGACGCCATGGTCTCGGGGCTGGCGCCCGGCAGCGAGGCCGAGACGTTGATCACCGGCGTGTCATAGCTTGGCAGCGCGGCGACCGGGATCGAGCGGTAGCCGATGACGCCGGCCAGCACGATGGCCAGGTTCAGCAGCACCGTCATGACGGGCCGGCGGATGAAGAGTTCGGACAGGTTCATGGCGCGGTCTTCTCACCTTGGACAGCCTGGCCGGTCTGGCCGCCCGCAGCCGGCTGGCCCTCGGGCTTGCCGTTCTTGCCGCCGGCCTTGTCCCCGGTCTTGTCGCCAGCGGGCTTGCGCTCGGCGATTGGCGTGTCCGGGCGCAGGTTCTGCCGGCCGTCGACCACGACCCGGTCGCCGGCCTCAATGCCCGACACGGCGGCGTCGTCGCCCTGCGCCGCGAGCAGCTGGACCGGCTTTTGCACCGCCTTGCCGTCCTGCGCGACATAGACGATAGCGCCGCGCGCGCTCTGGATCACGGCCGGCAGCGGGATCACGATCGCGTCCTCGAGCGCGCGCGTCTGCAGCGCGACCTTGACGAAGGCGCCAGGCCAGAGCCGCGACTCGCGGTTTTCGAAGCGGGCCTTGACCTTGACCGTGCCCGAGGCGGCATCGACCACGCTGTCGACGAACTGCAGCTTGCCCGTGAGCGCCTGCGCCTGCTCGGGCAGCCGGGCCTCGACCTTGGCCTGGCCGCTCTGCAGCAGGGCCAGCAGGTCGGGCAGCGCCGATTGCGGCAGGCTGAAGGCGACATCGATCGGGTCGAGCCGGGTGATGGTGGCCAGGGTCGTGACATTGGCCTGCACCGCGCTGCCGGCGAACACCGGCACCAGGCCGACGCGGCCGGCGCTGGCGGCGCGGATGCGGCCGTAGGACAGCGGCACCTGAGCCGCGGCCAGGCTGGCCTGGTCGGCCTGCAGGTTGGCCTGCTGGGCCTCGACTGCCGCCTGGCTGCTGTCGACCGCGCCTTGCGAGACGAAGTTCTTCGCCAGCAGCTCGCGCGAGCGGGCCAGCTGGCGCTGGGCATCGGCCAGCAGCACCTGGTCCTTGGCGATCTGCGCGCGCAGCTTGGCCACGTTGGCCTCGTCGCTGCGGGTGTCGAGCGTGAACAGCAGCTCGCCTGCGCGCACGGTCTGGCCTTCGCGCACATGGACCTGGCTGATCACGCCGCTGAGTTGCGGCTTGACCTCGACCGCCGACACTGGAACCACGCTGCCGGTGGCGGACAGCGACAGCGTCAGATTGCGCTTGACCGCCGCCACGGTGCTGACCGGCACTGCCGGCGCGGACTTGGCGCCAGGGCTGGCCGCGCCGCCTGCTGGCGCAGAGGGGGCGGGGTCGCCGCAGGCGCTGAGCGTCAGGGCGCCAGCTAGGCCCAGGGTGGCGGTGGCAAGCGAGGTCAATAGCTTTTTCATTCTTTGGGTGCAGCCGTGGCAGATCTGGTAAGCCCCAGCATCATATGGCGCAATTGCGACGCCCGTATGCCGCAGCAGATGCGGCGCGCATGGGCGGCGCTGCGGCGCGCCGGGCCGTGATCGGAGGAGGGTCTGGGCTGGCGACTCGCAGCATCTGTTGTACTATCAAAAAAATGATATTTACATCCGGAATCAGCCCGTAAACGATGAGTGATTCGAGCCAGTCCCCCCCGAACGGCAAGGCCCTCTGGAGCGGGCTGGTGCTGCTCCTGCTCGGGCTGGCCGCCGCCCTGGGCCTGGACCTCTATGCCGAGTACCGGACGGCCTACGCCCATGAGCGCGCGCACCTGGACCGAGTGGCCAGGACGGTCGAGCTCAACCTGAGCCGCAGCTTGCAGACCACCAGCGATGCCCTGGACGCGATTCGCGAGGAGCTGCCCTGGCTGCTGTCGCAGCAGATCGAGCACCAGGACCCCCAGCTGCTGAATCGTCGCCTGCGCACCATGGTCGTGGCCCAGAAGGGGGTGCGCAGCCTGCTGCTCGTCGATGCCGCCGGTCGCCTGGTCGCCAGCAGCCGTCCCGAGCAGGTCGGACAGGATGTGCGCAATGGCGAGCGCTACCAGACCATCAGCCGCAGCCACAACCCCGCGCTGCTCCATGTCCTGGCGCCCGCCATGTCCCCGCTCAAGACCTATGTCATGAGCGTGGGCCGGGTGCTGCTCGACAGCCAGGGCCGCTTCGATGGCTATCTGCTGGCCGTGCTCGATCCCGGGTATTTCTCGGTGCTGCTCGACTCGGTGCGCTATGCGCCGGACATGCATGGCGCGCTGATCCACCAGGATGGCCAGGTCGTGTTCCGCTTGTCGGACCCGCAGGGCCTGACGGAGCTGGATTTGCGCACCCAGCCCGATGCCCTGTATTGGCAGCATGTCCGCAGCGGCCAGGCGCACAGCCTGATCGAAGGCGTGACACCGACCACCGGCCAGGAGGTCCTGGTGGCCTTCCGCTCGATCCGTCCGACCTCGACTCCGGCCGACAAGGCGCTGGCGGTCTTCTTCAGCCGGGACCGGTCTGCCCTCCTGGCCCCTTGGCGCAAGGAACTGGCCATCAGGTCGGCGCTGTTCGCCTCCATGGCCTTGGTGGCCTCGGCCGGCCTGTTCATCTACCAGCGTCGTCGCGCCGCCTATGTCCGGCTGCTCGCGATCCGGGAATCCGACCGCGAGCAGGCCGAGGCCCAGCTGCGCGACAGCGAACGGCGCTTTCGCGACCTGTTCGTGCACTTGCCGGTGGCCTACCAGTCGCTCGACATCGCGGGCTGCTGGCTTGATGCGAACCAGCGGATGGCCGATCTGCTCGGCTTCAAGTCACCGCAGGAAATGATAGGGCTGGACTTTTCCCGCTTCTGGTGCGAGGACCTCCACCGCCCCTTCGACGGCGCCTACGAGCAGTTCAAGGCCAATCACACCATCGATGGGGCAATCACGCAGCGGCAGCGGGATGGCCGGCTGATCAACGTCCTGTTCGCCGGCCGGATCCAGCGCGATGCACAGGGGAACTTCCTGCGCACCCATTGCGTGCTGCTCGACATCAGCGAGCGCCGGGCGATGGAGCAGCATGTGCTGCAGCTCAATGCCGAGCTCGAGTCCAAGGTCGAGGCGCGCACGGCGGCGCTCGCGCAGGCCAACCAGGAGCTGCACCACCAGGCGCGCCACGATGCGCTGACCGGCCTGGCCAACCGGATGGCGGCCAACGAGAGGCTGCGCAGCGAATTCCTGTTGCTGCAGCGTTCGCAGCGCCCCTATGCCGTGCTGCTGCTCGACATCGACCATTTCAAGCAGGTCAACGACAGCCTGGGCCATGAGGCCGGCGACAAGGTGCTGCAGGACGTGGCCCAGCGCCTGCGCGCGACCCTGCGCGAAAGCGACTTCCTGGCCCGCTGGGGCGGCGAGGAGTTCCTGGTGCTGTTGCCCGCCACCGACCGGACCGAGGCCCGTCTGGTGGCCGAGAAACTGCGGCTGGCAGTCGAACAGGCGCCGGACCCGGTGGCGGGTCGCATCACGCTGAGCATAGGCGTGGCCGCGGCCAATCCCGAGCAGCTCAGCGAGAACGATGCCGTCCGGCTGGCCGACCTGCTGCTCTATGGCGCCAAGAACGCCGGTCGCAACCGGGTCCATGCCGGCGCCTAGCCTGGGTCTCGCAGCGCATCAGCACCGCCAGCGCGCGCCGGTCATGAGGCTGCCAGCGCTCAGAAGCGCAGTCGCATGCCGGCCGAATAGCTGTGGCCGCTGGGCTGACCCTCGAGCGCGTCCTTCATGGCCGCCGCGTAGAGCTCGGTCTGCTTGGACAGCGGGTAGAGGTAGCCGACCGAGTAGGTGTTGCGCTCGGCGCCGCTGTCGGGCGAATTCCGGCCCCACTGGGCGATCAGCGCTCCCGGTCCGGCCGGCACGCGCACGCCCAGGCCGCTCAGGTCGCTGTCGATGCCGCTGCTGCGGTTCTCCACCGTGGCGTACTGGGCGAACAGCTTGGCGACGCCGAAATCGTAGGAGGCGTTGAGCTGGGTGGTGCGGGTATCGGCCACGGTGCTGGCGCCGTCCTTTTCCACGTCCTGCACCACCAGCGCGGCGGCCAGCGGTCCGCTGGCATAGGCCAGGTTGACGCTCCAGTTGCCGCCGTTGCTGGCGGTGCTCGGATTGATTTCCTTGGCGGCGCTGGCGGCGCCGAAGCGCCAGCCGTTCCAGCTCGGGCTGGCATAGGCGATCGAGTCGCTCCAGCCGGTATCGCCCGTGACGGCGTTCTGGCCCGAGCCGAAGTAGTGGCGGATGCTGGGCGAATAGCCGAACGAGTCGCCGAAGGCGTTGAACGACAGCGTCGAGAGGAACAGCGCCGTCGTGTTGCGGCCCAGCGTCAGCTGGCCGTAGTCCTTGTGCGACAGGCCGACCGATGCGGTGCGCGAGAACTGGGTGTCGCCGCCAAAGCGGCCTTGTTCGCCGTTGTCGGCACGCAGGAAGCTCTCGAGCTTGAACAGCCCCGACAGGCCGCCGCCGAGGTCCTCGCTGCCGCTCAGGCCGTAGTAGCTGGTGGTCATCTTGCCGCTGTCGAGCGTGCTCTTGACCGGCTTGCCGACGCCGACCTCCTGGGAGGAACCGATGCTCAGGTCGACCAGGCCGTAGACCTTGACCTGGCTTTGGGCCTGGGCGCCGAAGGCGGCCAGGGCCAGGGCAGCGGCGAGTGCCAGCGGGGCGGATTTTGCAAAATGCATGGTGCAGACTCCTGTGGAATCAAGCCGGGGAAATCCGGCTTGTCCTGGCCTGTCTGCAAGCAATGTGCCAGTTCTTCTGGGGCAATCCTGGTGGGATTCCGGCCATGACAGGGCATGGCGGGCGACTGAACCCGCCACAGGCACCAGGGTGGACTGCTACGCCATGATTGCGCACCAAAAACTGTCATCTTGTATGCAATGCTGGCGCTTCAGCCCGCGAGCAGATCCGCCAGCGTGCGCGCCACGACCTGGGTCGCACGCCGCAGGTCCTCCAGCACCAGGTGCTCGTCGGCGCGCTTGGCATGGCTCTCGAACACGGTGCGCGGGCCGGCGCCGTAGATTGCGGCCGGTATGCCGGCGGCGCCGAACAGCCGCACATCGGTGTAGAGCGGCGTGCCCGAGGTCGGGATCGGTTCGCCGAACACCGCCTCGCCATGGCGCTGCAGTGCCGCGACCAGCGCCGCGCTGCCTTCTTGCTGGCGCCAGGACTCGGCCAGCAGCAGGCGCTTGATCTCGACCGTGATGCCGGGGAAGCCGGCCGCTGCCTCGGCGATCACGCGCCGGATCTCGGCCTCGACCTCGGCCGGGTTTTCCTCCGGGATCATGCGCCGGTCGAGCCTGAGAACCACCTTGCCCGGCACCACGTTGGTGTTGGTGCCACCCTCGATGCGGCCGACATTCAGGTAGGGATGCTTGATCCCTGCTACCCCGGACGTGATGCCTTGGTAATGCTGGTTCTGCGCGTAGAGCGCATTGAGGATCTGGACCGCGCCCTGCAGCGCGTCGATGCCGGTGTCGGGAATCGCGGCATGCGCCATCTGCCCATGCACCGTGACTTCGAGCTGCAGGCAGCCGTTGTGCGCGGTCACGACCTGGTAGCTGAAGCCGGCCGCCAGCAGCAGGTCGGGCCGGGTCAGCTGCTCGCGCAGCAGCCAGCCGGGGCCGAGCTCACCGCCGAACTCCTCGTCGTAGGTGAACAGCAGCTCGACCCCGCCCTTGAGCGCGACGCCCTGGGCCTGTGCCACGGCCTCGAGCGCGCGCAGCGCGAAGGTGTAGCTCGCGAAGTCGCTCTTGCTGACCGCGGCGGCGCGGCCGTAGAGCTTGCCATCGACCACCTCGCCGCCATAGGGGTCGTGGCTCCAGCCTTCGCCGGGTGGCACCACGTCGCCATGGGCGTTGAGCCCGATGACCGGGCCGCCCGCGCCATAGCGGCGGCGCACGATCAGGTTGGTCAGCGACTCCAGCCCGTAGTCATGTACCTGCTGCGCCGGCACCGGGTGCTTTTCCGCTGCCAGGCCGAAGCCGGCCAGCAGCTCGGCGGTGCGCTCGGCATGCGGCGCGTTGTTGCCCGGCGGCGTGTCGGTCGGCACGCGCACGAGTTGCTGCAGGAAGCTGACTTCCTGCTCGAAATGCTGGTCGATCCAGCCGTCCAGCGCGGCGTACAGGGCAGGGTCGATGGCAGTGGAGGGGGCGGTCGGGGTCATGCGGTGTCCTTGGCGAGATGGTCGAGCAGCTGCTGCAAGGCGCGCACGGCCAGTTCGGCGTCGTCGCAGCTGGTGGATTCGAGCGGGTTGTGGCTGATGCCGGCATTGAGTCCGCGCACGAACAGCATCGCCTGCGGCAGCATGTCGTGCAGCTTCATCGCATCGTGGCCGGCACCGCTGGGCAGGCGATGCACGGGCAGCCCGAGCGCGGCGACTGCCCGCTCCCAGCGCGCCTGCCAGGCGGGGGCTGATGGCGCGGCGGCGGCGCACAGGGTCTGCCGGATCTCATGGCCCAGGCCGCGCCGTTCGCAGATGCGCTGCAGCTCGGCCAGCGTGTCGGCGACGCAGGCGTCGCGCACCGCGTCGCTGGTGGCGCGGATGTCGAGGCTGAAGCGGCAGCAGCCCGGCACCACGTTGACCGACCCGTTCGGCACCTCGAGCAGGCCGATGGTGCCGACCAGGTCGGGCACCTGCGCGGCGCGGCGCTCGAGGAACAGCAGCAGCTCGGCGGCGGCGGTGGCGGCGTCGCGGCGCAGCGCCATCGGCGTGGTGCCGGCATGGCTGGCCTGGCCGTTGATCTGGCCCAGGTAGCGCCGGCTGCCGTTGATCGAGCTCACGCTGCCCAGCGGCAGGTCCAGGCCGTCGAGCACCGGCCCCTGCTCGATGTGGACCTCGACGAAGCCCAGGTACTGCGCCGGATCGCGCGCCAGCGCCGCGATCGCCTCCAGGCTCGCGGGCAGGCCGGCCTGGCGCATCGCGTCGCGCATGCTGATGCCCGCGCCATCGACCTGCTCGAGCCAGGCCGGATCGAACTGGCCGGCCAGCGCGCCCGAGCCCAGGAAGGTGGCCGGGTAGCGCTGGCCTTCCTCCTCGGCGAAGGCCACCACCTCGATGCCGAACGGCAGCCGCCGGCCCTGGCGGAACAGTTCGCGCACGCAGGCCATCGGCACGAAGATGCCCAGCCGGCCGTCGTACTTGCCGCCGTTGCGCACCGTGTCGTAGTGGCTGCCGGTCAGCAGGCGCCGGGCGGATGGGTCCTGGCCATGGTAGACGCCGACCACGTTGCCGACCGCGTCGATGCCGACCTGGTCGAAGCCGCATTCGGCCGCCATCCATTGCGCGATCTGCGCCGCGCAGGCGCGATGCGCCGGGCTCAGGTAGGTCACGGTCAGGCCATCGTCCTGCTCGCTGTGTACGGCCAGCTGCTCGCACCAGTCCCAGACCTGCTGGCCGAGCAGGGGCTCGAAGCCGAACTTCTCGTTCAGGCGGATCTCGGCGATGCGGTGGATGTTGCGCAGTGCCTCGGCGCGCTCGAAGTCCGGCTGGTTGCGCAGCCGGCGCGCGAAGGTCGCGATGATCTCCGACCTGGCCAGCCCCTGGCCGCGTGGCCCGCGCACCGCCAGGATGAAGGGAAAGCCGAAGCGGGCCTTGTAGTCGGCGTTGAGCTGCTGCAGGCGGGTGAATTCCTCGGGCGTGCAGTCGGTCAGGCCGGCCTTGCCCTGCTCGTGCGTGGATTCGGCGGTCAGGTGGCGCGCCACCATGGCCTTGCCGGCCAGTTCGGGGTGGGCGCGGATCAGGCCGAGCTGCTCGTCCGGGCTTGACTCGCGCACCACCTCGACCAGCGCACGCTTGAGCGCGGCCAGGCTGGCGAAGGGACGCCGGACGGCGGCGCGCTCGGCGATCCAGGGACTGTGCTCGTAGCTGCCGTCGAGCAGGGCAGTGAACTCGGTGGCCGTGGCGGCGTTGAGCCGTTCCAGGCTCAGGATGGATGGAGGGGTCATGGCTTCACTCCCAGACGAACGCGGTGGCAGGGTCGAAGGGATGGGTCGCCTTCCAGTGGCGCGCGATGTCGATGCGCCGCGTCACCCAGACCCGGTCATGCTGCTCGACATAGTCGAGGAAGCGCTGCAGCGCGCGCATTCGGCCCGGTCGGCCCAGCAGGCGGCAGTGCATGCCGATGCTCATCATGGCCGGGCGCTCCTCGCCTTCGGCGTAATGCACGTCGAAGGCGTCCTTCAGGTACTGGAAGAACTCGTCGCCATGGCTGTAGCCCTGCGGCAGCGCGAAGCGCATGTCGTTGCAGTCCAGCGTGTAGGGCACGACCAGATGCGGTGCCAGCGCGCCATCGGACTTGCGTACCTGGAGCCAGAACGGCAGGTCGTCGCCGTAGTAGTCGCTGTCGTATTCGATGCCGCCGTGCTCGACCACCAGGCGGCGCGTGTTCGGGCTGTCGCGCCCGGTGTACCAGCCGGCGCCATGGATGATGCCGGCCTGGCCCGGGCGCTGGCCGGTCAGGCGCTCGATGCTGGCCAGGCCGCGCTGCAGATGCTCGCGCTCGGTGGCCTCGTCGACGTTCTGGTAGTGGATCCAGCGCCAGCCGTGGCAGGCGATCTCGTGGCCGAGCTCGACGAAGGCAGCCGTCACCTCGGGGCAGCGCTCGAGCGCCATGCCGACCCCGAACACGGTCAGCGGCAGGCCGCGCCGTTCGAACTCGCGCAGCAGGCGCCAGACGCCGACGCGCGAGCCGTACTCGTAGATGCCCTCCATGCTCAGGTGGCGCGCCGGATAGGCCGCCGGGTTGAACATCTCGGACAGGAACTGCTCGCTGCCGGCGTCGCCATGCAGCACCGAGTTCTCGCCGCCTTCCTCGTAGTTGAGGACGAACTGGAGCGCGACGCGCGCCTGGCCAGGCCAGCGGGCGTGCGGCGGGTTGCGGCCGTAGCCGGCCAGGTCGCGCGGGTAGGGGGTCGGGTGGGGCAGTGAGTTGGCCATGGGGATAGGTCCAGGGGCGGTGGGGTCGGAAATCAGTGCAGCGGCCGCAGCACGTCGGCGAGGTCGGGGCTCTTGGGGTCGAGCCGCAGGTTGCGCTCCACGCTCGCGATATGCTGCTCCATCAGCCGCACGGCAGCGCGGGCATCGCGTTTTTCCAGCGCATCGACCAGTCGCACATGGTCGTCCTGCGAATGCTGGGCCGAGTGCGAGGACTGGTACATCAGCGAGATCAGCGAGGAGCGGCTCAACAGGTCGGCCAGCAGGTCGGCCAGCACCTCGTTGCCCAGCATGCGCGCCAGCACCATGTGGAAGTCGGCCAGCAGCCGAGTGCGGCCCGGCACGTCGACCCGCGCCACTGCCTCGCGCTCCTGCTGCAGGTGTTCGCGCAGGGTGGCGATCTGCGGCTCGGTGATGCAGGTGCAGAGCTGGCGCAGCATCGCGCTCTCGAGCATCAGCCGGACCTGGAACACCTGGCGTGCCTCGTCGATGCTGGGCGTGGCGACGAAGGCGCCGCGCGCCGGCTCCAGCGTCACCAGGTGGTCGCGCGAGAGCTGGTTCAGCGCCTGCCGTACCAGGGTGCGCGAGACCTGGAAGATGTCGGCGATCTTCTGCTCGGCCAGCTTGGTGCCCGGCATCAGGCGCCGCTCGACGATCGCGGTCGTGATCGCCTCGACTATCCTTTGCGTGGCGCCTGGGGCCGCATCGCCGCTGCGGCTGGCCGCTTCCGGTCGGGGCTCGCGCAGGGACTCGGTGGAGGGCTGCGGCTGGGTGTTCTGTCTCTTCGGGGGCATGGTTATTGCTTGAACGGTTGCTGCAAATGTGCACCAGACTGTATACAGTCATTTCGCCAACATGCAAGAACCGGACCCGGCCGCTTGCATCCCGAAGAAAGGAAATCCGATGGGACATCTCAGTACCCACGTGCTCGACACGATGAATGGCTGCCCCGCCGCCGGCATGCAGCTGACGCTGCAGCGCCAGCAGGCCGAGGGCTATGTCACGCTGCAGACCTTGGTGCTCAATGCCGACGGTCGCCCGCCGCAGGGACCCCTGCTCGATGCCGCCACGCTGGCCGTCGGGCGCTACCGCCTGCTGTTCGAGGTCGGCGCCTATTTCCGCGCCCGCGGCGTCGCGCTGCCCGAGCCGGCCTTCCTCGACTGCGTGCCGGTCGAGTTCGGCGTCGCCGATGCGGCCGCCCACTACCATGTGCCGCTGCTGGTCAGTCCCTGGTCCTATTCCACCTACCGTGGCTCCTGAAGCGAGGTTTCGATGGATTCCTACCTGCTCGACTGGCTCAACCTGCTGCTGCGCTGGGGCCATGTCATCACTGCGGTGGCCTGGATCGGCGCCTCCTTCTATTTCGTCATGCTCGACAACAGCCTGTCGCCGCCCGCGCATGCCGACCTCAAGGCCAAGGGCGTGGACGGCGAGCTGTGGGCAGTGCACGGCGGTGGCTTCTACCATTCCAACAAGTACATGCTGGCGCCCAACTGGCTGCCGCTGCCGCAGAACCTGCACTGGTCCTACTGGGAAAGCTACTCGACCTGGCTGACCGGCTTCGGCCTGTTCACCTCGCTCTACCTGTTCAATGCCGGCAGCTTCCTGATCGACAAGAGCGTCCATGACTGGTCGCCCGCGGCGGCGATCATGGCCGCGCTCGGCTTCCTGGCGGTGTTCTGGCTGCTCTATGACGCCATCTGTCGCAGCCTGGGGCGGCGCCGGCATGGCGACCTGATCGTAGGCGCTGCCGTGCTGGGCCTGCTGACCTTGGCCGCCTGGCTGGCCTGCCAGCTGTTCGCGGGCCGGGCTGCCTTCCTGCTGGTCGGCGCCATGCTGGCGACCGCGATGAGCGCCAATGTCTTCTTCCTGATCATTCCGGGCCAGCGCCAGGTGGTGGCGGCGCTGCGCGCCGGCCTGCCGCCCGATCCGGTCCACGGCCAGCGCGGCAAGCAGCGCAGCGTGCACAACACCTATTTCACCTTGCCGGTGCTGATCGCGATGCTGTCCAACCACTACGGCTGGCTCTACCAGGCCCAGCACAACTGGCTGGTGCTGGTGTTGCTGATGCTGGCCGGCGCGCTGATCCGGCACAGCTTCGTGGCGCGGCACCGCGCCCATGTGCAGGGCCGGCGCGCGCCCTGGGAAGCGGCCGGCGCCGGCCTGCTGGTGCTGGCGGGACTGGTGTTCTGGCTGGCGCCAGCCCCACCCGCGCCGGCCCTGGCGGCCGAAGCCAAGCGTCCGGCCAGCCTGGCCGAACTGAAAGCCGTGATCGACCAGCGCTGCGTGCTCTGCCACAACGCCGAGGTGCAGAACAAGGGGGTCGCCCTGCACACCGATGAGCTGATCGTCCGGCACGGCCAGGCCATCTACCAGCAGGCGGTGCTGCTGCGCCAGATGCCGCTCAACAACGCGACCGGCATCACCGAGGCCGAGCGCCTCGTGATCCGGCGCTGGTTCGATGCCGGCATGCCCGGCCACTGAGCCCGGACCCCCGATCTGGTGCGCCGAACGGCTCGAACTGGTGCATGGATTGAGCTGAAACTGTATACAAACCTGTATCCAGATCATGCCGGGCCTGGCATCGATCTTGCAAATGAAGACCAGGCCGCCGCGAGCGGTTCCCAGCTCATCACCTTGGAGTCTTCATGAACAAGCGCCAATTCCTGCAAGCCACCGCCGCCCTGGCCCTTGCCACCCTCGGCCAGGCCCATGCGCAGACCCCGCTCAAGTTCCAGCTCGACTGGCGCTTCGAGGGCCCCTCGGCCCTGTTCGTCCAGCCGGCGGCCAAGGGCTATTTCAAGCAGGCCGGTCTCGATGTGACGATCGATGCCGGCAACGGCTCCAGCGGCACCGTGACCCGTGTCGCCTCGGGCAGCTACGACATCGGCCTGGCCGATGTCGCGGCGCTGATGGAATTCCACGCCAACAACCCCGATGCCCCGAACAAGCCGGTCGCGGTCATGATGGTCTACAACAACACGCCGGCGGCGGTGCTGGCGCTCAAGAAGTCGGGCATCAAGTCGCCGGCCGACCTCAAGGGCAGGAAGCTCGGCGCCCCGGTGTTCGACGCCGGCCGCAAGGCCTTCCCCATCCTCGACAAGGCGAACAAGATCGGCGCCGTCAGCTGGACCGCGATGGAGCCCTCGCTGCGCGAGACCATGCTGGTCCGCGGCGATGTCGACGCCATCACCGGCTTTTCCTTCACCTCGCTGCTCAACCTCGAGGCGCGCGGCATCAAGGCCGACGAGGTCGTGCTGCTGCCCTACGCCGATCATGGCGTCAAGCTCTACGGCAACGCCATCATCGCCTCGCCCAAGCTGATCAAGGAGAACCCGGCCGCGCTCAAGGCCTTCCTGAGCGCCTTCGCCAAGGGCGCCAAGGAAGTCATGGCCAACCCGCCGGCCGCGCTGGAGGCGGTCAAGGCACGCGACGGCATCATCAACGTCCCGATGGAAACGCGCCGGCTGCAGCTGGCCATCGATTCGGTCGTCGCCAGCCCCGACGCGCGGCGCGAGGGCTTCGGCCGCGTCGATGCGGGCCGCCTGAGCCTGATGGCGAGCCAGGTCTCGGACGCCTACGCGACCAAGACCCGGGTCGATGCCGGCGCGGTCTGGAACGGCAGCTTCCTGCCGCCGGCGGCCGAGCTCGACATCCTGCCCAAGGCCAGGAAATGAGGACCGACACGATGGACAGCGCCACCGAAGCTCCCTTCGTCGATTTCCAGAATGTCTGGCTGGCCTACAACGAGGAACTCTGGGCCGAAGGCAAGTTCGCGGTCGAGGACATCAACCTGCAGGTCAAGCGTGGCGAGTTCATCGCCATCGTCGGGCCCTCGGGCTGCGGCAAGTCGACCTTCATGAAGCTGACCACCGGCCTGAAGGCGCCGAGCCGCGGCAGCATCAAGGTCGACGGCCAGCCGGTCACCGGCCCGCTCAAGATCTCGGGCATGGCCTTCCAGTCGTCCTCGCTGCTGCCCTGGCGCAGCACGCTCGACAACGTGCTGCTGCCGCTCGAGATCGTCGAGCCCTACCGCGCGACCTTCAAGCAAAAGCGGGCGGAATATGTCGAGCGCGCGCGCGGCCTGCTCGCCACCGTCGGCCTGGCCGGCTACGAGGACAAGTACCCGTGGGAGCTGTCGGGCGGCATGCAGCAGCGCGCCAGCATCTGCCGCGCGCTGATCCACCAGCCCAAGATGCTGCTGCTCGACGAGCCCTTCGGCGCGCTCGACGCCTTCACGCGCGAGGAGCTCTGGTGCACGCTGCGCGACCTGCACGCGGCGCAGGGCTTCAACGTGATCCTGGTCACGCATGACCTGCGCGAGAGCGTGTTCCTGGCCGACACCGTCTACGTGATGAGCAAGAGCCCGGGCCGCTTCGTCGTCAAGCGCGAGATCGAGCTGCCGCGCCCGCGCGACCTCGAGCTGACCTACACCCCGGCCTTCACCGACATCGTGCACGAGCTGCGCGGCCATATCGGCGCCATGCGCAAGGCCGGCGCCGTCATCAACCAATGAACCGGAGCCTGCCATGAAAAGCAAGAACATCGAACGCTGGTCGCCCTGGCTGCTGCTGCTGCTGACCATCGTGCTGTGGCAGACGCTGACCAGCGCCTTCCAGGTCTCGGAATTCATCTTCCCGAGCCCGGCGCGCATCCTCGAGCAGGCGATCGAATACCACGCCGTGATCGCGGGCCACGCCTGGCGCACCTTCTGGGTCACGATGGCGGGCTTCGGCCTGGCCATCCTGGTCGGCGTGCTGCTGGGCTTCCTGATCGGCAGCTCGCGTGTCGCCTACGCGGCGGTCTATCCGCTGATGACGGCCTTCAACGCGCTGCCCAAGGCGGCCTTCGTGCCGATCCTGGTGGTCTGGTTCGGCATCGGCATCGGCCCGGCGATCCTGACCGCCTTCCTGATCAGCTTCTTCCCGATCACGGTCAACATCGCGACCGGCCTGGCCACGCTCGAGCCCGAGCTCGAGGACGTGCTGCGCGTGCTCGGCGCCCGGCGCTGGGACGTGCTGATGAAGGTCGGCCTGCCCAGGTCGCTGCCGTATTTCTTTGGCTCGCTCAAGGTCGCGATCACGCTGGCCTTCGTCGGCACCACGGTGTCCGAGATGACGGCGGCCAACGAGGGCATCGGCTACCTGCTGATCTCGGCCGGCTCGGCGATGCAGATGGGGCTGGCCTTCGCCGGCCTGCTGACCGTCGGCGTGATGGCGATGCTGATGTACGAGCTGTTCAGCCTGATCGAGAAGCACACCACGGGTTGGGCGCACCGGGGCTCGCAGGGGCATTGAGGCGCCGCACCGCGATGCCGTGCGCAAGCGCCGGCCTTTGAATTACTAACAGGCCGTTGAAAA
>NZ_PVLQ01000029.1 GCF_002980595.1 Malikia granosa
CGCTATGACAAGACCGACGTGATGTTTGCGGCCTTCATCACCGTCGCGTTCATCGCCGAGGTCCTTCGATTGCGTTAACAGGCCCTAGTAAGACCCGGAGTCCTGGATTCCGACCAGACTCACCGTCGCTGTAGCCGGCTGCAGATCGTCCAGCTTCCAGCCGGCATAGGGACCGTGATCGGCGATCGAGGTCGCGTTCAGTCCATCCATGGTCCAGACCGATGCCTCGCCGTTGGCGTTGCTCCAAAGCAGGTCGGTCTTGCCGTCGCCGTTCAAGTCCTGGCTGCCGTCCTTCACGCTCCAGCCATTGAAGGGGCCGAAGTTCGCCGTCGCTATCGGGTTCGTGCCGTTCATCAACCACAGCGACACTTCGCCACTGTCCTTGACCCAGCGCAGGTCCGCCTTGCCGTCGCCGTTGTAGTCACCCGCGGCGTCAACCAGCTTCCAGCCGGCATGAGGACCGTGATCGGCGATCGAGGTCGCGTTCAGCCCGTCCATGGTCCAGACCGATACCCCGCCGTTCGTGTTGGTCCACAGCAGGTCGGTCTTGCCGTCACCGTTGAAGTCCTGGCTGCCGTCCTTTACGCTCCAGCCGTTGAAGGGGCCGAAGTTCGCGGTCGCGGTCGGGACCGTGCCGTTCATCAACCACAGCGACACCTCGCCACTGTCCTTTACCCAGCGCAGGTCCGCCTTGCCGTCGCCGTTGTAGTCGCCGGCAGCGTCGACCAGTTGCCAGCCGGCATAAGGGCCTTTATCGGTGATCGCGGTCGCGTTCAGCCCGTCCATGGTCCAGACCGATACTCCACCGTTCGTGTTGGTCCACAGCAGGTCGGTCTTGCCGTCGCCGTTGAAGTCCCGGCTGCCGTCCTTCACGCTCCAGCCATTGAAGGGACCGAAGTTCGCCGTCGCGAGCGGGTTCGCGCCGTTCATCAGCCACAGCGACACTTCACCGTTGTCCTTGACCCAGCGCAGGTCCGCCTTGCCGTCGCCGTTGTAGTCACCCACTGCGTCGACCAGCTTCCAGCCCGCATAAGGGCCTTGATCGGCAATGGAGGTCGCGTTCATTCCGTTCATGGTCCAGACCGAGACCGCGCCATTGGCGTTGCTCCACAGCAGGTCGGTCTTGCCGTCGCCGTTGAAGTCCTGGCTGCTGTCCTTCACGCTCCAGCCATTGAAGGGGCCAAAGTTAGCGGTCGCGGTCGGGTTCGCGCCGTTCATCAACCACAGCGACACTTCGCCGTTGTTCTTGACCCAGCGCAGGTCTGCCTTGCCGTCGCCGTTGAAGTCGTTGAACACTGCGGCATTGCCCGTATTGGTATGAGTCACCCCTAATGTCGGCCAGCTAATTAGTATATTTCCAACTTTGAATCCATCTGTTGAATTTGTGTAAGGGGTTCTTGTGAATGATGACTCGTTGATGTCAGTTGTTACTCTGAGAGTGTCATCTGCGTCGAATATTCGATCGTCGATTGTTTGATTTTGAGGAATATCAATATATCCACGTGTTATGGATATTTTGTGGGTAAAGCCAGTTCCTGAGAAGAAGGGGTCAAGATAGATTGAGTTTTTTGTGCCGATGAAGTTGGTGTCTGTGAAAGAAGATGATCCGCCCGATGAGTTCCAGGCATCAGCACTGACCTGAGACCGTAAAAAGGTAGTTTTCGAAACCGTTGTTGACTCAATGCCTAAATCAAAATCGGAGTCGATAAATAATGAGGATGAAATTGTATTTTTTTCAAGAGCATCTACACTTGAGTTTTTGATTACGGAATTTGTGATTAAAAGTGTTCCGTTGCTAAAAAACCCATCGATGCGTGTTTGTTCGATGTTTCCGTAGTTGGCCTTTAGTTGGCCTGAGGTGCTTTCTGTGGAATAGTTTGTATTTTTGATAGTAGCCAATAAATTTTCGTTGCCTTCTAGTATTAGTGTTCCATAATTTGTTAGTTTATTTCCATTGAGATTTAATGTTGCGCCAGCTCTAATTGTTACAGTGATGCCTGCGGCAATTTGGAGCTCTTCTGCGTAGTTTGCGAAGTCTGATATCGTTAAATTTTGTCTGATTATGATGGTCATTTTTGATGTTTATTTGGGTTATTTGATGGTGAGTGTTGCAATTCAGACTTTAGAATTCTTCGTTTTGCCCTGCGTTGAGCAGTGAACATTTATGGTTATCTGACAGACTATCGGCGATGGTTCGTTAGTCATCAATATTAACAATGACAGATATTATTTTAATATTGCTTTTTGATGTTTGTTGCCTGTATGGTATCAGTTGGTTGCCTGAAAGTAAAAAGGCCGCACGCGCGGCCTTCGGTATCGGATAGGGCAGGGCACCCGCATGGGCACCCTGCTGTAGGACCTGACTCAGGCGCCGGCCGCCTCGAGGCGCTGTCGCAGCTCCGCCACCAGCGCCTCGAGCGCGCTGACGCGCTCGGCCAGCGCCTGCAGTTCCGCGCTGGCCTGGTTGCCGGCAGACACTGTGGCGCTGGCCGGGGCAGCCGCCGCCTGTAGCTCGACCGGCCCGCACAGCAGCTGGGCCCAGCGCTGCTCGCGTGCGCCGGGGGCGCGCTCGAGCTTGAGCACCAGCGGCCCGCCCTTGTCTGGGCTGCGCTGCTGCAGCTCCTCGAGGAAGACCTCGACCGAGCCGATGTCGGCAAAGCGGTGCCAGCGCTCGGCGTTCAGGCGCAGCTCGCCCGCGGTCTGCGGCCCGCGCAGCAGCAGCAGGCCGAGCAGCGCGGCGGCCTGGCTCGGCACGCCGACGGCGCGCTCGAAGTTGTGCTCGTAGCGCGCGGTGCGCCCGCCGCTGCTCTCGAACACCAGGCTGCGTTCGCGCAGGCCGTCCAGCGCCTGGGCGATCTCGTCCTCGCTCAGGCTCATGACCGGCTCGCGGCTGGATTTCTGGTTGCAGCCGCTCTGCAGGCTGTTGAGCGTCAGGGGATAGCTGTCGGGCACGGTGCGCGCCTTCTCCATCAGCGTCGCGAGCACGCGCGCCTCGGCGGCGCTCAGGGGGGATTGTTCGAAGTTCAGCATCAGGCAGTCCGGTTGGGAAGCGGCTTCATTACACTCGCCGCATGTCCCAAATTGCACCACAGAACATCGTCATCCTGATCTCGGGCGGCGGCTCGAACATGGCCGCCATCGTCAAGGCCGCCGAGCAGGGCGGCTGGCAGGAGAAATACGGCGCGCGCATCGCCGCCGTCATCAGCAACAAGGCCGATGCCAAGGGCCTGGTCTTTGCCCGCGAGCATGGCATCGCGACCGCGGTGGTCGATCACAAGGCCTATGCCAGCCGCGAGGAATTCGACGCCGAGCTCGCGCGCGTGATCGACGGTTTTGATCCGAAGCTGGTCGTGCTGGCCGGCTTCATGCGCATCCTGACGCCGGGCTTCGTCGACCGTTACCTGGGCCGCATGGTCAACATCCATCCTTCGCTGCTGCCGGCCTTCCCGGGCCTGCACACGCACCAGCGCGCGATCGACTACGGCTGCAAGTTCGCTGGCGTGACGGTGCATCGCGTGACCGCCGAGCTCGACCATGGCGAGTTCCTGGACCAGGCGGTGGTGCCGGTGCTGCCGGATGACACGGCCGACAGCCTGGCCGCCCGCGTGCTGACGCAAGAACACCTCATCTACCCGCGCGCGGTCGAGCGGCTGCTGGCAGCCGGGCGCTGAGTCGCGCCCAGCCTTGGGAATCAGTTCCCGAGGCCGGCGACTTCGCCCGAGCTTTCGCTGAGGCCGAACTTGCCCTTGGCGTCGCGGCTGACGCGGCCCAGCGCCACTTCCGGGTCGTGCGTGAAGACGATCCGGCCATTGCGCGCCAGCAGGTCCTCGAGCAGCGCGGTCTTCTCCTCGATCAGGCCTTCCGGGAAGCGGTCGTAGCCCATCGTGATCGGCAGATGGACCCAGGGCGCGCCCGGGATCAGGTCGCCGGCAAACACGACCGGACCCGACGGCATGTCGACCTCGGGCAGCAGCTGGCCCGGCGTGTGGCCGTCGCTGACATGGAAGCGCCAGTCCGGCCCCAGCGTGGCCGAGCTCGCGCCGTCTGCCAGCAGCTCGAGCCGGCCGCTGGCTTCGAGCAGGTCCAGCAGCTCGGGCAGGTAGGAGGCCCGGTCGCGCGCGTGCGGCGACTTGGCGCGCTGCCACTGGCGCTGGCCGGTGATGAAGCGCGCCTTCGGAAACAGCAGCCGTGGCGGCTGGCCCTCGGCCCAGGGCGCCAGCAGGCCGCCGGCATGGTCGAAATGCAGGTGGGTCAGCACCACGGCGTCGATGTCGGCATCCGACAGGCCTTGCTCGGCCAGCCGGTCGAGCAGCGCATGGCCGCTTTCCTCGACGCCGTAGCGCTCCTTCATCGCCGGATCGAAGAAGGCGCCGATGCCGGTCTCGACCAGGATGTTGCGCTCACCCTCGCGCACCAGCAGCGCGCGGCAGCCGAGCAGGATGCGGTTCTGCTCGTCGGCGGCCATCCAGCGCTGCCAGAGCGCCTTCGGTGCATTGCCGAACATGGCGCCGCCATCGAGGCGCTGGCGGTTGCCGGCCAGGGTGGTCAGCGTGCGGCCGCTGCTGGCGGCCCCGGATTGCGGTGAGGGTGCGGCGGATGTCATGATCCGACTGTAAGCGAATTTCCGCCGCAGGCATCAGCCAGTCATGCCAGCAGTGCCTGCGTCATGTAGCAGGCCGGGCCTCCGGCATAGCTGGCCAGCGCCCGAGCCTGTCCAGGATCATCGAGTGGCCGCGCGGCGAATCCCTGCTGGTGCCAGAAGGCTTGCGAGCCCTGCACCGAGACCAGCGCTGCCCAGCTCAGCTGCTCGCGCCTGGCTTGTGCCAGCGCATGGGCCACCAGTCGCGGGCCCAGTCCCAGGCCGCGCGCCTGAGGTCCGACCGCGAGGTCGTGCAGATAGAGGCAATCCGGTGCCTCGGCGGGCTCGAAGCCGTCGCCGAGCGCGCCGACCTGGCCGAGCCGGCTCCGGTAGCCGACCAGATAGGCGCAGGCCTTGCCATCCGTCTCGGCGATCCAGGCCGTGTCGGGCGCGCTGGCCAGCCGGGTGCGGATCACGGCCTCGGACTCGATGTTGTCGGGCAGGTAGCACTGCGCCTGCAGGCGCAAGACCGACGCGATGTCGGTCGCCAGCATGTGGCGGATGGCGACCACCGGCTCTTCAGCGCCAGAGCGGCTGGCCCAGCGGCGAGCAGAGCAGGACAAACGCGGTCACGTTGATCGCCGCGGTGATCCAGAACCACTGGCGGAACTGGGTCTTGGCCGACTTGTGCCGGACCCAACGTTGCGCCAGCAGGGCGCCCGGCCAGCCGCCGAGCAGCGAGAGCAGGTGCAGCATGTTCTCCGATGACCGCTGCAGGCCCCGCTTGGCG
>NZ_PVLQ01000003.1 GCF_002980595.1 Malikia granosa
GTGTCCTCGTTGAAGGTCACAGCACGGTTGCTCGCCGTCGGTGCGGTATTGACCGCCTGCTTGATCTGCTGAGCACCCCAAAGCGTGCCGTTGGAGAACTGCAACTGGATGCGGCTGTAACCGTAGTAGTCCGCATTTTCCGAGTAATACCCCAGCACTGTCAGGCTGTCGCTGCCACCCGCCAGGCTCAGCACCAAGTCATCACCGACACGCGCCGGCTTGAGATCGGCCGGCGCAATGCCGGCACCGATCTTCACTGTGTCGACCGGTGCCACGCCTACCTGGTCATACCAGTTGTCCGAAGCATCGACCGTGTCGCGACCCGAGCCGATGCCGAACGCATAGCTGTCCGCCCCGTCTCCACCCGAAAGCCAATCGTTGCCCGCTCCGCCGTCGAGCAGATCGTTGCCCTGCTCGCCGAACAGGCTGTCATGGCCTTCGCCGCCGAGCAAGGTATCAGCCTTGTCGCCCGCCCAGATCTGGTCGTTGCCCTGGCCGCCCTGCATCGAGTCGGTCGCGATCGTGCCAACCAGCCCGTCATTGCCCGGTGTGCCACCGACGTGGATGACCTGTGCCGCAATGCCAGTCGCTCCCCAGAGCGTGCCGTTGGCAAACTGCAGCTGGATGCGGGTGTAGCCGGAATAATCCGGATTTTCGGAAAAATACCCCAACATCGTCAGGCTGTCGGTGCCACCCGCCAGGCTCAGCACCAGATCGTCGCCGACCCGGGCCAGCTTGACGTCGGCCGGCGCAATGCCGGCACCGATCTTCACCGTGTCGACCGGCGCCACGCCCTGCTGGTCATGCCAGCTGTCCGAGGCATCGACCGTGTCGCGACCCGAGCCGATGCCGAACACATAGCTGTCTGACCCGTCACCGCCAGTGAGCCAATCGTTGCCCGCTCCACCGTCAAGCAGGTCATTGCCCTGCTCGCCGAACAGGCTGTCTTGGCCCTCGCCGCCGAGCAAGGTATCGGCATTCCCATTGCCATAAATCCAATCATTGCCCTGGCCGCCCTGCATCGAGTCGGGCGCTGCCGTTCCATGCAGCTCGTCATCACCCGGCGTGCCCTGCATCTGGATGGTCTGTGACGCGATTTCAGCAGCCCCCCAGAGCGTACCGCTGGCGAACTGCAGCTGGATTCGGCTGTAACCGTAGGCATCCGCACTTTCGGCGTAATACCCAAAGACCGTCAGACTGTCATTGCCGCCCGCCAGACTCAGCACCAAGTCGTCACCGACCCGGGCCAGCTTGACGTCGGCCGGCGCAATGCCGGTACCGATCTTCACCGTGTCGACCGGTGCTACGCCCTGCTGGCCATACCAGCTGTCCGAGGCATCGACCGTGTCGCGGCCCGAGCCGATGCCGAACACATAGCTGTCCGCCCCGTCTCCACCCGAAAGCCAATCGTTGCCCGCTCCACCATCGAGCAGATCGTTGCCCTGCTCGCCAAACAGGCTGTCTTGGCCCTCGCCACCGAGCAAGGTATCGGCATTTCCAGCTGCCCAGATCTGGTCGTTGCCCTGGCCACCTTGCATCGAGTCGGTCGCGCCCGTGCCAACCAGTTCGTCATCGCCCAGCGAACCCTCCACCTGGATGACCTGCGCGGCAATGCCCGCAGCTCCCCAGAGCGTGCCGTTGGC
>NZ_PVLQ01000030.1 GCF_002980595.1 Malikia granosa
GTCCTGCGCCAAGCTGTTCGCCACCGAGATGGTCGGGCGCGTCGCCGACCGCGGCGTGCAGGTGCACGGCGGCGCGGGCTACATCAACGAGTACCCGGTCGAGCGCTTCTACCGCGATGTGCGCCTGCTGCGCCTGTACGAGGGCACGACCCAGATCCAGCAACTCATCATCGGCCGCGAGCTGCTGCGGCAGGCCTGATAGCATTCCAAACGGAGACAACTCCCCCATGAAAACAACAATGCACACCATCAACCGTCGCCAGCTGCTGGCCTTGTCCGCGTCCACCGTCGTGCTGCCGGCCTTCGCGCAGTCGAAGTATCCGTCCAAGCCCGTCACCATCCTGGTGCCGTTCGCTGCCGGCGGCACCACCGACATCCTGGGCCGCCTGATCGGCAGGCATCTGGCCACCCGCCTGGGCGGATCGGTGATCATCGACAACAAGCCGGGCGCCGGCGGCGGCGTCGGGGCCTCGATGGTCGCCAAGGCGGCCGGTGACGGCCACACCCTGCTGATGGGCACGATCGGCACCCACGCGATCAACCAGTACCTGTACAAGAAGCTGGCCTACGACCCGTTCAAGGACTTCGCCCCGGTCAGCCTGGTCGCCATGGTGCCCAATGTGCTGGTGGTGCATCCGTCCCAGCCCTTCAAGACGGTCAAGGAGATGATCGCCTACGCCAAGGCCAATCCGGGCAAGCTCAACTACGCCTCGGCCGGCAACGGCACCTCGATCCACCTGTCGGGCGCGATGTTCGAGCAGATGGCACAGGTCGACATGGTCCATGTCCCGTACAAGGGCAGCGCACCGGCCGTGGCCGACCTGCTCGCCGGGCAAACGAACTGCATGTTCGACAACCTGCCCTCGTCGATGCCGCACATCAAGTCGGGCGCACTGCGGGCGATCGCGGTCACCTCGGGCCAGCGCTTCCCGGCCCTGCCCCATGTGCCGACCATCGCCGAAAGCGGCTTGCCGGGCTATGACGCGACGTCCTGGTTCGGTCTCTGGGCGCCGGCGTCGACCCCGGCCGACCTGGTGGCGCGGCTCAACCAGGAGATCAACAAGATCCTGTCGCTGCCCGAAGTCAAGCAGACCATGCTCGACCAGGGCGCCGAAGCCGCCCCCGACACGCCGCAGCAGTTCGCGGCCTTCATCCAGTCGGAAGCGGCCAAGTGGTCCAAGGTCGTCAAGGCCGCCAACGTGCAGCTCGACTGATGGGCGCGCTCAGCCATATCCGCGTGCTGGACCTGACCCGCGTGCTCGCGGGTCCCTGGTGCACCCAGACGCTGGCCGACCTGGGGGCCGACGTGATCAAGGTCGAGCGCCCGGGCCTGGGCGACGACACCCGCCACTGGGGCCCGCCCTATGCGCGCGATGCCGCGGGCCAGGACAGCAGTGAAGCGGCGTATTACCTGGCCGTCAACCGCAACAAGCGCTCGGTCACGGTCGACATCACGACGCCAGAAGGCCAGGACATCATCCGCCAGCTGGTGGCCAGCTGCGACGTGCTGGTCGAGAACTACAAGGTCGGCCAGCTGGCACGCTACGGCCTCGACTACGACACGCTCAAGGTGATCAACCCGGGGCTGGTCTATTGCTCGATCACCGGCTTCGGCCAGACCGGACCCTATGCCCAGCGTCCCGGCTACGATTTCATCGTGCAGGGCATGGGCGGCTTCATGAGCGTGACCGGCGAGCGCGACGGCCAGCCCGGCGCCGGACCGCAGAAGGCCGGCGTGGCGATCGCCGACCTGTTCACCGGCGCACATGCCACGATCGGCATCCTGGCCGCACTCGCGCACCGCGACCGGACCGGCCAGGGCCAGCAGCTCGACATCTGCCTGCTCGATGTCCAGGTCGCGATGATGGCCAACATGGCCAGCAACTTCCTGGCCACGGCCAAGCCGCCGCAGCGCTGGGGCAATGCGCATCCCAACATCGTGCCCTACCAGACCTTCAAGGCGGCCGACGGCTGGATCATCATCGCCTGCGGCAACGACGGGCAGTTCCGCAAGCTGGTCGAGGTCGGCGGCGAGCCCGGGCTGGCGGACGACCCGCGCTTCGCCACCAACCCGCAACGGGTGCGCAACCGCGAGATCCTGCTGCCGCTGCTCGAGCCGATGCTGCTGCGCCGCAGCCGTGCCGAATGGATCGCCGCGCTCGAGACCGCGGGCGTGCCCTGCGGGTCGATCAATGACCTGGCCGAGGTGTTCGACAACGAGCAGGTGATCGCGCGCGGCATGCGGGTCGACCTGCCGCACCCGACGGCGGGCCAGGTCAGCGTACCGGCCAGCGCCTTGAAGATGGGCGAGACGCCGGTCGAGTACCGCAGCCCGCCCCCGTTGCTGGGAGAGCACACGGTCTCGGTATTGCAGGAACTGACCCAGCTCGGCGCGGTCGAGATCGAGGCCTTGCAGCGGCGCCAGGTCATCTGAATGACCGGGGCAGCGGCGCAGGACTGCGGGCAGCACTCTGGCCGCACGGTGCTGGCGATCGCGCTGGCCGGTTTCGCCAGCTTCTGGCTGCTGTTCGGTGCCCAGCCCCTGCTGCCGCAGATTGCCCGCGAGTTCGGCGTCACGCCGGCTGCGGCCAGCCTGAGCATCTCGGCGGCGACGGCGGCGATGGCGCTGCTGCTGATTCCGGTCAGCCTGCTCGGCGACCGGCATGGGCGGGAAAGGCTGATGCGCGCCGGCGTGCTGGGAGCGGCGGTGTTCACCCTGCTGTCGGCGCTGGTGCCGGATTTCCCGCTGATGCTGGCCTGCCGGCTCGGCACCGGAATCTGCGTCGCCGCGGTACCGGCCTCGGCGCTGGCGCACCTGGGCGAGGAGATCCCGGTGCACCAGCGCTCGCGGGCCATCGGCCTCTACATCAGCGCCAATGCCCTGGGCGGCATGCTCGGCCGACTGCTGGGCTCGCTGGTCACGCAATGGCTGGACTGGCGCGCGGGTCTGCTCGCGCAGGGCCTGCTCGGCGCCGGACTGGCCTTGGCGTTCTGGCGCCTGCTGCCCCCGGCAAGGCAGTTCAGTTCCCGCACGCTCGCCCCCGCCGCATTGTTGCGGGACCTGCGTCGCGTCTACACCGCGACCCCCTTGCCCTGGATCTTCGGCGTCGCCTTCCTGGTCATGGGCAGCTTCATCGGCGTCTACAACTACCTCGGCTTCAGGCTGGCCGCCCCGCCCTACAGCCTGGAGCCGGCCGTCAGCGGCAGCATCTTCATGCTCTACTCGATCGGCAGCCTGGCATCGGCCTGGGCCGGCAGCCAGAGCCAGCGCCTGGGCGAGTTGCGCACCATGCTGATGATGAGCGGTTGCATGCTGGCCGGGCTGCTGCTGACCCTGCTGACCCCGCTGACCTTCGTGATCGCCGGCCTGGCCTGCTTCACCTTCGGCGTGTTTGCGCTGCATGCCGTCGCGAGCGCCTGGGTCGGGCACAAGGCGGGCGAGCGCCGCGGCCTGGTCTCGGCGCTCTACCTGTCGAGCTACCACTTCGGCGGCAGCGTGATCGGCAGCGCGGCCGGCTGGGCCTGGACCCATCATGGCTGGCCGGGCATCGTGAGCGCCCTGGCCAGCTGCGTGCTGCTGGTCACCGTCACGATTGCCGGCCTGCGCGTCTCGGAGCGCGGCAAGCCGGGCTAGCGCGCCAGCGCTCAAGCGGCTCGCCCGCCTGGGCTCAGAAGCTGTGCTTGATGCCCAGCATGTAGGTCGCATCCTTTTCGTCCGCCTTGACGTTGTCGGAATCGACCTTGCCGATCTCGGCGAACAGCATGGTGCGCTTGCTCAGGGTGTACTCGCCGCCAAAGGCCACGGCCTTGGTCGAGGCACCGCCCTTGAACTTCTGGTCCTCGTAGCCCAGCTTCAGTTGCGCCGATGCCGTCACCGGCACACGCACGGCCGCGCTCCAGCGGTCCGACTCCGCCACGGTGCCCTTGGCGCCCTTGTAGGCGTCCACATTGGTGTAGGTCAGGCCGACCTTGGCAACGCCAAAGTTGTAGGCAGCACCGATGGTCAGCACGTCCTTGCCTTCGGCATTGTCAATCGAAGAAGGCGCGGTGCCCGCATTCTTGGTCAGACCCAGGCCCAGCGCCAGCGGTCCGCTGCGGTAGCGCAGCGCCACTTCGGTGGTGTTGGCCTTGTTGCTCGTCATCTCGGCCTTGGGCACATAGGAGATGCCGGCCTTGAAGCCCTGGATCTCGGGGGTCTCGTACATGAGAGTGCCGTTGTAGCGCGTCGGCGCATCCAGCGGACCACCATAGACGGTGGCGCCCAGGCCCAGCGGGGTATAGATGTCCAGCACCGGACGCAGCAGGAAGTCCACCGGACCCCAGAAGCGGCCCATGGAAACCTCGCCAAAGTCGCCGGCCAGGCTCAGCTTGGTGTTGGCGAAGTAGTCGTGGCCGTTGCCGGTGCTGCCCGTGTCCGGGTTGAAGCGGTAGTTCAACAGCACATTGGCCTTGAGGCCGCCACCCAGGTCTTCGCTGGTGCGGATCGTGTAGTGGTTGCCGCCGGCGTCGAGGTTGTCGATGCCGGTCTTGCTAGGCGTGCCGTCGGACTTGGCCGAACTCTGCTTGAAGCCGATCACCACGCCGCCCGAGAGCACCGCATTGGATTGGGCCAGGGCGCCGGTCGTGGCGACCAAGGCCAGCAAGGGAAGAATACTTTTTTTCATACATGTCTCCTATCGATGTTTGCTTGCGAGAAATTCAGCTGGTTTTTGGGAAATCACATGAGTCAGCCACCCTTCATGAGTTGGACACCTATCTCCCCGTGAAATGGGGCTTGCGCTTTTGCGCGAAGGCCTGGCGCCCCTCGAGGAAATCCTGGCTGGCTGCGGTCAGGTCCTGCCTTTGCCTGATCGCGGCCGCCTCGTCGGTGCCGGCCGCGATCTCGCGGATCGAGCGCTTGGTCAGCTGGGCCGCCAAGGGCGCCAGGTCACGGATCTGTGCGGCCAGCGCCTCGACGGCAGCGGTCCAGGAGCCTGCCGGCAAGACAGCCGTCAGGAAGCCGAGCTGCTTGAGGGTTTCCACCGGCAGGGCTTGCGCGGTCAGGAAGGCACGCAGCGTCATCGACTGGCCCAGCCTGGCGACATAGCGCTGCAGGCCGGAGCGGTAGTAATGCAGGCCGAGTGCGGCCGCCGGCATGCGCAGCTCCGTCCCCTCCAGCGCCACGCCGATGTCGCAGGCCATCAGCAGGTCGGTCGCCCCGCCATAGACGCTGCCATTGAGGGCGCAGACCGTGATCGGCCGCATCTGCGCGATCGCATCGGGGATGCGCTCGAAGAAGTCGGGATCGGAGCCCTCCTCCTCGAAGCCGCCGATGTGGTAGCCGGCACTGAATACCGGTCGGCCCTGGCCTTGCGTGTTGGCGGTGAAGACCACCACGCGAACGGCCTGGTCGGCGTTGAGCCGCTCGATCTGCCGCAGCAGTTCGTGCAGGTCGGCGTTTTCCAGCCGATTCCTCTGCGCCGGGCGGTTCAGGGTGATGGTGGCGATCCCGTCCTCGATCTGCAGCAGGGGAAGGCTTGAAGCGGGGGCTGTGCTTGCCATGGCTGCAAGTCCTTCAGTTCCAGCCGTACACCGTCATGGTGGACTCGCCCTGGCGCAGCCGCTCCAGGATGGCGGCCTCGTCGGCCTCGCGCTGCAGGCCGGCCTGCACCACCTCAGGCGCGCGCGCCTGCGGGATGACCACCACGCCGTCGCCGTCGCCCACCACCAGGTCGCCGGCATGGACCACCACCTGGCCCATGGTGACGGGATGGTTGATCCAGCCGATGGCGCCGAAGTCCTTGCCGGTGCCCTGGATGCACAGGCCGCGGGCAAAGACCGGGAAGCCAAATTCAGCCAGCAGCGCGCCATCGCGCACGCAGCCGTCGATGACCAGTCCGGCCAGGCCGCGCACCTGGGCCATGGTGGTCATGATCTCGCCCCAGTAGCCATGCTCGTAGGCGCCATTGGCGAACACCACCAGCACATCGCCCGGCTGCGCCACTTCCAGCGCCCGGTGCAGCCACAGGTTGTCGCCCGGCGGAGAATGCACGGTCAGCGCCGAACCAGCAAACTTGAACTGCGGCGCCACCGGCTTGATGGCCGAAGGCAGGGCGCCGATCTTCTTGCCAGCCTCGTGCAGGGTAGCCGTCGGCAGCTTGGCGGCCTGGGCGATCAGCTCGGCCGGCAGGCGCTGGATGTCGAGCCGGGTGGTCAGTGCCGGGTCGTGCCGCTTCATGCGCCCTCCCGGGTCTGCAGGCTGTGGTACCGGTTGACCTGGCGTGCCTCGTCCAGGCGCATGCCGCCGCGGGCAGCCTCGCGGATGCGGTTCTCGGCCGCCTCGATCTGCTCGGCGATCTCGAGCACCCGCTCCTCGTGCTCCTTCGGGATCACCACCACGCCGTCGGTGTCGCCTTTCAGGATGTCGCCCGGCGCGACGCGTGCGCCGCCGATGTTGACCGGCACGCCGGTGGCCTCGACCTGCACCCGGTCCTTGCCAGTGCGCATCCAGTGGTCGATCGAGAACACCGGATAGCCCAGCGAGAGGCAGAGATGGGTGTCGCGGTTGATGCCGTTGATCACGGTGCCGGCGATGCCGCGGCGGTGCGCGATCTCGGTCAGGATGTCGCCCCAGACAGTGCAGTCCTCGCGGCCGTTGTTGTCGAGCACCACCACGCTGCCGGGGGCCACGTCGTCGATGAAATCGCCCACGGTGCCGCAGGGCTTGGCGGCCGGGCCGTATTTCAGCGTCCAGGCGCGGCCGGCCATGCGGAAGTCGCTGCTGCGCGGCTTGATCTTGTAGCACTGGCCCAGGATGCCGAGCTTGTCCAGTGCATCGGACAGCGTGGGCGTGTCGAGTCGGGCGGCACGCGCCACGTTCTTGTCGGTGTTGCTCATTTTCATTGCTCCAGCATGTGTTCGTAATTGCCACCCATCACCGCGCCGATCGGCGTGCCGGACAGGATGGCCTTGGCCATAGCGGCCTCCTTGGCGACGATGGTCTCGGCGGCGTCGAGCACCCGCTCGATGTCGGCCGCCGCGATCACGATCACCGCGCTGCGGTCGACCAGCAGGTAGTCGCCCGGCTGCACCGTGACCTGGCCGCCCTGCTCGGCACCTATCGTCACGGGGACCTGGGTGCCCAGCTCGACCACCCGGCCGCGCGCGGTGCGCGAGGTCAGGCTGCGGCTGTAGATGGGGAATTCGTAGGCGATGGCCTCGTCGACATCGCGCAGCGGGCCGTCGGCGACCACGCCCGCGATGCCGCGCACCTTGGCGCCCAGGGTCAGCAGGCCGCCCCAGCAGCCGGCTTCCAGGCCGCTGCGCTGCTCGACCACGATGATGTGCTCGGGGCCGCCCTGCTCGATCGCGCTGCAGCCCAGGTGCTTCGGGGGGCCCGGCGGCGGCTGGCCGGGACCGACCTTCATGGTGATGGCGCGGCCGGCGATGCGGCTGTTGCCGCCGGGGCCGGCGCTGCGCAGCGGCAGCCCGGTGACGGCGCCGGGCAGGCCGAGCTTGTCGAGGGCATCGGAGACCGCGCAGGCATCGAGCCGGCGCAGGCGCTGGAGTTGGGGATCGCTCATGTCTTGTGTTTCCTGCAGGTCAGGGGAGGGTTTTCCAGGCGGCAAAGGCCAGGCCGGTGCCGGTCAGGGCCGGGGTGCGGTAGCCCGGCACGTACTCGACCCAGTCCAGGTCAAGCTCGCGCGCGATTTCGCCGACCACCAGCCAGTTGCGGATCTCGGAGCTGCCGGCCTGCAGCAGCTTGGGGTCCAGCGCTGCCAGCGCCGCGCTGTCCTTGTGGCGGATCGCCGTCAGCACCTGCTGGTCGAGCTCCTCGTCGACCAGGAAATGGCTCAGGCCGCCGGAGGCGATCACGCCCACGCGCAGGTCCTCGGGCCAGGCGGCGATCAGCTCGCGCAGCGCAGCACCCAGGGCCACGCAGCGACGCGGCGTCGGCTGGTTCGGCGGATCGAAGGTGTTGAGGATGACCGGGATCACCGGCAGCTCGTGGTCCTTCAGGATGCGACGGTGGATGAACTGGAAGGCATGGCCCTCGAACTTGCCGGGCTCGATGCTGTCGAGCGCCGCGATGTCGAAATCGCGGTCGCAGAGCTGGCGGATCAGCCATTCGGCCAGGTCGCTCTTGACCGGGTATTCGCGGTCGCGCTCGGGCTCGTGGCGCCACATGCGCGCCGACTTGACCCAGCTGTCGCTCGGGCTGGCGGGCTCGCGCGCCGTGTTGCGAATGGTCGGCCCGTAGTAGATCGCGATCGCCGGGTTGTTGCTGGTGCGAAACAGCTCGGTCTGGTCGTCGCCGACGATCAGCAGCAGGTCCAGCCGGGCGGCCTTGATGCGCTCGTGCAGCTGGTCCATGGCCGCCTCGGCCGCGTCGTAGCGCTGGCCCATCTTCTCGGGCGTGACCATGGCCTCGCTGCCGGCCGGAGCGGCGGCCAGCAAGGCGTCGTAGTCGGTCTTGTTGCCCTGCTTGTCGTAGTAATGCGCGTTCTTGGGGTCGATCAGCTTGAAGTGGTGCTGCCAGTCCTCGCGCTGCGAGACCAGCATGATGCTGTGCGATGAGCCGAAGGCTGCAACGAGTCTTGCCATGTCGGATTCCTTGGGATGATGGACCGTGAAAATGGGCCGTGAATGTCGTGCCGGAACGGGCGGGCGCTAGACCACGCAACGCGAGCGCAGCTCGGCGATGCGCTCGGCGCTGTAGCCGAGCTCGCCCAGGATCTGCCCGGTCTGGTCGCCTTGGGCGGGGGCCGCCTTCAGCGGGCCGTCCTGGCGCGGGTAGCGCGAGAAGTTCATCGGCAGGCCGACCACCTCGATGTCGCCGAGCTCGGGATGCTGCAGGGTGCGCGCGATCCCGAGGTGCTTGACCTGCGGGTCCTCGAACATGCGGTCGACCGTGTAGATCGGGCCGCAGGGCACGCCGGCCTTGAGCAGGATCTCGGTCCACTCGGCGGTGCTGCGCTGCCGGAAGGCGGTGCCCACCGCAGCATTGACGCGCTCGCGGTTGCGCACCCGCTCCGGGTCGCTGCCGAAGCCCGGCTGGTCGATCAGCACCGGAATCTCGAGCGCGACGCACAGGCGCTTGAACATGTTGTTGCCGATCGCCGCCAGGTTGATGTAGCCGTCGCGGGTCTGGAACACGCCGGTCGGCACGGTCAGCGGATGCTCGTTGCCGGTGGACTTGGGCACCTTGTGGTCGATCAGCCACTGCGCGGCCTGGAAGTCGAGCATCGCGATCTGCGACTCGAGCAGCGAGGTCTGCACCCACTGCCCCTCGCCCGAGACCTCGCGCTCGAGCAGCGCGGCCATGATGGCCTGGGCGCAGAAATGGCCGGAGCACAGGTCGGCGATCGGGATGCCGACCCGCATCGGGCCGTCCTCGGGCTTGCCGGTCACGCTCATCAGCCCGCCCATGCCCTGGGCGATCGAGTCGAAGCCGGGCCAGTTGGCATAGGGGCCGTCCTGGCCGAAGCCCGAGATGCTGGCGTACACCAGGCGCGGGTTGATCTGGCGCAGCTGGTCCGGACCGATGCCCAGGCGGTACTTGACGTCGGGCCGGTAGTTCTCGATGAAGACGTCGGCGCTCTTGACCAGCTCGTGCAGGATGGCCAGGCCTTCGGGCTCCTTCATGTTGAGGGTCAGGCTCTCCTTGTTGCGGTGCAGGTTCTCGTAGTCGGCGCGGTTGTGGTCGCGCCCGCCTATCATGTCGTCGCCCCCCGGCGCGCCGGGCGGGATCTCGAGCTTGATGACGCGCGCGCCGAGGTCGGCGAAGGTGCGGATGGCGGTCGGGCCGGCGCGCACGCGCGAGGCGTCCAGGATGGTGAAGCGCGACAGCGGGCCCTTGCGCGGGGTGGCGGCGTGGTTCATGGTCGGGTTCTCCATCAGGCCGGGGTGAACATGGGCACGGCGTGACCGCCCTGCGAGGGCTGGAACACCACCTTGACCCGGTCGCCGATGCGCACCTGTGCCGGGTCGCAGTCGACCAGGTTGGTCATCAGCGTCACGCCCTCGTCCAGCGTGACGAAGGCCAGGGTGCAGGCCGCATCGCCCACCCCCATGGTGCTGAACGAGTAGACAACGCCGGTGCCCGCGGCGTCCTGCCACACCGTGTCGCTGCTCAGGCAATGCGGGCAGATGTCGCGCGGGTAGTGGTGGAACTGGCCGCAGCTGTTGCAGCGCTTGACCAGCAGCCGGCCTTGGTCGGCGGCGGTCCAGTAGGCCTGGGTCTCGGGCAGGACCTTGGGTGCGGGAATCTTTCTCATGTCAGACACGCTCCAGAATCAGGGTGCCGGCGGTGTGGCGCGAGGCCAGCGCGCCGCCGATGCCGTTGGCCAGCGCCAGCTGGCAGTCGGGCACCTGCACCGCCGGGTGGGCTTCGCCGCGCAGCTGGCGCACCGCCTCGATGATCTTGGTCATGCCGCCGCGGTTGGCCGGGTGGTTGTTGCACAGGCCGCCGCCGTCGGTGTTGAAGGGCAGCTTGCCCACGCCCGAGATCAGGTTGCCGTCCATCACGAAGCGACCGCCCTCGCCTTTGCGGCAAAAGCCCAGGTCTTCCAGCTGCATCAGCACGGTGATGGTGAAACTGTCGTAGAGCGAGGCGTACTGGATGTCGGCCGGCGTCACGCCGGCCTCGGCGAAGGCCATCGGACCCGACCAGGCCGCGGCCGAGTAGGTCAGGTCCATGAAGCCGCCCATGCCATGCTTGGGCGCCTCGCCGGTGCCGCGCACCATCACAACAGGCCGACCACTCTTGCGCGACAGCTCGCGCGCGATCTCGGGCCTGGCCACGATCACGGCCCCGCCGCCGTCGCTCATGACGCAGCAGTCCAGGCGGTGCAGCGGGTCGCTCACCAGCGGCGAGTTGACCACGTCGTCCACCGTCACCACCTTGCGCAGCATGGCGTTGGGGTTGTGCTGCGCATGGTGCGAGGCGGCCACCTTGATCCAGGCCAGCTGTTCGCTGGTGGTGCCGAACTCGTGCATGTGGCGCTTGGCCACCATGGCGTAGAGGTTCTGGGTCGCCGGGCCGTAGGGCAGCTCGAAGGCCAGCTCGGGGGCGTCCGGGTCGGGCGCCTTCAGCGCCGTCTTGGGCGGTCCCTTGGCCTGGCCCGCCTGGGCGGCTGCCGCGGCCGCTGCCTTGGCCTCCTCCATCATGGCGCGCGGCCGACCGGCCAGGGTGACGAGCGCGATGTTGCAGCGGCCGGCCGCAATCGCCTCGGCCGCATGGGCCACATGCAGGATGGGGGCCGAGCCGCCGCATTCGGTCGAATCGACATGGCGCAGCTTGAGTCCCAGGTACTCGGCCACCGTGGCCGTGCCCAGGCCCGGCGCATCGCCGGCACAGAAATAGCCGTCGATGTCGCCCTTGTCCAGGCCCGCGTCTTCCAGCGCGCCCTTGGCCACGTCCGCGTGCAGTCGCACCACGGACAGGTGGGTCGCCAGGCGCGTCGGGTGCTCGTAGGCGCCGACGATGGCTGCTTTGCCGTTCAGGGTCATGTTGCAGTTCTCCGTGACAGCCAGTTCATTGCTCGGGCGTGAAGCCGGAAGCCTTGATGACCGGCCCCCAGTAGGCCAGCTCCTTGCGCTGGATCTGGTCCATCTCGGCGGCAGGCCGGAAGTCCGGGTTCAGCGTCGCCTTGCTCGCCAGGGTGGTGCGCACCTCGGGCAGGTCGAGCGCGTATTTCAAGGCGTTCTGGACCCGCTCCAGCGTGGCCTTGGGCGTCCTGGCCGGCGCCCACATGCCGGTCCAGGCATCGCCGGCATCGACATGGATGCCCTGCTCGATCAGGGTCGGCACATCGGGCAGCAGCGGCGAGCGCTTGGCACCGAACACCCCGAGCAGGTTGACCTTGCCGGCCTTTTGCTGCGGCAGCACGTCGCCGGCGGTCATGATGCCGGCCGGCACCTGGTTGCCCAGCAGGTCGGACACCAGCGGGCCGTTGCCGCGGTAGGGCACCACCTGCAGCTCGACCCCGATTGCCTTGCCCAATTGCACGCCGGTGAAATGGGTATGCCCGCCCGCGCCCGCGCTGCCGAAGCTGCTGTGCTTCGGATTGGTCTTGACCCAGGCCACATAGTCCTTGGCCGTCTTCATGCCGGACTGCGAATTGACGGCCAGCGCCAGCGGATAGGAGGCGATCATGCCGACCGGCGTGAAATCGGTCAGCATGTCGTACTTGAGCACGGCCGGCGGATAGAGCAGGGTCTGGAACACCGGGGTGGCGTTCGGGGCAATCATGTAGGTCAAGCCGTCGGCGGCGGCCGTCTTCAAGGCCTGGGCGGCAATGCGTCCGCCAGCGCCAGGGCGGTTCTCGACGATGATGGTCTGCTTGAGCACGGTCGACATCTTGTCGGCCAGCAGGCGGGCCATGGTGTCGGTGGAGCCGCCGGGCGGGAAGCCGACCAGGAACTTGATCGGCTGCTCGGACTGGGCCTGGACCCCGAGCGCCGTGCCGAGCAGCAGCGTGGCTGCGAGGGCATTGAAGGCTTTGCGTGTGATCATCCTTGTCTCCTGTAGTTCTTGCACTGAGGTCTGAATCAAGCGGCGCCTTGGGCGGCAACCCGCTGCAGATGCCAGGCGGCATCGCCGAGCAACTGGCCGATCACCAGCAGCCGCTTGGTGTAGTGGCCGATCCGGCATTCGTCCGTCATGCCCATGCCGCCGTGCAGCTGGATGGCGGTCAGGCCGATCTGGCGGCCCTGCTGGCTGGCATAGGCCTTGGCCGCCGAGACGACGCGACGCCGCTTGGCCGGCTCCTCGCCTTGCACCGCCGCGGCGGCACAGGCCATGGACTTGAGCTGCTCGAGCGCGATCGCGATGTCGGCGATGCGGTGCTGCAGGACCTGGAACTTGGCCAGCGGGGCGCCGAACTGCTTGCGGGTCTTGAGGTAGTCGGCGCTCTGCGCCAGCAGGGTCTCGACTGCACCGGCAGCCTCGGCGCACAGCAGCGCATTGGCCGCGTCGAGCACCGCCTCGATTTCATCGGCGGCCTGTCCTTCCTGGCCCAGCAGGCAGTCGTCGGCAACCTGCACCTGCTCGAAGCTGATGTGGGCGGCGCGACGGCCATCCAGGGTGTCGAAGCCCTGCAGCTGCACGCCGGGCGACCTGGCATCGACCAGCAGCACGCTCAGGCCTTGGCGGTCGTCGCTCGCGCCCGAGCTGCGCGCGACCACCAGCAGCAGGTCAGCGCTGTCGCCGTCGAGCACCAGGGTCTTGCGACCATTCAGCACATGGCCAGCAGCGTTGCGACTGGCCCGGGTGCTGACCTGCTGCCATTCGTAGCGGGTGCCGGGCTCCTGCAGCGCCAGCGCCGCCTGCAGCTCGCCGCTGGCCAGCTTGGGCAGCCACTGCTGCTGTTGCGCTGCGCTGCCCAGCCTGGCCAGCAACTGGCCGGCCATCACGGTGCTGGCCAGCCAGGCGCCGCCGCCCAGCGCCCGGCCGAACTCCTGCGCCACCAGCATCAGCTCGACCGGGCCCTGCTCGCTGCCGCCGCAATCGCCCGGAAACGGCAGTCCGAGCAAGCCGAGATCGGCCATCGCCTGCCAGCGCTGGCGACGTTGTGCCTCGGTTTGCGGATTGCCGCGCTGCTCGGCGGGGTATTCGCCGTCGCAGAAGCGCTGCACGGCCTCGCGCAGCGCCAGATGGTCCTCGTTCAAAGCAAAATCCATGGTGTTTTCCTTGTCTGCACGGCGTTCAGTAAGCGTCCAGGGTGGCGCGGGCGATCAGGTTGCGTTGCACCTCGTTGGTGCCGCCGTAGATCGTCACCTTGCGCGAATCCAGGCAGTTGGCGGCCAGCGCCACCAGGGACTCGTCGACGGCCGCCTGGTCCAGGTGCTCGAGCTCCTGGGCGGCGAGCGAGAACGGCACCGCGTCCGGCCCTGCGATGTCGACCAGGGTCTCGTAGATCGCCTGGCGCAGCTCGGTGCCGCGCACCTTGAGCATCGAGGCCTCGACGCCCGGCGTGCGGCTTTGCTGGTTCGGGCTGAGCAGGCGCAGCGCGGTGAACTCGAGCGCCATCAGCTCGACCTCGAATTGCGCCAGCTTGGCTTGCAGCAGCGGGTCGTCGCCCAGGCCTTGCTGCCGGGCCAGTTGGCGGGCACGGGCGAGCTGCTGCTTGCAGGAGCCGATGCCGGCGATGCCGGTGCGCTCATGGCCGAGCAGGTACTTGCCGTAGGACCAGCCCTTGTGCAGCTCGCCGACCAGGTTCTCCACCGGCACCCGCACGTTGTCGAGATAGCATTCGTTGAGGTCGTTGCCGCCCTCGAGCATGCGGATCGGCCGCACGCTCAGGCCCGGCGACTTCATGTCGATCAGCAGGAAGGAGATCCCCTCCTGCGGCTTGCTGGCATTCGGGTCGGTGCGCACCAGCGCGAACATCATCGAGCACCAGTGGGCGTAGGAGGTCCAGACCTTGTGACCGTTGACCAGGAAATGCTTGCCGTCGGGCTCAAGCACGGCGGTGGTGCGCACGGCGGCCAGGTCGGAGCCGGCGCCCGGCTCGGAGAAGCCCTGGGCCCACCAGGTATTGCTCTGGCGGATGTCGGGCAGGTACTGGCGCTTCTGTGCCTCGGTGCCGAAGGCGAGCAGCACCGGGCCCAGCATCTGGATGCCGCTGGCGATGATGCGCGGCGCGCCGCCGAGCAGGGTCTCCTCGTCGAAGATGTACTTCTGCACATGGGTCCAGCCGGGTCCGCCGTGTTCCTTCGGCCAGCTCGGCGTGAGCCAGCCGCGCGCCTCGAGGATGCGGAACCAGGTCACGTAGTCCTGGTGCTCGAGTCGCAGGCCGAGCTCGACCTTGCGCTTGATGTCGGCGGGCAGGTGCTGGCGCACGAACTCGCGCACTTCGAGGCGGAACGCCTCTTCTTCGGCGGTGAATTGCAGCTTCATGCTAATTGAACTCCGGGTCGGATGACGGGGGACTGGGCCTCAGGCCTGCCGGGCCACCACCAGCGCGTCGAGCGCCAGCACCGGCTGGGCCGAACCGGCGCCATAAGCCAGCAGCGGGTTGATGTCGATTTCGGTGATGGCGGGATTGGCCCGCATCTGCGCGCCGACCAGGGCCACGACCTTGGCGATCGCCTGCAGGTCGACCGCCGCCGCGCCACGGATGCCCTGCAGCACCGAGGCCGCCTTCAGGCGCCCGAGCTCGACTGCGATGTCCTCTTCGGCCATGTCGGCCGGGATCAGCCGCACGTCCTTGAGCGCCTCGATCCAGATGCCGCCCAGGCCGACCAGCACCACCGGGCCCCAGTCGGCATCGCGCTTGGCGCCGACCACGAGCTCGAGACCGCGCGGGCCCATGGCCTCGACCAGGGCGCCGTCGAGCTGCAACTCGGGCCGGTGCCGGGCCACGTTGGCAAACAGCTGGCTCCAGCCGGCGCGCAAGGCCGCCTCGTCCGCCAGGCCGACCAGCACCCCGCCGACGTCGCTCTTGTGCGGCAGTTCGCTCGCCTGCGCCTTGAGCACGACCGGATAGCCGATCTGCTGCGCGATCCGCAGCGCCTCCTCGACATCCCGCGCCAGGCCGCCGGCGGGCACCGGCAGGCCGGCCGCCTGCAGCCAGCCCTTGCCCTGGTACTCGGGATAGATGCCGTTGGCGGGCACTGCGCCCGGCAGCGGCAGCGCCGCGACCGCAGCGGAATTGGCGCGCGCGGCGCGCTGCAGCGCCTCGCCATACTGGGCGACCCGACGCAGCGCGCGCAGCGCCCGGTCGGCGGAACGGAACAGCGGCACGCCGCTGGCCCGGATCGCCTCGAGGAAGAAGGGTTCGACCGGGCTGTCGTCACCGGTCAGCACCAGCAGCGCCGGCTTGCTCGCCTTGGCGATCATCGGCACGATGTGCTCGGCCTTGTCCTTCTGCGCCACCACCGGACCGACCGGGATCGCGAGCACGATGCTGCCTATGCCCTCGTCCTCCAGCATGGTCAGCAGCAGCTCGCCGACGATGGCCGGGTTGCGCACGCTGACGGTGGTGTAGTCGAGCGGGTTTTCCGCCACGGCATAGGCAGGCAGCAGCGCGCGCAGCTTGTCGGCCACCGGCTGACCGAGCGGCGGCAGCTCCAGGCCCAGCTCGTCGGCAAAATCCAGCGCGATGTTCTTCATCGCGCCCGAGCCGGTCATGAAGGCGGCGCCGCCGGCCGGCGGCTGCGGATAGCGCAGCAGCACCGCGGTGACGTCGAGCAGCTCGTCGAGCGACTCCACCGTCACGACGGCCTCGCGGCGCAGGCAGGCCATGGCGGTGGCATGGTCGCCCGCCAGGGCGCCGGTGTGCGACTGCGCAGCCTCGCGGGCGCGGGCGCTGCGGCCGGGCATCAGCAGGATGACCGGCTTGCCGGCGGCCCGCGCCTGTGCCGCCAGCTGCAGGAACTGCTGCGGCCGGCGCACCTGCTCGGCATAGACCGTGATGGCGCGGATCTGCTCGTTGTCGATATAGGCCGCCAGCACATCCTCGACCGCGACCGAGACCTCGTTGCCGGTCGAGAACACGCAAGCCACCGGCACCCCGCGGCCCAGCAGCGCATCGCGCAGGTTGGCGGCCATGAAGCCGCTCTGCGCCACGATGCCCACTGCAGGACGGATTTCGCGCTCGCGCGCCGGCAACGGCTCGAAGGTGACGGGAACGCCGTCGGCCAGGTTGCTGAAGCCCATGCAGTTGGGGCCGACCAGCGCGATGCCGGCCTGCTGCGCCACCCGGGCCAGCTCGAGCTGCTTGGCCTGGCCTTCCTCGCCCGCCTCGGCATAGCCGGAGGCAAACAGCACGGCGGCCTGGCAGCGGCGCTGCGCCAGCGCGCGGATCGCATCGATCACGCCGGCTTCGGGAATCGCCAGCACCGCCAGGTCTATGCCCTCGGGCAGCTCGTCGATGGTCTTGACGCAGGGGCGGCCATTGATTTCGCTGCTGCTGCGGCTGACCAGGTGCAGCTGGCCCGGGTAGCCGTAGCGCTCCAGGTTGCCCTGGACGAAGCCGCCGAAGGAACGGGGATCTGCCGAGGCCCCGACCACGGCGATCGAGCGCGGCTTGAGGATGGTCGACATGCGGGACAGGACTGCGGCGGTATCAGGATTGGAGTGGGCCATGCGGGAACAACCTTTTTCTTGCACAAGAACGCTTCATGAAAGCGTCCGGAGGACTGGTATAGGCCCATTCTGGCATACACAAAATCAATTTGTGAATACCAAAGACTGATTTTTGGCATTCCCAAGGGTTTACACCAACAGGGATAGCACTGATCTGCCGGCCTGGCATGCCTTTCTCTTGGGCCAGATTGCTGCTGCAAGCCGTCATCAGCGACCCGAAACAAGGATCTGCGAGACTGGGAACGGCAGCCGGTATCGCGCCGCTACCGGCCCAATCTGGCATACATAAGAAAAATATTTGTATGCCACAACAAAATCAAGGTATATTAGGAACCAGTATGGAAAACACCACCGACTCTCAAGACATCCCGGCCGAGCCCAGCTTCCCGCTCGCGACGGAAGATGGCCGCCCCCGTGGCGGGCGCGCCAACGAGATCCGGGCCGCCTTGCAAGAAGAGATCGAGAGCGGCAAGCTCGCCCCCGGCAGCGCGCTCGACGAGCGCGCGCTGGCGACCCGCTTCAACGTCTCGCGCACCCCGGTGCGCGAAGCCCTGCAGCAGCTGGCGGCACACAGCCTGGTGCGCATCGTTCCGCGCCAGGGGGTCCTGGTGTCACGGCTCTCGATCAGCCGGGTGCGCGCCATCATGGAGACCGTTGGCGAGCTCGAGGCGATGTGCGCCAAGCTCGCCGCACGCCGGGCCGACGACGCCTTGCGGGCCGAGCTCGAGGTGACGCTGCAGAAATGCCAGGATGCCGCCATCGAGGGCAGCACCGAGGAATACGCGGCAGCCAACTCGGCCTTCCACGAGGTGATCTATGTCGGCAGCCGCAACAGCTACCTGGCCGACCTGATCCGCACCGCCAGGCGCCAGATCCACCGCTACCGCCTGCGCGACTTCGTGACCCGGGCCCAGATCAGCCGCTCGCTGCAGGAGCACCAGAAGATCGCGCGCGCCATCTCGGACGGCGACGAGAACGCGGCCGGCCAGCTGATGCTGCTGCATGTGCCGTCCGGCACCACCGGCTTCTCGGAATTCCTGGCCCGCATGCCGATGAGCCTCTTCGATCCGGACTCGACCGAGTCCTGAGCCCCTGTTTCAAGCCACTGCTTCCAGCACCTGTTCCACCATGGCAAATCTCCCCCGCTCGATCGACGTCCCCGGCGCCTCGCACAAGGCACCGATTCCGGCTGCCGCGCGCGTCGGCCAGATCCTGTGCACCTCGGCGGTGTCAGGCAAGGACCCGGCCACCGGCCAGCTGCCGCCGGACGCGTCTGGTCAGGCGCGCCTGGCCTTCGCCAACCTGCGCGCCGTGCTGCAGGCGGGAGGCGCCAGCCTGGACCAGGTGGTCAAGCTCAGCGTCACGCTGCACGAGGACAGCGTGCGCGACGCGATCAATGCCGAATGGCTGGCCGCCTTCCCCGATCCGCATGACCGGCCAGCCCGTCACATCACGGTCCATCCGCTGCAGCACGGCATGCTGCTGCAGCTCGAGGTGATGGCCGTCATCCAGTAAGCCCCCCACAACACCACAAAGGAGACAAAGACCATGATCATCGATTCGCACGCGCATATCCACATGCCGCCCGAGAGCTTCCGCTTCATGGCGGAACTCGTCGGCGGCCGTGCCAACCCCTACACCCTGCCCAAGATCCCCGAGGCCTCGATCCGCAAGGTGGTCGAGGACCAGCTCAAGATCATGGACTCGGTCGGCACCGACATCCAGTTCATCTCGCCGCGCCCCTATCTGCAGATGCACTCGGTCAAGCCCGGCAAGGTGACCGAGCTCTGGTCGCAGCACTGCAACAACCTGATCGCCGAGTTCGTCAAGCTCGCCCCCGACCGCTTCCGCGGCGTGGCCGGCCTGCCGCAGTTCATGGACGAGCCGCTCGAGCAGCGCGCGATCCCCGAGCTCAAGCGCTGCGTCAACGAGCTCGGCTTCGTCGGCTGCCTGATCAACCCGGACCCGACCGAGGGCCTCGGCGACCCGCCCGGCATGGGCGACGCCTACTGGCATCCGCTCTACCAGGCCATGGTCGAGCTCGACGTGCCCGGCCTGATCCACTCGGCCAGCAGCTGCAGCGAGCGCGAGTCCTACACCCTCAAGTTCCTCAACGAGGAGACCATCTCCATCGTCCACCTGCTGGGCGCCAAGACCTTCGATACCTTCCCCGAGCTCAAGATCATCGTCGCCCACGGCGGCGGCGCCGTGCCCTACCAGATGGGACGCTTCCGCTCCTGGAACGTGCGCAGGGGCGAGAAGGAGACCTTCGACGAACAACTCAAGAAGCTCTACTTCGACACCTGCAACTACAGCGAGGAGGCGATGGAGCTGCTGCTCAAGGTCGCCGGCACCGACAACGTCATGTTCGGCACCGAGAAGCCCGGCACCGGCAGCGCGCGCAACCCGCTGACCGGCCGCGACTACGACGACATGAAGCCGATCATCGAAGGCATGGCCTGGCTGACCGACGAGCAGAAGAAGAACATCTTCGAATGCAACTGCCGCCGCGTCTACAGCCGCGCCTTCCGCAAGGACGAAGACTGCTGATCCAGAGCCACATCGAGAGGAGACCACCATGCCTTTGAGCAAAGAAGACAACGATCTGCTGTGCCGCGTCGAGAACGGCGCCCCCATGGGCGAGATGATTCGCCAGCATTACTGGCTGCCCGCCGTGCCGTCGTGCAAGCTGGAAGCCGACGGCGCCCCGGTTCGGGTGCGGCTGCTGGGCACCAATCTGGTGGCCTTCCGCGCCACCGACGGCAGCGTCGGCGTGCTCGACGAGCAATGCTCGCACCGCAAGGCCTCGCTGGCGCTGGCCATCAATGCCGACAACGGCCTGCGCTGCATTTACCACGGCTGGAAGTTCAACGTCAGGGGCGAGGTGGTCGACGCGCCCAACCACACCGGCAACCAGGAACAGTTCTGCAAGCATGTGCGCGTCAACCGCTACACCACGGTGGACCGCGGCGGCATCGTCTGGGTCTGGCTCGGCAAGGGCGACACCCCGCCGCCCTTCCCCGACCTGCCCTTCATGGACCTGCCGCAGAGCCAGCGCTCGGTCACCAGCGTCGAGATCCCGACGAACTGGGTGCAGGGCGTCGAGGCCTCGATGGACTCCTCCCATGTCGGCGTGCTGCACGAGTCCACCACCCAGATGACCGCCGGCGGCGGCAACCAGCGGCTGCTGATGACCAAGGCGCTGGCGCCCAAGCTCGAGTTCGAGGAGCGCCCCTACGGCTATCGCTACGCCGCGCTGCGCCCGTTGGCCGACGAGCAGGTCTATGCCCGCGTCAATAACTTCGTCATGCCCTGGTACGGCATCATCTGCCCGCCGGACGCCAACAGCCCGACCACGGTGTTCTTCTCGACCCCGGTCGACGACGTGACCCACCGCGCCTGGTTCGTGCACTTCAACCCGAACCGGGAGCTGGGCATGACCATCATGTCGGCCAGCCCGGACGTGTGGAACTTCCCGCCCCTGCCGCCTGGCGAGCCGAAGGACAACTGGGGCCAGAACCGCGACCTCATGAAGCGCGGCCACAAGACCGGCTTCCCGCAGCACCTGGGCACCGAGGACTTCGCGATGTTCCTGAGCCAGGGGCCGCTCTACGACCGCAGCGACGAGCAGCTCTGCTCGGCCGACGGCGCGGTGATCCGCGTGCGCCAGCTGCTGATCAAGGCGGCGCGCGAGTTCATGGAAGGCAAGGCGCCGACCCAGGCCCACCATCCGGAACTGGACTACCGCAAGATCAAGTCGGTCGGCGGCGTGATTCCCGCTGGCGCCGACTGGCGCACGCTGGCTGACGCCTGATTTCTCTCATCTGTCCAGCCCGCACTACCCACCGGCCCACCAGAGGCCGGGGGTCGTGCCGTGCCCCAAGCGCTTCCCCCCCAAGAGGAGACACCCATGAAGCTCAATCGCCGGCAGCTCCTGCTGTCTGGCAGCGCCCTGCTGCCCTTGCCCCAGACCGTGCTGGCCCAGCCCAAGCCGATCCGCATCCTGGTCGGATTCCCGCCTGGCGGCGCCACCGATGCCATCGCCCGCGCCGTGGCCGACAAGCTGCCCACCCTGCTGGGCCAGCCCGTCATCGTCGACAACAAGCCTGGCGTGGGCGGACGCATGGCAGCCGACATGCTGCTGGCGGCGCCAGCCGACGGCCTGACCTTCATGGTGGCGCCCAACGCGACCCCGACCTTCCAGATGCTGGTGTTCAAGGACCAGCTGAAATGGAACATCCTGAAGGACTTCGTCCCGGTCGCCAGCTTCGCGTCCTACCCGCTGGGCATGGGGGTGGCGACCAAGCTGGGGGTCAACAATGCGCGCGAGTTCGTCGAATGGGTCAGGAAGAATCCGGGCAAGGCCAGCTACGGCACGCCGGGCCTGGGCGGACAGAACGCCTTCCTGGGGGTGCAATTCGCCAAGGCTGCCGGCATCGAGTTGCCGGTCACGCCCTACAAGGGCTCGCCGCCGATGGTGACCGACCTGGTCGGCGGCCATGTGCCCTCGGCCATCAGCCTGCTCGACGGCATGATGGCCCATCACCGCGCGGGCAAGATCCGGATCATCGGCGTCTTCAGCAAGGAGCGCTCGCCGCTGATGCCCGACATCCCGACCTTTGCCGAACAGGGCATCGACGTCACCTCGGGCGAGGGCTGGACCGGCATCTGGGCCAAGGCCGGCACGCCGAAGGCCGAAGTGCAGCGCATGGAAAAAGCCATCCAGCAGGTGCTGCAGCTGCCCGAGGTCAAGGAAGTGATGAGCCAGCGCCTGCTGGTGCACCCGGTGTTCCGCAATGGCGCCGAACTCGACGCCCTGCAGCGCGCCGAACTCGCCCACTGGGAACCCATCATCAAGGCCTCCGGCTTCAAGCCGGAATGAGAGCCAGCCAGTACCTAGCCGGACCCGTACCATGTTGAGCAGCGAAAAGAACCGTCAATTGACCCAGGTGGGCCCCGGCACACCGATGGGCGAGGTGTTGCGCCGGCACTGGCACCCGATTGCCGGTGTCGACGAGCTGGAGCGCCAGTCGATCAAGCCAGTGCGACTGCTGGGCGAAGACCTGGTGCTGTTCAAGGACCTGGGCGGCCAGTACGGCTTGACCGACCGCCACTGCGCGCACCGCCGCGCCGACCTGAGCTACGGCTTCGTCGAGGCCGAAGGCATACGCTGCAACTACCATGGCTGGCAGTTCAATGCCCAGGGCGCTTGCGTGGCCGCGCCGTTCGAGGACCGCGTCGACCCGCAGTCCAAGCTGCGCCAGCAGATCCGGCTCAAGGCCTATGCCGTTCAGGCCAAGGCGGGCCTGCTGTGGGCCTACCTGGGACCGCAGCCTGCCCCCGAACTGCCCGACTGGGAGCCCTTCCACTGGAGCAATGGCTTCGTGCAGGCGGTGTTTGCCGAGGTGCCGTGCAACTGGCTGCAGACCCAGGAAAACTCGATCGATCCGGTGCATTTCGAATGGATGCATGCCAACTGGAGCCGCCGCCTGCGCGGCCACACCGGCGGCTATGCCCCCAGCCACCTGCAGCTGGCGTTCGAGGAATTCGAGCATGGCTTCGTCTACAAGCGCATCTCGGAAGACACCAGCGACCAGCATCCGCTGTGGACCATCGGGCGGGTCTGCCTGTGGCCCAACGGCTTCTTCCTGGGCGACCATTTCGAATGGCGAGTGCCGGTGGACGACGAGAACACGCTCAGCGTGACCTGGTCCTTCATCCGGGTGCCGCGCGAGGCCGAACCCTATGTGCAGGCCAGCATTCCGACCTGGACCGCGCCCATCCGCGAGCCGGACGGACGCTGGATCACCAGCCATGTGATCAACCAGGACATCGTGGCCTGGGTCGGCCAGGGCCGCGTCGCCGACCGGACCCAGGAAAACCTGGGCGCCAGCGACCGCGGCATTGCGCTGCTGCGGCGCCAGCTGTTCAACGACATCGACGCCGTGCAGGCCGGCCGCGACCCCAAGGGGGTGCTGCGCGATCCGCTGGCCAACCAGCGGGTATTCCTGCCCAGCGATTCGCGCGACTTCTTCCTGCAAGGCCTGCCCCTGGCCGAGTACCAGCGCCACCCCAAGTGGGCCCGGCTGCTGCGGCATTTCATCTTCCACGCCGGCCAGCCCGACTGGGTGCAGCAGGCCCACCAGGCCGCCACCGGCGTGGCGATCGAAGCGCTGGACGTGATCGACCTGTGACCGCCTACTTCTAGACTAACTGGAGTTTCCCGTGACCGCCCTCTCCAACCTGACTGTCCTTGTCCGCTCCATGCGCTACGAAGCCCAGGGCATCGTCAGCCTGGAACTGGTACCGCTGCCGCCAGCGACCCGCTTGCCCGCCTTCAGCGCTGGCGCGCACATCGACCTGCACCTGCCGACCCCCAAGGGCGAGCTGATCCGCAGCTATTCCCTGCTCAACGACCCGCGCGAAACGCAGCGCTACCGCCTGGGCATCAACCGCGATGCCAAGTCCCGCGGTGGCTCGAGCCATGTGCACGAGCAGCTGCGCGTGGGCGACAAGCTGGCGATCAGCGCCCCGCGCAACCATTTCCCGCTCGACGAATCCGCCCCGCACAATGTCTTCATTGCCGGCGGCATCGGCATCACCCCGATGCTGTCCATGATCGCCCGCTCGCAGGCGCTGGGCACGCCCTGGACCCTGTACTACAGCGCGCGCACCCGGGCGCACGCCGGCTTCCTGGACTGGCTCGAGAGCGCAGCCGGCAGCCAGGGCGGCCGGGTGGTGCTGAACTTCGACCAGGAACCCGGCGGCCGGATGCTCGACCTGGCGGCCATCGTCGCCGCCCTGCCGACCGGCGCCCATGTCTACTGCTGCGGCCCGATCCCGATGCTCGAGGCCTACGAGAAAGCCACCGCCGGCCTGCCTGCCGAGCGGGTGCACATGGAATATTTCGCGGCCAAGGAGGCACCGGCCACCGACGGCGGCTTCAGCGTCGAGCTGGCGCGCAGCCACAAGACGCTGCAGATCCCGGCCGGCAAGACCATCCTGGACTGCCTGATCGAGATCAACGCCGAGCCGCCCTACTCCTGCCGCGAAGGCGTCTGCGGCACCTGCGAGGTCAAGGTTCTCGAAGGCCAGCCCGACCACCGCGATCTGGTGCTGAGCGACAGCGAACGCGCCGCCAACGACCGCATGATGGTCTGCTGCTCCGGCGCCAGGAGCGCCAGGCTGGTGCTCGACCTGTAAGGCCGGCACACGCAACCGAACATGACAACCGGGGCTGGCCAACGGCCCCACCGCCAACCATAAAACCACGGAGACATCATGACCACCCCCTTGATCACCTACCAGCTCGACGGCAACATCGCCCTGATCGGCCTGAACCGCCCCGACAAGCGCAACGCCATCAACGACCCGCTGGTCGACGAACTGCGCGCCGCCGTGCTGCGCGCCCACGAGGAAGCCGACGTGGCCGTGCTCTACGGGCAGGGCAGCAACTTCTGCGCCGGGCTCGACCTGGCCGAGGCACTGGCCCGCGCCACCGGCCAGATCAAGGCGCCGCGCAAGCGCCGCCGCCACAACTGGCACGAGGTGTTCGACCTGATCGCGCGCGGCCCGATCCCGTTTGTCGCCGCGCTGCACGGTGCGGTGGTCGGCGGCGGCCTGGAGCTGGCCATGGCGGCCCATGTGCGCGTGGCCGACGAGACCGTGGTCTGCGGCCTGCCCGAAGGCCAGCGCGGCATCTTCGTCGGCGGCGGCGGCACGGTGCGCATCCAGCGCGTGGTCGGCACCACGGTAATGATGGACATGATGCTGACCGGCCGCCTGCTCGACGCCGCCGAGTCCGAGCGCGAGCACATCGTGCGCTACGTCGTGCCGGCCGGCCAGGCGCTGGACAAGGCGCGGGCCATCGCCGAGCGCATCGGCAAGAACAGCCTCGAGACCAACTGGATGATCATCAACGTGCTGCCGCGGGTGCAGGACCTGTCGCACGACGACGGCCTGTTCCTGGAGCAGCTCAACTCCGCGCGCGCGCGTCCGCCCGAAGCCGAAGCCCGCCTGCGCGAGTTCGTCGACGGCAAGGCCAAGAAGCTGCAGGAAAACCAGGCCTGAACCGGAGACCACCATGAGCTACGACCTGTTTCACGTCAGCGATGAAGACCGGGCCCGCGCCCAGGCCCACGCCAAGTTCGCCGCCGCCGAGGCGGCCAGGATTCCCGACATCCCGGCCGACCTGCCGCTGCGCCCGATCAACAAGGTCGCGGTGATCGGCGCCGGCACCATGGGCGGCGGCATCGCGATGGCGCTGGCCAACACTGGCATCGCGGTCACGCTGATCGATGCCAACCAGGAGGGGCTGGACCGCGGCCTGGCCCGCGTCAAGGACAACTACGCCACCACGGTCAAGCGCGGCAAGCTCAGCCCGGAGCAGATGGACCAGCGCCTGGCCCTCATCAGCGGCAGCATAAACATGGCCGACGTCAAGGACGCCGACATGGTGATCGAGGCCGTGTTCGAGGACATGGGCCTCAAGCAGTCCATCTTCCGCCAGCTCGACCAGCACTGCAAGGCCGGCGCCATCCTGGCGACCAACACCTCGGGCCTGGACGTGGACGAGATCGCCGCCGTCACGCAACGGCCGCAGGACGTGGTGGGCGCGCATTTCTTCAGCCCGGCCCATGTCATGAAGCTGCTCGAGGTGGTGCGCGGCAGCAAGACCGCGCCCGATGTCATCGCCACGCTGATGGAGCTGGGCCGGCGCATGGGCAAGATCGCGGTGCTGGCCCGGATCTATCCCGGCTTCATCGGCAACGCGCTGTTCCGCAACTACACCCGCGAGGCCCATTTCGCGGTCGAGGACGGCGCGCTGCCGCACGAGGTCGATGCCGCGCTCAAGAAGTTCGGCTATGCCATGGGCATCTTCGCGGTGCACGACATGGCGGGCAACGACGTCGGCTACCAGACGCGCAAGGCGCAGATGGCGACGCGGCCGACCGACCGGCGCTGGAACGACCTGATCATGAAGCTGTGCGACCTGGGCCGGCTGGGCCAGAAGTCCGGCAAGGGCTGGTACCGCTACGAGCCGGGCGACCGCACGCCGCAGCGCGACCCCGAGCTCGAGCGGTTCATCGTCGAGGAATCGGCCCGCATGGGCATCAGCCGCCAGCCGATCAGCGAGCAGGAGATCCTGCAGCGCTGCCTCTACGGCATGATCAACGAGGGCGCCAAGCTGCTCGAGCTCGGCGTGGCGATCCGGCCCAGCGACATCGACATCAGCTACCTGACCGGCTACGGCTTCCCGGCCCACCATGGCGGCCCGATGTACCTGGCCGACCGCATCGGGCTCGACCAGGTGCTGGCCGAGATCGAGCGCCTGCACGAGCAATACGGCTACTGGTGGACGCCGGCGCCGCTGCTCAAACAACTGGTGCAGGACAAGCGCAGCTTTGCCGACCTGCAGTCAGCGGGAACCGCGCCGCACTGAACCGGGAGCTGGATGATGGATCTGGGAATACAGGGCCGCAAAGCCCTCGTCTGCGCCTCCTCCCAGGGCCTGGGATATGCCTGCGCGCTGGCCCTGGCCCAGGCAGGATGCAGCGTCTATCTCAACGGTCGGCAGGCGGAAAAACTCGAGCGGGCGGCGCAGTCGATCCGCGAGCAGACCGGCGCCGCCGTGCTGGCGGTAGTGGCCGACCTCGATACCGAGGCGGGTCGTGCCGCCCTGCTGGCGGCCTGCCCCGAGCCCGACATCCTGGTCAACAACAATGCCGGCCCGCCTCCCGGCCAGCTGGAGGACTGGGACCAGGCGGCCTGGTCGAGTGCGCTGCAGAGCAACCTGGTCAGCGCCGCGCTGCTGCTGCGCGCCGTCCTGCCGGGCATGCGGGCGCGCGGCTTCGGCCGGGTGGTGAACATCACCTCCGCGATGGTCAAGACGCCCCATGCCGCCATGGGGCTGTCGACCGCCGCGCGCGCCGGACTCACCGCGCTGTCGCGGGCGCTGGCGCGCGAGGCCATCGCCGATGGCGTGACGATCAACAACCTGCTGCCCGAACGCTTCGATACGCCAAGGCAGGAATTCATGGCCCAGAAGCTGATGCAGGACAAGCGCATCGACCGCGACCAGGCCAGGCAGCTGATCGCCGACACCCTGCCGGCGCGCCGCTTTGGCAAGCCCGAGGAGTTCGGTGCCACCTGCGCCTTTGTCTGCAGCCAGCACGCGGGCTTCATGACCGGGCAGAATCTCCAGCTCGACGGCGGCTCCTACTGGGGCCTGGTCTGAACGCGCCAGCCCCTGGCCGGCACCCGCCCGGCTACTCCGGCCACCCCGGCCTGGCAACCCGAGCGACCCCGACCCGCTACACGCCACCCGCTTCAATGGAGGACCCCATGCCAGCCGATCCCGCAGACCCCATGACCCTCAACCCGCAGACCCTGTCCCGACTCCAGCAATGGGTCGGCAGGACCGAAACCCTGCATGACGTGATCGTCGCCGCGCCGCTGCATGGCTTGAGCGCCACGCTGGACCGGGAGGACGAGCTGGCCACCGAGGGCAGTCCCGTGCCGGCCCTGGGGCACTGGCTCTATTTCCTGCCGCGCCATCTGCAAAGGGAAACCGGCGACGATGGCCATTGCAAGCGCGGCGGCTTCCTGCCTCCGGTGCCACTGCCGCGCAGGATGTGGGCCGGTGGAAAATTCGAATGGCAGGAATCGAATCCGCTGCGCGTGGGTGATTCGGTCCAGCGCGTCTCGCGCATCGAAAGCGTCAAGCACAAGACCGGCAATAGCGGCGATCTGGTCTTCGTCCAGGTCAGGCATGAATTCTTCAATGGCAATGGTCTTGCCATGACGGAAATCCACGATATTGTCTACCGGGCCGCAGCCCACGCAGGCGAATTGGCACCCAGCCCGATTGCCGCCGAAACCGGCGCGGCCTGGCAAAGGGAAATATATGCCGATCCGGTCCTGCTGTTCAGGTATTCCGCATTGACCTTCAACGGCCACCGGATTCATTACGACCGCAGTTATTGCAACCATGTGGAGGGCTATCCGGGCCTGGTGGTTCATGCCCCCCTGATTGCCACCCTGTTGCTCGACCTGGTACGCCGGAATGCACCCGGTTCCTTCATCAGGCGCTTTGAATTCAAGGCAGTCCGCCCGACGTTCGACCTGCATGCGCTGCGTGTCAATGGCCAGCCGGAAGGGGACGGAAAAACGGTGCGGCTCTGGTCGCAAGACCACGAGGGGTGGTTGACGATGCAGGGCAAGGCCGAGCTGTCCCAGCCCTGACACCGGTCCTGATGCCGGCCCGGCCGGCGCCCTCCAGCCCCGGGGCCGCCGGCATCGCTCGCCCGGCTCAGGCGCTCGTTTCGAGCAGATAGCGGGAGATGCGGGGCGGCTCGCCACCCAGGTGGTAGCCGAGCTTTCGCTCGTGCAGCTCGGCATCGGCCGCGGTAGTCCTTTCGAAGCGGCGCAAGTGATCGGTCCAGGAACGCTCGACCGTCACCTCCACGAAGCGGCCCGGATCGCTGATGTCATGCAACAGCTGCCACGAGACCGCCCCCTGCCTGAGCCTGGCCGGGCGACTCTCCTCGAGCATCAACTGACGGAAATCGGCCGCCGCCGCCGGCTCCACCTGGTATTCGATGCTGATGACGACCTGGCCCTTCGCCGGCGGCTCGGGGGGTTGCGGCACGGCAAAGATCCGCCTCGGACTCAGGTCCCCCACCGGCGCGGAATCCGGCAGCAGGCGCATCACCAGGGCCAGCAGGCAGAAGCCCGTCAGCGCCGCGACGCTGACGCTCAGCGAGATGCCGGACCAGGCGGCCAGCTGGCCCCAGAGCGCGGCACCACAGGCGCCCGCCCCCATCATGGTCATGAAGTAGGCGGACATCCCCCTGGCGCGCACCCAGTCGGGCAATGCGAGCTGGAACGCGACGGTCAGCGCATTGGCCACCGTGACCGTGGTCATGCCGGACAAGACCATCGCGGGCAGGGCCAGCCACAGCTTGTCCGTCTGCGCGATCACCAGCATCGTCAAGGCCTGCAAGGCCGCCGCGCGCAGGACCAGGCCGTCGCGCTGGAACCGCTTGAGCAGGCGGGGCAGCAGCGTGGTCGACAAGATGGCGCCGATTCCCATGGCGGCCAGCAGCAGGGTGAAGGCCTCGGCACCGCCGCCCTGCATGCCGCGCGCGACCAGCGGCAGCAAGGCCACCAGGCCGGAGGCACCGAAGAAGAACAGCCAGATCCTGAGCAGGACATTCTTCAGCGGCGGCGACTGGGCAATGTACTGGACCCCGACCCGGATGGAGCTCAGGATCGGCTCGCGTCCCAGGGGATGGGGCTTGTGCTCGCGCTTCCAGCGGGCGATCACCAGCGCTGCCAGCAGCGAGAGCAGCGCATTGAGCGAAAACACCCAGGCCGATCCCGCAGCAGCAATGATGGCCCCGGCCATCAAGGGACCGCCGATGCGCGAGATGTTCATCGCCACGCTGTTGAGGGACAGGGCAGCCGGCAGTTGCGGCCGGCCCACCAGCTCCGGCAGGATGGCGGCAAAGACCGGCCAGCGCATCGCCAGGCCGATGCCGTTGGCAAATACCAGCGCCAGCAGCAGCTGCGGGCTCAGCAGGTCCAGGAAGGTCACCAGCGCCAGCGCAAACGCCACCGCGGAAATCCAGATCTGCGTCAGCATGAAATACTTCTTGCGATCCAGCCCGTCGGCCAACGCGCCGCTGGGCAATGCGAGCAGGAAAACCGGCAGGGTCGCGGCGCTTTGCACCAGGGCGACCCAGATTGGCGAGGTGGTGAGCGAAGTCATGATCCAGGCGGCCGCCACGTCATTCATCCACATGCACAGGTTCGCTACCAGCCAGGTGGCCCATAGATGCCTGAAGATGCGAACCTTGAAAGGCGCCAGCGGCGAAAGGTCTGGTTCTGCAATGCTCATAGCGTGTTTTTTCAAATGGGAAGTTTCATGATTTTCCTGAAACAGCCGGATTTCTCAGTCAGGCGAAACTTGAGTCGCCTATTTCCATTATAGGCAGGCGATGAATTGATTTCGATTTGCCGCCAGGAAAACAAGTCATCCATCAGCCCCCGCTCCAGCGCCGGTCCGATGCCATGGCCGGCGGGCGCAGCCGCCAGGTTGGCCACGGCAGCGCCCCCAGCGCGCCAGCTGGCGACAGCGGGGCAGTTGCCCTGCCCGGCGTTCGCCAATATACTACCCCCCAGTACATAGCATCCATACTTGCCATGCCCCATTCACCCGAGGAAAAGAAGCGCGTCATCACCCGACTGCGCCGCATCCGTGGCCAGGCCGAGGCGCTCGAGCGCGCCGTCGCGGCCGGCACCGACTGCGGCTCGCTGCTGCAGCAGCTCGCCGCGATGCGCGGCGCGGCCAACGGGCTGATGGCCGAGGTGCTCGACAGCCATCTGCGCGAGACCTTCGGCCAGGCCCAGGATGCCAGGCCCGGCATGGAGGCCGAGATCGAGCAGCTCATGCGCCTGATCCGCTCCTACCTCAAGTGAGCCGCCCCGGCTGGCCTGGCTATTGCTTCCTCTTTCGCCTTTCACTCACCCTTCCTCTTTACGGAGACCGTTCATGAAATCCCGTGCTGCCGTGGCCTTCAAGGCCGGAGAACCCCTGCAAATCGTCGAGATCGACGTCGCACCGCCGCAAAAGGGCGAAGTGCTGGTCAAGATCACGCACACCGGCGTCTGCCACACCGACGCCTTCACCCTCTCGGGCGACGACCCCGAGGGCGTGTTCCCGGCCGTGCTCGGCCATGAAGGCGCCGGCATCGTGGTCGAGGTCGGCGAAGGCGTGACCAGCGTCAAGCCTGGCGACCATGTGATCCCGCTCTACACCGCCGAATGCGGCGAATGCCTGTTCTGCAAGAGCGGCAAGACCAACCTGTGCGTCGCGGTGCGCGCCACCCAGGGCAAGGGCCTGATGCCGGACGGCACGACACGCTTTTCCTACCAGGGCGAGCCGATCTACCACTACATGGGCTGCTCGACCTTCAGCGAATACACCGTGGTGGCCGAGGTGTCGCTGGCCAAGGTCAACCCCGACGCGAATCCCGAGCAGGTCTGCCTGCTGGGCTGCGGCGTGACCACCGGCCTGGGCGCGGTCAAGAACACCGCCAAGGTGCAGGAAGGCGACACGGTCGCGGTGTTCGGCCTGGGCGGCATCGGCCTGGCCGTGATCCAGGGCGCCAAGCTGGCCAAGGCCGGCCGCATCATCGCGGTCGACACCAACCCGGGCAAGTTCGACCTGGCGCGCACCTTCGGCGCCACCGACTGCATCAACCCGAAGGACTTCGACAAGCCGATCCAGCAGGTCATCGTCGAGATGACGGGCTGGGGCGTGGACCACAGCTTCGAGTGCATCGGCAACGTCAACGTGATGCGCGCCGCGCTCGAATGCGCGCACCGCGGCTGGGGCCAGTCGGTCATCATCGGCGTCGCGGGCGCAGGGCAGGAAATCTCCACCCGTCCGTTCCAGCTCGTGACCGGGCGCAAGTGGCTGGGCACGGCGTTCGGCGGCGTCAAGGGCCGCAGCGAGTTGCCCGGCATGGTCGAGGACGCGATGGCCGGCCGCATCCAGCTCGAACCCTTCGTCACCCACACCATGCCGCTGACTGGCATCAACGAGGCCTTCGAGCTGATGCACGAGGGCAAGTCGATCCGCTCGGTGGTCCACTACGGATGAGCGCGGCGATGGAACGGATCGAACAGCACGCCAGCTTCGGCGGGCGCCAGGAGGTCTGGCAGCACGACTCGGCCACGCTGGGCTGCAAGATGCGGTTGGCGGTCTACCTGCCGCCGGCCGCGCTGGCGGGCCAGCGCTGCCCGGTGCTGTACTGGCTCTCGGGGCTGACCTGCAACGAGCAGAACTTCATCACCAAGGCCGGCGCGCAGCAGCATGCCGCGCGGCACCAGCTGATCTTGGTCGCACCCGACACCAGCCCGCGCGGCGAAGGCGTGGCCAACGACCCGGCCTACGACCTGGGCCAGGGCGCGGGCTTCTACGTCAACGCCACCCAGGAACCCTGGGCGCCGCACTACCGGATGCAGGACTATGTGGCCGCGGAGCTGCCGGCGCTGGTCGAGCAGCATTTCCCGGCCAGCGATCGGCGCGGCATCTTCGGCCATTCCATGGGCGGCCATGGCGCGCTGGTCACCGCCTTGCGCCATCCGGGGCGCTACTGCAGCGTGTCGGCCTTCTCGCCCATCGTGGCGCCGAGCCAGGTGCCATGGGGCCAGAAGGCGCTTGCCGCCTACCTGGGCGATGAGCCCAGCGGCTGGCAGGACTGGGACACGGTGGAGCTGATCGGCCGCGCGACGGAAAAGCTGCCGCTGCTGGTCGACCAGGGCGAGGCCGACGAGTTCCTCGCCACCCAGCTGCGCCCCGAGCTGCTCGAGGCCGCCTGCGAGCGCGCCGGCCACCCGCTGACGCTGCGCCGCCAGCCCGGCTACGACCACAGCTACTACTTCATCGCCAGCTTCCTGGCCGAGCACTTCGAGCACCACGTGCACGCACTGCGCGCATGAGCAGGCCAGGCCAAAGCCATCGAGCGCTGACCTGATCCAGGCCTGCCTGCGGGCGGCGATCAGCCAGGGCCTTGCAGCTGCCTATCGGTCACAGGGACGCCACCCAGGCCGACAGCGCGGCGCAGCCCAGCGCCAGCGCCAAGGCCAGCAGGCGCTGGGGCAGTCCGTCCTTGGCGGCGGGCTGCTCCAGGTCGGTGGCCTTGTCGCCGCTGACCATCGCGGCCACCAGCGGGACCTTCCTGAACAGCTGGTAGTAGATGATGGCCAGCAGGTGCAGCGCCACCCAGGCGATCAGAATGGCCTTGCCCCATTCGGCATGGTAGGCCGTGGCCAGCGAGACCCATTCGGCCGGAGCGAAGCGCGACAAGGGCCCGCTGAAGGCGATCTCGTCGTCGCTCAGCAGGCCCGAGGCCAGCTGCAGCAGCAGGATCAGCAGCAGGGCAAACACCGACAGGGCCGCCGTGGGGCTGTGGCCCAGCTCGTGCTCCGGCCTGGACTGGCCACGCAGGTAGCGCCACAAGGTAAGCGGCGAGTAGCTGAACTGCGCGAAGCGCGACCAGTAGCCGCCGACAAAGCCCCACAGCAGGCGAAACAGCAGCAGCGCCAGCACGGCATGGCCCAGGCGGAAATGCCAGTTCATCCACGAGCCCCCCAGGTTGCCGCTGACGACCAGACCGATCACGGCAGCCACCAGCAGCCAGTGGAACAGGCGGGTGGGCAGGTCCCACACACGAAGGCTATGCATCAGTCCATCTCCCAGCAGGTCAAGGTATCTCTGGCATCAAATGCCAAAAAGAGAATAACAGCATACACTGATCGGCGTATGCGCCTGGCGATCGGGCGCCTACCTCCTTGTCAACCCTCTAGCAGAAAGCCCTCGATGAAAGCCAGCCACGCCTTGATGCTCTCAGTCGCCCTCCTGTCGGCAGGTGCCGCCCAGGCCCAGTTCCAGAAGCCCGAAGATGCGGTGAAGTATCGCCAGAGCGCCTTGTCGGTCATGGGAACGCATTTCAGCCGCCTGGGCGCCATGGCCAACGGCAAGGTGCCGTTCGATGCCCAGAAGGCGCAGGAGGACGCCGCCGTGGTGCTGATGCTGAGCCGCCTGCCCTGGGCCGGCTTCACGCCGGAAAGCCAGAAGCTCGACAGCAAGGCCAAGCCCGAGCTGTGGAGCGAGACGGGCAAGTTCAAGGCCGGCGCGGACAAGCTGGTGAGCGCCACCGTGGCGCTCGACGCCGCAGCCAGGACCGGCAGCCTGGATGCGGTGAAGAAATCGTTTGGCGAGGCCGCAGCCAGCTGCAAGGCCTGCCACGATTCCTACAAGTCCAAGTAAGCCGGCCTTACCTGGACAGGTCGATGGCGTAGACGCCCTGCCCCTTGCCGCTGCCGTCGTCGTTGCTCACCACGCTGATGTTGCCAAGGCCGGCGGTCTGCGCGACCGACAGCTTGTTACTGCCCGAGACGAAGGTCACCGGGCCCGCCGTGGCGACCTTTGTGAAGCGCCAGCTGCGGGTTGAACCGTCGGCGGCCAGCGTCAGGTTCTTGCGCGCCTTGATGTAGTCGATCAGCACATCGCGGTTGGCATCGGGCGAGGCATGGATGATGTTGTCCGCCGTCAGGCCGAACTGCGTGCCGCTGGTGGCGCGGTAGTTGTTGGTCGCAATGATGAACTCGGCGCTGGCATTGATCGGGGCGCCCTTGTAGGTCAGCTTCTTGATCCGGCTGCCCTTGGCCTGGGTCACGTCGATCTCGTAGCTCAGGTCGGCCGAGGTGAACATGTCGAAGTTGTAGCCCGGGAAGGTCGAGATCAGCGGCTGCGCCGTGGTCAGGCTCGGGTCGATCTGGTTGAAGCGCTCGGCCGCCTTCTCGAGCCAGGTCTTGATGCCCGCGCCCGTCACCTTGACGGCATAGACGGTATTGGGATAGAGGTAGAGGTCGGCGGCGTTGTTGATCGCGATCGGCCCCTGCTTCACGTCGGTGAAGTCGGTGCCGCCGCCGAAGCCGCTCTTGAACGGCGCGCTGACCGACAGCACGGGCAGGTCTTTGTACTGCGGCAGGTTGGCGGCCACGTACTTGGCGACATAGTCGGCCTGCGCGGCGTTGACCACCTGGATCGCGGTCACATCGCCCACGTCGGCGAAGTAGGACGACAGGGCGAAGTCGGACTGGCCGATCGGGGTCTTCACGTAGTCGATCGCCGCCTCATGCTCGGTCTTGACCACGGCCGCGATCGCCGGATCGACGGGCACATAGGTCTTGGCCGTGGCGTCGGTCAGCGCCTTGCGCAGGCTCACCGCGGTCTTGCCGCTGTCTATGGTCCACTTGCCGTTCCTGACCACCAGCTGGTAGTTGATGACCCCGATGGCCTTGCCCCAGAAGCTCGGCATCACGGCCGGCACGCCGTGGAAAGTGCCCTTGACCTTGTCGACGCCGGCGGCGTTGCAGGCGGCGGTGCTGCAAACCGCATTCGGGAACTCGCTGTGCGAGTGGCCCATCAGGATGCCGTCGATGCCCGGCACCTTGGCCAGGTAGTAGTTGGCGTTTTCCATGCTGGGGCTGTAGGCGCCGGTGTCCCAGCCGCCGTGCGAGGCGGCGATCACGATATCGGCCCCCTCGGCGCGGGCCATCGGCACGTACTTGGTCGCGGCCTCCACCACGCCCTGCACATCGACCTTGCCTTCGAGCCAGCGCTTGTCCCATTGCAGGATGGCCGGCGGCGTGAAGCCGATCACCGCCACCTTGACCGTGGTCTCGATGGTCTTGCCGTCCTTGTCCTTGGCGCTGACCTTCTTGTTGATCAGGGTGTAGGGCTTGTACAGCGGGGCACCGTCCTTCTTGCTGCTCACGTTGGCCAGCACCAGCGGAAAGGCCGGGCCGGCGCAGCTGGGCTGGCTGGCCACGGCGGGCATGCCGTCGACGTTGAACTTGGTGCCTGTGACCTGCGCCAGGTAGGGCAGTCCGTAGTTGAACTCGTGGTTGCCCAGCGTGCCGGCGTCGAAGCCGATCGCGTCCATGGCCTTGTAGGTGGCCAGCTTCTGGCTGCAGCTGACCGGCTTGACCAGCGCCTGGTAGTCGGCCAGGGCCGTGCCCTGGATGGTGTCGCCGTTGTCGATCAGCAGGTTGTTCGGAAAATCGGCACGGGCCTGCTTGATCAGCGTGGCAGTGCGCTCGAAACCGATGCTCTTGTCCTCGGCGAGGCGGAAATAGTCGTAGCTCAGCAGGTTGGCATGCAGGTCCGAGGTCTCGAGGATGGCCAGCTCGGCCGTGGCGGACTCGGGCAGGACGGCAGCAGGCTGGTCCGAATCGCCGCAGGCGGTCAGGCCGCCAGCCAGCGCGGCAGCGATCGCCGCGGTCAATGCCGGCCGCGAAAACAATATCGATTTGGAATTGATATCCACAAAAACTCCTGATAGTGAGAGGGATCGACTGAATCTATCGGCCCGTCATGACAGTCAGGTGAAGCTGCGGCCAGCATATATGCAAAAAAGAAATATGGAAGCTACTAAATATTAGTTTAGAAATATCACAAGCCTGCCTATGATTCGCCCCCATCCCGGCAGAACACCGCGCTGCCGCGACTCCCCCTCCCTGTTCACCCCTCCGGATCGCCTGTTTCCATGACCCCACACCAGGATCGACTGATTCAATGGCTGCTCGGCAGCCTGGATCTGCGGACCACGCTGTTCCACCTCGGGCAGTACTGCGGCTCCTGGCAGGCCTCGACCGCCGGCATGGCGCAGGGCGGCTTCCATGTCATCCTCAACGGCGACTGCTGGCTGCACCTGAGCGAGAGCGGACAGAAGCAGAAGCTGCAGGCCGGCGATGCGGTCTTCTTCCTGCGCGACCTGCCGCACCTGCTCAGTCCGCACGAGGACGCTGGTGCCGCGGCCGGCTCGCCCAGGCCTGCCATGCAGGCGATCGACCTGGCGGCACCCTGCAGCACGGCGCTGGCCTGCGGCTTCTTCGAGTTCCGCGCGCCGATCAACGAGGTCTTCCTGGCCAAGTTCCCGGCCTATGTGGTGGTCTCGCGCGAGCGCGCCGAGCTGCGCGAGATCCGGCCCCTGTTCGACCTGGTGCTGGCCGAGGCGAGCAACGGCAGCGCGGAGCCGTCGCCGCTGCTGACCAAGCTGGTCGACCTGATGTTCTTCTATGTCGTGCGCCACCTGTGCCGGCGCCAGGAGGTCGAGGAAGGCCTGTGGGCGGTGCTCGCTCGGCCCGAGTTCACGCCGCTGCTCGAGGCGATCCTGCGCGAGCCGGGACGGGACTGGAGCGTCGAGCAGATGGCCGACCTGACGCACATGTCGCGCAGCAAGTTCTTCCGGCTGTTCTCGCAGACCGCGGGCACCTCGCCGAGCCAGTTCGTCGCGCAGCTGCGCATGCAGCTGGCCTCGCGCTGGATCGTCGAGGGCATGCCGCTGGCGCGCGCGGCCGAGAAGGCCGGCTACCAGTCCGACGCGGCGTTCTCGCGCGCATTCAAGAAGATCACCGGCTCGCTGCCGGGCACGCTGCGGCGCTCGGTCGGCTCGCGGCTGGCCGCCTGAGCCGGGACTGGGACTTTCGGGCAAGAGAACGGGACTCCTGCACCTGGATCGCATCAGCGGCTGCCGGAACAATCGTAGCTATCTTTGCACAGGAGTTTCCATGTCCCGCCTGACCATCCAGACCCCCGAGACCGCCCCCGAAGCCAGCAAGCCCTACCTCGAGGCCTCCAAGGCCCGCAACGGCTTCATCCCCAACCTGATGGGCGTGCTGGCCAACGCGCCGACCGCCGTCGAGATGTATATCAAGGTCGGCGAGATCAACGGCCGCACCAGCTTCACGCTCGAGGAGCGCGAGACGGTCCAGATCACCGCGGCGACCAACCACGGCTGCGCCTTCTGCGTCGCCGGCCACACCGCGATCTGCTACAAGCAGGGCAAGCTGGCGCCCGAGCTGGTCAACGCGATGCGCGACCAGACCCCGCTGCCCAACCCCAAGCTCGAGGCGCTGGCCGAGTTCACCCGCGCCGTGATCCGCAGCCGCGGCGCGGTGTCGCCGGCCGAGCTGCAGGCCTTCTACGACGCCGGCTACGGCGAGCAGCAGGTGCTCGAGACCATCCTGGGCGTCGCGCTGGCCACCCTGTGCAACTTCGCCAACAGCCTGGCGGGCACCGAGCTCAACCCCGAGCTGGCCGCCTACCGCTGGGAAGCCAAGGCCTGAGCCGTGCAGGCAGGCCCAGAGTGCGTAGCCGGAAACCATGACATGACGACCCTCGATGCCGATCAACTGCTGGGCGCGGTGCGCGCCTTCGCGCAGGGACCGCTGGCCGCCCAGGTCGAAGCGATCGACCGCCAGGGCTACTACCCCAAGGCCGAGCTCGGCGAGCTGGCCCGCCTCGGCGCGATCAGCGCCCACCTGGACGCGCCGCATGGCGGCAGCGATTTCGGGCTGGCGATACGCGCGATGGCCGAGGTCTCGCGCGTCTGCGGCGCGACCGGCTTCATGGTCTGGTGCCACGCGGTCTGCGGCCTGTACCTGCAGCAGTCGGGCAATCCGGCGCTGAGCGGCGAGCGGCTGCAGCGCCATGTCGGCGGCCTGGGCCTAGGCGGCACCGCGCTGTCGAACCCGATGAAGAGCTATGCCCAGATCGAGACGCTGCTGCTCAAGGCGCAGCCGGTCGAGGGCGGCTACCTCGTCAACGGCAACCTGCCCTGGGTCAGCAACCTCGACCAGGATCATTACTGCGGCGCCATCGCAGCCGTGACCGACGGCGAGCAGGCGCTGGGCCGCGAGGTGATGTTCCTGCTCGACTGCAGCGACCCGGGCGTCGAGCTGCACGAATGCCCGAGCTTCGCCGGCATGGAGGGCACCGGCACCTATGCGCTGCGGCTGAAGGACTATTTCGTCGGCGCCGATCGCCTGATGGCCGATCCGGCCAAGCCCTTCATCGCCCGCATCCGTGCCGCCTTCGTCATGCTGCAATGCGGCATGGCAGTCGGCGTGATCCAGGGCGCGATCGACTCGATGTGGGCGGTCGAGCCGCAGCTCGGCCATGTCAACCAGTTCCTCGACGAGCGCCCCGATGCGCTGCAGGCCGAGCTCGACGAGCTGACGGCGCGCGTCATGAAGCTGGCCGAGACGCCGTTCAACAGCTCGAACGAGTTCTTCCTCGACGTGCTCGACGCGCGCGCGCAAGGGGCTGAGTTGGCGCTGCGCGCGGCGCAATCGGCGCTGCTGCACCAGGGCGCGCGCGGCTACCTGATGAGCTCGGCGGTGCAGCGGCGCGTGCGCGAGTCGCATTTCGTCGCCATCGTCACGCCAGCGATCAAGCACCTGCGCAAGGAAATGGCGCGCCTGAGCCAGCAAGAGACTCCGGCATGACGGCACCTGATGCGGGCGCGACGCCCTGGCAAAAATACATCTGCGACGCCTGCGGCTATGTCTACGACGAGGCGCTCGGCGACCCGGACTCGGGCCTGGCGCCCGGCACCCGCTTCGCCGACATCCCCGAGGACTGGGTCTGCCCGCTGTGCGGCGTGACCAAGGCCGACTTCAGCCCCTACCAGCCGGTCTGCCTCGAGACGCTCAGGGCGCAGGCGCGCGACGGCGCCGGCCCCTGGCCGGCCAACTGCCAGGCCAGCAGCGTCGTGATCGTCGGCGCAGGCCGCGCCGGCTGGACCCTGGCCGAGCGGCTGCGCGCCCAGGATGCGGCATTGCCGATCACCCTGGTCAGCGCCTGCTCGGGCGACCTCTACGACAAGCCGCTGCTGTCGGTCGCGCTGGCGCGCGGCATCGCGCCGCAGCAGCTGGTCAAGGAGTCGGGCCGCGACGCGGCGAGACGGCTCGATGTCAGGTTGCTGGCGCACACGCACGCGATCCGCATCGATGCAGCGCGTCAGCGGCTGCGCACGACGCGCGGCAACCTCGCCTACAGCCATCTGGTGCTCGCGCATGGCGCCCAGGCCGGGCTGCCGTCGCCGCTGTCGACCGCGAACTGCTGGCGCATCAACCACCTGGATGACTACCGCAAGCTCAGGGCCGCGCTGCAGGCCGGCCCGCAGCAGGTCGCCATCGTCGGCGCGGGCCTGATAGGCAGCGAGCTGGCCAACGACCTCGCGCTCGGCGGACACCAGCTCACGCTGCTCGACAGCCAGCCCGAGCCGCTGGCGCGCTGGCGGGACCAGGGCGCCGGCGCGCAGCTGCTGCAGGCCTGGCAGGCGCTGCCGATCCGCTTCGTCGGCGGCATCGAGCTGGCCGGGCTGCAGCGCATCGATGCCGGCGAGCGGCCCCGCTACCGCCTGAGCACCGCCTGCGGCCAGCAGTTCGAGGCCGACCAGGTGATCGCGGCGACCGGACTGCAGACGCCCAGCCGGCTGGCGCAAGGCGCCGCGCTCGACTGGGACCGCGGCATCGTGGTCGACCCGCAAACGATGGGCAGCAGCCAGCCCGGCATCTATGCGCTGGGCGACTGCGCCAGCGTGGCCGGTACCGTCAGCCGCTTCATCGAGCCGATCTCGCGCCAGGCCAGCACGCTGGCTGCCGCGATCTGCGGCTGCCCGCCGCTGCGCTACGAGGGTCGTCCGGTGGTGGTGCGGGTCAAGACCAGCTCCTGCCCGCTGACGCTGCAAGGCGGGACCGATTGAAAACCGAGACAGGAACCATGAGCGCCGACTTCGTTTTGGATGCCCAGGGCATCGCCCTGGCCTACGCCCAGCCGGACGGCAGCCGCCGGCGCGTGCTGGAGGATTTCTCGCTGCGCATCGCGGCCGGCGAGATCGTCGCGCTGCTCGGACCCAGCGGGGTCGGCAAGTCCTCGCTGCTGCGCGTGCTCGCCGGCCTGCAGGGCGCAGAGAGCGGCCTGGTGCAGGTGCACGGCGAGCCGCTGCGCGGTCCGCATCCGCGCCTGAGCATGGTGTTCCAGGACCCCTGCCTGCTGCCCTGGCTGTCGCTGGAGCAGAACGTCGCCTTCGGCCTCGACTTCAAGCACCAGCCGGCACTGAGCCCGGCCGAACGCAGGCAGCGCGTCAGCGACGCGATTGCCGAAGTCGGCTTGAGCGAGGCACACCGGCGCTATCCCGCAGAGCTCTCGGGCGGCATGGCGCAGCGCACCGCGCTGGCGCGCGCGCTGTCGCGCCAGCCCGAGATCCTGCTGCTCGACGAGCCGTTCAGCGCGCTCGACGAGGTCACGCGCGGCGAGATGCAGCAGCTGCTGCGCGGCGTCTGCCGGCGCCACCGGACCGCCGCGGTGCTGGTCACGCACGACATCGACGAGGCGCTGCTCCTGGCCGACCGCGTGGTGCTGATCGGCGGCCAGCCCGGCCGCCTGGCCGGCAGCTGGAGCGTCGACATCCCCGAGCCGCGCGCCGACCATGTGCGCGCACTGGCCCAGCTGCGCCTGTCCGTCGTCGAGGCGCTGCACCAGGCCCGCGCCCCGGCGCGGCAGCCCTCCCCCTCCGAGCCCCTGACCTACGAGATCTGACATGTCGCAAATCCTGCTGAACAACCGCCGTGAATGGCTCAAGCTCGCGTCGCTGCTGAGCGCCGGCGGCGCCTTGCCGCTGCTGCAATCCTTCGAGGCGCGCGCGGCGACCGACGCCAATGCGCCGGTGCGCATCGGCTACCTGCCGATCACCGATGCCACGCCGCTGCTGGTCGCGCACCACAACAAGCTCTACGAGGCGCAGGGCCTGCAGGTCGAGCCGCCGCGCATGTTCCGCAGCTGGGCCCAGCTGGTCGAGGCCTTCATCGCCGGCCAGGTCAACGTGGTGCACCTGCTGTCGCCGATCACGGTCTGGGCCCGCTACGGCAGCAAGGTGCCGGCCAAGGTCGTGGCCTGGAACCATGTCGGCGGATCGGCGCTGACCGTCGCGCCCGAGATCAACGACATCAGGCAGCTCGGCGGCAAGACCGTCGCGGTGCCGTTCTGGTATTCCATGCACAACGTCGTGCTGCAGCATCTGCTGCGCGAAGCCAAGCTCGAGGCCGTCACCAAGGGCGATGCCGGCCCGCAGCAGGTCAAGCTGGTCGTGATGGCGCCGTCGGACATGACGCCGGCACTGGCCTCCAAGCAGATCGCCGGCTTCATCGTCGCCGAGCCCTTCAATGCCAGCGCCGAGCTGCTCAAGGTCGGCAAGGTGCTGCGCTTCACCGGCGATGTCTGGAAGAACCACGCCTGCTGCGTCGTCTTCATGCACGAGCGCGACCTGAACCAGCGTCCCGAATGGAGCCAGAAGGTGGTCAGCAGCCTCGTGCAGGCCCAGGCCTGGATCCAGGACAACCGCGCCGCAACCGCGCGCCTGCTGGCCAAGGACGGCGCCAACCGCTACACCCCGCACAGCGCCAAGGCGCTGCTGCGCGTGCTCGAGCCCAGCGCCGACCAGGCGCGCCAGTACCAGGCCAGCGGCGCGATCCGGCACCCGGAATGGAAGGAGGAGCGCATCGACTTCCAGCCCTACCCCTTCCCGAGCTACACCGAGAAGATGGTCGAGCTGCTCAAGCTGACCCAGATCGAGGGCAACAACGCCTTCATCCAGTCGCTCGACGGCAAGAAGACCGCCGCCGACCTGGTCGATGACCGCTTCGTCAAGCAGGCGCTCAGGCAGGTCGGCGGGCTCAAGACCTTCGGCTTCCCCGAGTCCTTCGGGCGCACCGAAGTGTTCGGAAGCTGAGTGCGGCCGATGCGATCGAATTCGAACAAGCCGGGCCCGCTCGCCCGCTGGATGCTGGGCCTGCTCGGGCTGACGCTGGTCATTGCCGCCTGGTGGGGCGGCACCTGGTCGCTGCAGGCCAAGGTGCCGCTGGCGGCCGCGCTCGCGCCCGACCAGACCCTGGCCAGCCTGTACCAGCTGCTGATCGGCAACCAGCTGACCGAGCATGTGCTGGTCAGCCTGAAGCGGGTGCTGGTCGGGCTGCTGATCGCGCTCGCGATCGGCGTGCCGCTGGGCCTGGCCGTCGGCGCCTCGCGCCGGCTCGAGGCCGGCACCGGCATCGCCTTCCAGTTCCTGCGCATGATCTCGCCGCTGTCCTGGATGCCGATTGCGGTGATGGTGCTGGGCGTCGGCGATGCGCCGATCTACTTCCTGCTCGCCTTTGCCGCCGTCTGGCCGATCCTGCTCAACACCGTCTCCGGCGTGCACCAGCTCGATGCGCGCTGGCTGATGCTGGGCCAGAGCCTGAGCGCGACGCGCTGGGAACTGCTGTGCCGGATCGTGCTGCCGGGCGTGCTCGGCCATGTCCTGACCGGCATCCGGCTCGCGATCGGCATCGTCTGGATCGTGCTGGTGCCCTGCGAGATGCTCGGGGTCAGCGCCGGCCTGGGCTACTTCATCCTCGACACCCGCGACCGGCTGGCCTACTCCGAGCTGATGGCGGTGATCCTGCTGATCGGCGCGCTCGGCTTCGCGCTCGACGGCATGGCGCGCGCGCTGCACCGGCACTGGACGCACAGCCGGCGCGGCGACTGAGTCAGTCCAGCGCCCGCCCCTGGCCCGGCTCCTCCACCGTTCTGCCGTCGCGGATGTGATACAGGCGACGGAAGGTCGGGATGATCTTCTCGTCATGGGTCACGACGATGACGGCGGCCTGGTACTGGCGCGCCATCCGGGCCAGCAGCCGCATCACGCCCAGGGCGCGCTCGCTGTCGAGCGGCGCGGTGGGCTCGTCGGCCAGGATCACCGCCGGCCGGTTCGCCAGCGCCCGCGCGATCGACACCCGCTGCTGCTCGCCACCCGAGAGCTGGGACGGCGCGGCCTGGGCCCGGTGCGCCATGTCGAGCTCGGTCAGCAGCTCGAGGGCACGGCTCCTGGCCGCCGCGTTCGGCATCCCGGCCAGCATCGGCAGCAGGGCCACGTTGTCGGTGACATCGAGGAAGGGGATCAGGTAGGGCGCCTGGAACACGAAGCCGATATGGTCGCGGCGCAGCGCGCTCAGGTCGCGGCTGGCCCAGGCCTGGTCGTACAGCACCTTGCCGCCCAGCACCATGCGGCCCGCGGTCGGCTCGATGATGGCGCCCAGGCACTTGAGCAGCGTGCTCTTGCCCGAGCCCGAGGGCCCGACCAGGCCCACCACCTCGCCCGGGCCGACCACCAGGTCGACCTGCTTCAGCGCCTCGACCGCGGTCTGGCCCTGGCCATAGACCTTGCGTAGGCCCTGGACCAGGATGCCCGCCCCGGGCTCGGCGGCGCCAGACGGGGACGATGGCAATAAGGTGATCGTCATGCTCAGCCCCCGATCGCCTCGGCCGGATCGACCTTGATCGCGATCCGGATCGCCAGCGTGCTGGCCAGCGCGCAGATCAGCAGCACCACGACCAGCCCGGTCAGCGCATCGCGCGGCAGCAGCAGCACGTATTTCGGGAAGATCGGCGCCCACAGGGTGGCCGCGAACTTGCCGACGACAAAGCCGATCAGCCCCAGCCCGAGCGCCTGCTGCAGGATCATCGAGGCGATGGTCGAGTTGCGGGTGCCGATCAGCTTGAGCACGGCGATCTCGCGCAGCTTGCCCATGGTCATGGTGTAGATGATGAAGGCGACGATGGCGGCGCTCACCACCGACAGGATGACCAGGAACATGCCGATCTGCCTGGCCGAGGTGGCGATCAGCTTGGCGACCAGGATTTCTTCCATGCCGGCGCGGTCGTAGACCTGCAGGTGCTTCCAGCGCCGGATCGGCTCGGCCACCTGAGCCGGAGAAAACCCTTGCCTGACCTGCACCAGCACGGCATTGACCTGGCTGCTGCTGCTCTGGCTCTCGACCACGGCCTCCAGCAGTCCCGGCACGCCGGGGCGGTTGAAGGCCGGATTGGCTGCGCTGCGCGCGCGCTCGTTGACGATGGCGTCGTTGTCCTTGAGGAACTGGGCCTGCTGCGCATCCTTCAAGGGGATGAAGACCATCGGGTCGCCGCCCGACGAGACCATGCGCCGGGTCAGTCCGACCACCTCGTAGTCGTGGCGACGCAGCCGGATGCGGTCGCCAAGCGCGAAGCCGGTCCTGACATCGGCCAGCGCCTCGTAATGGCTGCGGCTCAGCGGCCGGCCCGCCACCAGATGGCTCGGACTGCCGGGCTTGCCGGGCTCGATGCCGACCACCATGGCCCGCACCTCGGTGTCGCCGCGCCTGACCTGCATGTTGAAATAGGTCACGTTGGCTGCCAGCGCCACCCCGGGCATGCCCTCGATGCCATGGACCAGGTCGTCGCGCAGGCTGGACGACTCGGCATAAGGGCCCTGGGTGCCCTGCTGCACCACCCACAGGTCGGCGCCGCTGTTGCTCAGCAGCACCTGGGCATCGTCGACCATGCCGCGGTAGAGCCCGGCCATCGAGAAGGTGACGCCGATCAGCAGCCCGAGTCCGATGCCCGTCAGCAGGAACTTGCGCCAGCCGTGCAGGATGTCGCGTCCGGCTAGGCTGATCATGGGCCGGTCCTGGCTGCACCCGCGGGCCGGATCAGCTGCTCCACCACCTGGATGCGCGAATCGGCGCTCAGCGGCTTCTGGCTGTAGACCACGACCCGCTCGCCCGACTTGAGCCCGGCCAGCACCTGGACCTGGCCGTCCAGGCTGCTCGCACCGACCTGGACCGGCGCGAAGGCCAGCCGGCCGTCCTGCAGGCGCCAGACCCCAGTGGCGCCGCCCTGGCGCTGCAGGCTGGCTGCCGGCAGCAGCAGCGAGTCTTCAATCGCCGGCAACTCGATGCTGGCCTCGACCATCTCGCCGACCGACAGGCCCGGCGGAATCTGCTCGAGCGAGAGCTGGGCGATGCGCTCCTCGGTCACGCTGTCGCTGAGCCATTCGACCCGTGCCACCCGGGCCGGCACCGGCTCATGCGGGCGCGAGCGCAGCAGCAGCCGGGCCGGCAGGCCAGGCACCAGACCGGCGGAGCGGCCCTGGTCCAGCCGCACCCTGGCCCACAGGCTGGTCGGATCGATCAGGCGCAGCACCGCCTGCCCTGCGACGACGGTCGAGCCCGGCTCGGCCTCGCGCGCCGACACCACCGCGTCGGCCGGCGCGATCAGCCGGGCATTGGCGCGCTGCTGCTGCAGCGCCGCGCGCTCGGCCTTGGCGCGCAGTGCATCCTGCGCCGCCGCCTGGGCCGTGGCGCGCGCCGACTCGAGCGCGGCCTCGGCCGAGGCCAGCTCCTGGCCGCGCGCCTCCAGGGCACCTGCGCTGATGAAGTGCTGCCTTGCCAGCTCCTGCTGGCGGCGCAGGTTGGACAGCGCGAGCTCGCGCCGGGCCCGGGCATCGGCCTGCTGCGCAGCAGCCGCGGCCTGCACGCTGCTGGCGCGCGCGATGCTGGCATCGAGCGCCTGCAGCCGCTGGTCCAGGTCCACCGGGTCCATCTCGGCCAGCAGCTGCCCGGCCCGGACCCGGTCGCCGACATCGACCTGGAGCGTCAGCAGCCGGCCTGGCGCCGTGGGACCCAGCATCCAGTGGTGCCTGGCCTCGAGCGTGCCGATGCCGAACAGCTCGGGCGTGAAGCGGCCGGGCTTGACCTCGGCGACCGTGACCTGGACCGGCGCCAACGGGCCGGTGCGCAGCAGCACGAACAGGAACAGCAGCGCCAGCAGCGCGACCGAGCCGCCGAGCAGGAGACGCCGCTTGAGCGCGGGGGAAACGGTCATCGGAGTCCTTCTGGAAGTGCAGTGATGGGGCTGACTCAGGTCCGGCGGCCCACCAGCCGGGTCACCCAGGCCGGCCCCTGGTGGCCAGGCCCCTCGTCGAGCACCGTCTCGACTTCCTCGCGCAGCAGCCATTGCAGCCGGCCCGCGAAGTCTGCTTCGAGGTCGGCCAGCGCATAGAGCATGTCGAGCTGCTTGGGCCCGCCGCTGCTGCGTTCGAGCTGCTTCGGGTGGAAGGCCTCCAGGATCAGCAGGCCGCCCGGGCGCAGCGCATCGGCCAGCCTCTGGTGGGCGCTGGCACGGATTGCGGGCGGCAGGTGGACATAGGTCAGCACCAGCGCGTCAAAGGCGCCGGCGGGCGGCTGCCAGTCGGCCAGGTCGGCGAGCTGGGTGGCTATCCTGACCCCCTGCTCGGCCGCCAGCGCCTGGGCCTTGGCCAGTCCGACCGCCGAGCCATCCATGGCCAGCACCTGGTGGCCCTGCGAGGCCAGCCAGACGCTGTTGCGCCCCTCGCCGTCACCCGGCACCAGGATGCGCGCGGCGCTCGGCAGGCGGCTGGCCTGGCTAAGCAGGAAGGCATTGGGCCGGGTGCCGTACTTGAAGCCGGCGCCGGAAAATTGCTGGTCCCAGAAGTTCATGCAAGTCAATTCAGGTAGTGGAAGATTTCAGCAAGGCGCCCGTGACGTCGAACACCTCGACCGTGACCGGGATGCCCTGCCCGATGCTCTGGGTCACGGTGCAGAAGGCGTCGAACTGGCCCAGCACCCGCTCCAGATGCTCGAGCGCCGCGGCCTTCACCCCGAGCTGCAGCCTGGCGCCTAGCTTGAGCACGCGCAAGCGGCCCTCGGGATTGCGGCCGACCTCGGCCTGCACGGTGCAGCTGATCGGCTCGGGCGCCTGCTTGAACTTGCGCAGAGCAAACAGCAGCGAGTCGCTCAGGCAGTTGCCGACCGAGGCGCACAGCAGCTGCACCGGGGACGGCCCCTGCCCGCTGCCGAGCGGCGGCGGTTCGTCGCAGACCAGCACCGGCATGGTGTCATCGAAACGGATCTCGAAGCGGTAGTCCTGCTGCTGGTGCAGGGTGACGGATACGGTGGCTTCGCTCATCTTGTCATCGCTTTCCAGGGTTCACTTCTCGAGCCGCAGGATACCGAGCGCCTTGAGCACGTATTTCTCGTAGATCGGCTCGGAATGGCCGGCACGCATCTTGTGCAGGAAATACTTCTCGAAGCCGATCTTGGCCAGGTGCACCCACTTGCCCTTGCGGTTCCAGTTGACGTTGCGCGGCGGGATCTGCGGCAGCGCGACGAAGGCCGCGCCGGTGTCGCCCATGTCGGCCAGGCAGATCGCATTCCAGGTGCCCCTGGCGCTGGCGGGCCGGCCGTTGAGCTCGGCCACGATATTGTGGACGATGGCGCTGACCATGCTCTCGATCATGTAGCCGGTCTTGGGCGCACCGGTCGGCACCGGCGTGACCTCGACCGGCGGGATCGCCACGCAGACGCCGGCGGCAAAGATGTTGCGGTACTTCTTGCTGCGCTGGTGTTCGTCGATCAGCACGAAGCCGCGTGGGTTGCACAGCCCGGGCACCGCCGCCACCGCATCGACGCCCTTGAAGGCCGGCAGCATCATCGCCAGCTTGAACGGCAGCTCATGCTCCTGGTAGGGATTGCCGAGGTCGTCGAGCTGGGTCACGAACAGCTTGCCGGCCTCGACCTTGGTGGTCCGGGCATTGGTGATCCACTTGATGTCGTTCTGGCGGAACTCGCTCTCGAGCATGGACTTGCTGTCGCCGACGCCGCCCAGGCCCATGTGGCCGACATAGGGCTCGCTGCTGACATAGGTGATCGGCACCTTGTGGCGCAGCTTGCGCCGGCGCAGGTCGGTGGCCAGGATGAAGGCAAACTCGTAGGCGGGCCCGAAGCAGCTCGCGCCCGGCATGGCGCCGATCACCACCGGCCCCGGGTTTTCCAGGAAGGCCTGGTAGTCCTGCCAGAAGCGCTCGGCATGGTCGACGGTGCAGATCGAATGGGTGTGGCCGCCATGCGGTCCGGCGCCGGGCACCTCGTCGAAGCTCAGCTTGGGGCCGGTCGTGATCACCAGGTAGTCGTAGTCCACGCCCTGTCCGTCGGCCAGGGTCAGGCGATTGGCCTCGGCATCGATGGCCGTGACCGGCTGGGCGATGAAGCCTATGCCCTTGCGCTCGAGCAGCGGCGCGATCTCGAGCGTGGTGTGCTGGCGCTCGCGCCAGTGCACCGCGATCCAGGGGTTCGACGGCGTGAACTGGAAATAGTCGACCGCGCTGATCACCGTGATCCGGTGTTCGCGGGGCAGGATCTCGCGCAACTCGTAGGCGGCCGGCATGCCGCCGACGCCTGCACCGATGACAAGGACATGGGCCATGGTCTGTCTCCTCTTGCGGGCTTGGTGGGTAAATCCGGCTCAGGGCTGCAGCTTGGCGTTGACCGCCTGCAGCCCCGGCAAATCCAGTTGTCCGGCCAGCGCCTCGAGCTGCAGCCGATTCTGCAGCAGCTCGGTGCGCGCCTGCAACAGCGCGAGCTCGGCCGCCGCGGCATCGTTCTCGGCATTGAGCAGGTCGAGCGTGGTGCGGTCGCCGACCTGGCGACCGAGCCGGGTCGCGTCCAGCCGCGCGCGGCTGGCGACCAGCGCCTGCTCGAGCGCCGCCAGCCTGGCCTGGCCGCTGCTGAGCGCCAGCCAGCTGGCGCGCGTCTGCTGCGCCAGCTGCAGCCGGACTCGCTCGAGCTCGGCCCTGGCCTTTTGCTCCAGGCTCAAGGCCTCGGCCAGCTTGGCGCTGCGCCAGCCGCCGGTGTAGAGCGGCAGGTTCAGCGCGACGCCGACCATCTGCTGGCTCTGGCTGTTGCTGGCTGTGCCGTAATCGCCCGAGCCGCCCAGGCGCTCGCGCGAGGCCTGCGCCACCAGCTCGACCGTGGCCGATCCGGCCAGGCCATGCTTGCGCACCTCGGCCGCGGCGACCTCGGCCTGGGCCTGCTGCAAGCGCAGCAGCGGGTTGTGCTGCTGCGCCAGCGCCAGCCATGACTCGAGCGGGGCCAGCGCGCCGTCGGCCAGCTGGCCGGAGGGCGCTTGCAGCTGGAGTCGCTCGGCCGCCAGCCCGGTGCTGTCCTGCAGCGCCTGGCGCGCGAGCTCGAGCTCGTTGGCCGCCGCCAGCACCTGGGCCTGCAGGCCGCGCGCGCGCGCCGCGGCCTCGTGGCTGTCGGTGATCGGCTGGTCGCCCAGCGCGTAGCGGTCCTGGGCCTCGGTGTAGGCGCGGTCGACGGCGACCTGCTGCTGCTTCAGCAGCGCCAGCCGGCGCTCGGCCAGCAACAGGCCGAAATAGCGCTGCGCGGTCTGCAGCATCCAGTCCTGCTGCGCGGCCTGCCACTCGAGGTCGGCGGCATCGGCCGCCAGCGACAGCTGGCGCTGCTGGGCCCGGCGCTCGGGGCTGTAGAGCGGCTGGCGCGCGCCCAGGGCCCAGCGCGTGGCCGTGCCGCCCTCGACCGAGGTACCGAAGGACACGCCGGTCGAATGGCCGAAGCCCGGCGCGGCAAACTGTGCGCCGTCCATGCGGCTGTCGGCGCTCGAGTAGCCGGCACTGGTGCTCAGGCCCAGGGTCGGACGCCAGAGCGCGGCGGCCTGCTCGCGCCGGGCGGCACCGGCAGCGCGGGCCGCGTCTAGCACCTGGCCCTGCGGGTCATGCTCGCGCGCCGCCTGCCAGACCTGCAGCAGGTCGGTCGCACTGGCAAAACCGGGGGACATGGCGCATAGCGCGAGCAGCGCGCCGGCAATCAGGGGGCGAGATCTCATCCTTGCGCTCCGTAAATCCGTCAACGGGTCGAAACAGCTCGAGCGCGGCTCAGCAGCCGGGCTTGAAGCCGAGCTTGCGCAGCAGGGTTTCCATCAAGCACCATTTCGTCAGGCCGCTCTGCAGCAGATTGGCGCCGACGAAGGCGGTGAAGGCCAGCCACCACTGGCTGACGAAGACCGGGCTGCCGGGGATGCCGAGCGCCAGCGACAGCAGGATGAAGCTGCCGGCGACGACGCGAACGATTTGCCAGGTGGTCATGATGGGTTGCTCCTTGGATGGCGAATGGGTTGAATGGGTTCAGGCCGCCGCTTCAGCGCCAGCCGGCGGCTGCGGCCGCTCGGGGTGCTGCTTGCGGTAGGCCGCGTAGTACAGGGTCGGGATCACGACCAGGGTCAGCAGGGTCGAGACCAGGATGCCGAAGATCAGCGAGATCGCCAGCCCGTTGAAGATCGGATCGTCGAGGATGAAGAAGGCGCCCAGCATCGCGGCCAGTCCGGTCAGCATGATGGGCTGGGCCCGCGTGACGGCCGAATGCACCACCGCCTGCCGGAACGGCACGCCCGCCCTGGCCTGCAGCTCGATGAAGTCGACCAGCAGGATCGAGTTGCGCACGATGATGCCGGCCAGCGCGATCATGCCGATCATGCTGGTCGCGGTGTACTGCGCGCCCAGCAGCGCATGGCCCGGCATCACCCCGATCAGGGTCAGCGGAATCGGCGCCATGATGATCAGCGGCGTCAGATAGCTGCCGAACTGCGCCACCACCAGCAGGTAGATCAGGATCAGGCCGACGCCATAGGCGGCGCCCATGTCGCGGAAGGTCTCGTAGGTGATCTGCCACTCGCCGTCCCACTTGAGCGCGTAGCCGCGCCAGGCATCGGCGGGCTGGTGGATGAAATACTCCTCCAGCTGGCCGCCGACCGGGGGCTTGAGCTCGGCAATCCGCGCGCGCATCTGGAACATGCCGTAGAGCGGGCTGTCGATCTTTCCGGCCATGTCGGCGGTCACGAAGTTGACCGGCAGCAGGTCCTTGTGGATCACCGGCTGCTCGCGCAGGGTGTCGCTGACCTTGACCAGCTCGCGGATCGGCACCAGCTGGCCGGACGAGCCGCGCACGGCGAGCTGCAGCAGCGCGTCGAGTTCGCCATGGCGCTCGGGCGGCAGCTGGATCAGCGCCGGCAGCGGATACTTGCTGCCGTCGTGCAGCCAGGTCGCCTCCTCGCCGGCCAGGCCGGCGCGCAGCGTGCTCACGATCGCCGCCTGCGGCACGCCCAGCAGCGCAGCCTTGCTTCGGTCCACCAGCAGCAGCTGGCGCGGCGCGTCGGCGATGCTGCTGTCGTCGACATCGACCACATTGGCGGTCTGCTCGAACACCGCGCGCACCTGCTTGGCAACCTGGCGCCGGCCCTCGGCCTCCGGGCCGTAGATCTCGGCCACGATGGGCGACAGCACCGGCGGGCCCGGCGGCACCTCGACCACCTTGACATTGGCGCCGAAGCGCTTGCCGATCGCCTGCAGCTCGGGCCGCAGCCGGGTCGCGATCGCGTGGCTCTGGTCGGAACGATGGTGCTTGTCGACCAGGTTCACCTGCAGGTCGCCGACCTCGCCGCCAGCGCGCAGGTAATACTGGCGCACCAGGCCGTTGAAGTTGATCGGCGCCGCCGTGCCGGCATAGGCCTGGTAGTCGGTGACCTCGGGCACGGTGGCCAGGTAGGCGCCGAGCTCGCGCAGCACCGCCGCCGTGTCCTCGACCGGGGTGCCGGCCGGCATGTCGACCACGACCTGGAACTCGGACTTGTTGTCGAACGGCAGCATCTTGAGCTGCACCAGGCCGACGACCGGCAGCAGCACCGACAGCGCGATCAGGCCGGCAATGCCCAGGCCCAGCAGCCTGCGGTTGCGCCCGCCCGCCTCGGGGTGCAGCAGCGGACCGAACACGCGCTCGAACAAGGGCCCGAGTTTGGCGGCCAGGCCCGTGGGCGCGCCATGGGCGCCGGCTGCATGGCCATGGCCAGCCTTCATCCACAGCCGCGCCAGCCAGGGCGTGACGACGAAGGCGATCGCCAGCGACAGCAGCATGCCCATGCTGGCATTGATCGGGATCGGGCTCATGTAGGGGCCCATCAGTCCGGTCACGAAGGCCATCGGCAGCAGCGCCGCGATCACGGTCAGCGTGGCCAGGATGGTCGGGCCGCCGACCTCGTCGACCGCGCCCGGGATGATCTCGGCCAGGGTCTTGCCGGGGTAGAGCTGCTGGTGGCGGTGGATGTTCTCGACCACCACGATCGCGTCGTCGACCAGGATGCCGATCGAGAAGATCAGCGCGAACAGCGAGACCCGGTTCAGCGTGAAGCCCCAGGCCCAGGAGGCGAACAGGGTCACGGTCAGGGTCAGGATCACCGCGGTGCCGACGATGGCGGCCTCGCGCCGGCCCAGCGCGATGAAGACCAGCGCCACCACCGAGGCAGTCGCGAACAGCAGCTTCTGGATCAGCTTGCGCGCCTTGTCGTTGGCGCTGGCACCATAGTTGCGCGTCTCGGCGACCTCGACCCCGTCCGGGATCACGCTGCCGTGCAGCTGCTCGACGCGCTGCATCACGGCATTGGCGACATCGATCGCGTTCTCGCCCGGCTTCTTGGTGATCGCCAGCGTCACGGCCGGGTATTCGCCGCCGCCCTGCTGCCGGTTCAGTCCATGCCAGACATGGCGGGCGGCGGGCAGCGGACCCTCGCTGACCTCGGCGACATCGCGCAGGAACACCGGCTTGCCGGCGCGCACGCCGACCATCAGCTCGGCGACCTCGTCGGCGCTCGAGAGCCACGGGCCGGCCTCGACGCTGATGCTGCGGTTGCCAGCCAGCAGCTCGCCGACCGGCAGGCCCATATTGGCCGACTGCAGGCTCTGGCGCAGGTCCTGCACCGTCACGCCCGAACCCGCCATGCGGCCCGGATCGATCTGCACCCGCACCGCGCGGCCCGGGCCGCCCAGCGTGCTCACGTCCTGGGTGCCCGGCACCCGCTTGAGGTCGGCCTCGATGCTGTGCGCGACCCGCTCGAGCTCGTAGGCGCCGGTCTCCGGCTCCTGGCTGAACAGCGTCAGCGTCACGATAGGCACGTCGTCGATGCCCTTGGGCTTGACCAGCGGCTCCATGACGCCCAGCCCTTGCGGCAACCAGTCGCTGTGGTCGCGCAGCGTGTCGTGCAGGCGCACCAGCGCCTCCGAGCGCGGCACGCCGACCTTGAACTGCACCGTCAGCACCGCCACGCCCGGGCGCGAGACCGACATCACATGCTCGATGCCCGCGATGCGCGACAGCACCTGCTCGGCCGGAATCGCGACCATCTGCTCGACATCGCGCACCGAGGCGCCCGGGAAAGGCACGATGACGTTGGCCATGGTGACGTTGATCTGCGGCTCCTCCTCGCGCGGCGTCACCAGCACGGCAAAGATGCCCAGCAGCAGCGCGACCAGCGCCAGCAGCGGCGTGATCTGCGCGCTCTGGAACAGCGCGGCAATCCGGCCCGAGGGGCCCATGGACTTGATCGGACTCATGCGGCGCCCTTTCAGCGTGCGACGGCAGCAGCCGCCTGCGGATCGGCAGCGACCTTGTCATCCGGGCGCAGGCCGCTCAGGACCTCGACCTGGTCGCCCGTGACCCGCCCGAGCCGGACCTGGCGCAGGCTGGGCTTGCCCTGGGCATCGACCACATAGGCGGCTGTCAGCTCGGCGCGGCGCAGGATGGCGCTGGCCGGCAGGAACAGGCGCTGCGGCCCGGCCTTGGCGCTGCCGCCGACCGGCAGCCAGACGCGGGCGAACAGCCCCGGCATCAGGGCCTGACCGGCCGCACCCGCAGCACCGGAGGACGGCAGGGCAAGCCGGATCTGCGCGGTATGGCTGGCCGCATCGAGGGTGGGCAGCAGCTCGACCGCGGCCGGCTGCAGACGCGTGGCCGAGCCGCCCATGCCGTTGATCTCGTAGCGCACCTGGTCCAGCCGGGTACTCAAGCTGCCCAGCAGCGCCTGCGGCACCGCCGCCGTCACGCGCAGCGCGGACGGATCATGCAGGGTCAGCAGCGGCCGGCCCGGCAGCGCCATGTCGCCCAGCGTGACCGCGACCTCGCTGACGATGCCCGCATAGGGCGCCTTGAGCAGGAAGAAGCCCGATTGCGTCTGCGCGACCCGGGTCTGCGCCTGCAGCGCATTGACCTGGGCCTGGGCCGCCTCCCACTGGGCCTGGCTGCGCTCGAGCGCGGCCTGGCTGATGTACTGCTTCTGGTGCAGCTGCTTCTGCCGCGCCAGCTCGCTGGCGGCCACCTTGAGCTGGGCCTGCGCTGCCTCGACCTGGGATGCGCTGGCCGCCACGCCCTGCTGGGCCGCGCTGGCATCGATGCGCAGCAGCTCCTGGCCCGCCTTGACCCGGTCGCCCGCCTTGACCTGCAGCGCGACGATGGCACCGGCGACCTGGGTCGAGAGCCGGGTCTGGCGCACCGCCTCGACCACGCCGTCGACGCTGGTCTCCAGGCCCGTGCCGGCCGCGCTGCGCAGCTCCACCGTGGCCAGCGCCCCGCCCTCGGCCGCCAGCGCCGCGCCGGCCAAGGACAGGGCCGCGAGCGATGCCAGGGTCACCCGATGTAAGCGTTTCATCTTGCGTTCCTCTTGTACTTGTAGTTTCTTGCTTATTTAACTGATTGCTTAATTATGCAATGTTACAATAAAACCATGCCAAGCGAAAAAATTTCCCCGCCCGTCGATTCCGGCGCCCCCACGCCCCCGGACTGTCCGGCGATGGAACACATGCCGCTCGAGGCGATGGAGGAAATCGCGGCCTATTTCCAGGTGCTGGCCGAACCGACCAGGCTGCAGATCCTGAATCTGCTGCGCAGCGGCGAGCGCAACGTGAGCGAACTGGCCCAGCTGTGCGGCTTCACGACCGCCAACATCTCGCGCCATCTGACTATGATGAGCAAACACGGCCTGGTCAAGCGCGAGGGGCGCGGCACCAGCGTGTTCTACCGCATCGCCGACCCGACCATCTACGCCCTGTGCGACCTGGTCTGCGGCAACATCGCGCGCCAGCTCGAGCGCTCGGCGGCGAGCCGGGCCGCCTTCACCGGGGCCCCGCACTGATCATGCCGTGGGCCAGGAACCGTCAAATCCACAGACTCGATGCGATGCAACAGGACCGCCCCAGGTCGGCGGTGATCGCTCACGGGCGCTTGGCCCTGCTGCTGGCCGGCTTGTGGCTGGGTTTGTCCAGCGGGCCCGTCGCCTGGTCGGCGACGCCGATGGACCTGCCCAGCCTGGAGGCCCTGGTCGACTACCGCCCCAAGATTCCGCTGCGCGTCTACACGAGCGACGGGGTGCTGATCGGCGAGTTCGGCCAGGAACGGCGCGAGTTCATGCCGATCAAGGACATCCCGCTGATCCAGCAGCAGGCCTTGCTCGCCATCGAGGACGCCCGCTTCTACGAGCATGGTGGCGTCGACTTCAAGGGCGTGGCGCGGGCCGTGATCACCGATCTCACCAGCGGTCTCAAGCAGGGCGCCTCGACCATCACGATGCAGGTCGCGCGCGACTTCTACCTGAGCAAGGACAAGCTGTTTTCCCGCAAGCTCACCGAGGTGATGCTGGCCTACAAGATAGAGCGCACGTTGAGCAAGGACCAGATCCTGGAGCTCTACATGAACCAGGTCTATCTGGGACAGCGCGCCTATGGCTTCAGCAGCGCGGCACGCGTGTACTTCGGCAAACCCCTGCAGGAGCTGAGCCTGGCCCAGGCCGCGATGCTGGCGGGCCTGCCGCAGGCGCCGTCGGCCATCAATCCGGTGGTCAATCCCAAGCGGGCCCAGGCACGCCAGCAGCTGGTGCTCAAGCGCATGCGCGAACTCGGCTACATCAGCGACGCGCAACTCAGGCAGGCCATGGCCGAAGACCTGAAAGTGCGTCCGGAAGGGCGGACCTTCAGCCCGCATGCGCAGTACGCGGCCGAGATGGTGCGCCAGGCCATCGTGGCGGAATTCAAGGACGAGGCCTACACCCGGGGCATCAACGTGACCACCACCTTGGTCAACGCCGAGCAGGAGGCGGCCTATGCCGCCGTGCGTCGCCAGGTGATGGCTTACGACCAACGCCATGGCTACCGGGGCCCGGAGGGCAGCCTGCTGCTGCCCGGCAACAGCGAGGAACGCTTGAAGGCCGTCGAGGCCAAGCTGGCGCAACATCCGGCCAGCGACTCGCTGCTGTCGGCGGTGGTGCTGTCGATCACGCCGCAGTCGGTGCAAGCCATGCTGGCCGACGGCACTGTCGTCCATATCCTGCCCGACGGCTGGCGCTGGGCCGCCGCCGCGCTGGCGCGCAACGCCAAGCCGGCGCTGCAGCTCAAGCCGGGATCGGTCATCCGCGTGCAGCAGGCGGAAAAAGGGCAATGGCGCATCAGCCAGCTGCCCAATGTGGGCGTGGCCCTGGTCGCCCTGAACCACCAGACGGGCGCCTACCGTGCGCTGGTCGGCGGCTTCGATTTCAGCGCCAGCCCGTTCAACCATGTGACCCAGGCCTGGCGCCAGCCAGGCTCGGCCATGAAACCGTTCATCTATGCCGCCGCGCTGGAAAAAGGCTTCTCGCCAGCCACCCTGGTCAACGATGCGCCGCTGACGCTCACGACCGCCGAAACCGGCGCGGCCCCCTGGTCGCCACAGAACGATGACGGCGTCTACGAAGGTCCGATCACGCTGCGACGCGCACTGGCCCAATCCAAGAACGTGGCTGCCGTTCGGCTGCTGCGCGCCATCACGCCGGCCCAGGCGCATGCCTTCCTGCCGCGCTTTGGCTTCGATGCGAACAAGCACCCCCTGAACTACACGCTGGCGCTGGGCACCGGTTCGGTCACGCCACTGCAGATGGCTGGCGCCTATTCGGTGCTGGCAAACGGTGGCTTCCAGATCAAGCCCTATCTGATCCAGAAGGTGGTGGATATCCGGGGCAAGCTCCTGTTCGAGGCCAAGCCGCCCCTGGTCGCCCAGGAGACCGACCGGGTGCTCGAGGCACGCAACGCCTTCGTCACCACCAGCCTGCTGCGCGAGGTCACCCTCAGCGGTACGGGCGCCGCAGCCACGAGGCAGCTGGGCCGACAGGACCTGGCGGGTAAGACCGGTACCAGCAGCGAGGCGGTCGACGGCTGGTTCGCGGGCTATGGCGGCAACACCACGGCAGTCGCCTGGATGGGCTACGACGAGCCCAGGTCGCTGGGCGGACGCGAATTCGGTGCCACGGTGGCCTTGCCGATCTGGATCGACTACATGCGGGTGGCGCTGACCGGCAAACCTGCCCCTTCGCCGCCCGCGCCCGCGGGGGTCAGCTCGGTGCAGGGGGACTGGGTCTACGACGAATTCCAGCCGCCCGGCCTGGCGCCCAACCTCGATGCGGACGGGGTCTTGCAGTAGACCAGCCTGGCCGAGCAGGCACTGGCCTCGGTTCAGGACAGGATCTGCTTGCTGAAGCGCCACAGCTCGGCCGCCAGCCGCGGGTCCTGCGCCAGCCTGGACGGGGTCTTGAGCGCCGAATCGGCGTAGTAGCGGCCGGTCTCCTGCGGCGGCGCCTGCAGCGCGCAATAGAGCGTGGTCTGCGCGCCCTGCTCCGGGTCGCGCAAGCCGCGCAGCTTGAGCAAGGGCCGCAGCAGCCGCGGCACCTGGCGCCAGATCTCGGTATCGACCACGCCCGGGTGCACCGCATAGGTCGAGACCCCGCTGCCCGCGAGCTGGCGCCCGAGCTCGGCGCTGAACAGCACATTGGCCAGCTTCGAGACCATGTACTCGCGGATGCCGGTCAGGCTGCGGGTGGGCTGGCGCAAGGCGTCCCAGTCCAGGCCCGGCGCCCATTGGTGGGCCCGGCTGGCCACGGTCACGACGCGCGCCGGTGCCGACGCCAGCAGTCGCTCGCGCAGCAGCTGGGTCAGCAGGAAATGCCCGATGTGGTTGACGCCGAAGGTCATCTCGAACCCGTCGCGGGTCAGCCCGCGCTGGCCACCGAGGCCGGCATTGTTGACCAGCAGATGCAGCGGCCGGCCGGCAGCCAGGAAGCGTTCGGCGCAAGTACGCACCGAGGCCAGATCGGCCAGGTCGAGTTCGATCCAGTGCGCGGCGGGCCGCCCGGTCAGCTGGGCGATCTCGTCGAGCACCGGCTGGGTGCGCGCCAGCGAACGGGTGGCCAGGAAGACATCGGCGCCCCGCCGCGCGAGCTCGCGCGCGGTGATGCGGCCGATGCCGGTATTCGCTCCGGTGACCAGGGCCACCTGGCCGGACAGGTCTTGTGCAACAGGCAGGTTCATGGCGCCATATTGTCGGCCCAGCATGACAACTGGATGGAAAGGCCGGGCCAGGTCCGACCGCTGGTGTATAACCGACGCCTCGCCAGCCTGGCTGGCTATTACCCTCAACCCGCGCCTGGATGCGCGACACAACGGAAAACATCAGACATGGGCGCGCAGTGGAAAGCAAAAGGCAAGGCGCAGGCAGCCGACGCCAAGGGCAAGCTGTTTGGCAAGCTGGCCAAGGAAATCATGGTGGCGGCGCGCGGCGGTGCCGACCCGGCCGCCAACTCGCGGCTGCGGCTGGTGGTCGAGCAGGCACGCAAGGCCTCGATGCCCAAGGACACGCTCGAGCGCGCGATCAAGAAGGGCGCCGGCCTCAGCGGCGAATCGGTCAGCTTCGAGCGCGTGATCTACGAAGGCTTTGCGCCGCACCGCGTGCCGGTGATGGTCGAATGCCTGACCGACAACGTCAACCGCACCGCGCCCGAAATGCGCGTGCTGTTCCGCAAGGGCCAGCTCGGCACCTCGGGCTCGGTGTCCTGGGACTTCGACCATGTCGGCATGATCGAGGCCGAAGCCGCCACCCCGGGTGCCGACCCCGAGCTGGCCGCGATCGAAGCCGGCGCACAGGACTTCGAGCCCGGTGACGACGAGGGCGTGACCCTGTTCCTGACCGACCCGACCGATGTCGACCTGGTCAGCCGCGCGCTGCCGGCGCAGGGCTTCACCGTGCTGTCGGCCAAGCTCGGCTACAAGGCGAAGAACCCGGTCAACCCGGCCGACCTGAGCCCCGAGCAGCAGGAAGAAGTCGAAGCCTTCCTGGCCGCCATCGACGCCAACGACGACGTGCAGGACATGTTCGTCGGCCTGGCGGGCTGATAGCGGACCGACCAGCGCCAGCCCCGATCCGGAGCGGCTTAGCTGCTGCGGCCGCGAGGAGCGGGCCTCAGCCCCGGCTGTAGGCCAGTCCCGACGCCACGCCGCCGAACAGGTCGCCCTCGACCAGGGGCACGCCGGCAAACTCGGCCTGCAAGGCCTGCTGGAAGGGCTGCAGCGCCGACGAACCACCCGTCAGGTAGATCGCGTCGAGCTCGCCATCGGCAAGGCCGGCGCGCTGCACGCATTCGCGCGCGCAGGCCACGGTGCGCGCCAGCAAGGCGGCCAGATGCTCGCGCATGCCGGCCGCCGCCATCGACACCGCCAGGCCGGGTTCGAGCTCGGACAGGTCGATCCGGGTATCGGGCTCGCCCTGCGAGCACAGGATCTTGGCCTGCTCGACCTCGTGGGCAATCCGGTGCCCCAGGCGCTGCTCGAGCACCCGCATCAGCCGCTGGTGCAGGCGCAGGTCCGAATAGTTGCTGCGCAAGGCCTGCGCCTGGGCGATCGCGCGCGGCTGATACAGCCAGTTGATCAGATGCCAGGTAGAGAGGTCGAAGAAGACCCGGCTCGGCACCTCGCGCTGCTGCGGCCCGAGATGGCGGAAACCCAGCAACGGCATCGCCAGCTCCAGGCTGAGCTTCTGGTCGAAATCGGTACCACCGACATGCACGCCGGTGGTGGCCAGCACGTCCTGGCTGCGGTCGGCGCGCAGCATGCGCTCCGGCCCCAGGCGCAGCACCGAGAAGTCCGAGGTGCCGCCGCCCAGATCGACCACCAGCACCAGGCTCTCGCGCGTCAGGCGGCGCTCGTAGTCCAGCGCGGCGGCAATCGGCTCGAGCTGGAACGACACCTCGTCGAAGCCGACCGAGCGCGCCGCCTGCAGCAGGGACTGCTGGGCCAGGGCATCGCGCTCGGGGTCGTCATCGACGAAATGCACTGGCCGCCCCATCACCACGCGCCGGGGCTCAGTGCCCAGCTGCTGGCTGGCGCGCTCGCGCAGCACCCCCAGGAAAGTCGCGACGATGTCGAGGAAGCTGACCGCGCGATGGTTGACGACCGTGGTCTCGAGCAATAGCGAACTGCCCAGCAGGCTTTTCAGCGAGCGCATCAACCGGCCCTCGGTGCCGCCCAGGTAATGCGCCAGCGCGTCGCGGCCGAAATGGGTGCTGCCCTCCTCCGCGTTGTAGAACACGGCGGTCGGCATGGCCAGCGCCTGGCCTTCGAGCGGAATCAGGCGGGCCAGGCCCTGGTCGTCGGCCCAGGCCACGGCCGAATTGGAGGTACCGAAATCGATGCCGAGCTGGCCTTGAAGCGTAGAGGTCATGAATTGGGGAATGAACAATGAAACGCGAAGGCTGTCCTTCGCAGGCGCTGGATTTTGACAGCAGTCCTGGATTAGAGTCGGTGCCCATGAATCGACTGGACACCGAACTGCAACGCCTCTACCTCCCGCCCCAGCCCGCCTGCCAGGCACAGCCGGCCACACCGACCGGATCGGCCCAGCACGCCAGCCCCGCGCTGATCGACGCCGACGGGCAGGTACGGGCCCTGGTGCTGGAGCTGGCCAGTGCCGCCGGCGGGGAAGCGGTCGCGGCGCTCTGGCAAGGCCTGCAGAACGAGCTCGAACTGCCGGCGCCCGCCATCGCGATCTCGGGCGCCGGCTACCAGGTCTGGCTCTCGCTCTCTGAGCCGATACCGGTGGCACAGGCCAGGGAATTTCTCGAGTCGCTGCGCCAGCGCTTGCTGGCGGGAATAGCGCCCAGGCATGTCCAGCTGCTGCCCGGCCTGCCGTCCGGCACAACCGACGCAGCTGAGGCGCCCGATACGCCCGATATCCCTGGAACGTCCGTCCCAGCCAGCCATGTCCGGCTGATACCGGCCCAGCTGGACGAAAGCGGCCGCTGGTCGGCCTTCATCTCGCCGCACCTGGCCGCCATGTTCGCCGACGAGCCCTGGCTCGACATGGAGCCCAGCCCGGACGCCCAGGCCGACCTGCTGCTGGGCCTGAAAAGCATGGCACCTGCCGACTTCCAGCGGGCATGGCAGCAGCTCGCACCAGCCAAGGCGGTATCCATATTCGCAGCTCCACCTGCGCCCGCAGCCCTAGCGGGCCAGGCCGCAGCCACCGGCAAGCAGCCGGATCTCGAGAACAGTCCGGACGCCCAAGCCAACACCGCGACCGGCCCTCAGGAGCCGCGCACCGCCTCGGCCGCCGAACAGGACCCCAGGCGCTTCCTGCTTGCGGTCATGAACGACCCGAGCGTCGAGATGGGACTGCGCATCGAGGCCGCCAAGGCCCTGCTGCCCTATTCAGCGCCCCATGCCTTCACACGCTAGGCTGGCGCGCGCGGGCGCAGCAGCACCAGCGCCAGCGTGCCCGCAACCACGCCCCAGAACGCCGAACCGATGCCGCCCAGCGTCAGCCCCGAGGCCGTGACCAGGAAAGTGATCAGCGCCGGCTCGCGCTGGGACTCGTCCTTCATCGCGGTCGCCAGTCCGGCGCCTATGGTGCCGAACAGGGCCAGGCCGGCCAGCGCCAGCACCAGCTCTCTCGGAAAGGCGGCGAACAGCGCGCCGACCGTGGCGCCGAACAAGCCAACCAGCAGATAGAAGACCCCGGCAAACACGCTGGCCAGATAGCGCTTGGCCGGGTCCTCGTGCGCCTCGCGCCCGCAGCAGATCGCAGCCGTGATCGCCGCCAGGTTGATCGCGTAGCAGCCAAAGGGCGCCAGCAGCAAGTTGACCAGGCCGGTCCAGGCAATCACGGGCGACACCGGCACCTTGGCATAGCCCGAGGCACGCAGCACCGCCACCCCCGGCACGTTCTGCGAGCTCATCGTGACCACGAACAGGGGAATGCCGACCCCGACCAGCACGCGCAGGTCGAACTCGGGCGCGGTGAATACCGGGCTGGCCAGCTCCAGCCGCAGCAGGCTGAAGTCGAGCTGGCCCTGCAGCGCCGCCAGCGCGCTGCCCAGCGCCAGCACGATGATCACCGCATAGCGCGGCAGCCAGCGGCGCGCCAGCAGATAGGCCAGGAACATCGCGAACACCAGCCCGAAGCGCTGCCCCATCGCAACGAACACCTCCATGCCGAAGCGCACCAGCACGCCAGCCAGCATGGCCGACGCGATGCCAGGCGGAATCCGGCCCAGCACCCGCTCGAAGCCCCGGGTCAGCCCGGCCAGCAGGATCAGCAAGGCACAGAACAGGAAGGCGCCGGTGGCCTGCTCCATGGTCACCCCGGCCAGCGCGGTCACCAGCAGCGCTGCGCCCGGGGTCGACCAGGCCGTCACGACCGGCGCACGGTAGCGCAGCGACAGGCCGATGCAGGTCAGTCCCATGGCCAGACCCAGGGCCCAGATCCAGGAGCTGATCTGCGCGGGCGTCGCGCCGGCGGCGGCTGCTGCCTGGAACACAATGGCAGCCGAACTGGTGAAACCGACCAGTACGGTCACGAAACCCGCGGACAGCGGGGCAAGAAAATTGCGCATGGTTGCAAGCGGAAGCAAGACGAATCGGGACCTGGACGGCAGGACTAATACCGATTGTCACCGCTCGCGAGCAGGGTCCGGTCATCGCTGCAGGCCACGCACAGCGCCGAATAGTTGTCATGCCGGTCCGAGGCGACCCGCAAGATCCGGGCCGCCATCGCATCGAGCCAGCCCCGGCCCACCGGCTGGCGCGCGGGATGAGCAGCCAGGGTCGACTCCATGCCGGCCTCGTCGACCCATTCCCACCAGCCGTCCGAGCAGAGCAGGAACACATCGCCCGCCAGCACCTCGAAGGCCTGCGGCGACACGCTGATCTCGAGCGGATCGGCTGAGCCTATGGCCTGGGTCAACAGATGGCGCTGCGGATGACTGCGGATCTGCCCGGCCGGCCAATAGCCGGCATCGACCAGCTGCTGCACCAGGCTGTGGTCGCGGGTCTGGCGCAGGATGCGGCCCTGCCTGAACTGGTAGAGACGCGAGTCGCCGACATGGGCAAAGACGCCCAGCTCGCGCTCGCGGTCGAGCAGCAGCAAGGCGACCGTGGCATGCATGTCGTCGTGGGTCGCGCCAGCGGCCTTCTCGCGCCGCAGCGCCTGCTGGGCCAGCTGCAGCAGCGCGCGCGCCTGCGCGCAGGACACCTCGGGCTGGGCCTGGAAAGCCTGCAGCACCTGCTGCACCACCAGCCGGGCCGCCAGGTCGCCGCTGCCATGGCCGCCCGCGCCGTCCGACAGCACCCAGCAGGCCGCCGGGCCGGCTTGCCAGTAGCCACAGGCGTCCTCGTTGCGCAGGCGCCCGCCGGTCTCGGAGCGGTAGCAGGTATCGACTTGCAGCATGGGCTTCTGGGCCGGGATTTGGGATTTGGAACCTTGCCAGCAGGTCGCAGCGCGAGCGGCTACTGGCTGGCAGCAGCACCGGGCGACGGGTGCTGCGCCTCGCGCTGGCTCCGGGTCGCCTCGCGCAACAACTGACCGACCAGCTCCATCAGCGCCGGCGTCAGCCCGGCGGCCTGGCCCAGCGGCTGGCCCAGGCCACGCTGCAAGGCCGCCAGCAGCTCGGCCGCCGCCCGATCGGCTGGCGGCACCTGCTGCGGCGGCACGGAAACGGCGGACGCCTGCGACAAGGGAGACTGAGACTGCGGCGCGGCTGGCCTGGCTGGCGCAACGGATGCGGCTGGCGCCAGCGGCTCCGACTCCCAGGACAGCACCAAGCCCGCGCTGGAATCGCCTGGTCCCTGGCGCAGGCCGAACAGATCGTCGATCGACGCCGACTCCAGCGCCAGGCCCAGCGGATCGGTGGCGGCCGGATCGCCCGACAAGAGCGAAGCCGATCCGGCGGCTGACGGGCTGGACGACGGGCTGGACGACAGCGGCTTGAACGGATCGGGCAGCGGAACGGGTGCCGGCTGGGCGGGCGACGCCGCAGCGGCAAACACCGCAAACGGATCATCGATGCCAGCAGTGCCAGCAGTCGCCGCCTGGCAGCGCCCCGGTGACGACAGCCGTGGCAAGGGCGATGACGGCAAGGGCTGCGCTGACTGCGCTTCCCGCGGCAGCGCCACCACCTCGAGCTCGTAGTCGCCGATCACGAGCTGCTCGCCCCCCGTCAGCGGCAAGCGCTGGCCACGCCCCAGCACCCGGCCATCGACCCGGGTCGGATTGCTGCCGAGGTCGACCAGCACATAGCCCCGGCCCTCGAACTCGATGCGCGCATGCAGCCGCGACACATGGCGCTGCGGGTCGGGCAGATGCAGCTCGCAGGCAGCGTCGCGGCCCAGGCTGCCACCGCGCGGGTCGAACTCGAAGGCCGGCACGGGCTGTCCGGCCGGCAGCGGCGCACCCTGCCAGCGCAGGACGCTGATGCGCAGGGCCGGCACCGATTCGGACAGAGGCGGCGACATTGCCAGTCCTTCTCAGGGCGGGCCGTTGAGCACGGCCTCGAAGGTATGGACGCCAGCCCCGCCGCCGGTCCTGAGCTGGGGCAGGTACTCGACCCGGATCTTCTGGAAACTCAGCGCCAGCTCCTCGGTCAGGATCGTGCTGTCCTCGCCCTCGCCGCCCCGGATGCGCTGCTGCACCAGCCGCGCATTCTCGACCGTGAGGGTGAAGCAGGCCAGCGGCTCGCCACCGGCCTTGCGCACCGTCAGCACCGCCTTGCGGATCGGCTCGTTGGCGCGCAAGGCCGACATCAGCGCCGTGCTCGCGCTGTCGACCCGCTTGGCCACGCGCAGCAGCTCGACATTGGTGCGCCCGGTCGGCAGGCCGAAGGCATCGCCCGGACTGTCCATGCCCCAGGACCAGGAGATCACATCGATTTCCCCCGGATGGGACTTGTCCTGGGACTCACCGCGCAGCAGGCCCTGTCGGCTGCCCTCGATGCGCAGGAAGATGTCGCGCTGGGCCATGGCAAATCGCTCGCGGCAAGCAGTGAAGCGCGGCAGACTCAACCGGCCGACGCATTCTCGGCGATGTCCCAGGCCGCGATCTTGGCGCCGCCCTGCTTGCCGCCCTTGGGGCTCTGGGTCTGGTACTCGAACTTGAACTCGGCGAAATTGAGCTTGAGGGTCTCGGTCAGGCGGTCCGCGCTGCCGCTGGCACCGGTCGCGAGCTCGCTGACGATGACCTCGCGCAGAGTGATCCGGAGGTATTCGAGCGGCGCCTCGCCCGCCTTGCGCACCACCAGCACCGCCTGGTCGAAATGGGTGCCCTTGCAGCAGCCCAGCATCAACGCATGGGTCGCGGCATCGACATACTTGGTCAGGCTCAGGTCCTGCACGCTGACCTTGCCCGATCCGCCGCCGCTGCCCATGTGGGTGGTGCCGCTTTGCGACATGCCCCAGGACCAGGACAGGATGTCGATCTCGCCCTTGTGCGACTTGTCCGTGGACTCGCCCTCCACGCCCTCGATTTTCAGGAACATGTCGATGGCCATAGCCGTTCTCCCTGTTTGATGGTCCACGCAGCGCTGAAAAGGCACCGGCGAGGTGGACCTCGACCGCCGGCACCACATCGTTCAGCCGCCAGCGGTCGGGCTCAGGCCGACTTCTCGCTCGGCAGCCGCGAGACCAGGCGCAGCGACACCGTCAGCCCCTCGAGCTGGTAATGCGGGCGCAAGTAGAAGCGCGAGCGGTAGTAGCCCGGATCGCCCTCGACCGGCTCGATCACCACCTCGGCCGCCGCCAGCGGACGCCGGGCCTTGGTCTGCTCGGAAGAATGCGCCGGGTCGCCATCGACATAGTTCATGATCCAATCCTGCAGCCAGCGCTCCATCGCGTCGCGGTCCTTGAAGGAGCCAAGCTTGTCGCGCACGATGCACTTGAGGTAATGGGCAAAGCGGCAGCAGGCGAACAGATAGGGCAAGCGGGCGGCGAGCCGGGCGTTGGCGCTGGCGTCGGGGTCGTCGTATTCGGCGGGCTTCTGCAGCGACTGGGCGCCGATGAAGGCCGCGAAATCCGAATGCTTGCGGTGGATCAGCGGCATGAAGCCGCTCCTGGCCAGCTCGGCCTCGCGCCGGTCGCTGATCGCGATCTCGGTCGGGCACTTGATGTCGACGCCACCGTCGTCGGTCGGGAAGGCATGGACCGGCAACCCTTCGACCGCCCCGCCCGACTCGATGCCGCGGATGCGCGAGCACCAGCCATATTCCTTGAAGGAGCGGTTGATGTTGACCGCCATCGCGTAGGCGGCATTGGCCCAGCAGTACTTGCCGTGGTCCGCCGCCCCGGTGTCCTCCTCGAAGTCGAAGGCGTCGAGCGGATGGGTGCGCGCGCCATAGGGCAGCCGGGCCAGGAAGCGCGGCAGCGCCAGCCCCAGGTAGCGCGCGTCCTCGCTCTCGCGCAGCGCGCGCCAGGCCGCGTACTCGGGGGTGGAGAAGATCTTGCCGAGGTCGCGCGGATTGGCCAGCTCCTGCCAGCTGTCCATCTGCAGCACGGCCGGCGCGGCCCCGGCGATGAAGGGCGCATGGGCCGCCGCCGCGATCCGGGCCAGCTCGCCGAGCAGCTCGGTGTCGGGCGGGCTGTGGTCGAAGTAGTAGTCGCCGATCAGGCAACCGAAGGGCTCGCCACCGAGCTGGCCATATTCCTCCTCGTAGACCTTCTTGAACAGCGGGCTCTGGTCCCAGCTCGTGCCCTTGAACTTCCTGAGCGTGCGCCCGAGCTCGGCCTTGGAGACATCGAGCACCCGGATCTTGAGCCCCTCGTCGGTCTCGCTGTGGCTGACCAGATGCTGCAGGCCGCGCCAGGCGCCCTCGAGGCGCTGGAATTCGGGGTGATGCAGGATCAGGTTGAGCTGCTCGGACAGCTTGCGGTCGAGCACGGCAATCAGGGACTCGATGGTCCGGACGGCGTCCTGGCCGACCTGGCTGGCCGGCTCGGCGGGCAGGAGGGCATCGCGCTGCGCCAGGGCCTGCCGGGCCAGGGTCTGGACCGCGCGCAGCACCGCCTGGCGGGCTGGCTCCGACTTGGGCTTGAACTCGCGGCGCAGCCGCTCGGCCAGCGCTTGCGGGCCCTGCGGCAGCGCGGGCAGCTGCCCGGCATGGGGCTGGGGCTGGGGCTGGGACGGGAAAGGCAGATTCGACATGGCGATCACCTCCTGGACGGGGTTCAGCCCTGGCCTTCGGTCTTGCCGGGCTCGGGCAGGGCCGGACAGGCCGCGAGCGACTCGAGCCAGGCCGGATCGCCCAGCAGCTGGGCGATCAGCTCCTCGGCGCCGGCCTTGCCGTCCATGTAGGCAAGCAGGTCGGCGAGCTGCTGGCGCGCCAGCAACAACTGCTGCAGGGCATCGACCTGGCGCGCTATCGCCTCGGGCGAGAAGTCGTCCATGCACTCGAAGTTCAACTCGACCTTGAGCTGGCCCTCACCGCTCAGGGCATCGGGGACCTGCAAGGCGAGCCGGGGGCCGATGGCCTGCAGGCGCTGGTCGAAATTGTCGACATCGAACTCGAGGAACTTGCGCTCGGCCAGCGGGACTGCCGGGGTCGCCGCTGAAGCGGCCGGCTGGCCCGACAGGTCGGCCAGCACCCCCATCACGAACGGCAGCTGGACCCGTTTCTCGGCGCCGTAGAGCTCGACCTCGTATTCGATCTGGACCCGCGACGCACGATTGCGCGCCATGAATTTCTGGCTGCTTTCCGGCATATCCATCCTCCCGTCCCTGAAACCCCGAGCCCATGCGAAGCGGGCACATTAGCAGAGAAGCGATCAATCGTCATCCCTGGCGATCTTCGCGCCAACGACCTTCTCGGCCTGATCGAGTCCATCGGGCGCCATGTCGCGCAGCAATTCCAGAAAGCCCATCTGCATCATCCGCTGCGCCCGGCGCAACAGGATCTGGACCGGATTGGTGGGCTCGTTCTTTTCGAGATACTGGCACAGGATGTCCAGCATTTCAACGACCTGCTGTCGGCTATTGATGGCTCCTGGGAATTGGACGGCAGGCCCCTCCCGGGATAATTGCACCGAACTGGCTGGCAACTCGGCAGCGTCGAAACCAGCTCCCGGGAGGTCTGGGATGGGAGCCGGCGCGGTGGCCGTGGCCGCGATCTGGGCCACCGCCTGGGCCACGCTGTCGAGCATGTGCTGCAGCCGGGACAGGTCCGGCATCGACACCTCGGCGCTGCGCCCCCCCTGCCGCTCGCCGCGCGAACAAGCCAGCCGATCGGCCAGGACAGCCCGGATCGCCTCGAGCTGCTGCGGCGCCTCCCGGGCCGCGGCCGCCAGTTCGGGCGCCAGCCGCAGCGCGACTTCCAGCCGGGCCATGGCCTCGCTGGCGGGTGGCCTGGCCTCGCCGGGCAGGGGCTCGAGGCGGCCTTGCGCCAGCTCGAGCTCGCGCACCGTCAGGCGGCCATGCTGGCGCGAGTCGAGCAGCCAGCTGGCGCGGACATCGCCCGCGACCGCGTCGAGCGCCCCGAGAGCGGCCAGCGCATTGAGGCGCATGGTCGGGTCGCCGTCGTCCGGGTCGAGCCGCGGATGGACCCCGTCCCAGTAGTCCTGCAGCAGCAGCTCGATCAGGCCCAGCCCCTGCCGGATGGCAGGGAAACCCTCGAGATGCAGCAGGGCCCGGGTCAGCCAGACGGCCAGCCGCAGGTCCTTGCTGCGCAGCAACAGGGCCTGCGCCCGCTCGCGCACCTCGGCCCAGGCGATCGGCGCGCCTTCGGGCTCGGTCCTGCCACCGTCCTGGCTGCGGAATCCGGGCCCTGGCCGCTCCCGCAGTGCTTGCTCGAGCAACAGGAAGTCCGGGTCGTATTCCAGGTCGGGGCCGCAGGGACAGTCGGCAGACAGCGGCGCGCGCCATTGCTCCAGAATCATGGCAATTTTTATAGCATAGTGAGTGTCAAATCCCAACCGTAGAATCAACCGTCTCCATTTCCAATTAGACACCCATGAACGCACCGATACGCAAGGCCGTTTTCCCGATTGCCGGTCTTGGCACCCGATTCCTGCCCGCCACCAAGGCCAGCGCCAAGGAAATGCTGCCCGTGGTCGACAAGCCGCTGATCCAGTACGCGGTCGAGGAGGCCTATGCCGCCGGCATCCGCCAGATGATCTTCGTCACCGGCCGCACCAAGCGCAGCATCGAGGACCATTTCGACACCGCCTATGAACTCGAGAGCGAACTCGAAGCCGCCGGCAAGACCGCCCTGCTCCAGGTCGCGCGCTCGATCGCGCCCGACGACATGACCTGCGTCTACGTGCGCCAGCCGCGCGCGCTGGGCCTGGGCCACGCCGTGCTGTGCGCCAAGGAACTGGTCGGCAACGAGGCCTTCGCCGTGCTGCTGGCCGACGACCTGATGGTGGGCAAGCCGCCGGTGATGGCGCAGATGGTGCAGCAATTCGCCGAATGGCGCGCCAGCCTGCTGGCGGTGCAGGACGTGCCGCGCGAGCACACCAAGCGCTACGGCATCGTCTCGGGCCAGCAAGTGGCCGAGAACATGCTCGACCTGTCGGGCATCGTCGAGAAGCCGGCGCCCGAAGTCGCGCCGACCACGCTGGCCGTGGCCGGTCGCTACATCCTGACACCCGGCATCTTCAAGGAGCTCGAGAACCTGCCGCGCGGCGTCGGTGGCGAGATCCAGCTGACCGACGGCATCGCGCAGCTGCTGCGGCGCGAGAAGGTGTTTGCCTACCGCTACCAGGGCAAGCGCTACGACTGCGGCAGCAAGCTCGGCTTCCTGCAGGCCACGGTCGACCTGGGACGCGAGCACGACGAGGTCGGCGCCGACTTCACGGCCTGGCTGGAACAGCAGGTCTGCTGAAGCCCAGCGGCCCGGCTAACCGGGCCGCTCAGGCCGCGGCAGCCGCGTCGTGGCGCTTGATGCCATGGCCTTGCGCGGTGTAGGCACGCCAGCGCAGCCGGGCGGCATCGCGCCCGGGCTGGTCCAGGCCGACAATCTCGACCACCTTGCGGTAGCCGGCATAGGCCGGCGGCAGCTCGGGCAGGGGCAGGACATTGACCAGCACCTCGGCGCCAGGCCACGCGACCGCCTGGTCGGCGATCAGGATCGGCGAATGGGCGCGCACAGCGTCATCGGCGTCCCAGCGCGCATGGGCCATGAAGTCCTCGGGCGCGAAGGTCCAGAGCGCCTGGTCGAGCTCGTGCGCCAGGTCGGGCGGCACGCAGACCAGCGCGCTCATGCCGGCCTGGCGCACCTTGCGCAGCAGGCGCAACAGGTAGCGCAGCGGATCGGGCACGTTGAAGTGGAAGGCCACTTCGGGCTGGAGCGACATGCTCAGGCCTTCTTGCGCGCCTTGGCCGCCTTCTTGGGCTTGGCTGGCTTGGCGATATGGGCCGTGACCGGGATCACGCCGGCCGGCTTGTCCAGCCGCGCCGGCTGGTCGGCGGCAATGCGCGCGGCCTCGTCGACCAGGTACTGCAGCAGCAGGCCGACCGGGCGGCCGGTCGCGCCCTTGGCCGCGCCGCTCTTCCAGGCCACGCCCGCGATGTCCAGGTGGGCCCAGGCCTGCTTGTCCTGCACGAACTTCTGCAGGAACTTGGCCGCCGTCACGACCCCGGCCTGGCGACCGGCGACGTTGCCCATGTCGGCGAAGTTGGACTTCAGGCCCTCGGCATAGTCGTCGTCGAGCGGCATACGCCAGCACAGGTCCTGCGCTGCCGAGCCGGCCTCCTGCAACTGCTGCGCCAGCTCGTCCTGGTTCGCGAACAGGCCGGCGCGCACGCCGCCGAGCGCGATCACGCAGGCACCGGTCAGGGTCGCGATGTCGATCAGCGCGCGCGGCTCGAAGCGCTGGGCATAGGTCAGCGCGTCGCACAGGATCAGCCGGCCCTCGGCATCGGTGTTGAGCACCTCGATGGTCTGGCCGCTCATGCTGGTCACGACATCGCCCGGCTTGACCGCGCGACCGCTGGGCATGTTCTCGCAGGCCGGGATCAGGCCGACCACGTTGACCGCCGGCTTGAGCTCGGCCAGCGCGGCGAAGGTGCCCAGCACGCTGGCGGCGCCACCCATGTCGAACTTCATCTCGTCCATCTCGGCCGCCGGCTTGATCGAGATGCCGCCGGTATCGAAGGTCACGCCCTTGCCGACCAGCACCACCGGCGCGACCGACTTGTGCGCGCCCTGGTACTTCAGCACGATGAAGCGCAGCGGCTGCTCCGAGCCCTGGGACACGGCCATGAAGGCACCCATGCCCAGCGCCTCGACCTCGGCCGGACCCAGGATCTCGGCGCTCAGATGCGACTTCTTGGCCAGCTGGCGCGCGGCATCGGCCAGCAGGGTGGGCGTGGCGTGGTTGGCCGGGCGGTTCGCCCATTCCTTGGCCAGCTCGATGCCGCGCACCGTGGCGCAGCCGAGCTCGAAGCCCGAGCGCACCGCGCCGGCATCGGTCACGCCGAGGTCGACGCGGCGGATCGCGCGCGGCTGCGGCAGGCTCTTGGTAGTGGTGTAGACATAGCTGGCGTCGGCCACGGCCTGGACCAGCGCGTTGATGGCGGCCACCGCCAGCGAGCCGGCATAGACCCCCACGGTCTTGAGCTTGAGGCCCTTGAGCGGGGCCATCGCCGCCAGCGCCGCCTTGCGCACCTGGGCCGCCGAGCCGTCGCCAGCGCGCACGAACACCAGCCGGCGCGCCGTCACGCCCGGCAGGCCATAGGCCTGCAGCAGCTTGCCGGCGCCTTCTTCCAGGTCCTTGGCCGCCAGCGCGGACTGGACCCAGACGCTGATCGGGTCCTGCGCATTGCGGCTGGCCGCCAGCACCTCGTCGGCGCACAGCACCAGCAACGCGTCGACTTCCCATTCGGCCGCCTGGGCCAGGCTCACGGACTTGAGTTCGAAGTTCATAATATGCCTATTAGTAAAAATCCAGCCGATGTTATTCCATTCCTCTATCAGGCGAGAGCTCGCGCGCAGCTTCGGTGCCAACCTGCTGGTGCTGTTCACCATCGTGCTGACGATGCTGCTGATCCGCACCCTGGGCATGGCCAGCAAGGGCAGCGTCAACCCGCAGGAGATTCTGCTGGTGCTGACCTATACCGTGATGGCGCAGATGCCGATCGTGCTGACGATCGCGCTGTTCGTCGCCATCGTCTCGACGCTGTCGCGCATGTATGCCGACAGCGAGATGTTCATCTGGTTCTCGGCCGGTCGCGGCCTGGCCGGCTTCCTGCCGCCCATCCTGCGCTTCGCCTGGCCGGTGCTGCTGGCCATCGGCCTGCTGGTGGCCTGGGCCTGGCCCTGGGCCAACCAGCAGACCGAACTGCTGCGCATCCGCTACGAGCAGCGCGGCGACCTCGACCGCGTCAGCCCGGGCCAGTTCATGGAATCCTCGGGCGGGCGACGCGTGTTCTTCATCGACCGCGACACCTCGGGCGGCACCCAGGGCCGCAATGTCTTCATTGCCGACACCGATGTCCACGGCCGCGAGACCATCACCTCGGCCCAGGCCGGCCGCATCGAGTGGATAGGCCAGGACCAGTTCCTGATGCTCGACCGCGGCCAGCGGCTCGAGCTGCCGCCACCCGACCAGGCCAAGGACGTCATCCGCGTGAGCGAATTCGAGAGCTACGGCATCCGCATCGGCGGCAAGGAAGCGGCCGACGGCCAATCGGCCAAGTTCAAGGCCCTGCCCAGCGCGCAACTGCTGCGTGACCCGAGTCCGGCGGCGCTGGGCGAGCTGTCCTGGCGCATCGGCATGGCGCTCACCGCCTTCAACTTCGTGCTGATTGCGGTCGCGGTCTCGGTGTCGAACCCGCGCGCCGGGCGCAGCGGCAACCTGGTGTTCCTGCTGTTCAGCTTCGTGCTCTACTACAACCTGGTCAACCTGGGCGCGAGCTGGATCGCCGCCGGCAAGTTCGACTGGCTGCGCTACATGCTGGTCGTGCATGGCGGCGTGCTGGTGGCCACGCTGGCCTGGCTGGCCAAGCGCCACTACAACTGGCAGCTCTGGCGCCGGCACCGCACGACCAAGCCCAACCAAACCGCCACCGGAGGCCTGGCATGAAGACGCTGCGCCGCCTGATCTATGGCGAAATCCTGGTCGCCGTGCTGTTCGTGCTGCTGGCCTTCCTGGCGCTGTTTTCCTTCTTCGACCTGCTCGACGAGCTGCCCGCGCTGGGCCGCGCCTCGCCGCTGGACCCGCAGCAAATCTATGCGCTGCCGCAGGCGCTGGCCTATGTCGCGCTGCAGCTGCCGACCCGCATCTACGAACTGCTGCCGATCGCGGTGCTGATCGGCAGCGTGTTCGTGCTGGTGCGGCTGGCGCAAAGCTCCGAATTCACCATCCTGCGCACCAGCGGCCTGGGCCCGGGCCGCGCGCTGCGCACCCTGCTCGGACTCGGCGCCAGCTTCGTGCTGCTGACCTTCGCGATCGGCGACTATGTCGCGCCCGCCGCCGGCAAGGCCGGCCAGCTGCTCAAGGCCCAGTACCAGGGCCGCACCACGCTGGGACGCACCGGCGCCTGGCTCAAGGAGCGCCACGAGGACAGCCAGTTCTCGGTCAACGTCGGCGCGCTCGGGGCCGACGGCACGCTGCAGGAGGTGCGCATCTTCGAATTCGGCGATGACGGCCGGCTGCGCTCGACGCTCAAGGCCCAGAGCGGCCAGATTGCCAGCAGCGGACACTGGCAACTGCAGAAGGTGCAGCGCCAGCAATTCGACACCCGTGGCGGCCAAGCCCATGTGCAACGCGACAGCCTGGCGCAATGGGACTGGCCGACCGGGCTCAGCAGCGAAATGGTATCGGTCGCGCTGCTCAAGCCCGAGCGCATGGCCACGCTCGACCTGTTCCGCTATGTGCGCCACCTCGAGGCCAACGGCCAGAACGCGCAGCGCTACGAGATCGAGTTCTGGCGCAAGCTGTTCTATCCGCTGAGCTGCCTGGTCATGGTCGTGCTCGCGCTGCCATTCGCCTACCTGCATTTCCGCTCCGGCGGAGTCGCGGGCTATGTGTTCCTAGGCGTGATGCTCGGCATCAGCTTCTTCCTGCTCAGCAACGTGTTCGGCTACATCGGCAACCTGCGCGCCTGGGCGCCCTGGCTGGTCGCTGCCGCACCCTCGCTGCTCTATTCACTGGTCTCGCTCGGCGCCTTCGGCTGGCTGGTGCTGAGGCATTGATCCCAACCCCAAGATCCCCATGCTCGCCATTCTCATCTTTGCCCACGGCTCGCGCGATCCGCTGTGGCGCGCGCCGGTCGAAGCCGTCGCCGCCGCCGTGCGCGCACAGGCCCCCGAGGCCCATGTCGCCTGCGCCTACCTCGAACTCTGCCAGCCCGAGCTGCCCGAGGCCGCCGCCAGCGCCATCGAAGCCGGCGCGTCCGAAGTGCGGGTGCTGCCGCTGTTCTTCGGCATGGGCAAGCACGCGCGCGAGGACCTGCCGCTGCTGATGGAACAGCTGCGCCAGGCCCATCCCGCGGTCAGCTTCAAGCTGCTGCCGACCGCTGGCGAGCAGCCGCGCCTGACCGCGCTGCTGGCCGAACTTGCGCTGGAAGCCGAATGAACCTGCACCAGTTCCGCTTCGTCCAGGAGGCCGTGCGCCGCAACCTCAACCTGACCGAGGCGGCCAAGGCGCTGCACACCTCGCAGCCGGGCGTCTCCAAGGCCATCATCGAGCTCGAGGACGAGCTCGGCGTCGAGATCTTCTCGCGCCATGGCAAGCGCATCAAGCGCGTGACCGAGCCCGGCCAACATGTGCTGAAAAGCATCGACATCATCCTGCGCGAGGTCAACAACCTCAAGCGCATCGGCGAACAGTTCTCGGCCCAGGACAGCGGCACCCTCAGCATCGCCACCACCCACACCCAGGCCCGCTACGTGCTGCCCGGGCCGGTGGCCAAGCTGCGCATCGCCTACCCCAAGGTCGGCATCAGCCTGCACCAGGGCTCGCCGGACCAGGTCGCGCGCATGCTGCTCGACGAGACGGCCGAAATCGGCATCGCGACCGAATCGCTGGGCCAGTACGACGAGCTCGTCACCCTGCCCTGCTACGACTGGCAGCATGTGCTGGTGCTGCCCTTCGGCCACCCGCTGCTCGACAAGGAGCGCATCAGCCTGGAAGACCTGGCCAAGCAGCCGCTGATCACCTACCACCCGACCTTCACCGGCCGCACGCGGATCGACCAGGCCTTCGCGCAGCGCCAGCTGACGCCCAACGTGGTGCTCGACGCCATCGACTCCGACGTCATCAAGACCTATGTCAAGCTCGGCATGGGCGTCGGCATCGTGGCCGAGATGGCGATGCAGGGCGACGAACGCAGCCCCGACCTGGTGGCACGGCCGGCCGGCAACCTGTTCGGCCAGAACGTCGCGCGCGTGGCCTTCAAGCGCGGCGCCTACCTGAGGCTGTTCGTGCTCAAGTTCGCCGAATTCCTCAGCGACCGCCTGAACCGCGATCTGATCATGAAAGTCATGCAGGGCCAGGGCCATGACTACGAGATGTAAGCTCCCTATAATTTCCTGATGAAAATGAGCAGCTGCCCGCATCCCGTACTCGACGCGCTCCAGGACAGCGCCTGGTACCTGGCCTACACCAAGCCCAAGTCCGAAGACATCGGACTCGACAACCTGCTCAAGCAGGGCTTCGAGGCCTGGCTGCCCAAGATCAAGGCCGTCAAGTCGCGCCGGCGCAAGACCGAGGACGCCCTCTTCACCCAGGAGGCCATGTTCCCGCGCTACCTGTTCTTCCGTCCGGCCCATGCCGAGCAGTCGATCTCGGTCGTGCGCTCGACGCTGGGCATCACCAGCCTGGTGCGCTTCGGCCATGAATTCGCCCAGCTGCCGCACGACAAGCTCAGGCAGATCGCGCTCTGGGTCGAGCAGCAGCAGGAGCGCTCGGCGGCCGAACTGATGGGGCTGCAACCCGGCACGGCGGTCAAGGTCACGGCCGGACCGCTGGCCGGCCTGGACGCGCTGGTGCGCATGACGGCACAGGACCGCGTGGTCGTGCTGCTGCAACTGCTGGGCAAGGACCACGAAGTGGCAATCCCCTATCAGGCCCTTGCCTGCGCCTGAAACAGGCCCCGGCCGGTCAATCTGGCCAAAATGCAATAAAAAATCGCATCCTGCTGGCCGATAATGGTTCGGCAAGGCAATTGCACGTTTTCTTCAACTTGACAAACCAAAGGACTCCCCCATGACTTTCCGAATCAAGCAAAGCCTCAAGATGCTGGCCATCGCCGGCCTGATCAGCGGCCTGGCAGCCTGCGGCGGCGGTGGCAGCGACGGCACCCTGGTGACCAAGGACCTGCCGTCCGTCACGGTCGCAGCCGCCACCCAGGCCACCGCCAAGCAATACGCCGCGCTGCTGGCCAACAAGACCGCCAGCCTGCCGGCCGGCGCCATCTTCACTGAAGTCGGCGCACCGACCGTGACGACCGGCACCACCTTCACTTTCACCGCGATCCCGGCTGGCGCTCCGGCCAACGCGATCTCCGGCTTCAAGCTCAACACCACCCAGGGCACCTTCAGCGGCTACATCGCTGCCGGCTCCACCATCCTGTGCGGCAAGGGCACCTGGAACGGCGTGACCTACCCGAATGCGACCAACACCGCCGATGCCAACGGCAATACCTGCTTCAAGATCAACGGCAACATGGTGCTCGACCCGCAGACCGACCGCCTGGTCGCCGGCACGCAGAACGTCGACATCGCCGTGACCATCACCGGCGGTGGCGTGACCAGCCAGTCGACCGTCGTCACCAGCCTGACGGTCAGCTACAGCGCCGACGGCACCACCGCCACCATCACCGACCCGACCACCGGCACCAGCTTCGTGGTCAACACCGCTGTCGTCACCGGCAGCGTGACCGGCGCCAACACCTGATCAGCGCCTCTTGACAAGCCGCACGGCGCGGCTTGCCAGCCATCGACCAAGGCCCGCCCAGTGCGGGCCTTTGTCATGGCGACCTCCTCAGTAAAATTCGATCAAAATATAACAAAACCCCGCTCCATCTTCCATAATGGAGCGGCAAGGCAATTGCGCTTTTTTCTTCAACTTGACGTGCAGCAAGAGGACGACATGGAATTTCGCTTCAACCAAACCTTGAAAATGCTGGCGGTCGCCGGCGTCATCGGCAGCCTGGCGGCTTGCGGTGGTGGCGGTGGCGGTGGCAGCCCGGTGATCACTCCGCCGGCCGAGGTCATCACGGCTCCCTACAAGTACGTGTTCTCGTTTGTCAACGCGCTGGACGGCAAGCCGATCACCGACGCGCTGACGATCCAGTTCACTGGCGCATCCATCACCAGCGGCGAAGTGCTCGACAGCAACAACAAGGTGATCAAGGTCGGTGACAGCTTCACCACGACCAACGGCCTGTTCGCTGCCGCGGCCAACTTCAACGGCACCGAAGACGTGTTCACCATCCTGGGCGGCAACCTGGCCAAGGGCTGGAACACCTCGGGCGTGCAGATCCTGGGCGTGGCCTCCAAGCAGGGCGAACAAGTCGTCACGATCAAGCTCAACAAGATCGGCAACGCCGCAGCCATCCAGGCCGACTCGACGCTGGGCATCGGCATGGTCGCCAGCAGCACCACCGCAGCGGCTGGTGGCGCACTGCCTGCCGTCACGCTGACCACCACCGACAAGACGGTGACCAACGCCGAAAACAAAGCCGAATCCGTCGGTACCGCCACCATCACCATCCCGGCCGGCACCGTGGCGCGCGACGCCAACAACGTCCCGGCTTCTGGCACCCTGAGCCTGACCGTCACCAAGTACGCCAACAGCGATGTCGACGCCCTGGCGGCCTTCCCGGGTGGCTTCACGCCCAATGCCCAGCTGTCCAACGGTACCACCACCTCGGGCAACTTCGTGACCGGCGGCTTTGCGCAGTTCAACATCACCGATGCCGCCGGCAAGGCGATCAAGAAGTTCGACACCCCGATCCAGCTGACGATCGACCTGCCCAAGACCTCGAAGAACCCCACAACGGGCGCGACGATCAAGGCTGGCGACACCTATCCGGTCTGGAGCTTCGACGAAGCGACTGGCAAGTGGGTGTTCGAGGCCGACGGCCAGGTGCGTGAAAAGACGCCGGTCGACGCCAACAACTTCGAAGTGGTGTTCAACTCGACCCACTTGTCCTACTGGAACCTCGACTACTTCGAGAGCGCCAACTGTACCGGTACGGTCAACATCGCGCGCAACCCCGCTGGCGACACCCGTCCGCTCAACGTCGACATCGTCGGTGTCGAAGGCAGCCGCTTCTACCGTGCTCTCTACGGCGTCACCGACTCCGCCTTGACCCTGGCCTACTCGCCGCGCATCAACGTGAACGTGACGGTCAAGGACAGCAAGGGCAATGTGGTGGGCTCGGCAACGAACCAGAACCTGTGTACTGGCGTCACCGTCAACACCCAGCTGCCGACCGTCACCTATGCCACCCTGCAAACCAACGTGACCGAGTCCTGCCGCGACGGCGTCACCGGCAAGCGCGCCGTGCCGACCTATGTCTACTTCTACGACAACAGCATGTACCGGGGCGGCTACTACGCGACCGGCACCAGCACGATCGGCAGCATCGAGTCCGGCACCAACGGCACGCTGTGGGTCTGGAACCGCTTCATCAACCAGTGGCAGACCAGCAGCGTCGCGGTCACCGCACCGACCACCACGCGCAACATCAACTTCCCGAACCTGGACTGCGCCACGGGTAGCGTGACGGGTAGCGTTACTGGCGCCCAGTAAGGGGGTAACCCTCCGGCCGTCATCCAGAGACGGCCGGTCCCAGCAAAAAACCCGCCGTGGCGGGTTTTTTTCATGGGCGCCAGCCTGGCGCCTCGGGCTCAGCGCAGTGCGGCCAGCTGCTGCGCCAGCACGGCACGCAGGCGGGCGCTGTTGGCCAGCATGTCGTCGCGACCGTTGCGGTCGAAGTCGGTGACATCGGTGCGCAGGCCGTGGCGCACGCGCGGCTGGTCGCCATAGCCCTGGGTCAAGGCGTTGTCCTTGTCGCCGACCTTGGTCTGCAGGCCCCAGGCAAAGCGGTCACTGCCACGCAGGGTCACCGGACCCAGCTCCTGTGCCGCCTTCGGCCCCAGCGGCAGGCTGATGGAAAAGCCGACAAACTGGCGCGACGCGGCCATCGGGGTACCGGCATCGCCCTGGGTATCGCGGTAGAACAGGTTGATCAGGGTATCGCCAAACCAGTGCTTCGAAGCCAGGTTGTAGCCCTTGTCCCCGCCCAGGAAGCGGCCAGCGGTCGCCTCCAGCTGCCAGGCGCCGGGCACCAGGCTCCAGCGCGCGCTGCCGAGCAGCGGGGTCTGGCGGGCAGCGGTCTGCTCATGCTCGAAGCGACCGGTGGTGGCGCTCAGGCGCCAGCGGCCGTCCTCGGTGGTCCAGAGCCCCTCGACCATGCCGCCGCGGTAGCTGCGGTCGATGTAGCCGGCGCTGGCCTGAGCCGCCACGCCATGCGGCAGGGCCTTCCAGTAGCTCAGCAGGCTGCTGTCGAAGCCCAATTCCTTGGGGCGGTAGCCGGCAAAAGGCTGGCCGTCCTTGAAGTCGTTCGAATGCAGCATGGGCGCCGACAGCACGCCCTGCCAGAACAGACCGGGCGCCAGGTTGACCTCGGTGCCCAGCTCCAGCGCCAGCGAATAATCGAACAGGCCCAGCTCGGTGCCAACCGCCGTGCGCAGGCCAGGGCCGATCTCGAACTGCGGCAGCCAGGCCGGGCCGCCGTCCTCGAAGGCCTGCTGCACGGATTCGGGGCTGGCGGACTCGCGGCGGGACTGCAGGCGCGCCTGCAGCTCGGCCGGCCATTCGCCATTGCGGCTCAGCCAGAGGGCGCGGCCCGGCTGGCCATCGGCACCGGCCATGCCAGCACAACGGGTCCAGCCCTGCAGCCAGCCGTCCAGGCAGGCCGCGTTGGTATAGGCGTGCAGCACCGGCTCGCGCTGGTAGGTCAGGGTCAGCAACAGCTCGTCGGTAGCCTTGGCACCGACCGGCTTGAGCCAGGCTGCCAGCGCAGCGCCCAGGGCATCGAGCTGGCTCTGGCGCCAGCGGCGCGGCTCGGCCTGCACCTGCCACAGGGCGGGCTGGCCAGCCTGGGCCGGGCTGTGGCGCACGCTGACCTGGGCAAAGCCACTGGCCTGCAAGGCCTGGGCCAGGCCTTCGGCGGTAAGCGGGGCCGCGGCCACATCCATCGCAACAGGTGCGGCAGGCGCTGCCGCAGCAACTGGGGCAGCGTATGCAGCCGGCGGCGCCGAGGACCAGGGCGAAGCCGATGCATCAGCGCCGGCATAGGACTGGGTCGCCACCGGCGCCCGGCGCGGCATGAAGGGCTCGGGCGTCTGGCCCATGACCCAGTTCAGCGCGGCATTCATCTGCCAAGTCTGCTGGCCGGTGGAATCGGTCAGCTTGCGGCTGGCACCGACGCGCAGCGCCAGGTCGCGGCCCAGCGGACGCAGGTAGTTCAGTCCCAGGCGGGACTCACGGCTGTCATGCTCCAGGGCAGCGGACCAATGGTCGTCCAGGCGCAGCGCCACGCTGCCAAAGACACCGTCGAGCAAGGCGCTGGCCGACTTGGGCCGGCCATAGCCCAGGCTCAAGTCCAGCGGGCCCCAGGTCGAAGTCGCCACGCCGTAGTAGGAGCGGTAACTGGTCGCCGCACCGCCGTAGTCGGTAAAGCCCAGCGCGAGCCGGGTGTCCAGCGGCAGCTCGATCGGCAACTGGTACTTGGCGCTGACCGACAGGTCGCGCTGGCTGGAAGCACAGGTACGCACATACATATTGCATTCCAGATCACCGTCGTAGGCTAAGCGGCCCACCAGTTCCAGGCCCGGCAGCAGGCCAAAGCCCGCGTTCACGCTGCCAAAGCTGCCCTGGGGCTTCTTGCGGGTACGCTCCGGGTTGCTATTGGTCAGCGACAAGCCCGCGCCGCCCCAGGGCAGCACGTCGGCGGTCGGCGAGTTGATGGCCGCGGTATAACCAGTAGGCGCCAGCTGGGCCGTCGGCCAGGGCTCCTCGGCCTGCGCCAGCAAGGGACTGCAGGCCAGCCAAGCGGCATAGGATACCGAACCCCATTTGATGTGATTAAAACAAGACTTTTTTATCATAAATGGCACTCAAAAGATTTTTGACAGCAGCGCAAAGTTTGGTTTCTTGGTTCTTGCATCCAATATGAATGTCATTTTTTCTACATTGAAACCCGTTAGAATCGTCAACGATGTGTCGCCGGGCTTGTCCCCTGCAGACACTGCGGTAGCCATGGTATCGCCACTTTCATGCCATACCTTTTCAAGCGACGCCGCCTACTCCTATCCCGCCCATCACGCCATGCCTGATCGCACCATTACCGCACCGCCCATGACTCCATCGCAAGCCCGCCATCCGGCCAGTACCCGCGCCCTGCTCGCCGGCCTGGCGCTCAGCCTGGGCGGCTGCGCCATGGCGCCTGGCATGTATGTGGGCACGCAAGGGCTCAGCGACGCCCCCAAGCGCACCACGCTGTTCAGCGCGATGAAGCGCCCGGTGGAGCCGGTCACCGTGGCCGGCCCGGCCGATGCCCCGCCGCCCGGCGCCATCACCCCGATCACGCCGGCGCTGATCCAGCAGCAGCGCGCCACCCGGCGCGACGAGGTGCCAGCCGAAGTCCAGGCCCTGTTCGCCGCACCCAAGACCTACACCATCGGTGCCGGCGACGTGCTCAACATCGTGGTCTGGGACCATCCGGAACTGGCCATCACCCCGGCCGGCGGCACCACCGCTGTAGCTCAAGGCGGCGACTCCACCACCCAGTCGGTGGTCGGCAACGGCTACAACGTCAGCCCGCAAGGCCTGATCCAGTTTCCCTATGTCGGCACCGTCAAGCTGGCGGGCCTGAACGAGTACGAGGCACGCGACCTGCTCACCGAGCGGCTGGCCAAGTACATCAAGAATCCGCAAGTCACGGTGCGCATCCAGTCCTACCGCAGCGGCCGGGTGTACCTGGACGGCGAAGTGCGCAGCCCGGGGCTGCAGGCGCTCAACGACATCCCGATGACCCTGCCCGAGGCCATCGGCCGCGCGGGCGGCTTCACGGCGACGGCCGACCGGGCCTCGATCGCGCTGTCGCGCAACGGCCAGACCACGCTGATCAACCTGGCGCAGCTGACCGAACGCGGCATCAACCCGAGCCGCATCCTGCTCGCACATGGCGACATGGTGCGGGTGCTGGGACGGGAAGAAGCCAAGGTGTTCGTGCTGGGCGAGGTGCTGCGCCCGAACAGCCAGCCGCTGCGCAACGGCCGCCTGACGCTCAACGAGGCGCTGTCCGATTCCGGCGGCATCAACCCGGTCAGCGCCGACCCACGCCAGATCTTCGTGGTGCGGACGCAGAACCCGGAACAGCCCGAAATCTTCCACCTCGACGCCAAGTCGCCGGTCGCATATGCGCTGGCCGAAGGCTTCGAACTCAAGGCGCGTGACGTGGTCTATGTGGACCCGGTGCCGCTGGTGCGCTGGAACCGCGTCATCAGCCTGATCCTGCCGAGCGCGCAGGCCGTCAACACCACACGCGATGCCACCGCGGCCAAGTAAGCCATGAAACATGTGCTCACGCTCTGCATAGGCAATATCTGCCGCAGCCCACTGGCCGAAGTGCTGCTGGCGCGCGAACTGCCACAGCACCAGGTCTGGTCGGCCGGGCTGGCGGCGGTGGTCGGCGCCGGTGCAGACCCGCTGTCGCAACAAATCGCCGCCGAACAGGCACTGGACCTGTCGGCACATAGGGCACAACAGGTCACGGCACCGATGTGCCAGCTGGCCGACGTGATCCTGGTGATGGAACAAAGCCACAAGGCCTGGCTGGAACAGCAATACCCGCTGGTGCGCGGCAAGGTGTTCCGGCTCGGGCAGTTCGGCGGATTTGAGATCGCCGACCCGTACCGCCAGCCGCGCGAGGCCTTCGACGCGGCCTTTGCCGCCATCCGCCAGGGCGTGGCCGACTGGGCCCCGCGCATCCGCCAGCTCAGCGCCTGAACCCCACTAATTCCCCGCCATGAACTTCCCCCCGCTCAACAACACCCCCGCCACCCTGCCCCCGGTCGCAACGCAACAACAAGAAGAAGACGACGGCATCAGCTTGCTTGACCTGCTCGACGTGGTGATCGAGCAACGCTGGGCCGTAGGCGCGGTCACGGCGGCCGCAATCGCCATCGGTGGCGGCTATGCCCTGACTGCGACTCCGATCTATGAAGCCAACACCCTGATCCAAGTCGAGGATACCAAGGGCAGTTCATTAGGCGGAATGATCGGCGACGCCGGCAGCCTGTTCGATATCAAGTCACCGGCATCGGCCGAAATAGAAATCCTGCGCTCGCGGCTGGTAGTAGGGCAGGCTGTCAACAACCTGCAGCTCGACCTCAGCATAACCCCCAAGTACCTGCCTGTACTGGGTCAATGGCTGGCACGGCGCGCGACCGAACCATCGAGCCCGGGCTTCCTGGGCATGGGCGGCTATGTGTCGGGCAATGAATCGCTGCAAGTAGCCAAGTTCGAGGTGCCGAAGGCGCTGGAAGGACAGCGCTTCAGCGTCAAGCTGACGGCCACGGGCTATGCGCTGCACAGCGCTGACGGCCAGGCGCTGGGACAGGCAGCGTTCGGCGCACCGCTGGGCTTTTCGCTGATGGGCCAGACTGGCGAGCTACTGGTGGCAAGCGCAGTAGGCCAGCCAGGGGCTGAGTTCCATGTCAGCAAGCGCTCGCATCTGGCGGTGACGCAGAGCCTGCAAAGTTCGCTCAAAGTCGCTGAACAAACGAAAGGGTCGGGCGTGCTGCGCGGCAGCCTGGAAGGCGCCGACCCGGAACAAATCAGTCGAATACTGAACGAAGTCGGCCAGCTGTATGTACGGCAAAACGTCGAGCGCAAGGCGGCCGAAGCCGAAAAATCGATCACCTTCCTCAACAGCCAACTGCCCGAGCTGCGCAAGCAGCTGGAGGCGTCGGAAGGCAAGTTCAACCAGTTCCGCAGCCAGCAAGGCACGTTCAACCTCGACAGCGAGGCTCAAGCCATGCTCACGCAAGGCGTGGGCTTGAAGGTAAAGCTGCTGGAAGCGCAGCAGAAGCGCAAGGAACTCGAAACCCGCTTCACGGCGCAGCACCCAAGCATCCAGGCATTGGACAACCAGATACAAGCCTTGCAAAGGGAAATCGGCGGGCTGGATGGCAAGGCCAAGTCCTTCCCGGCGACGCAGCAGGACCTGCTGCGACTGACACGAGACGTCAAGGTCAATGGCGAGCTCTACACCAACCTGCTGAACAGCTTCCAGCAGCTGCAACTGGTCAAGGAAGGTAAGGTCGGCAATGTGCGCATCGTCGACACCGCAGTGGTGCCCGAGCGGCCGATCAAGCCGCAACGCGGGCTGGTGCTGGCGCTGTCGGGCGTGCTGGGCCTGCTGGCAGGCCTGGGACTGGCCTTCATGCGCAACAGCCTGAAACCAGGCATCCGCAGCGCGGACGAACTGGAACAGGCGCTGGGCCTGCATGTGTTTGCCACGGTACCAAAGTCGGCGGTGCAACAGCAACTGGCGGTGCAGATCGTGGCCAAGAAGCCCGGCATCCACCTGCTGGCGGCAGTCAAGCCCGAGGAAGCCGCGATCGAAAGCCTGCGCAGCCTGCGCACCGCGCTACAGTTCGCGATGCTGGACGCGCGCAACAATATCGTGCTGATCACGGGGCCGACGCCTGGCATCGGCAAGTCCTTCACCAGCGCCAACTTTGCGGCGGTGCTGGCGACGGCGGGCAAGCGGGTGCTGCTGATCGACGGCGACATGCGCAAGGGCCATATCCACCAGTTCTTCGGCATGGAACGCGGAATGGGCCTGAGCGAAGTGATCGCCGGCAGCCAGACCCTGGCGCAGGTGCTACATCGTCAACTGTTGCCCGGACTAGATTTTGTCAGCACCGGCACCACGCCGCCAAACCCGGCCGAACTGCTAATGGCACCGACAACGCAGCAGTTTCTGCAAGGCGCCAGCCAGCAGTACGACATCGTGATCATCGACACACCGCCGGTGCTGGCGGTGGCTGACACCGCAGTGCTGGCGCCGCAGGCCGGCACGGTGTTCCTGGTCGCGCGGTCAGAAATCACCGCCCTGGGCGAGGTGCAGGAATCGCTCAAGCGACTGACCCAGGCTGGAGTTGCAGTCAAGGGGGCGATCTTCAACGGACTGGACCTCAGCAAGCGGCGCTACGGACATGGCTATGGCTATGGCTACAAGCGCTACGGCTACCGCTACCAAGCCTACCAGTACAACCAGACCGAGGGAGCTTAATCATGACACTGGCACAGGCCCTCACCGGAATTTTCAACTCTCCAACTCTTGACGCAGCAATCTGGGGACTTGTGACAAGCTGGGGAGCATGCCTGATGCTTGTGCTAACCAAACGCTGGCATGGTGCCTTGTCGATGGATTTCACTGACGGCATCCAAAAGTTTCATTCATCACCGACACCTCGTGTTGGAGGGTTGCCCATTGTGTTGGGAGTACTGGTAGCTTGGTGGCAAGCACCAACAGAATGGAAAGAACCATTGTTTGTACTGTTTGTTGCGGGAATGCCAGCGTTTACCTTTGGTCTGGCAGAAGATATCACTAAACGTGTCGGAGTCAGTCAACGATTATTGGCGACTATGGCCTCAGGTCTGCTGGCATGGTGGCTTAGCGATTATTCACTCAGCAGGGTCGATGTTTTGGGAGTCGACTGGCTACTAAACTTCACAACAATATCAGTAATTTTTACAGCATTTGCTATTGGAGGAGTAGCAAATAGCATCAATATTATTGACGGCTTTAATGGACTGGCTAGCACAAGTTCATTTCTAGCATTTATTGGTTTTGGCATGATAGCATATCAAGTTAACGACGCTATGTTAGCGGGTATGTCATTGATCCTCGCCTCATGTGTATGGGGCTTCTTTTGGATCAACTGGCCTTTAGGAAAAATATTCCTTGGAGATGGAGGCTCATATTTCATTGGATTCTCCCTAGCCTGGATAGCAGTATTACTGATTGAAAGAAACTCTACAGTCTCCCCCTTCGCTGCTCTCATCATCTGCGTTCACCCTGTCACAGAAGTAATATTCAGCATTTATCGACGTCGGGTCAAACAGGCACACCCCGGGCATCCTGATCGACTACACTTTCATAGCCTTGTCAAAAGAAGGTATATCGCACGTTGGTTTAGCCACTTATCAATGCAATCAAAGAATTCAATCACAGGATTACTTGTAGGAGGAATGACAATAACCGCCGTAATAGTCGCCAATATAGTCTACGAATCAACTTTAATGTCAGCAATTTGCTTTATCGGACTTGGAGTTGGCTACATTCTGCTCTACTTACGGATGATACGTCACCGATGGATTATCACTAAAAAAACTAATTGGCACACAGATAAATGACAATCAAATTGCCAAATAAATTCAAAATTATCTTACGTAACAGTAAATAAATCCAATATATAAAACTTGTAAATATACAAACCAAAATAAATTCGCAAAGACGATGAACTCAATTGCAAATACCTTACAAAGCAAGGCAGCCGCAAATCCATGTCATAGTCTCACCAAAAATTTAAAGTAAATTCTAGAGAAGTAATATGAAGATCGCCATCGCCGGTACCGGCTACGTCGGCCTCTCGAATGCCGTGCTGCTGGCCCAGCAGAACGAAGTCGTCGCGCTCGACATCATCCCCTCCAAGGTCGAGCAACTCAATGCCCGCCAGTCGCCGATCGAGGACGCCGACATCGAGCAGTACCTGGCCAGCAAGCCGCTCAACCTGCGCGCCACGTTAAATAAGCGCGAGGCCTACGCGGGCGCCGACTTCGTCATCATCGCCACCCCGACCGACTACGATCCGGCGACCAACTACTTCAACACCGGCTCGGTCGAGGCCGTGATCCGCGACGTGATCGCGATCAACCCGGACGCGGTGATGGTGATCAAGTCGACCATCCCGGTCGGCTTCACGCAGAAGGCGCGCGCCCAGTTC